>NZ_WRPR01000075.1 GCF_010367455.1 Candidatus Laterigemmans baculatus | reverse complement strand
GTTTTAAAAAGCAGTCGCCTTCGGCTTGCCGTTAAACGATTTTTCTGCGAGCCGTCCCGCTCCGAACCAATCCAAAGTGGCGCTGTCCAGCTAGAACGCCGCGAAAACCGGACGCTAGCGCGTGGCGGCTGATGAAACCTTCGCCCCATCCTCCGTCGGCGAGCCGCTCAGTCGACCGGGAAGCCTCGCTTGCGGAACAGGGCCGAGGTGTCGACGTCGCGGCCTCGGAAGGCCCGAAAGCCTTCGGCCGGATCGACCGTGTCTCCGACCGACATGATGTTTTCGTACAGCCGCTTGGCCAGCACGGGATCGTAGTAGCTGCCGGCCTCCTCAAACACTTCGGCCGCGTCGGCCGTCAGCGCATCGGACCAAAGATAGCTGTAGTAGCCAGCCGAATAGCTGTCGCTCGAGAAGATGTGCGAGAACTGCGGCGTGCGGTGCCGCATCACGATTTCGCTCGGCATCCCCAGCTCCTCGAGCGTCTCTCGCTCAAACGCGTCGGGATCGATCTCCACGTCGCCTGCCAGATGCAACCGCATGTCGACCAGGGCGCTGGCCAAGTACTCGACCGTGGCAAATCCTTGGTTGAAGGTCGCCGCCCGCTCGATTTTATCGACCAACTCCCGCGGCATCGGCTCGCCCGTCTCGTAATGCACGGCGAACCGGTTCAGCACCTCCGGCGTCGTCAACCAATGCTCGAACAGCTGCGAGGGGAACTCGACGTAATCCCGCGCGACCGAGGTCCCGGCTTGAGAGGGATAGCGGACGTTTGAGCAGAGTCCGTGCAGCGCGTGGCCGAACTCGTGGAACAGCGTCACCGCATCGTCCCAGGAGATCAGCACCACTTCCCCGGCCGCCCCTTCGACGAAGTTGGAGTTGTTCGAGACGATTGGCGTGACCGGCCGCTCGATGTTCTCCTGCGAGCGGTAGGCGCTCATCCAAGCTCCGGAGCGTTTGCCGTCGCGGGCATAGGGATCGAAATACCACAGCCCGACATGCTTGCCGTCGCGATCGATGACTTCCCAGACGCGGACGTCCTCCTGGTAGACCGGCAGATCGTCGAGCGGCTTGAACTGAAACCCGTACAGCTCGCCAGCAGCCCAAAACATAGCTTCGCGGAGCTTCTCGAGTTGCAGGTAGGGTTTGACTTCGCTCAGATCCAGATCGTACTTGGCTTTGCGGACTTTCTCGGCGTAGTAGCGATAATCCCACGGCTCGATCGTAATCCCGGGATCTTCGACGTCGGCGATCCGCTGCATGTCGGCGACTTCTTCGCGGACCCGGGCAACCGCCTTGGGCCAGACCTGCATCAGCAGCTGATTGGCCGCTTCGGGGGTTTTGGCCATCTGCGGTTCGAGCCGCCAGTGGGCGTGCGTCTCGTAGCCGAGCAGCTTGGCGCGGGCTGCGCGAAGCCCGAGGATCTCGCGGATGATCGCGTTATTATCGTGCGCGTCGCCGTTGTCACCGCGGTTGTAGTAGGTCCGCCAGACCTGCTCGCGGAGGCTGCGATTCTTGGCGTAGGTCAGGAACGGGTCCATCGACGAGCGGGTGTTGGTGACCGCCCACTTGCCAGGCTTGCCCCGCTCCTCGGCGGCGGTGGCCATCGACGAGATGACGCTCTCGGGAAGTCCCGCCAGATCGGATCGCTCCTCGACCCAGGTCACGTGCTCTTGCTCGTCGGCCATCACGTTTTGGCTGAAGTCGGCGAACAGTCGAGCCAACCGCTGATTGATCTTCGAGAGTTCCGCCTTGTCGCTCGCGCTGAGCTGAGCTCCCTGGCGGACGAACTCTTTGTAGCGATCGTCGACCAGCCGCTGATCGGCGACCGAACGCTTCTTCAGCTCGTCGCTTTCGTAGACCGCGGCGATCCGGGCAAACAGCGCTTCGTTCTGCGTCACCCGGTCGCGAAATTCGGCCAGCTTCGGCTCGACGGCCTGCTGGATTTCAGGCATCGGGCCGAGGTTCAAATTCGAAGCGTGGACGCTGTACAACGTCGAGAGACGGTCGAGCGTCCGCCCGGCGGCCTCGAGGGCCACGATCGTATTCTCGAACGTCGGTGGTTCGGGATGGGCGGCGATTTGCTCGATCTCTTCGAGCGAAATTGCGATCGCCGCATCGAATGCGGCGACGAACTCTTGCGGACGGACGGCGTCCCACGGAGGTACGCCGCCAAAAGGCCCCGACCAGGGTTTCAACATCACCGAATCCGACGCCATGGGCTCTGCCTTTTGAATCGTTTCGCCACGGGTGCTGCCGACCATCGCTACGGCAACCATCGTTACGGCGAACGGAGTGAGCGCAAAGAGCCGTCTGCCCTGGTTCATGCGGAAATCCTGATCAACGAGGCCTCAATCACCAAACCGGTCCATCCTACGGTATCGGATGGACCGGAGGTTCATCAGACCGCCTGCAGGACATCCATCTCCTTGGCCAATCGCTTGCGGGCGACGTGCAACCGACGCTTGATCGTTCCGACCGGAGCGTCGAAGGCGTCGCTCATTTGGACCAGCGTTTGGCCGCGGAGGTAGAACGCCTCGAGCGTCCGGCGGTCGAGCGTCCCGAGCCGCTGGAGTCCGGCCCGGAGCTGGGCGGCTTCCTCGCGGATCACCGCATCCCCCACCGGCGAACCGTCGGCCAGGCAAGTCGAAGCGAGCGTCACCGGGTCGCACGCCACCGCCTCGCCGCTTCGCACGATGCGGTTGATCGCCATCCGGTGCACGATCCGCCGCAACCATCCGCCGAACGCCTCGGGGACGCGGAGCTGACCGATCTTTTCCATCGCTTTGATGAATACATCCTGGGCCAGCTCCTCCGCCTCGTCGGCGTCGTTGACCCGCCGCCGGGCCAGCGCGACGATCGGCCCCCGGTAGCGGGCGAACAACTCTCCGAACGCCGCCCGGTCGCCGGCCTGTGCTGCCTCAACCAGCTCCACCACCGTCCACTCTTCGATGGATAACTCGACTGCGATACTCATCTCTTCCTCGTGTCCCTCGAGTCCGAGGGGTTTCCCTATTGCCAACGGGGGTCCAGCAGAGAAACGAAGCGCCAGCGGCGTCGTCGTTTCCAACTCGCGGCGAAAGAGCACGATCGGTCGAGATGCACGGCCTCGGTCCCTGCTGGAACCGGCGGGGGTTCCAAACCGGGCGAGCGACGGCTTCGAGTGCGAAGGCAAAATCGAAGCACGCGCGATTCCGGAGCCAGGTGCATCCGCAGGGCGACGGCCGTCGGTCAGCTCCGGTGGGAAGTCATTGCCGTCGCGCGGTGGCGACACAATGCCTCCTCAGGCTCCGACTCGGCGCGTTCAAACCCGCGACCGACCCGCCTCTCGCAGCGTTGGGGGAGATGGGCGTGGGGCCGCTTCAGCAGCCGCCGCTCATCCCGCTGCGGAGCGAGGTCCGTTCACTCGGGCCGCTCCAAACCAAGGCTCGCCACGTCGTCGTGAGGAGCCATGTCGGTTTGGAACAGGGCGGCATCACTGGACACATCTCCAGTCGATTGCCGCCGCTAAAACCGCGGGACCCTAGTTGTCCTAGATGCCGATAGCACCGTCGCGCGGTTTGGGCATGCGCGACCACGACACCGGCAGCAGCGACTACGCGATCGATCTGATCGGCAATAACGCGAGCGGCGACGATTTGGACGATACGCATGGCTTCCTCCCCGGCGCCGTGGTTTCTGGCGCGGACAAAGCAACAAGTAAGAAAGAGTCAGTGGGTGATTCCCACCTGCGATTCTATTCGACGGTTTTGCGAAAAACCAAGCGGTTCTTTCGAAAACTCGCGGAGAAAGCGCCAACGGCCGATCCCCCCACGGGCGGAGCCGCGGCTGTCGTCGCAGGTGTGACCCTTAAGACGCCATCGGCCGGAGGGGGTTCGCGGAAAAAGGAAAAAGTTTTTCCGTTTCTCCCCCCGCGAATCTAATCTGGTGCGTTCCGCCCCGCTCCCGCTCCCTCGCTGCTCCTTCGCGTCATGCCGCTGTACTGGTTCCTGCTCGTCATCACCTCGCTCGCCTGCGATTCGGTTCCCGGACGCGAGGTGCCGATCCCGCAGTCGATCCTCGCCAGCGGCTGCTTGCTCAGCGGCTGGGCGCTGCTCACCCGGCTCGCCTCGCGTTCGGCCACGCGGCAAGTGCTCACCGACGAAGTCGCGCTCGAACCGGCCGCGGTGGCCCTGGGACAGCAGATGGAAGTCCTGCGGTGGCTGGGCTTGGCAATGAGCATGCTGGCGCTGGTCGGATTCGGGCTGGCCGGACTGGTGAATCAGATCCCCTGGGTCGGCGATTCGATCGCCGCCCGAGCCCTGCTGCTGATGCTTCCAGCGGTCGGAGCGACCGTCTGGTCGTGGGCCTGCGAGCTGCACTTCGACGCGGCAGCCCAAACCGCCACAGCCCAAACCGCCACTGGAGGCGGAGGCTGCGGCGCGAGTCCCCGCTCGCGCCGCTCGTCGGCGCTCCGCCAGCTGCTCGAGATGTTTCGCCTGCAGGGGGCATGGCTGGTCCTCCCGGTCTTGGTGCTGCTGACGGTGATCGACGCGGCCGAGTGGCTGTTTGCAGTCGAGCCGGAGCGGGGGGCGATGCTCACCGCCGGGATCGCGATCGCCGCGCTGCCGTTGCTGCTGCCGTTGATTGTGGCCCGGATCTGGTCGCTGCGACCGATCGCCGATCCGGCGACCGCCCGTTGGCTGGAGTCGCTCTTCGCAGCGAGCGGAGTTCGCGGCTTGCAGTTGCGGCAGTGGGACACCAAGGGGGCGTTCTGCACCGCGCTGGTCGCCGGGTTCGTCCCCTACTTTCGCCATCTGCTCCTCTCGGACGCTTTGCTGTGGCGGCTCAATCGCGAGCAGACGGCGATGGTCGTGCTGCATGAACTGGCCCATCTCCGCCGCTGGCACCTCCCGCTGCGGCTGCTCGTGCTGCTGCCGGTCTGGGTGGTCGCCGCGGCGGTCAGCCACAGCCTGGGCGACTTTCCCTGGGCCAGCCTGACGGGCATCGCCGCGGGCGTGGCTGCTTCCCTGGTCGCGCTTCGCGGCGTCGCCTACCGCACCGAGCTCGATGCCGATGCGGCGGCCTGCCACATGGCGGTCCGCCTCAGGGGCCGCGTCGAAGGCGTTCCCGGCTCGCTGGCGGCCGCCGCCAAAACGCTCGGTGACGCGCTTGAGGCGGTCACCGCCGACAGCCCCCAGGCGCGGCAAGCGACTTGGCTGCACCCGAGCATTGAACGGCGGCGTGCGGCGCTGCGGTCGCTCGAGCAAAACGACTGAATAGCGCCGCCGATTGGGGCCCACCTGCATAAAGCGGCCCGCCTACGCCATACTGCCGGCAGTCGTTCCCATTCCTTGACTGCCAGCAGGAGAAATTTCATGGCGCGTTCCGGTGCGATTCAGTTCAAAGGCAACCCGATGACCTTGGTCGGGGAAAGCGTGGAAGTCGGCAAGCCGGCCCCGCCGTTCACGTTGGTCTACGCCGAGGGAGGACTGCAGAAGCTGACCCTCGAAGATCTCAAGGGCAAACCGACGATCATCTCGGTCGTCCCCAGCCTCGACACGCCCACCTGTGCGGTGCAGACCAAGACCTTCAACCAACAGCTTGGCAGCCTCGGCGACAAGATCAACGCCGTCACGGTCAGCCGCGACCTGCCCTTCGCCCAAGCCCGCTTCTGCGGCGCCGAAGGGATCAAGATGCGGGCGGCCAGCGATTACCAAGACCACAAATTTGGCGACGATTACGGGCTCACGATCGACGAGCTCAAGCTCCTCTCGCGGGCCATCATCGTGCTCGACGCCAACGGCACCGTGGCCTACTTCCAACAAGTTCCGGAAGTCGCCAACGAGCCGAACTACGACGAAGCGATCGCAGCCCTCCAGAAGCTCGTCTAGAGCCAAAGGCCAAAAAAGCGAGGACGAGGGATCTTTTCTTCGTACTCGTACTCAGCGAAGCGGTACTCGTACTCGGTTCCGGCTCGGAACTCGCCCTGAACGGCCGCCCTAGGAATCTGAGATCTGAGATCTGAGATGTTGGACGCGGAATCGAGTACGAGTACGAGTACCGCTGCGCTGAGTACGAGTACCGCTGCGCTGAGTACGAGGGAAGCAACGACTCGCTTCTCGCCGTCCTAACTCGGCAGGATGGCGTTGTGATAGACGTCCTGCACGTCGTCGCAGTCGTTCAGCATGTTCAGAAACTTTTCGAACATCGGCAGATCCTCCGGGCCAATCTCCACTCGCGTTTGCGGCACGAAGGTGATCTCCTCGACATCCAGCTCGATCTCCGGCATCGCTTCGAGCAAGGCTTGCTTGGCCTTGTAGAACTCGCCGGCCGGCGCGAACACGGTGACGCGGCCCTGTTCGCATTCGACATCGCTGACATCGACGTCAGCGGCCAACAGCGCTTCCAATACCGGCTCGGCGTCGTCCCCCTGGAACGAGAGCACGGCGAGATGATCGAAGGAGTGAGCCACGGCCCCCGGGGCGCCGAGCTTGAAGCCGGTTTTGGTAAAGCAATTGCGGACGTCGGTGATGGTCCGATTGTTGTTGTCGGTCAGGCAATCGATGATCACCGCCGAGCCATTGGGCCCGAAGCCCTCGTAGCGAGCGGGCGAAAAATTCTCGCCCGCCCCGCCGCTGGCTTTCTCGATCGCCTTTTCGATCACATGGCTCGGCACCTGCTCGCGCTTGGCTTTTTCGATCAGACTCCGCAGCGCCGGATTGCCGGCCGGTTCCGGGCCGCCGTTCTTGGCGCACATGTAGAGCTGGCGCCCGTAGCGGGAGTACAGCTTCGACTTCTGGCCCGCCGTCTTGGCCATCGACACTTTACGAACTTCAAAGCCTCTACCCATAACGACTGCCTCGTCATTTGTTTTTTGTGCTGTTTCGAGCCGTAGGCGCTAGCCTCGGGCCGCGAGCTTCACCATCACCCTCCCCCCGGGAGGGTCGGGCTCTCAGGCCCGGGGAGGGCCAACTGAAATTCTTTTCGCTGAGGGATCGACGTCCCGCATCACCCTCCCCGCTCGTTCCTCGCGACCCTCCCGGGGGGAGGGTGTCTCAAGTTTTCGACAACCGGACGCAAGAAGCGTGACGGCTGATGAGAAATTGGGGCTAACGCCGTCGGCTCAGATTCATTTGCCCGAGCCCAACCACTGCCGCATCGAATCGGCGGCCAGCTCGAGGGCGGCTGGCAGCTTTTGGGGCTCGCGGCCTCCGGCCTGCGCCAGATCGGGGCGACCACCGCCGCCGCCGCCGACCGCTTTGGCCACGTCGCCGACCCACTGCCCCGCCTTCAGCCCTCGCTCGACGAGCGCTTTGCTGAGCCCGGCGACGACGACCACCTTGTCCTCGCCAGCGACCGAACCGAACAGGACCGCGACCGGTCGCTCGCTCTTCTTGCGAAGCTGGTCGATCCACTGTCGCATCAGGTTCGGGTTGGCGCCGTCGATCTGGCGGACCACCAGCAGGGAGTCGCCGACCGCTTCGGCTTCGGCCAGCATTTCGTCAGCCGTGATTTCGCCGCCCGCGGTCAGCTGTTCGATCTGCTGCTGGATGGTTTCGCGATCTCGCAGCAAGGCTTCGACTCTGGGCACGACGTCGGCCGTGGCGACGTTTAGCAGCCGCGAGGTCTCCCGCATCATCTGCCGCATCTCGGGGTAGCTCGGCTCGGTCCCGTCGCCGACGACCGGGAGCGAGGTCGACTCCTCGGCAGCCGGTTTGCCGCCGGCGGCGAGGCTCTTCTTCAGCCTGCGGACCTCTTCGATCAGCGCCCGCACTCCTTCGGGGACGCCGTGGACCGAAACGCCGAGCAGCTCGGCCACACGAGAGAGCGTCTGGTGCGTCTGGCGGCGATGCTCTTCGGCGCGGGGGCCGGTCAGGGCGACGATCCGCCGCGTGTTGCTCGAGACGCTCTCCTCGCTGATGACTTCGAACGCGCCGACGTCGCCGGTCCGGCAGAGGTGCGTCCCGCCGCAGAGCTCCTTGCTGAACTCGCCCATCGAGACCATGCGCACCGGATCGGGATACTTTTCGCCAAACAGCATCATGGCACCGGCCGCACGGGCCTCGGCGAGCGGTACGCTCTTCCACTGGATCGGTTCATCCGCCTCGATCCGCTCGAGCACATCGGCTTGGATTTTGGCGACCGTCTCCTCGTCGAGCGATTCTTGGTTGGTGAAGTCGAACCGCAGCGAGTCGGCTTCGACTTTGCTTCCTTGCTGCTGAGCGTGGCGACCGACGCTCCGCTGCAAGGCGTAGTGCAGGATGTGCGTTGCGGAGTGGGCGCGGCGGATCGCTTGCCGACGCTCCTCAGCGACTTCCGCGGTGACTTTCGCCCCCTCGCGAATCGTGCCCCGCACGAGGTGGCCGAAGTGGACGATCAGCCCCGCGTGCTTCTGAACGTCGCGGACCTCGAACTCGAATTCGTCGTTATAGATCCGACCGTGGTCGCCGATCTGGCCGCCGCTCTCGCCGTAGAAAGGAGTTTCGTCCAGGACGACTCGGAGCAGCAAATCGGCACCGCCAGCATCGACGTGCCCCACGAGTTGCTCGTCGTCTTCGGTCTGGCCGCTGATGATCCCTTTGACGACGGCCGAGGCGGCCATCGTGTCGTAGCCGACGAACGTCGATTCGCGAAGCGCTTCCTTGAGCGTCTCGAGCGGTCCGGTCTGAAACAGCTTCCGCTGGTCGCCGCCGCTGTCTTCGGCGTGCTGTTTCATCGCATCCTGAAAACCATCCCAGCCGAACGTCAAGTTCCGCTCGGCCGCCATCGTCTGCAGCAGCTCGGGCGGCACCCCGTACGTCTGGTAGAGCTCGGCCGCTTCTTGACCGTCGACCATCACCCGGTCTTCGGACTGCATCCGCGCGAACATCTGGTCGATCCGCGAGAGGGCCCCGTCGAGGTTGCCGAAAAAGGCTTCCTCTTCCTTGCGAATCACCGCCGCGACCCGCTCGCCGGTCTCGCCCAACTCGGGATAGGCATTTCGCATGACGTCGACGACTGCCGGCACGATCTGGTTCATGAACGGTTCGCGGAGCCCCATCTGGTGGCCGTCGAGCACCGCTCGGCGAATCAGCCGCCGGATCACGTACTTGGCTTTGTCCGGCCCCGGGTAGACGTTCTCGTGCACGGCGAAGGTCGCGGCCCGCACGTGGTCGGTGATCCGCCGCAGCCGTCGTCCGTCGTCGCTGTCCGCGTCGTACTTGGTGCCACACACTTCGGCCGAAGCCAACACGATCGGCAGCAGGCTGTCGATGTGAAAGTTCGTCGACGCCCCCTGCAGGACGCTCGCCGTCCGCTCCAGCCCCATCCCGGTGTCGATGTTCTTGCTCGGCAACGGCCGCAGGTTATCCGGCGGCTGGCCGACGCGATTGAACTGGGTGAAGACGAGGTTCCAGATCTCGACGCTCTGGCCGTCGTCGCACTTGAAGTAGATTTCGCTGCAGGGACCGCAGACGCCGTCGGGGCCCTGGCTCGGAGCGCTGGCCGGCCAGAAGTTCTCGTCTTCCTCCATGCGAGCGATTTTTCCCGCCGGAACCTTGACCTCGTCGTGCCAGATGTCGAACGCTTCGTCATCGTCCTTGTAGATCGTCACGCTCAGCCGGGCCGGGTCCAGACCGAGCCATTTCTTCTCGGTCAAAAACTCCCAGGCCCAGTGGATCGCTTCGCGTTTGAAGTAGTCGCCGAAGCTGAAGTTACCGAGCATTTCGAAAAAAGTGTGGTGGAACGCCGTCCGCCCCACGTTGTCTATGTCGCCGGTCCGCAAACACTTTTGACACGTTGTCGCCCGGGTGAAGTCGAGCTTGACCTTGCCGAGAAAGTGGTCCTTGAACTGGTTCATCCCGGCCGGAGTGAACAGCACCGAGGGGTCCCAGGTCGGCACCAAAACGTCGCTAGCCTGACGCACGCACCCTTTGGACTCAAAGAACTGCAGATACGCTTCGCGGAGTTCGTCCGTCTTCATCGCTATGGAATCACGCACTCGAGCGGGTGTGGTTGAAACATTTTGCCACTGGGGATAATAACGCGAGCCCCCACACTGCAGTAAGCCCGGACGGTCTCGGGGAATCGGGAGAACCGGGGGCTAGCCCGGATTATTCATCAGCCGCAGGGCGCTAGCCCCCGGTTTCCGAAAAACGCTGGGAAAACCGGACGCTAGCGCGTGGCGGCTGATGGAAGGAAAGGCTGACGTACGACGGCCGTCCCTACTCCGCTGCGACCGTGACGGTCACTGGGACTCCGAGCCGCTGTTCGAGGCGGAGCTGGACCACCCCCTCCTGCTGGGCCACCGCAGCGTAGAAATCCTCGGGGCGGACGACCGCTTCTCCCGCCGCTTCGACGAGCAATTGCCCGGGGCGGACGCCAGCCCGCCAGGCGGGCGAATCGGGGTCGACCCGGAGCACAGCCGCTTCTCCATTGCGCCCCACGCCGCTCCGCAACAAGCGGCCGGGCGGCAAGGCGCTGGCGAAGTCGACTTGCATGCCCCGCCAGCTCGGTTCGGGAACTTGGCTGTAACCCGGTCTGGAAAGGGCCAGCCGTTTCTTCCCCAGCCGCGCGGTCAACGTCCGCCGCTCGGCCCGCCCCGGAGAGACGACCTCGAGCTGGACTTCCGCATCGGCCGGTCGCCGACTCATCTCGCGAAAGAGGACCTCGGCGTCGGTGATCGGTTGTCCGTCGATCCCCACGACGATGTCTCCCGAGCGAATTCCGGCCCGATCCGCGGCCATCCCCGGAACGACGCGGCGGATCAGCGCTCCGCGGCCACCCGGCAGATCCATCGGCTCGACCCCCAGAAACCCGAACGCCGGGGCTCGCCCCGAGCGGAGTTCGGCAATCGTGGCCAACGTCGCCGGATCGATCGGGATGGCGTAACCAGCTGGCTGCTCGTAACCGGCGACCGCGGCCAAGGAGGTGGTCAGCCCCACCATCTCGCCTTGCAAGTTCACCAGCGCCCCGCCGCTGCTGCCGAGATTCAGCCTCGCGTCGGTCTGGATCAGCGTCCCGAACTCTTGCAGCGACTCAGGGCGAGCGAGCTCTCCGGCCAGCGTAGGCTGCGGCGGCGCGGCGCGCTGCAGGTTCGAGACGATCCCCCAGCTCGCCGAAGCCTGACCGTCGCGAGCCGTCGCGTAGGGATTGCCCAGCGAGACGACGAAGCTGCCGCGGCGAAGCTCGCTGGCGTCTCCCATCGGCATTGCTGGCAGATCCGCTGCCTCGATTTGAAGCACCGCCAGATCGGTCCAGGGATCGCCGGCGAGCACCCGCGCCGGATAGGGACCGCGGCGATCGCGAGCGGAGTCGACCGCTCCCCCCGCATCGCTGCCGATCCAAACGTAGTAGTCGTTCGCGCGCGGATCATCGACCACGTGGTAGCACGTGAGGATCGCCCCGTCGGCGGACAAGATCACCCCCGAGCCGAATTCCGTTGGCACCGCTTCGGGCCGCGTCGCTTCGAGCAACGGGCGCTGGACGCCGGGAAGGTTGAAGTTGAAATCCACAGCGGCGTCTCGCCCCCCCTCCTCCCGCCGCACTCGAGCGAGCGCCACCACGCTCGGCGCGGCCCGTTCGATCGCCCGCTCGACCGTTTGCTCGGCCGCCCGCATCAGCCGCACGGCATCCTGAGCGGCCGCAGGTGGTTGGGCTGCAGGTTGCTGGGCTACCGGTTGCTGGGCGAGCCCGTTCGGCGTCCCGCCGCTGAGCGCCGCCAGAGCGACAGCGGCGAGGCAGGCGCGGGCGAGGA
Source organism: Candidatus Laterigemmans baculatus (assembly GCF_010367455.1). Taxonomy (GTDB): domain Bacteria; phylum Planctomycetota; class Planctomycetia; order Pirellulales; family Pirellulaceae; genus Laterigemmans; species Laterigemmans baculatus. The sequence goes on along the minus strand of NZ_WRPR01000075.1, from coordinate 11,781 downwards.
GCCCGTGGCGTCGGATCGAGCGTGGTTGGTTCATGTGTCCCATTGGATTCATCGCTGCTGCAGAGTCCGATCGTCCTCGACCGTCTTTCTCGATCATAGCCGTTCCTCCCTGCAGTACTCAGTACTCAGTACTCCGAACTCCGGACCCCTTTCCGGTCGTATTTGCTGGACCGATTATCCGGGGTCGGCCGATAAAGCGAGGTATCGCGCCCCATCGGCCGACTCCACGACGCTGGAGCGGACGGGGATCCACGCGAGGCACTAAAACAAATGAACGGGGGGATCCGCTAATGCTGCGTCGAATTATGGCCCTGACCCTGCTCGCCGGGCTCTGCGTGGGGATGTCGTCCGACGTCCGCGCCGAGCAGCGGGCCTTCGGGCAAACGTGGGGAGGAGGCGCGGGCGAACGCGACTGGAACCGCTTCTACCATTATCCGTACGTCTACTATCCCCAAAACTTCTACAGCCCGGAGTACTACCGGAGCAGCGATAGCATGTACTATCGGTATGCCCCGGAAATGCGGATCCCGGTCTACAACAAGAAGTGGCACAACTACTATCCGGAGCACCGCCGCTTCCACTACGGACACCACTTCCACCTGGACGTGTTCTAGGCCCGCGGTCGGATCAGCCGCCGGGCGCTAGCCCCCGGTTCTCGAGCACACCGTGAGAACCGGACGCTAGCGCGTGGCGGCTGATTGGAGCCGGCTGCGCTGAAGCGTCCTGGATTCCACGAGGCCTCCGATCGCCACGCCGAGCCGCCCTCCATCGGATCCACCCGCATCCGACCGCTCCGCATCCGACCGCTCCGCATCCGACCGCTCCGCATCCGACCTCGCCGGAGCGCGGCGCGGCGGGGAATCCTCGCGAGCCCCGAGCGTGCGGCCGCTCGCGAAACTGTTTGCGGCGGCCGGCCCGCTGTGGGTGTTCGACCGGGAAGGGCGGATCGTCTACGCCTCGGCCGATTGCGGTCGCTGGCTGGGGATCGATCCCGAGCGGCTGATCGGGCTCGGCGGGCTGATCGGGCTCGGCGGCCAGCTCAGCGAGCCTCCGGCTGCGTCGGCCCCCGACATTGCAGCCCTTCCCGATCCGCTCGAGGCAATTGCGGTCGCGCTTGCGCCTCCGGCAGCCGTGGAGCGTGGAGAAGTCGGGTTCCGAACCGTTCGGCCTCCGGCAGCCTCCACGACGCAGCCCGCCCCGCCGCCGCGGCAGGTCGTGTACGTCCCGCTGCCGATCGCCGGAACGACACCCGAACTGGACGAGTCGCTTAAGCAAGCGGAGCTGGCCGGGCGGCCCACGATCATGGCCTTCGCCGATGCAAGGCTTCCTTCGCCGGCCTCCGCCGCGACGCAGGAAAGCCGCCGGCTGGTCGACGAAGTGCATCGGCAGCTCGCCCTCAGCGGTCCCCGCGGCAGTTCGCTGCTGACCCTTGGCTCGACCGTCGCCGCCGAGCGACTGAAGCGGCAGATCGAGCTGGCTTCCCAGCTTTTCACCCACGTCAGCCTCGTCGGGCCCACCGGCAATCCGGTCGAAGGGATCGTTCGGCGGATCCACGCCGCAGCGCCTTCACCGACTCTCGCGGCCGGATCCGCGGGTCCGCTAGTGCCGGTGGCGGGCCCGCTGATGGACGCGGAGCTGTTTGACGCCACCACGGGCAGCTTGGCGGACCGGCTGCTCGAAGAGGAAACGGCGACCGCCGCAGTATTGATCCACGAGATCGATCAGATGCCGCGGGACGCCCAGGCACGGCTGGAACTGCTGATTAACAACCATCCGCAGCGGCTCCGTGTGTTCGCCACCAGCACGCGGCCGGTGATCCAGTGGAGCGACCACCTGCTCCCTTCGCTGGTGACTCGGCTGAGCACCTTTGAGCTCGCCGTGCCGCCGCTGGCGGAACGGGTCGCGGATATTCCGCTGCTCGCCACGGCGCTGCTCGAACGTCGCCGAGCCGCCGGGGAGACCCGCGCCGAGCAGCTCGGCCGCGACGCGCTCGATCGCTTGGTGCTGTATCCCTGGCCGGGAAATTTTTCCGAGCTCGACGCCGCAATCCGCAATGCGGCGCGGCAGTGTCGTGGCGAGACGATTCGCGTCGAGCACTTGCCGCTGGCGATCCGCTCCTACGGGGCCGCCCGAGACCTCACCGCCGCGGCTCCAAAGCCCCGAGTCGTGCCGCTCGATTCGGCGCTGGAGCAGCTGGAGCGGGAACTGATCGAGCGAGCCCTCGAGCAGTCCGATGGCAACCGGGCCGCCGCAGCGCGGATGCTGCAAATCAGCCGCCCGCGGTTGCTCCGCCGGATCGAGCAACTCGGGATCTCCTCATGAGCGACGATTCGCTTCCGCGCCACGAGGTTTCCACGAGCGGCTGCACGTGGATCGTTTCGGAACCGGGAGAGCGGTGGCGACGGGCGGTCGACCGCGTCGCTCCCCCACTGTTCGGCGACCGCTTCGAGCGGCTCTGCGTCGGCCCGGGCGAAATCGTCGAGACGGTCCAGCGACGCCTTCCCTCCGCGGCCCGCCGCGTGGTGGTGCTGTGCGAACTTCCGCTCGAACATCCCGGCGACTCGCTCGCCGCGATCGCGCGGTGCGCGGCTCTGGACCGCCCGCCGCTGCAGTTGATCGCGGTCCCTCAAGAGCTCCCCGCCGAGGGGCCGGCGGAGCTCGAGCTGGCCGCGGGGCTCCGCCTGCTGGGAGCGGCCGCAGTCCTGCGGCACCCGGAACAGCTCTGGCAGTTCGCCCGGCTCGTCGCCCGCTACGCGAAGACGGACGCCTGAGTGCTGGGTACTGGGTACTGGGTACTGGGTACTGGCCGACTGTAACAATCGCCCTCGCTCCCTTACGCTGCGTTGCTGGGTCCCGTTTTCCCTTGCCCCCTTCTGGTTCCATGTCCGACGCCATCCTGAACGCCATCGCCTCCTATCCCGATCCCGAGACGGGTCGCCCGCTGAGTGCCGGTGACCAGATCGGGGCGATCACCGTGACCGACAGCACCGCGACGGTCGAGATCCGGCTGACCAGCTACTCGATGCCGTTGGCCGACGAAGTGCGGGAAGCGATCGCTTCGCGGATCGCGGCCGCGGCCCCCGGCGTCACGACCGAGGTGCAGATCGTTCCCTTCGAGCGGCCGATCCCGCGACTCGGTCAAGTCGGGATGCGAGTCCGCAGCGTGGTCGTCGTCGGATCGGGAAAAGGGGGCGTTGGCAAGAGCACCGTGGCGGTCTCGCTGGCCCTCACGCTGCGTCGGCTCGGAGCCCGCGTGGGATTGATGGACGCCGACGTCTACGGTCCGAGCGTGCCCCACTTGCTGGGGCTCGAAGGACGACCGGCGGTGACCGCTGAGAAGCGAATCGAGCCGATTCGGCTCGGCACGATGCCGGTGATGTCGATGGGCTTTTTGGTCGAGCCGGACCAGGCGGTGATTTGGCGCGGCCCGATGCTGCACGGATCGATCACGCAGTTCCTCCGCGACACCGAGTGGGGCGAGCTCGATTACTTGATCATCGACATGCCGCCAGGGACGGGCGACGTCGCGTTGACCCTCTCGCAAGCCGTCCCGCTCGCTGGAGCCGTCGTCGTCTGCACGCCGCAGGAAGTCGCGCTGCTCGACGCGATCAAGGCGATCAGCATGTTCCGCAAGGTGGAGATTCCGATCGCCGGCATGGTGGAGAACATGAGCGGGTTTGTCTGTCCCGACTGCAACCGCCGCTATGACATCTTCGGTGCCGGTGGGGCCCGCGCCAAAGCCGAGGAACTCGACGTGCCGTTCCTCGGCGGGCTGCCGATCAACATCCGCCTCCGCGAAGCGGGGGACGCCGGGCAGTTGGCCGAGGCGATGGAAGATCCGGTCGACCGGGCGCCGCTCGAGCAGATCGCCCGCAACCTCGTGCGGGGACTGGCCCGCCGAGCCGCTTCGGGCGCCGCCCGCCCGCAGCTGCCCACGCTCTGAGTACGGAGTACGGAGTACGGAGTACTGCGTGGGCTACAAAAAAACGCCGCGTGTCGGAGACTCCTCCGGCAGGCGGCGTTTTGGCTTATCGATTCCGCTCGGGGCGAGGGGTTACATCAGCCCTTTTTCTTAGCGGTCCGCTTCGGCGCGGCCTTCTTGGCGGCGGTCTTTTTGGCGGCGGTCTTTTTGGGAGCCGCTTTCTTGGCGGCGGTCTTCTTCGGGGCCGCTTTCTTCACCGCCGTCTTCTTCGGGGCGGCTTTCTTCACCGCCGTCTTCTTCGGAGCGGTTTTCTTCGGCGCTGTTTTCTTCGGCGCGGCTTTCTTGACCGCGGTCTTCTTCGGCGCGGCCTTCTTCGGCGCGGCTTTCTTCACGGCGGTCTTTTTGGGAGCCGCCTTTTTGACCGCCGCTTTCTTCGTGGCGGTCTTCTTCGGAGCCGCCTTCTTGGGAGCCGCTTTCTGGGTGGTGGTCTTCTTCGGCGCCGCTTTCTTGACAGCCTTCTTGGCGGTCTTGGTCGGCGTCGAACTCTTTACAGCCGCTTTGCTGGCGGTCTTCGTCGGTGCAGCTTTCTTTTTGGCCACGTTCGCCTCCGCAGTGGAGAGTGTTCGACGGTTCGTTGAGTTGCGTCTCTCGCAAGAGGCTCGCAACACCGGCCACGCCCGTCGGAATCAGTCCAACCATTCGAGTCCGCGAAGAGAGTCTTCACGAGTGCGTCTTCGGTTCTCGAATAGCTTCTACATAACTGGTGCGTAACTGTACGCAATGCGGTCGTTTTCGCAACATGTTTTCCACCGTTTCATTCAGCGCTGCCACGGTCCGATCGTGCTCAGCATCTGATAGCTACTGGCGGCGAGCGAGGCGAACAGGATCGCGAGAAACAACTGCCCCCACTGGAAGGCGAGCACCGCGCAAATACCGCCGAACAACACCGACGACCAATGCGCCGTCTCGAGCGTGCCACCGGACATCAACACCAACTCCCGCGAGATCCGTCCGCCGTCGAGCGGCCACACCGGAGCGAGGTTCAGAATCGCCCAGTGGATGCTCGGGAAGATCACAAAATTGACCGCCGCAAACGCCCCCGCCTCGACGATCGGCTCGCCTCCCCGAACTCCCGGAATCCAAGCGACATATTCGGGCAGCAGGAGCACCTGGTACCCCGCCAGCCGCACACCCACGATCACGGCGGCGGCCAGCAGCAATTGAGCGACCGGCCCGGCGACGGCGATCACGATATTTTCCAACCGCTGCGACCGAGGCCGCGAACGGACCGGCCGCCATCCCGAACTGGGAATCGCCAATCCGCCAAAGTGATAGAGCACGATGCTCGAGCGGATTCCAAACAGCCGAAACGCCACCGCGTGGCCGAGCTCGTGGATCAGGATTGAAACCAACACGGCGGCCGTCCACAGCACCAACAGCGGCAACGGGCCCGGGCTGGCGTTGAGGAATAAGTTGTCGACCCCTTGAACCAGGTTGTATCCAAAGACGAGGGCCAACAACCAAAACGACCAAGTGATGCGGATCGGGAATCCCAATAGTTGGAATCGCAGGTCGTAATCCGACTCCGGTGGCTCTGCGAGCAGCATCGTGGTGAACTGTGGTGAAGGGGAAGGTAGGAAACGGGGTGCAAGCGACCTATAAAAAAACGGCGGCTTCGTGATCGAAGCCGCCGCTGGCGCTCGTTCCCGTGGACCCGATTGGACGCGAGGCGATTACTTCTCAGCTTTCTTGACCGTGAAGCCCTTCTCGAAGGCTTTTTCGGAGAACACCAGCGCGACCTGCGCATCGCCCTCGGCGGCCGCCACCTTGCCTTGGCAATTGCCACAGCAGAATCCGACTTCGACGTTGCCAACCTTGACCGTCTTCTCGGGATTGACCTTGCCGCCGCTCAGCGGGCAAGCCTTCTGCTCATACTGCTTGGTCGCCACCAGCTGCTGATTGGCCTTGGTGGCGAACTTCTCGGTGTCCTTGGTGAACTTGCCTTTGCAGCCGTCACAGCAGAAGAAGACTTGGCCTTCTTTGTAGCTGGCCGACTTCTCCGCGTTGGCGGCCTTGGGGGCCACGACGCACTTGACGCCTTCGAGGCTGATCTCGGCTTTCTCCGCAGCCACAACCGCACCCGCCAGCATGCCGCAAACCGCTACCGCACAAACAATTCGCTTCAACAACATTGCACATCACCCTTGAATGGAACTGTCGTGGTCCGGTGAGCCCTGTTTCACTCACTGCCAGCGTTTTGAGTCGACGAGACTGCAGAACGCTCCACCACAAGCCATGACTGTAGTCGTCTGAGTCTGGCCGCGTCAATTTTATCTACCCTGCTGCTCGAGCTTCATCCGCAAATAACTTCGCAGCTCGGGCTCGCTGAGAGCCAGTTTCTTCGCGATCTCTTCGATCGCGCGTACCGCCGCTTCGCGGTCCGGATCGGCTTCCGCCATGCATTCCACTTCGGCAAAGACGCCGAGATCGTCGACCGTGTCGATCGTCACCGTCAGCTGCCGACCGCCGTGCAGCACCTCGAACGGTTCCCGCCGCTTGGGAACCTCAGCGACCTTGGTAAACCCCAGTTGGTCGAGCAGCAGCGCCATCTTGCTGCCGTCGCGGTCGCCGGGAGAGAGCGGCCATTCCAGCTCCTTGCGGACTTTGACCGCCGTATTCTCTCCGTCGGCGGAAGGCTCGCGGGGACCTTTGTAAGTCACCGACGGCCGGCCATTGACGCGGCGGATCCGCAGCACCTCGCCAGTCGTCACAAAATCACGACAGGGATGGCGATAGTAAGCGTCGACGTGCTGTTCGATCGGCTCGGCCACCGCTTGCAGGCCGAGCAGCTTTTGCCGCAGTTGCTTTAGGTCCGCGACGACAAACTTCATCTCGATCTCAATCATGCGGTTCCTCTCGCGGCGAAAAATGATAAGTCAGTCGGCGACGGGTGCAACTCGCACGAGCGGCATGGGATCGCCTTCACTGGTGATCCACAGTTCACCCTGACGGTCAAAGCATACCGCTTCGATCTGCTTGAGTTTCGGCAGGGGAAGATGCCGGGGAACGCGGCCCAGAGCGACTTCCCATGACTCGCCCGCCGCCCGCTCGAACAAAAACAAATCAAAGTACCCGGTCACCGCGAGCTGCCGCCCGTCGCCGCGCATATCCATCCCCGTGACCATCGGAATCGGCAGCGTCCCCACCCGCTCGGCATCGACTCTCGTCACCCGACTCGCTGAAGGCCTGTTTGCTGGGGTCCTGTCTGCTGGGGTGCTTTCAGCGGGCGGCAACGGCACGCTGTAGATCGCGGCCACCGGCAAGAGCTCTTTGCTGATGCAGATCACCCGTCGTTGCTCAGCATCGAGAGCGATCGCTTCACAATCGCGTGCCCCATCGGGATAGCGAACTTCGAGCCGGTGCCGGAAGGGAACCGTAAGGCCCCCGCGTTGATTCCCCCCGCGTTGCCTGGCGGTCGCCGGGAGGGGCGGTTCGTCGATCACATACAGCGTCACTCGCTCGCGACGGCGAGCGTTATCGCCAACGTCCGCCACGACCAGCGTCGGCCGGCCATCGACGACGCCCGACGCCATGTCCTCCCAGTCGACCGCCTCGGCACCAGCCACGTGAACTTCGGTGATGCGGCGCTCTGCCCCACCGGCCCCGCCGGCCCCACCGGCCCCGCCTGGCGCAGTGTCGGGTTGCTGCGGTGGTTGCTCCAGGACAAACAGCCGGGCTGCGTCGCCCGAGTCGTTGTGCGTCCAGAACCGATTCGGTGCGTGGTGCGACGCGGCCAGTCCGCTGCTCTCGCGAATCGGCCCCGCAGCCTCCGCACCCACGACCCCGACGGCGAAAGCAAAGCAGCCCGCCCAAGCGAAGCCGCCCAATCTCACTGCGATCCAAAGTGGCATGCGGCTCACGACTCGGCCTCGCTGGAGGTGACCGCATCGAGCAGCCGGCGGAGCCCACGAACGGCTCCCACCACATCGGCTTGATTCCAAACGGCTCCGGAGACGGCGATCCGGCCGACACCGCTGGCGATCACCTCCGGCAACCGCTCCAAGTCGATGCCGCCGATCGCGAACGCGGGGAGCTCGATTTCGCGGGCAACTTGGCGGAGGAACTCGACGCCCGGAAACTGCTCGAACGTCTTGGTGCGGCTTGGAAAGGTAGGTCCGCAGCCGATGTAGTCCGCGCCGACCCGGACCGCCTCGCGGGCTTGCTCGATCGAATGCGTCGAGAGGCCGATCAGCTTGTCGTCGCCGACGATCCGGCGGACCGCTTCGACCGGCAATTCATCCTGGCCCACGTGAACGCCATCGGCATCGACGGCCGCGGCGATGTCCGCCCGGTCATTGATGATCAGGCGACACGAGGGGACGTTCGCGCTCCGCACCGCCTCGACCGCCATCTGGCACCGCTCCCAGAGCAGTCGGTCGCTGACGGCTTTATCGCGGATCTGGATCAAATCCGCACCGGCGGCGGCCAGCTCGACAATTCGCTGCCGCCATAGCTCGGGCTCCTCGAGAATGTCGATCAACACATACAGCTTCGCGTCGGCAAGGCTTTGGCGGCGGTGCATGCTCAACTCCACTTGGCGGCCAAAAGTATAAATCTGATAGCGAATCCGCTCGACCTCGGCGGCCATCTCGGGCACCACCGTCTTGCCATACTCCTCGATGCACCGCAGCGACTGCTGGACGCGTGCCAAGGCCGCCACGACGACCGCTTCAATCCCCGGGCGGGAGCGTTCGCTCGCGAGGCTGATCTCCGTCCCCACGTCGCCGAGCGTGTCGCGGGCCGAGAGCAGTTTGGCGCGAGGCAACCGCGCAACCGCGGCGGCCAAGCCGTGCCGCATCGCCTTCGCCTGCTCGACCAACTGCGGATCGTCCAGCGCAAAGCGAACGAACTCTTCGACCGTCCGCAATCCTTCCGCCGCCCGATTGGCCGCGACATCCAAAATTCGATAGACCGCTTGCTCGCTCGACACGCTCGCTTCCCTCGCCGCTGACTTTTGCCGCTGACTTTTCCCCAATCCTCCTGGCCCCGTTTTAAGCTGGCTCGCCCGGGGCGTTTTGTCGATGCCCCGCTCTCGGCCCGCTGGGAGTAATCGGCCCGCAGTGAGTAATCGGCCCGCAGTGAGCAATCGGCCCGCAGCGAGTGATTGGCCCGCTGGGAGCGGAAGACCCGCTCTGAGCGGAGGGGCGGGAGCGATTCGGTGGGCCGCCGTGCGCGACGGGCTTCTGCGCCGCTCGGCAGTGGCGTATCTTGGTAGAGCTCGCCGCCCTGCCCTGGTAGCTCAGCTGGATAGAGCAGCGGTTTCCTAAACCGCAGGCCGCAGGTTCAAGTCCTGTCCAGGGTACTTTCTGGCACCGCTTTTGCCGCACTCTCGCGCCGCTCTCTGGCTGATCCGCTCCTGATTCCGAGGCGTCTGATGAGGTTGCTACCCCGCGTGCTGTTGCTGATCACTGTGGTCGCTTTGCCCCTGCCGTTGCACCCGGCGACAGCCCGCGGCGAGGAACCGAACTCGCCGCAACTGAAGATTCCCGACAAATTTGTCCCGGTCGATACGTCCCGGCTGATGGGTTCCCCCGACCCGCTACCGCTCCGTTCGGTGGCGGCCTTTCCGCAGCTCCAATTCGAGCGGCCGGTGGAACTGACGCATGCGGGAGACGGCAGCAATCGGCTGTTTGTGGTCGAGCAGCAGGGGGTGATTCGGGTCTTTGAAAATCGCTCCGAGAGCAGCCAGACGAAGGTCTTCCTCGACCTCCGCGATGTCGTCTCCCGCGACGGGAATGAAGAAGGGCTGCTCGGACTCGCCTTCCATCCCGAGTACGAACAAAACGGCGAATTTTTTGTCTACTACTCAACCCGCCCGCGGGCCTCGGTAATCTCTCGCTTTCGCGTTTCCGAGGACGATCCCGAGCGAGCGGTTCGGGATTCCGAAGAAGAATTGCTGCGGATCGACCAGCCCTATAGCAACCACAACGGCGGCAGCATTCGGTTTGGACCGGACGGCTACTTGTACGTCGGACTCGGCGACGGCGGGCTGGCGAACGATCCGCATGCCAACGGCCAAAACCTCCGCACCCTGCTCGGTTCGATTCTGAGGATCGACATCGACTCGAAAGACGAGGGACTGTCGTACGCGATCCCGCCCGATAATCCTTTTGTTGGCCGCGAAGATGCCCGCGGCGAGATCTGGGCTTACGGAGTCCGCAACATCTGGCGATTGGCGTTCGACGCCGAGACCGGTGAGCTCTGGGCAGGGGACGTGGGACAGAATCGGTTTGAGGAGATCGATCGCATCACGCGGGGTGGCAATTACGGCTGGAACATCCGCGAGGGCTTTCATGACTTCAATCCCAACGCGGCCGACCGACCGGAGGATTTGATCGACCCAGTCGTAGAGTACTTTCGCGAGGAGGGCCAGTCGGTCACCGGCGGGATGGTCTACCGCGGCCCGCAACTGGAGGAGTACCGCGGGGCCTACTTCTACGCCGACTACTTGAGCGGCAAAGTTTGGGCGTTGTGGCACGAGGAAGGCGAACTCCGCGAGCACCGCCAAGTGGCCGAGACGGGGCTGCAGATCGCTGCTTTTGGCGCAGACCAGCAAGGCGAAATGTATCTCTGCACGTTCGAGGGCACGATCCATAAACTGCGGCCCCGCGAAGAGGACCTGCGGAAGATCGCCAAAGCCTTTCCCCGGACGTTGAGCGAGACGGGGTTGTTCGCTTCGGTCGCCGATAATCGGCCCGCCGCGGGACTGATTCCCTACGAGCTGAACATGCCGTTCTGGTCGGACTACGCAGTGAAGGATCGCTATATCGCTCTGCCCAGCAAACAGAGCGTCGTGTTCCACGAGGAGGAGAAATGGGAATTCCCGGTGGGGACGGTGTTCGTCAAGACTTTTTGGTTGCACCGCGATCGCAGCGACCCCACCGACCTCCGCGATCCGCTGCGGCTGGAAACGCGGCTGTTGGTCCACGCTCCGCAGGGCTGGACGGCTTACACGTATGTCTATGACGACGACCAGCAGGAAGCGCATCTGCTCGACGGTTCGCTGCTCAAGCCGATCGAAGTCAAAACCGCCGACGGCGAGATCAGCCAGCCCTACTACTTCCCCTCGCGAAGCGAATGCTTTGCCTGCCACACCCAGGCCGAGGGTTTCGTGTTGGGGCTGACCACGCGGCAGATGAATCGTCCGCTCCGCTACCACGGCGAGAGCGAGAACCAGCTCCAGCTGCTGGCTCGGTTGGCTGCCTTTTCGGAGAAAATTCCGGAGCCCCCGGCCGAGCAGCCCCGGTTTCCCGATTGGCATTTCGGTAATCTCGACCGCAACCCCGAGGACGAGCGGACCGAGAGCGTGCTGACGCCTCCCGAGGGCGATCCCCAAACGCTGGCCCGAGCGTGGCTGGAAACCAACTGCGCAATGTGCCATCGCCCTGAAGGCATCGCCGCCCACCGTCGCGACCTGCGGTTCACCACCCCGCTGGCCGAGATGAAGCTCGTGGGGCAGAAGCCGAGCGAGGGTCAGCTGGGGCCTCCCGGAACGCTGCTCGTCAAACCCGGCGAGGCGTGGCAATCGGAGCTCCACTTCCGCATCGGTCGCCGGGGACCCCGGCAAATGCCGCCGCTGGCCACCAATCTTGTCGACCCACGAGGGCTCGCAGCGGTACGAGAATGGATCGAGCAGATGCAGCCGCCGCAGGCTGGGGCCGAAGGCTCGAAGTGAGTCTGGCGACATGGGTCAGGCACTGTCGGGAAACCCTGAGCCGACGGCGCTAGCCGCGGGTGCTGCAGCGGAAATCCCGGGGCTGCGAGGCCCGAGGCTAGCGCCTACGGCTCACCCGAGGCTA
>NZ_WRPR01000074.1 GCF_010367455.1 Candidatus Laterigemmans baculatus | reverse complement strand
TTGACGCCCCCGAGCGAGCTGGGCGAGGGAAGCTACCGCGTGCGAGTGCGGGCTGAGGTGGACGGCAGCGACGAACCGCTCTGGAGCCCCTGGGGGATGTTTGAATTACATCCCCGAGAGCTGGCCTAGACACCGGGGCTGCCCACCACTGACGAACGCTTCGGCCGTGTCTGCCCCCGGTTCATTTCCTGGGGCAGGCACGGCCGTTCCCAAGCAAACGTCGTTGACAGCAGAGCCGGATCGGCGATGAGGATCCGGGTTTCCCGCCCCTCCGGGGGCGTTATCCTGTCGGAAAAGAGCAGGTGAGGCAGCCATGGGATTGATCTTCACCCTCCTGATGACTTATGGCGGGGCCGCCGTAAGCCTGGTCCGGCCGTACTACGGCTTTTTGATCTACGTTTGCTTTTCCATCATCCGACCCGAATCGCTGTGGCACTGGTCGGTACCGCCCGGGAACTACAGCCGAATTATTGCGGTCGCATTCCTACTGGGATGGGCCCTGAGCGGATTCGGGAACTGGTCGTTTGGCCGGGCGCGCCGGCCGGCCTTCGCACTGCTTTGGTTTCTCATCTGGGCAGCTGTCAGCGCAGCTTTATGTGAGTACCCGCAGGTCGCGCTCTCGTTTCTGGAGAACATGGCAAAGATTGTCCTGCCAACCCTCGCCGGCCTGACGCTGATCAACACCCGGAAAGACATTTGGCAACTGGCGTGGACGATCGTCGGGAGTGTGGGCTACGTCGCCTACGATCTGAACCGGTCTTATTTCGATGGCTTCAATCGCCTCGCGTTCGACGGCTTCGGAGGCATGGACAACAACTCAATGACGATTGGATTGGTGACCGGTGTTGGCTTTGCGTTCTTCCTTGGACTCAGTGAAACCGTCGCCTGGCGGCGATACTTGTCGTTTGCCTTCGCGGCATTTCTGACCCACGCTGTCTTTTTCTCCTTCTCGCGTGGCGGGATGCTGGGGCTGTGCGTGGTGGGATTAGCGACTGCTGTCGTCATTCCGAAGACTTCCCGCAATCTAGGGCTGATGACTCTCGGCGTCGTGATCGCCCTGGCGATGGCCGGCCCCGAAGTCGTGGAGCGGTTCAGTTCGATGACGAACACGACGCTCACAGGCGCCGATGAGGGGGAAGCCGACTGGTCGGCGGAAAGCCGCATCGACTTGTGGCGAATCTGCGGCCAGATGACCCTCGAAAGCCCGGTTTTCGGCAAGGGTCCCGACCATTTCCCCCGCTTGGTGGATCGCTACCGTATCACCGGGGGCGTCAGTGACGCCTATGGATCCGGAAAAGAAGCCCACACCCTATGGTTGCAGATCATGGCGGAACTCGGTCTGCCGGGACTGTTTCTTCTCGCCGCTTTCTACGGCTTGACGCTGTCGGAGTTGTGGCGATACGTGCGGCTCGACAAGTCGGATTCGCAGGGCCTCACTCCAGGTGCCACGGCTCGCATGGTCTGGACGGCGCTGGTCGGTTTCATCGTCTCAGCGCAGTTCGTCTCGCTCGAAGGGCTCGAGCTGCCGTACTACGTGTGCCTGGTCGGACTAAGTTTTTTAAAGCTGCAGGCCGCGGAAGACCTGCAAGAGATCCATGGTGATGTCTGCGACGGCGAAGTTCTCAGATACGCAACCCCCTGGGGGCGCGAACCTGCGGCATGGCATGGGGCATCGCCGGCAGACAGCCGTTAATCCGAGACTGCTGCGGGAACCGGGAAAAGACGGGTTCGCAGACTGCACGTCGGAACGGGCCGAAAAACCTGGAACCTCGGCAGAGGATGTTCTCTCCTGCCATTCCACCAATTGCTCCTGAGCAGTCTATGCATCCTTTCAGTGATACGTCGGATCAGGTCGGTGGGCCGCGGTTAGCAGTGGCCTCGTCCGCGATGCCGGAAATCGTGTACTCGCCGGATTCGCCACTAACCCATCCCTGGAGATTGATCCGGCAGGTCGTTGCCGATTTGCTCCGCTGCCGGGAACTGATCTGGGTCCTCTTTCTACGGGATCTGAAGGCTCAGTTCCGCCAGAGTCTTCTTGGGTACGTCTGGCTATTCATGCCTCCGATCGTAACGACGCTGGTATGGCTGTTCCTTCACAGCCAGCGAGTGGTGTCCATCAGCGACCCGGGGATCCCCTACCCGGTTTTCGTGATCATCGGCAGCATCGTTTGGCAGACCTTTGTAAAGCTCCTGCAGAGCCCCGTAGCTGCATTCAACGCTGGAAAGCCCGTGTTCATGAAGCTCAAGGTGCCGGTCGAGGCATTCATCGCCGCGGGAACGGCGCGAGCCATATTCGAGTTTTTCATCTACGCGATCGTGTTGGTCCCGGTCTTTGTGATCTATCAGGTCGTCCCGCCTTGGACAATTGCGCTGACTCCCGTGGTCATTCTGGCCATCTTCGCGATCGGCACTGCTCTGGGGGTACTACTGGTCCCCTTCGGCAGCCTGTACACGGACGTCCAGCAGGCGATTCCCGTGTTGATGGCTTTCCTGATGTACATGGCGCCAGTCGTTTACCCGCCACCTGAACATGGGATCGCCGGCTTGCTCATCCGATATAACCCTATGACACCGATACTGATGGGCAGTCGCGACCTGCTGACGACCGGTTCTCTGGAGCATCTGCCAGCGATCCTGATCGTGATCCCCATTTCCTTGTCGGTCGGTTTCGTGTCTCTCGTTGTGGTCCGCATCGTGATGCCCCATCTCGTAGCCAGGATGGGAATGTAGCCATGAATGATCAACTCATTGTTTGTGACGGGCTGGGCAAAAGGTTCTGCCGCAATCTTCGAAAGAGTCTGTGGTATGCGGTCAAAGATTCGGCTGCAGAACTTGTTGCATGGAACCGCGGCGTGCAGAGCCTACGTGACGGCGAATTTTGGGCGAATCAGGGAATCTCCTTTTCCCTTAAGCGGGGGGAGTGCCTGGGGCTTATCGGTCACAATGGGGCGGGAAAGACGACGTTGCTGAAGCTCCTGAACGGGTTGATCAAGCCGGATGTAGGAACGATCGCCATCCGCGGCAGGCTTGGCGCCCTTATCGCGCTGGGAGCCGGATTCAACCCGATCCTTACCGGACGCGAAAACATCTATATCAACGGACTTATTTTGGGGCATACTCGGCGAAGCATCGCGAAGCGGATGGACAGGATCGTCGACTTCGCAGGAATCGAAGAATTTCTTGACACACCCGTCCGCACGTATTCTTCCGGTATGCAAGTGCGACTGGGGTTCGCCATTGCGATTGAGCAGAACCCGGACATTCTGTTGTTAGACGAGGTGCTCGCCGTCGGCGATGCAGCGTTCCAGCTCAAGTGCTTTAATCGGATCCGCGAGATCATTTCGGCCGGATCCGCAGCGATACTGGTAAGCCACCAGGAGATGCACATTCGAAGGTTCGCCACCCGCGCCCTGTTGCTCAACCGTGGCCAGATCGAATGCGAAGGAGATGTCTCCGATTGTTTTGCTCGTTACCAAGAGTGTGAGCCCGGGATCAGTGAGGCCTTGCCGGCGCCTATAATGGTGCAGCCAGAGGAGTTTCGGGTCGTCCGCTATACGGCTCCCACTCTCGTCCGGGAGAGACGGGCGAATGCATTGAAAGTTCCCTCTGTCATAACGACCGATCTGGAGCTTCAGTCGTCGCATGAGCAAGAGATTTATGTTGAGTACACGGTTTGGGATCGGGACGGCCAGCGAACGCGGCTTGCCGGAATGAGCGGCCAGAATCAAGTAACGGTTCCGCGAGGAACATCGAATTTAAGTGTTCGTATCGAACCGGTTCCAGCCATCGACCGGAGCCTTCGACTCAGCCTCGTTCTCGTGAGCTGTAGAGCGGGCGTCATGCTCTCCTATCTTAAGGAGATCCCTGTTGAGGTGTCTGTGGAGAGCGACTGTATTGGGAGGGACGGGCTCTGCCTGGCACTTGCAACCTCCACTCCCCGTTCATCGCCTGTCCGAGTAGTCGCTGTCGGTTCGTGATATCGCTCGCCGGCCCAATCAAGCACGTTTGCAAAAGCTTTTTGGCGGCGCTTGTCGCAACCAGTTCCATTCGCTTGCCTGCGCTTTCTACTGCATTGTTGGGGCAGTGAGGCCGCAGTGGGCGCGTAAGCTGGAATTTTCTACACATGAGGATCGAGACCGTGAATGAGTTGAACGATACCTCGGTCGGGCTCCGAGAGAAGATGCGAATCCTCGTTCGCACAGCCAACGGTATGCTCTCTCGCGAAGTTTATGACGCACTCTTTGACACCGCCAAAGTTTTTGGAGGAGGGCAGATCGTCGAAGTCGGAACCGCTCACGGTGCTGCAACCATTGCTCTAGGGTTGGGAGCCGCTGCAGCCGGAACCGCTGCGGACATTTTGACGGTCGACAAGATGGGAGGAGAATTCAGCACGAGGCGAAGGTACGGTACTCCGGAGCAAAATTCAGAGATCGCGCTTCGAAATTTCCAAGCCGCGAAGCTGGAGAGCCGCGTCGAGTTGTTCGTCGGTGGCCTTGAGGATCTTGAGCTTGCTCGGGGGGTCCCAGAATCGATCGATTTGTTGATGCTCGACGCTGACGGCCGCATCGACCGCGATCTGCTTATCTTGTATCCAAAAATTGCCGCCGATGCACCGATAATTATAGACGACTGCGACGAGAATGTATTTTTTGGCGAGACGCCAGAGGGGACTTTGTATCTTGATCTGAAGCACAGCATCACGGCAAAGTTAATCCGGACATTTTGTGACGGCCAGTTTTTGCTTCTAGATCGCACTGTCAAAGACACGGCTTTCTGTCGCAAGGGGCCGCGGAAGTACGATCCAGAGGAGATGGCCGAGCGGACGCTGGAGGCCTATCGAGAGCTGGTATTCCATTCGGTAGGAGGGCAGGAGTGGGACGCGATTCAAGATTTTAGGGGACGGGCAGGTGAGTACAGGTTGGCGATGAGGCTTTTGCGCGCCACGCCCAGTTGGATGCTTCGGACAGGATCGATTGCGAAGAAGATGCATTTGATCCGTGCGTGATTGGATCTCCGCAAGGCTTGGCGTGACGCATTTGTCGCGACCGGGCGGCTGGGGTTTGTGCTACACCTAGAGCGATTAGGACTCAGGGCTGGGAGGGACGAAGCGAAGATGAACTTGCGAAACATGCTGGAGATGATTCGGAGTCCGGAATCGCCAAGAGGCGGCTCCGATCGTAGTTCAGCAGTTCTTGACGGATATGAGTCCATTGGAGTTGCATTAACGGCTGAGGGCCAAGTCGCTGCGTTAGGAAGAACCTTTGAAGTCACGGATGCACGTGAGTTCGCGCACATGTTCCGCTGTGTATTTGTGAATCGGAGCTACGAGTTCCGATGCGATCGGCAGGACCCAAGGATCATAGACTGTGGCGCAAATCTTGGGGTGACAGTGCATTTCTGGAAGTGTCTTTTTCCGCAGGCTCGGGTGACCGCCTTCGAGCCCGATCCGGCCATCTGCCGGATGCTTCGTGAGAACTGCAGTGGTCTTAATTCGGTCGAGGTCATCGAAGCCGCCGTGTGGAACGAGGACGGGCAACTTCTGTTTAAATCGCAAGGAGGCGTTGGGGGGCACCTGCGCGGGCTGACAGAGAGCACCACGCAGGGAGGTGAATTGGGAGTCAGAGCCGTAAGGCTCCGTGATCTTCTCGGTGAACCTGTGGACCTACTGAAGATTGACATCGAGGGTGCTGAGATCGACGTTTTGCATGATTGCGCAGAACGACTTGTCAATGTCGATCGCTTGTTTGTGGAGTACCATGCGTTTGTTGACCGGCCGCAACGGTTGGCGGAACTGGTCGGCATTTTGGAACAGGCGGGGTACCTCCTGCACGTTCATTCGGAGATGGCCTCGAAGCGGCCTTTTCTAAGGCGGGACGTCGTCAATGGAAAGCATCACCGATTGAACATTTTCGCCAGCAAAAGCCACCTTCCAGAGATTGCCTGGGAGCCAGAGCAGCCCGTGGTCGAGGCGCGACAGCGACAAAGCGACTGAAATGCGCATCACATTCATGATGTTCGATTCGCCGAGATATATGGGGGGGCCGGTTGTCAATCTCCGTCGTCTCATTCCTCGCCTCGTCGCTCGGGGGCATCAGGTTCAAGTCCTCGTGCTTTATGACGGCGGCAGCCCCTCTGCGGAGTGGCTCGCCAGAGAGGCGGGCGTCTTGGTCGAACGTTTTCCTTGGCGCTCGCCACCCTTCACCGAGGAGCGAGTCCGGTGGATTCTGGCTCGCCTGCGGCGGTGGCCACCCGATCTTTTTGTTCCAGACCATTTCGTCAGCGGTTATTTTGCCAGTCGTTGGGCTCGAGCTGCTGGTATCCCGACGCTCGGTTACTTCCGCTCGGATGATCCCTTCTACTGGCAGATGGTGGGGGATTTTGTCACCGGCGATCCTGCTTGGGCTTTAAGTGGCGTGATCTGTGTCTCGAGTCGTCTGCAGGAACGGATCCGAACGAACGCTGGCTCGCGCACCAAGTTTGCGTACATACCTTCGGGTGTTTCGCAGCCTTCCGCGATTTCTAACCAGTCGGCCGCGGGATTACGGGTGGTCTATGTGGGACGGCT
The DNA here is from genome assembly GCF_010367455.1 of Candidatus Laterigemmans baculatus. Taxonomy (GTDB): domain Bacteria; phylum Planctomycetota; class Planctomycetia; order Pirellulales; family Pirellulaceae; genus Laterigemmans; species Laterigemmans baculatus. Next base: position 83,186 of record NZ_WRPR01000074.1, on the reverse strand, counting down.
CGAGGAGCGACAGAAGCGGATTCGCGAAACGGCTGCTGCGCTTATGCGGAACCTCGAGAACGGAGTCTGCGATCATGTAGGCTTCGTGGGGCATGGTTCGCAGCGGAAGTGGCTTGAAGAGACTGTCGTTTCGCGGGGGTTGTCCGACCGGGTCACGATATTCGGGCCGATCCCCGAACAAAAGATCTCGGAGGTTCTGAGCTTTTTTCAGGTAATCACGCTGCTCTCAGATTACGAAGGCACCCCCGCCGCTGTAATGGATGGGATGGCGTGCGGCCTCGTTCCACTGACCACGCGTTTGTCCGACGGAACCTCGGAGGTGGTGCGCGATGGGGTCACTGGCTTGCAGTGTTGTGACCGGCAGCAGGATTTCGACCGATGTCTGCTCCAGTTGCGGAATAGCCCTGCATTGCGGGGTCGGCTGGCGTCGGCGGGACGGGAGCTGATCGCTTCGAGTTTCACGATCGAGCAGACCGTGAAGCGTTGGGAGGCGTTTGCAGATGAGCTCACGTCCGGTGGGGCGGCCAAGCGGCGGACGATCAGGCTACCGTTGCAGCTAAATTTGCCCCCCGTACGGGCTGCGTTTTCCAACGAAGATATCCGGCGGCCGCGGTGGGGATCTCATGTTCGGTCGCTGAAGGATCGTTTGGCTTCGAAGGTAGGACTTGCTCCAGCGTGTTTATCTGATGAGTAATTTTAGCTTTTATTCGGCGATGGAGGGATACGCTTGGGGTGGGAGCGAAATCCTTTGGTCCGAGACGGCTATCCGGCTTTCGAAAAAGGGGCATCGCGTGGCCGCAAGCGTTAAGGACTGGGGTAAGTCCGCCAGTCCGCACCTCGAAGCCTTGCGTGTCGCGGGAGTGGACGTGCATCGGCGGCCACCGATCTCGCCGAGCGTTGGGATACGCAGCCGACTGGCGCGATGCGGCATCCGGAATCGTACCCGCCACGCATGGTTTGAACGTTGTGAGAATGCGGTGTTGGTATTTTCCTGTCCTATCAACACTACAAATCTTGCGCGGGTATTGGCGGAGATGCCAGCTTCGGCGAAGTACGCAATCGTACTTCAGGCGGCATTTGATTTCGCTTGGCCAAAGGGACGTGCGTTTGAGGAAATCCGGTCCGCGTACGTGAATGCCAGCCGAGTATTCTTCGTTTCGCAACACAATCGGGAGCTACTCGAGACTCAGCTCGCGACGCGACTCTCGAACGCGGAGGTGATCTGTAACCCGTTCAGCGTGTATTATCATCAGCGGTTTGAGGCACCTCCGGGAGGTGAGCCGCTGAGGGTGGCGTGCGTTGCGAGGCTTGAGTCGGGAATCAAGGGGCATGACCTTCTTTTTCGGGTGCTTGCGCAGGACAAATGGCGAAGGCGGAAAATCCGTGTTTCCCTTTATGGCTCCGGTCCCGATGAACACTACCTGCGGGCGCTCCAACAGCATTGGAATGTCGACTCGGTTCAGTTCTGTGGGGTGACGGACGACATTGCGGGGGTATGGAGGACTCATCAGCTCGGGATCTTGGCGTCTCGCGGCGAAGGACTCCCGCTGGCGGTGTTGGAAGGAATGCTATGCGGGCGGCCATTTGTGGTGACCGATGACACCGGGGCCGCCGAGGTGGTCGAGGACGAGCGGACTGGTTTCATCGCGTCGGCGCGCTCGTGGCAAGCGGTCGACTCCGCGCTGGAGCGTGCTTGGCGGAATCGAGATCGTCTGGCCGAACTGGGTAAGGCAGCGTTTTATCACATACGGCGGCGACTGCCGGCGGATCCCGTGGCTGATTTCGCAAGCCGTCTCGAGGCCTTGGCCACAGGCTCTGCCCGCTCCGAGCCGCGTCGTGTGGGGCCGGAGGTAGAGGAGACGCCCGTGCTCGCCGCGGGAGCAATGGATGGGGAGGCAGCGACATGATCCGCAGGGCAGGGCCGAAATTGACCGTCGCGGTTTGCACCTGGAATCGGGCGCGATTGCTCGATCAGACTCTTGAGCAGATGCGGGCCTTGCAGGAGCCTGCCGGGGGCTGGGAACTGATCGTGGTCAACAACAACTGCACCGACGACACGGACGAGGTCATCGCCAAGTACGCTTCCGAACTGCCTCTTCGGCGGCTGTTCGAGCCCGTGCCTGGTCAGACCAACGCCCGCAACTCGGCATTCGCGTCCGCCGCTGGAGAGTTGATCGTGTGGACCGACGACGATGTGTTGGTCGATCGCGAGTGGTTGGTCGCCTACGCGGAAGCCGCCACGCGATACTCGGACGCTTCCTTTTTCGGAGGGCCGATCCATCCCTGGTTCGAGGTCGAGCCGCCGGGTTGGCTGGTCGAGGTCTTTCCGCGGGTGGAGGCGGCTTTCGCAACTCGCGATTTCGGGGGCCAGGTTTTTGAGCTGAGCGAATCGAAGACCCCGTTCGGCGCCAACTATGCGGTGCGAACGAAGGTCCAGCGTTGCTACCCCTACGATCCCGAGGTCGGTCTGCGGCCTGGTTCGACCATGCGTGGGGACGAGGTGAGCGTGCTCCGTCGACTACTCGCGGCAGGACACCGAGGCTGCTGGGTTCCGACGGCCCAGGTCCGGCACTACATCCCCCGGGAGCGGTTGTCTCGGAGGTACCTCGCCGGCTTCTATCGAGGGCAAGGGGAGTTCGCCGCGCGGCAGACTCCCCTGGGCGGAGGGAGCCGATTCTTCGGTCGGCCGCGTTGGCTTTGGCGGAAAGCCTTGCTTTGCGAATGCCGGTACCGGTGGAGCCAAGTCTCCGCTTCGCCCCAGATCTGGGTCGAGCGGATGATTGAGGCGAACCAGTGTTGGGGGCAGTTGAAGGCCTCCGGGCACGCCGCAGCTGACCGCTCCGAGGAGGGCGCGCTTGCCGTCTCCCCCGGAACCCTTTCAGGGCCTTTGGCTGGAGACAACGTCTCGCGATGAGCTTTCGGGTCGCTTCTTGGCCGAGCGCATGCGATGTGAATCCCTATCGCAGCCTCTTTCATGCCGCCTTGGCTCCATTCGGCGTGCACTGCGAGTGCGACTGTCACGTGAACGATGCTTGGTTGAACTCCCATGCGGCCGCGATCGACGCGATCCACCTGCATTGGCCCGAACCGCTGTGGCGGGAGCGCCAGGGCGGTTGGAGCGCTCCTTTGCGAGGCGTCGCCGGGTTGACCCGGTACGTCCGGCGAGCCAAGAGGCTCGGCATCAAGCGAATTTGGACCCTGCACAACGTGGAAAGCCACGAGGGGGCGAGCTGGATCGATCGGATCGGGTATCGCGTCCTCGCGAGCGAGAGCGACTTGATCCTCTGCCATAGCCAGTCGGCCGCCGCGATGTTCCGGCGGAAGTACCGGGTGGGTGGATCGGTGGTGGTGATGGCGCACGGAAATTACGATGGGGTCTATCCCTCACCGCGCCCGCGGCAGGAGGTCCTCAGGGCTTGCGGGCTTCGGGAGGATCGGCCGTTGCTCGTGGCGATCGGAAACCTCCGCGATTACAAGGGATTCGATTTGGTGGCGGACGCAGCCCGTCGGTTGCGACCCCACGTGCAGTTTCTGATTGCCGGCCAGCCGCATGCCGCGTTTGACATCGGACCGTTGCGTTCTGCCGCCGCTGCGCTCGAGAATCTGGTGCTCGTCGATCGCCAGCTGACGGATCAGGAATTTTCGGATTTCGTCTCAGCCAGCGAGGCGGTGCTGCTCCCGTACCGCAAGATTACGGGCAGCGGTGCTCTGCTGGCGGCATGGAGTTTGGGGCGGCCCGTCATCGGTTCCGACCTGGACTATTTCCGCGAGGTCGCCGCGCCGGAACCCGCCGCCGCACGCTTCTTTGCGGTCGGTGACCGAGACGAATTCGCAGGTGCGATATCCGCTTTTCTGGCGGAGGATCCGACGGTAGGCCGAATGTCCTCCCGACGCATCTCGGAGCACTTTCGCTGGGAGCGTTGCGTCCAGCCGGTCGCGGAGGTAATTGGGCAGTGGCAAACCGGTCGGTGTCAGAGATGATCGCTACGAATACTCTCTCGTCCTCGAAAAATACGATGGTGATGCCCAACTTCCTGGTCATCGGCGCCATGAAGTCGGGAACGACTTCGTTGTGGAAGTACTTAGCTGCGCACCCCTCGGTGTTCATGACCGATTTCAAGGAGCCAGGGTTTTTTGCAAAGGAACATACCTGGGAACGGGGGTGGGGTTGGTATCAGGGGTTGTTTGCGGGAGCCGGCGGTGCGGTCGCGATCGGCGAGGCGTCGACGCATTACACGAAGACGCCGCTGCATGAAGGCGTTGCCGCTCGGATTGCAGAGCATCTTCCGAACGTGCGGTTCATCTATGTGATGCGAGAGCCATTGTCGCGCGCCGTTTCGCACTACTGGCATTCGGTGCATTACAACGACGAAACTCGCAGCATGGCGCGGGCGCTTCGTCGCCACTCGCACTACGTGGACGTCAGTTGCTATGCGATGCAGCTGGAACCGTATTTTCAACACTTTCCACGGGAGCAGTTCTTTCTGACCACTTTCGAGAAGTTGAAGTCCGATCCTCAGACGGTAATGCGGGCTTGTTATCGGTTTCTGCGGATCGATCCCGAGGTGGTGCCGCAGAATCTCGGCGAGGCTTACAACTCCGGCCAGCCGACCGTGCGGAGAGCTCGCGGTGTGCTGCATGCCGTACGTTATTCGCCGATCTGGACGCGGATCGCACCCTGGGTCCCGCAACGACTCAAGGACTGCGCGAAGCGCCACGAGTACACCGAAGCTCGCCGCGAACCGGGGATCCCTCAGCAGGTCGTAGAGCATCTTTACCCGATATTCCAGGAGCAAAATGAACGGCTTTTCGAGCGAATCGGGGAGCGGTTCACCGAGTGGGAGCCTGTCTCGGATGCTCACCTGTCGAAGCCGATCAAACCGCAGGTAAGGCCGTGAAGTGGCTCATCTTGAACGAGCATCCGTGGATGCGTGGGGGCTTGCAGAGCCGAACGCGTCAGCTCGCGATCGCCGCTCTTGAACAAGGGGATCAGTTCCATTTCATAAGTTTCGGGAAGAACGTCTTTTCGGATTTGGCGGAGCAGTATCCGGATCAGGTGGTGCTCCACCCAGGGGTTGATATTGATACGCGCTCTGTGCGGCCACGGCACCTCATCAAAGCCTATCAGACGCTGCGCACCATTCGGCCTGACGTGATCTTCTTGTGCAACACACCGATGCCCAACTTTTTTCCATTTCTTGCGGCCGCCCCTTGGGCCGGGGTCCGGGAGGTGGTCGTGCACCACGGCACGGATCTGGGGTTTGTGAGCCGCAGCGAAGGTCGGCGCCGCTGGCTAGGGCTTCTTCCCAAGCCGGAAATTTGGCACCTCGAACTGGCCGTTGCCTCACGTCTGGCTTATCGCAACGTGACCCTTGCGCTCTTCAATAATGACGTGCAGATGGGCCATTGGCGAAACGGAATGCATTATCCGCCGGCGCGGTGCGCTCTGTGGTATCCGCCGATGGATCTTGCTCGATTCCAGCGGTTGGGGCGAGCGAGGAACCGGATCCGAAAGGAGTGGGGGCTCGAAGGCAGCTTCGTGATCGGTGGCGTGGGTCGGCTGTGCCGGCAAAAATCATTCGACGTCGCGGTGCGCGCGCTGGCTGTGGCCTCGTCGCGTCTCGCGTCCGCAAAACTGGTCTTGGTCGGACAGGGAGAGGACGAAGCGGGAATCCGGCATTTGGTGCGGCAGTTGGGGCTCGCGGGACGCGTCGTTCTGGTCGGGGAGCAGCCGAATGTGCATGAATGGATGAGTGCCTTTGATGCTTTCTGCCTACCGGCGACGCAGCCGAATGAATCGCTCGGAATCGTCATCTTGGAAGCGATGGCGGCTGGGGTTCCGGTCGTGGTCACCGATTTGCCCGGTCCGCGCCGCTTGGCCGACGGCGGCCGCTGTGGGTTAGTGGTCGCCGCGGGGGATGTGGAGATGCTCGCCAATGCGTTCGTTCGCCTTGGGCGGGACGAGTCGCTGCGAAACGCGCTCGTGCAGGCTTCCCAGAGCGTCGTGGCTCAATGCGAGCGAGCGGTGGTCTTGCAGGATCTGCAAGCACGGATCGGCTCATCGCGGGTCTTTGGCTCCCCCGCCAGCTGTTTGTCCGAAGCTTGAAGGTAAACCGAAATGAAGCTCGCCGTCTCTGCGCTTGCCGAATTTACTCGCCGTGTTCCCTTCGAAGCGATCCGCTGGCGATTGATCCCGTACGCGCTCGGGCAATGCCAACGAAGCTTTGAGCAGCCGGACGACCGCACCATTCGGATGCGTCATGGCCTGCGAATGCGGGTCGATGTGAGCGACTGGTTGGGGCGGCATGTCTACGTGACCGGAGAGTACGAGCCTCCGACGACCCGGGTCGTGATGGCGCTTCTCAAGCCGGGCGATGTGTTCGTCGATATCGGGGCGAATGCCGGCTACTTCACCCTGCTCGCCGCAAGCCGCGTCGGGCCGCTCGGCAGGGTGATCAGTTTCGAGCCCTTTCCTGCAACTCGGCAACGGCTCGAGGCGAATATTCGCCTGAACGGGCTGACCAACTGCACCACGTATTCCGAGGCAGCGTTCGACCGCTCGGCACGGCTCAAGTTCTACGCGGGCCCGGCGAACCATCTGGGAACCTCGTCGCTCCGCCCACTGGCCAATCCTTCGCAGGAGATCGTCGTCCAAGCCGAGCGAGGCGATGTGCTCATCCCCAGCGACGTGCGGGTCTCGATGGTCAAAGTGGATGTGGAAGGGGCTGAAGCGCAGGCGCTGCTCGGCATGCAGAGGATATTGGAGGAGCACCGGCCCGATTTGGTCGTCGAGATCACCCCTCGGTATCTGGCAGGAATGGACGCTTCGGAAACCGAGCTCCAGACGCGGCTGGCCGAACTCGGGTACCGCGCTTACGTGATTCACAACGAAGGGATCAAAGAGATCGAGGACCTAGCCCGCACGGGGCTCGCACAAGTAAACGTCTTATTTACTTGTCGAGAAGAGATCCCCGCCGAGCTTCAAGCAAATTGAATGCAAAGCGATGCGAGTCCTTTACCTCACCTGCAATCCCAACCTCGTCAGCACGACCCGAAGCTTGCAGGGTTGGCTGCTGCATGGGCGCGAGAATGGCGTCCTCGGGTGCGTTGTCGTCCAGCAGGAGGGAGACCTTGCCGCTTGGCTTCGGGAGGAACGCTTCGCGGTGCGAATCGATCCGATGCCGTGGCCAGATCGCCGGAATTTGGTGCGCGCATTTTACCATGTTTTACGGATTGCCCGCTGGGCACGTCGACAAAAGGTCGACCTCATTCATTGCAATGAGTACAACGTGTATCCATTCGGTTCGGCGGTGGCAAAGCTTGCCCGGCTTCCGGTGGTCTGCCATGTGCGTTGCAAACTCGACGCGGGATTTGCGGACTGGACGTTTGCCAAACGGGAGCCCGAAGCACTCATTTGGTGCACGCCGCAAATGAGGGCGGAGTGCGGGCCCATCGCTGAGCGCACGGTTCGGGGTGCACGCCAGCATGTGATTCCGCTCGGGATTGATCTCGGCCGATTCCAGTCCGACGAAGCATCTCGCCAGCGGCTGCGGCGTGAGTGGGGAGTCCAGGAAGACGATGTCGTCGTCGGAATGGCCTGTGCGCTGCGGCCGGGGAAACGGATCGACGATTTTCTCTCGCTTGCGGAGCGTCTCGCGACGGTACCGAGGCTCCATTTCGTACTCGCCGGAGGTGAAGTCCCCGGCGACGCATCGTATTTCCGCAGCATCCACCCGCGAATCGAATCGGCTCAGCGAAACGGAAGCGTGCGATGGTTGGGGCACGTCGAGCCGGTGATCCCTTTCTTGGAGGCGATCGATCTGTTCGTGAGCACCAGTGAGCACGAATCGTTCGGAATGAGCGTGTGCGAAGCGATGGCTTGTAAAAAGCCGGTCACCGCCTATGCAGCCTGTTCGGTGGAAGAGGTTGTCGGCAGTGCGGGGGTCGTCGTCCGGACCGGGGATCTCACAGGCCTCGCCGACGCCGTCCGACGGCTCTCCGCTGACGCCCCCCTGCGGCAGTCGCTCGGCAGCGCCGCTCGAGACCGTGTCGCCACCGAGTTCAACCCGGCAAGCAGCCAACGCCAACTCGAAGCGGTCTATCGCTCGATTCTGAACGACTCAGGATCTCTCTCCGCGAGGCAGCGGTTGAGTCCATTCTCCCTGGCTCGACATACGATCGACCGCGGGCGGGGTAGTGGCGTTATCTGAGGCTGCTGGCCATCGATGATTGTCCGGTCATGCTGCCCTGGTTCCCCTGTGCGGTCAATGGTGGCGATCTGGGCCCCCTGCACCGCTTGGCCTTTCCTTTCAATGGAAAAAAGCGGTCGCCAAAACGCCGCGGGAGTGAACTCGTGTATCTCACAATCAAGCACGTTGCTAAGAGAGTGGTGCCGGCCACCATGTGGACCCGGCTGTATGGTCGCTGGTGGGATGACATTCTTCCCTTCACCGTAGAACACTGTCCCATGATGCTTCCCTGGTTCGCCAGCGCGAAGCGAAATGACCCGGCCTCACGCCTGCATCGCCTGGCACTCTGCTTTGATTGGCAGAAAAAGCCGTCCTTTTGTAGAACGTTCTGCGTATGGATCGCGTCGCTGTTTTGGCCATTTCGATTCTTCTCGGAGACTTTGCAAGCATTGCGAAGATATGGCCCGGGGACTCGCAGAATGCACGGCCTCAGTTGCAGAATGCAATTTTTCGAAATTGTGCGTCACGGCATGACATCGAACGTGCCCGCATCGGCGTACTACCTATATCGCTTATTCTTGCCCGCCAATCGGCATCGTGCCAACTTATGGATTCACAAGGAGGAGTTGCTCACCCTCTATGATATCCTGATGTCGGGACTTCCCTCGGATCGGCCTTTGAGCGACAAGCAGGCATTCCTCGAGGGTGGGCTCGAGCATGGGCTGCCAGTGGTTCACGCGCTTGCCGTATTCGGACCGAACAGGTTTCAGAAATGGTACACCGGCGCGGCCGGAGATCTGCCAAGGTGTGATTTGGTGCTTAAGCCGGTCGATCTTCTCTGCGGGCGAGGCTTTCAGTTGTGGACCTTTGATGAAGACACTGGCAACTGGAGAAAGGACGGCAAGGTCCTCGATAAGGATGCCTTCCTGAAGTATTGCTTCGAGACGGCAGGCCAGCGGAGGCAGGTTCTGCAAGTCCGCCTCCGCAACCATGGTCTGCTGGCACCACTCGCCTCGGAAGGTCTATGCACAATCCGCACGATTTCGTTCTGTCGACCGGGCGGTGATCCCGAACTGCTGATGGCTTGTTTGCGGATGCCGACCGGTGCATCCCACGTCGATAATTTCCAAGCCGGGGGAATCGCGGCGCTGATCGATCTGGAAACCGGTTCTTTGGGATCGGCGGTCGCGAAAGATCCAACCCGCGGGACATTTGAGCATCATCCGGATACAGGTGCACCCATCACCGGAACGAAAGTACCCCTGTTTCCCGAAGCGGTCGCGTTATCGCTTCGAGCACACGCCCTTTATCCGTGGATGCCGTTCGTGGGGTGGGATGTTGTCATTACACCCAGCGGCCCGTGTCTGCTGGAGGCGAATCCGGGGTGGTGTGTTGAACTGGCTCAAGTCGTTTCTGGAGTGCCGCTTGGCGAAACTGTCTGTCCCGAAATTTACTTAGAGCATCTTGCAGCCCAAGAGCAGGCCAGCCTGGCCACTTCCCCGCTCCCGTCGTCCGCTTGAGTTTCCAGTTCAGCACCGTATTGGAAGAAACCGACTCATGATTTCTTTACTCAAAGCGACGGTCAAGTCCATTCTCCCGGCCCCGACGTGGGAGCGTTTGCGGGCACGGTGGTGGCGTTACCTGAGGCCGCTGACCGTCGACTATTGCCCGGTAATGCTGCCCTGGTTCACCTGTGCGGTCGATGGTGGCAACGCGAGTCGCCTGCACCGCTTGGCCTTTTCCTTTCACTGGAAAGACCAGCCGTCGACACTGACTTCCGTTTCTGTGTATACCGCGGCCGTATTATGGCCGTTTCGCCTGCTGTGGGATGCGGGACGGCTCCTGCGAAGATACGCGGCGCCGATCAGCAGGGTCCATGGAATCAACCGCCGAACGCAGTATGCCGGAATGCTCCGCTACGCACTTCGGGAAAACATCCCGCCCTTGTACTATTACCGGTACCGTTTATTTGATCCGCGAAACGCACGTCGGGCGCCGTCCTATATTCATGCGGATGAGATGAGCGTCCTCTTTCCGATGCTTCAATTGGATCTGCCATCGAACTTCCCGCTGCGCGATAAGCGTGCTTTTTTTGAGAGTGGACGTCGCTATGGGGTCGAAGTGGTGGACGTGATAGCCGCCTTTTCCGATGGGGCAGTCGAGAAGTGGCACGCTGGTAATCGTGACGAACTCCCCCTCTGCGATGTTGTGCTCAAGCCGGTGGATCTTGCCTGCGGAAGGGGGTTTCAGTTGTGGCGTTATGATCCGGATCAGAAAGGCTGGCGCAGGAATGGAGCACTGCTTCACGATAAACAGTTTATCCGACACTGTTGCAAGGCGTCGGCAGTGCGGCCTCACATACTTCAGGTTCGTATCCGCAACCATCCCCTCCTGACGCCAGTCGCGGCGGAGGGGCTGTGTACGATTCGCACCGTCACCTATCGGAGGCCGTCCGGAGCGGCAGGCTTGCTGTTAGCCTGCCTTCGGATGCCAACCGGTTCGGCTCATGTGGACAATTTCGAAGCCGGCGGGATTGCCGCGCCGATCGACCTGAAGACGGGTATTTTGGGAGATGCCGTCGCGAAGGATCCGACGCGAGGGCCCTTCCAGTTCCATCCCGACACTACCGCCCCGATCACCGGATTCCAGGTTCCCTGTTTTGACGAAGCGAAGAGGCTCTCTCTCCGAGCGCATGCGGTTTATCCGTGGATGCCGTTCGTGGGGTGGGATGTCGTCATTACGCCCAGCGGACCGTGGCTGCTGGAGGCCAATCCGGATTGGTGCGTCGAACTAGCACAAATCGTTTCGGGTGAGCCTCTCGGCGAGACTCTCTACCCCGAAATCTACTTTGAGCATCTGGCTGCCCAGCGACATGCCCGCTTGGCCGCCAGCGAAACATCCGAGTTTGCTGAGCGTCAGCAAATCAAGGGTGTGGTCTGATGCCAGGTCCTGTCGCGTTCATTATTGCGCTGGGGGAGTAAGCTCGTGTATCTCATATTGAAGCATGTCGCCAAGAGATTGGTGCCGCGCGCCGTATGGAACCGGCTTTATGGACGATGGTGGGACGACATACTTCCCCTCACCGTAGAGCATTGTCCCATGATGCTTCCCTGGTTTACCAGCGCGAAGCGAAATGATCCGGCGTCGTGTCTGCACCGCTTAGCGCTCGGCTTTGATTGGCAGAAACCTCCGTCTGCATTCAGAACGTGCTGCATCTGGACTGCGTTGCTCTTATGGCCGTTCCGATTTATCTCGGAAACTTTTCAAGCATTCCGCAAATACGGTCCAGGGACTCGCAAGATCTGCGGACTGGGTTTCGGAAGACAGCTTCGCGAGATCGTTCGCTTTGGCCTGATGTCGAACGTGCCCGCATCGGTGTACTACAAGTTCCGCTTGTTCTCGAAGGCGAACGGGGATCGTGCCAATTCTTTCATCCACAAAGATGAACTGAGCGTCCTCTTTACGACGCTGATGTCGAGACTCCCTTCGGATCGGCCCTTGAGTGACAAGCAGGCGTTCTTCGAAGGTGGGCTTGAGCATGGGCTGCCAGTGGTTCACGCGATTGCGGTATTCGGTCCGAACGGGTCTCAAAAATGGTACACGGACGCGGCCGGAGAGCTGCCAAAGTGTGATTTGGTGCTTAAGCCGGTGGATCTCCTCTGCGGGCGAGGCTTTCAGTTGTGGACCTTTGATGAAGGTGCTGGCAACTGGCGACGGGGCGACAGAGTTCTCGATGAGGGTGCATTCCTGGAGTATTGCTTCGAGACGGCGGGCGAGCGGAGACACATTCTTCAAGTCCGCCTCCGCAACCACAGCCTGCTGGCACCGGTCGCCGTGGAGGGGCTTTGTACGATCCGCACGATTTCGTTTTGTCGACCGGGCGGCGAGCCCGAGTTGCTGATGGCTTGTTTGCGGATGCCGACCGGTTCCTCCCATGTCGATAATTTCGAAGCCGGGGGGATCGCGGCGCTGATCGATCTGGAAACCGGTGCTCTGGGAGCGGCGGTCGCGAAAGATCCAACCCGAGGGAGTTTTGAGCACCATCCGGATACAGGTGCGCCGATCGCCGGAATGAAGGTGCCACTGTTCCCCGAGGCCGTCGCGTTAACGCTTCGAGCGCACGCCCGTGACCGATGGATGCCGTTCGTGGGGTGGGACGTTGTCATTACGCCCGCTGGCCCGTGCCTGCTGGAGGCGAACCCAGACTGGTGTGTTGAACTGGCGCAGATCGTTTCTGGAGTGCCTCTCGGCGAGACTCTCTATCCCGAAATCTACTTCGAGCACCTTGCAGCGCAAGAGCAGGCGAGCCCGTCCGCTTCCCCCCTTCCGCTGTCCGTCTGAGCTCCCACGTGCGACTCATGAGTAAGATTGGAAAACGGCTGAAGATCGCGCTCACCTCCTGGGCTCCGTTTGTCGGTGGGGCGGAGATCGCGGTGGAACGACTCGCTGTCGGGCTCCGCGAAGCCGGGCACGATGTGCTCCTGGTCGTTGGCACCGAAGGCGAGGCCTTGACTCGGTTCCGCGACGCCGGCATTCGCTGTGAGTTCATTCCCCAGCAGTTCACCGACAAACGGAAGTGGTTGCGGTACCGCAAATCGCGCAGCGCGCTGGTCAACCTACTGCGGCAGGAGCGATCCGATCTCCTCCATAGCAACGATCTGCCAACCCATCAGTTGGCGTCCGATGCGGGGCGGCGATTGGACATCCCGCGGATTTGCCATCACCGCTGGATTTTCAACCGCGAGGCGATTGACTGGCTCAATAAGTTCGGCGCCGAACAGCACCTGTTTGTCTCCAACTCGCTGATGGAATTGCTGTGCGACCGGTCAGCCAAGTTAAGAATGAGCCCGCGGACGGTCGTATACGACGGGCTGCCGATCCCGGATGTGCCGACCGAGGCGGACCGCCAGCAAGCAAAACAGGAACTGGGACTACCCGTCGATAAGGTCGTGGTCCTGTTTGCCGGACAGATCATCGAGCGCAAGGGAGTCGCCGATCTCTTGCGCGGTTGGGCCGCTTTGCCGGACGGCTCGCGCGCCCGAGCGGATCTGATCGTCGTGGGGGACGATCTGGAGAATGAGGGGGCGTATCGACGTGAGATGGAGCGTCTGGCGAGAGAACTCGGCCAGCCGGTTCGGTTCACGGGATTTCAACGGAACGTCCCACGCTGGCTGACCGCGGCCGATGTCGTACTCGTCCCGTCCCACGCCGAGCCGCTGGGCAATGCCACGTTGGAAGCCATGGCTCTCGGCCGACCGGTGATCGGCAGCGACGTCGGCGGGATCCCCGAGATGATCGAGCACGAGCGAACCGGCTTGATCGTCCCCCCCAAGTTACCTGGCGAACTCGCGGCCGCGATGGAGCGACTCGTTGCTGGTCGTGAGACGCGAGAGCGGCTCGGCAGGGAAGCGCGGCGGCAATGTGAACGTCGATTCCAACTTCAAGCCCATGTCGAAAACGTCCTCGCGCAGTACCAAGTGCTGCTCAATTCGAAAACATTGGCGGAATCGGCATGAAGGTCTTGTTGATGACCGAAGTCTTTCCCCCTCGCAACGGCGGTAGCGGTCGTTGGCTGTGGGAGATCTACCGACGGCTTGAGAAACCCGAGCCCATCATCCTGGCAGGGGCTCAGGCTCGGGATCAAGACTTCGACCGCACCCATTCGCTCTGCGTCGAACGGGCCGCGATGAGTTTCCCGAGCTGGGGCGTGGTTAGCCCATCGGGACTGGCTTGCTACCGGCAGCTCGCGCAGCGAGCCGAGCGGCTGATCGACTTCCATCGCCCCACCCAGCTCCACTGCGGCAAAATCCTTCCAGAGGGATTCGTCGCTTGGTGGCTGAAACGCAGGTTGGGAATGCCCTATCTGGTATATGTCCACGGAGAGGAGCTCAATATCGCATCCGGATCGCGTGAGCTTCGCTGGATGACGCGGCGGGTGCTCACCTCGGCCGACCGGGTGATCGCCAACAGCGAGAACACGGCTGGGCTGCTTTGCAAAACCTGGAGCGTTTCGGAGAATCAGCTGCGCATTCTGCATCCCGGGGTCGACATCGATCGCTTCTGCCCGGCGGAGCGAGACGCCGCCGTCCGTCAACGGCTCGGCTGGGGCGAACGGCCGGTGATCCTGACCGTCGGCCGCCTTCAGAAACGCAAGGGACAAGACCAGCTGATTCGCGCAATGCCCAAACTCATCCAATCGCAGCCGAACCTTCTCTACTCGATCATCGGTGATGGCCCGGAGAGAAAGACGCTTGGACGTTTGGTAGCCGATTTAGGAGTTGCCGATTCGGTAGAGTTTCGCGAGGAAGTCACCGACGACGAAATGGTGCGTTGTTACCAGCAATGTGACATTTTCGCCCTGCCGAATCGAACGGTTGATGGCGACTTCGAGGGCTTCGGAATGGTGCTGCTCGAGGCCCAGGCTTGTGGCAAACCGGTGATCACAGGGGCGTCGGGAGGAACCGGTGAAGCGATTTGCGAGGATCGGACGGGCCGAAGGGTGGACTGTCAAAGGCTGGAACGGCTGACCGAGAGCTTAATGGCTCTGCTAGCCGATCCCGAAACGCGTGCATCGATGGGCCAGCGTGGGCGCGAGTGGACGACCCTCAATTTTGGCTGGGAAGCGTTGACCATCCAAGCAGCGCATTTCATTTGCGGTATCAACGCCCGCCCTTCACTTCTGGCGGACGAGCCCGCTCCTCTGAGACGCTTACGCGGCATTGAATAGCCTGCTCGTTCGGCATTGGGGCGTGAAACCATGATCAAGCGATTGGCGATCGCCTGCATTCCGAATTCGGTGTTTCTGCGGCGTCTGCCGATCGGGATGGGCAATTGCGTCCTTCTGACATTCGACGACGGTCCCCATCCGGAGACAACCCCGGCCGTGCTGCAGTTGTTGGAACCATACAACGCTCGGGCAATATTCTTCGTCGTGGGAAATCGGATCCATCGAGCGCCCTCGGTGTTGAGGATGATCGAGCAGGCGGGGCATCTGCTCGGAAACCATTCCTTCTCACATCCCCTCCGAGAGCCGTTTCGATATCAAGCGTACCTCCGAGACCTCCAGAAATGCCAACAGGAAATTTTGAAACAGGGGGCGACTCCATCTCCATATCATCGTCCCCCGCTCGGCAGTATCTCTGTCGCGACCGCTATCGCGCCGAGAAAGCTCGGCCTGCGATCGGTGCTGTGGTCGCGTTCCTCTGAAGACTGGCGGTTTCGATCGGAGGCGGACGCGGTTTCCAGTGCCGAGCAGTTGGCGGCTTCAACTCAACCCCGTGATATTGTTCTCATGCATGACGAGAGTCCTTACACGTTGATTCTGTTAAAGCATTTGCTGCCGGCCCTGGTCGATCGCGGCTTGCGCTTCGATTGGTCGAGCGATGGTAGAATCTAAGAAAATGCAAAGCGTTTCAGATACAACCGTCTGCTCTGGGATGCACGTCGTTCGCTGTGGGGACTGCAGCGCTTTAGCAGCGAGGCATCCCCACGCGGAGGCGATCCTGAATGCTGCGAGTTTGTCCCATTTTTCGACATTCCCCGGCGCGGCGGACGATTTCCCGCTGTTGTTCTACCTGCTGGATCCACAAGATCGACTCTGTGCTTACTTTCGCGTGATACCCGATCAGGTGACGCTGGAGAGCAGGACCTATCGATGGGCCTGGACTGGAGATAACTACACTTTACCCGAGTATCGCGGCAGGGGGTTGTCGACGAAGCTTCAAGGGGAAGGAACAAGACATCTCCATGAATTGGGCATCGCCCGGGGATCGGTGTTCTCGACCGAGGTGACGCTTCACATCTTCAGCAAGCTTGGAATTGACGTTGCGGGGTACGTTCCGCGTTTTGTCGCCGTGCGTTCCGCCCAGCCCTTTCTGGATGCCCACGCGAGCAATCGAATTTTCCGGATGGCACTCAGTCGCCCTGCCCAGTTCGCTGCCTGGCTCATGGGGCGTTGGACCAGAGCACGAGCTCGCGGGCAGCGTGCAGACGTCGACTGCGTCCCGGCAGATACTTGTACCGATTCTGAGTTGCAGCGGTTACTCGATCGCACGAAGGGCTCCTATTCCGCTTATTTCTCGACCGACTTGTCGCTTTTGAGAAAGAAACTTGCAGCGGCGAGGCGGATGGGGAGAGTGGACTGGTGGGTGCTCCGCGACGCGGCGTCATCGGATCCGTTCGCCTATATGGTGGTGCGGCGACGTTGGCAGGAGAAGCCATTGGCGGAAAAGTACAAAGGATTCAACCTGATGACCTTAATGGACTTCGGGTTTGAGGCGTCGGATTCGCGGGCTGCCGGCGCGGTGTTGGCGTATTTGGTTCGGGAGTTCTTCAGTTCCGACGCGGATGTTCTGGAAGTGATTTCCGGAAACTCAGAACTGAACCATCTCGCACGTCGTTGCGGCCTGCTTGCTGCGGGAAAGGGTATGTCTTTTTCTTACGCGTTGCCCGGAGATTGGGCCTGCAGCAATTCGATTCCGTCGTGCGAGCACTGGCCGCTCACGCATTTCTGTGGGGACGCTTTTGCGTTCTGATCGCCTCGTCCGCTTCCCCACGCCCAACTGCGTTGCCGAAGCGGATCGATGTCGGCGAGCCTTCGGTGGTGGCCGGATCAAGTTCTGCGACGAGCGAACGGGCGTCCACTTCCTAGCCATCCATAATGCTCGCGGCCTCCCCGAGCCGGGAGCACACCGAGTGCGCACCGCCGCTCGCCTGGTGACGTCGCGCCGCACCACACAGCGCTACACGAATCTGCTAACTGTTTCTGCGGTCTAGACTTATGACTAGTTTACTAGGGATGGCGTCCGCCGAGACGCGGTTGTCGCTCGCGACGGAACTCGAGGCCATGCTGGCCGCGGTCTACCGCGAGCCTTGGTACCAAGCCTCCCGAAGGGTCGATGAGGGTGGCCGGTTTGCGGTCGCCCGATTGGCGCATGGATATGCCGACTTGGGGGCCGCCGGAGCGACGACCCCGGGGACTTCTAACTCTCTCACACTGTTCGGCGACATCTACCAGATGCCGGGGGGGCCGAATAAGCGGCCGGAACGGCAGTTCCTCGAGCAGTACGCGAGTCGCGGTGACCGGTTCCTCGAAGAGGTCCAGGGCGCATTCGTCGCGGTGATGTTCGATGAGTCTGCGGGGATGGTCCGGATCGCGAACGATCGGTTTGGCCAGCGGCCGCTGTACTACTCGGTTCTAGACGATGTCCTGTACTTTTCGACCTCTCTGGCTGCGCTGTTTGCTGCCGGAGTTCCCGCGAAGGTGTCGGCCGCGGGGATGGCGCAGTTCTTTACGTTTGGCCAGTATTTGGGCTGCGACACGCTGTATCAAGATATCCAAGTCCTGCCGGCCGGATCACTGCTTGAGTTTTCCACCGAGACCGGCGCGAGGCGTGTCAGGCGTTACGTTGGTCCGTGGGCTGGTGCGCATCGGAACCGGACCCCCAGCCAGTGGCTCGATGCTATCTGTGATGCCATGGTTCCGGCGGTCCGGCGTTCCTCCTCAGGCACCGCAGGACTGGGGCTGGCGCTATCGGGAGGCCTGGATGCGCGGACGATTTTGGGGTTGATCAATCACGAACAGGTCGATCTGAAGACGGTCTGTCTGGGGATGCAAGGCAGTTTAGATCTTCAGTGCGCCCAGCAGATGGCCGCTCTGGTGGGCTGTCGCCACCATAGTCATCTCTTGGACGAAGCCTTTCTCGGCAACTTCGAAGCGCATCTGAATCGAATGGTCGATTTGACCGGCGGCCAGTACCTGTCACAGTGCATCGTCATCCCCACATTACCCGTGTACCGCGAGCAGGGAATCCGGGTGCTGCTCCGAGGTCACGCTGGCGAATTGATGCACATGCGCAAGGCCTATGCCTACTCGATCGATGACGCCGCGCTCTCGATCTCGTCACGTGAGGAGGCCCAGGACTGGCTCTTTAGCCACCTGCAATCCTACATGCTCAAGGGCGTCCCGGGAGGCCTCTTCCAAGGAGACTACACCAACGCCATGGCCACCGCACCTCGAGAGGCCTTCGAGCAGTCGTTTGCGGAACTTCCCGATCTGGAGGACCCCCGGCAAGCGATTTGGCACTATTTCGTGAACGAACGGTTGCGCCGTGAGACGACGCTGAGCCTGGGCAAGTTCGCTTCGGTGTGCGACGTCCGTGTGCCGATGTTGGATGCCGACTTGATCGGCCTGTTATTGGCCGCGCCGGTAGAGCTGAAGCAAGACGAGACGATTCAGCGCCATATTTTGAAACGCTGCCGGCCGCAACTCCTCTCCGTGGTCAATGCCAACGTCGGAGCGCCGATGAAGGCGGGGCTGTTGAAGCAGCAAGCAGCGAAATTGAAAATGCGGGTTTTTGCCAAGCTGGGCGTTCCCGGCTATCAGCCCTATGAGCGGACGGGATTGTGGCTCCGCCGTGAGCTTGACGGGCTCGTCCGCCGAATTCTGCTCGATGAGCAGTGCCTCGATCGGGGCGTCTTCCGCCCCGATGCGGTTCGGCAGGTGATCGACGGGCACGGGACCAAAACGGCCAATCATACCTATCTCATTCTAGCCATGATGATTTTCGAGATCGGTCAGCGGAGACTGGGAGGTGCGCAGCCCTGCGGCGTCCGCGTCGGTGAGGTCGCTTGCGAGCCTGCCTGATCGCGCCCGCTTGATCGCGCCCGCGTCATCCTGTGGTTGCCTTCCGGCGATAATCCTAGCATGAGGCACATGAACCCCGAGCCGCGCTACCGCACTGACTACGCATGAAGAAAATCGCCAAGCGATTGGTTTACTCGGCTGCCTGTGTGCTGGTGGCTCCTTTGTGGCTTGCTGTTTTCTGCCACGCCGCGATTTGGGGAAGGGGTCGAGCCCTGAGCAGTTGGTCGCAAACTATCGGACTTCTTCCAGGCCAGTGTGGGGTTTACCTCCGCCGCGCGTTCTACAGTGGCGTGTTGGAAAAGGTAGACGAGGACTGTGTGATTTCCTTTGGAGTTCTGTTCTCCCATCCAAAAACGGCTATCGGCAGGTCGGCTTACATTGGTCCGTATAGCGTAATCGGAGAAGTCGATATTCAGGACGACGTGCTAATTGGTTCTCAGGTTTCGATCATGAACGGTTCGAAGCAGCATGGAATTGAACGCTTAGACTGTCCCATCCGCGAACAGCCCGGAACCTGGCCTCGAGTGACCATCGGAACGGATAGCTGGCTCGGCGATCGTGCCATCGTGATGGCGGATGTAGGAAAGCACTGTGTCGTCGGCGCGGGGGCGGTCGTGACGCGACCTGTCCCCGATTATGCGATCGTCGTCGGCAATCCCGCTCGGATTGTGAAGTATCGCCAGGCCAGCCGGCCCCACTCGCTGCCGATGGTGGCAGGCGTGGTGGAATGAAAGGCAGGCAGGGTGTTGCGGCATCCCCTTTCCCTCTCGCGAAGAAATCTTGATGTGTGGGATCGCTGGAATCGTCTATCCCGATCGGAACCGCAGGGTGTCGGCGGACCGTCTGAAACGGATGGCAAATGCGATCGCGCATCGCGGGCCGGATGACGAGGGCTTCTATCTCGGCGATGGGGGTGTCGGGCTCGCCCACCGCCGCCTCTCGATCATCGATTTGGCCGGTGGTTCTCAGCCCATGGGGAACGAGACGGGCTCCATCCAAATCGTGTTTAACGGCGAGATCTATAATTTTCCCGAGCTTCGCCGCCAGCTGATCGGCCGTGGCCACGTCTTCCGAACCCATTCCGACACGGAGACGATCGTCCATCTATATGAGGAACGAGGAAAGGACCTAGTGCACGACTTGCGCGGCATGTTCGCTTTCGCTTTGTGGGACAGCAGACAGCGAGCGCTTCTCTTAGCACGCGATCGGCTTGGGCAAAAACCACTCTATTTTGCCTTCGATGATGAGAAACTGTTGTTCGGTTCCGAGTTGAAGGCAATCCTCGCCTATGGCGGAATACCGCGGGGAATCGACCCCTGTGCGCTGGAGGATTATCTGGCTTTCGGTTTCGTGCCAGGGACTCGTACGATCCTACGCGGCATTCGGAAACTGCTCCCTGCATCGATGGTCTGCCTCGACGCGGACCGTTGGCAGCTGCGCGAGCGATGTTACTGGAAGCTCGCCGGAGAGGTACATCGCGAGCGGAAACTCGATGAGTGGCAGGAGGAGCTGCGGTCGAAGTTGTCGGAGACCATCGCGGCTCATCGGATCGCGGACGTTCCTGTGGGTTGTTTTCTGAGTGGCGGTCTCGATTCCAGCGCGGTGACCGCCGTGCTTGCGCGGAACGGGGACGAACCTGTCCGGACCTTCTCCATCGGATTCACCGAGAAGCGGTTTAGTGAACTTGAGTATGCCAGACTCGTTGCAGAGAAGTATCAGACGGTGCACACCGAGGCGACAGTTTCTTCGAGTGCCCTCGCCTCTCTGGATTCGCTGACGACCTACTATGACGAGCCATTCGCCGATGCTTCGGCCGTCCCCACGATGCACGTCGCTTCTCTGGCGTCCAAGCAAGTCAAGGTGGTGCTCTCCGGTGACGGTGGCGACGAAGGGTTTGGGGGGTACTCGCGGTACGCCCACGACCTGCGCGAGGCAGCCGTCCGCCGCAATCTGCCTGCTTGGCTCCGTTCGTCCGTCGTTAAACCGAGCGCCGGAATCTGGCCCAAGGCAGATTGGCTGCCTCGCTTCCTAAGGATGAAGACCCTCCTGACCAATCTTTCCCTGGAGCCCGCTGAGGCGTATGCCAATACGCTCCAGATCTGCCGCAACCCAGTTCGGCGTCAGCTCCTCGCCGCGGAGGTTCGTCGCCAGCTCGGTGGATACCGCTCAGAGGATCAGGTCATGGAAGGGTTCGGCAGTCGTGCCGACGATCCTTTGCGGGGAATGATTGCCGCGGATCTATCGCTGATGCTCCCGGGCGACTACCTCACCAAAGTGGATCGCGCCAGCATGGCCTTCGGACTTGAGGTTCGAACGCCTCTGGTCGACCACGAGTGGATGGAACTCGCTTGGAGCGTCCCGTCGGAGCTGAAAATCCGCAACGGGACCACGAAGTGGATACTCAAGAAAACCTGCGAGCCGTGGTTGCCCCACGACATTATCTACCGCGGCAAGCAGGGCTTTGAAACGCCCATCGACGCGTGGGTACGGAAACCGCTGCGAGGGGTTTTCCATTCGGTCGTACTTTCGCCGTCGGCCCCAATTGGAAACTACCTGGACCTTGCCGTGGTGCGAAAATTATACGCGATGCACTGCCAGCAGGTCGCCCGATATGGAAATCTGTTATGGGCGATTCTCGTCTTGGCGGCTTGGATGGAACGGTACCTCCCGGCGGCATCGGAAAATCGTCTCTGCGAAACCGAAGCGCCGTCCAGTCAGGTGTTAATGCGATGAAACAGCGTTTAAGCTCCGATCCCGGCGACGGCGTCGTGTACCCCGCTCCGTTAGAAAAACCCGCGTCGGTGGGCTGGCTAACAGCGACGATTCCATACATCCAAATCGCCCGCCCTGACCACTGGTTCAAGAACGTTTTTATGCTGGCGGGCGTCGTGGTCGCTTACTTCTACGAGATGGCACCGCTGACCCCACAGCAAGTTTGGTTAATTCCACTTGCTTTGGCAGCGACGTGCCTAATTGCCTCGAGCAATTACGTCATTAACGAAGTTCTCGATGCTCGCAGCGATAGAGGGCACCCCACGAAACGCAATCGCCCGATTCCATCGGGCCGGGTCAAGTTGCCGCTGGCTTACTTGGAGTGGGCAGGGCTGGGGGCCGTGGGGCTGCTTCTGGCGGCGCAGGTGAACTTTTCATTCCTGCTTGCAGCTGTGGCGCTGCTCGTGATGGGGATGGCTTACAATATTCCTCCAGTGCGAACGAAGGAGGTTCCCTACCTGGATGTGCTCTCGGAATCGGTGAACAATCCGATCCGCTTAATGTTGGGCTGGTTCACCATCACTGCGACGTTGTTGCCACCGATGTCCCTGATCCTCTCCTACTGGATGATCGGTGCGTTTTTCATGGCCAGCAAGCGGTTTGCCGAGTATCGGCAGATTAATGACAAGGCAATCGCGTCCGCATACCGGAGATCGTTCGCCTACTACGACGACAACCGCTTGCTTGTGAGCATGTTCTTTTATGCTAGTGGGGCAGCCTTGCTTTTGGGTGTGTTTATCATTCGGTACCATCTGGAGCTGATTTTAAGCGTGCCTCTGATTGCCGGGTTCTTTAGCGCCTATATGCATGTGGCACTGAAAGAGAACAGCGCCGTGCAGAACCCGGAGCATCTCTATCGAGAGACTGGGTTGATGGTTTACTTGGTCATCACCGTGTTCGCCTTTTTGGGATTGATGTTTGTTAGTGTTCCAGGGTTGTACGAGATATTCAACGTGGCACCCTCTCGGGTGCCATCGCTGTGGAGCTGGGACTGATGCACCTCCCCCTGGAAGGCCAGTTCCACTTGCCGCAGTTCCTGGCCTCGGCCACGGAACCCGCGGAACGCGAGGGAGCGAGGCTCCGCGGCGGATTGCCCAGCGGCGGATTGCCCAGCAGACGAATGGCTTGCGGTGAAGGGGTCGCGGGTGCAGCGGACTCCCGCCCTACGGAAGCAGCACGCACGCCATCATCATGGGGCCCGCTGCTGTGGATTCTTGTGTTCGGAGCGATCGTCCGGCTCGCCGTCTGGGGGCTGTTTGCCGGAGCCGATGAGCAAATTGTCGACGCGCAAGACTATGATCGCCTGGCTGTCGGCCTGGTCGAGACCGGAAGTTACGTGACGCCCGCGGGGAACCTGAGCTCCCTTCGGCCACCGCTTTATCCGTGGTGTGTGTCGATCGGATATCGTCTGTTCGGCATCCAGAATTTTGAGGCGATTCGTCTTGGTCAAGCGGCTCTCAGCCTGTTGACGGTAGTGATTGTTTTCCGCATTGGTGCGTTGGCTTTTTCCGAACGCGTGGGGTTGCTCGGCGCTGCAGCGTACTGTTTCTATCCGTCCGCATTGGGTTTCAATAATCTAATTCTTTCCGAAACTCTTTTTACGTTTCTCGTCACGCTTTCGGTGTGGCTGGTTGCCGAAGCGATCGCCCGTGAGTCATTGGGATGGTTGCTGACGGCCGGTTTGGTTCTGGGTTTGGGGGCACTTGTTCGCAGTATTCTATGGCTATTCGCCCCTGCACTGGCCGTGCTTCTGCTTTTTCTCTGCACAGGCACCGTTGCAAAACGCCTGGCGATGAGCGCCGGGATGCTCGTCGCCTTCGCGATCACGATATCTCCCTGGGCTTATCGCAATACGCAGGTGCAGAAGACGCTGACGTTGATCGACGTCATGGGCGGCCGAAACGTGATGATGGGCAACTATGAGCACACGCCACTGGAACGATCCTGGGCGACGATCGAACTGGTGCAGGGCGACCGATCTTGGATCAGCGTATTGAGAGCTGAGCATGGGTCGTTGCAGGGACTGACGCAAGGACAGATTGACAAGTTGGCAATGCGGCACGGCGTGCGGTACATGGTGGAGCATCCGGGGGTGACGCTCCAGCGGTCGCTGGTTCGCGGTTTTAATTTCTGGCAACTCGACCGCACGTTGATTGCCGGCATGCAGTCGGGATTCTGGGGTCAAGTTTCGAAGCCGGTCTTCTTGCTCATCGCCATCATGATCGTCGGTTATTACGCCGCTTTGGCATTCGCGGCGCTGTTTGGAATCGTTTTTGCGCAACCCAGGGATTGGCGGTTTCATATCTTGCTGCTAGCCAACATCGGCTTTCCCTGGCTCGTGCATTCGGCGATCTTTGCGCATTCGCGGTACCACCTGCCGGTGATGCCCTTGGCATGTCTTTATTTGGCGGTCGCATTCGTTTCGTTGGTCCGGATTCAGGCGGAACGTCCAAGGTGGCGGCTGTGGCTGGCGTGTGGGCTCTGCGCGGTGCTCTGTTTGGCTTGGGGACGTGAGCTTTGGATGGTGGATTTAGCTCAGATGTCCAGCCGCCTGTGAGGTCGTTTTGACGATGGCTCAGAAAACCATTCTCCAGTTGCTGCATAGTCTGGACACCGGCGGTGCCGAGGTGCTCGCGGACCGACTCGGGCAGCGGCTATCGAATAGCTATCGGGTGCTTTTTGCTTGCTTGGACCAGGTGGGGGAGATCGGTGAGCGGTTGATCGCCCGTGGCTACCAGGTGGAGCAGCTTCACCGACGCCCGGGCATCGACTGGAACTGCGTCCGACGGTTGTCGCAGTTCGTCCGCCGCGAACAGATCGACCTCATTCACGCGCATCAGTACACACCGTTTTTTTACGCCATGGCGGCACGGATCGGGATGCCAGGCGTTCCGATTGTGTTCACGGAACACGGCAGGTTCTTTCCCGATTATCGACGCCGCAGACGGGTTTGGTTCAACCGCGCCTTGCTGCGAAGGCAGGACCGTTTAATTGCGGTGGGACATGATGTGAAACGGGCTCTGGTTGATAACGACGGGCTGCCTACCGAACGGGTTGAAGTGATTCATAATGGAATTCCGGTGGAGGCGTTCAATCCGGAGCACTTCTCAGGTGCCAAGGACCGTTTGCGAGCCGAGCTCGGACTCTCTTCCGATGCGGTGGTTGCCGTGCAAGTCGCAAGACTCGACGCTTTGAAGGACCACCTTACGGCTGTGCGTTCGATCGCTTTGGCATCCACGTCGTCGAACGTTCACCTGCTGGTCGTTGGTGAAGGGGCGGAGCGAGGGAGAATCGAGACGGAGATTGCCGCATGTGGCGTCTCCGAGCGGGTGCACCTGCTGGGGCTCCGCCGAGATATTCCGCAATTGCTCGCCGCCTCCGATATCCTGCTCCTATCGAGCATCAGTGAAGGAATTCCACTGACGGTGCTCGAAGGCATGGCGGCGGAGTTGCCGATCGTCGCGACTGATGTGGGAGGCTTGAAAGAGATCGTTGCGGATCGGGTGCACGGTTTTCTCTGTCCGGCGAGAGACCCCACCGCCTTAGCGGAGCGTCTTGTTCAGCTCGGGCAGCAAGCTGCATTACGGCATCAGATGGGAAGAGCGGGACGGCAGTGGGCTGCTGCGCATTTCTCTGAGGAATCCATGCATCGTTCCTACGAGCAGGCGATCGCATCGGTCGTCGACCGCCGAGCAGCGGTGCAGCGGGAAGCCCGGGGGGCCGCATGATGGAGTCATTTTCTCCGCTGCCGCGTTGCCGCTCCGAAGCAGGTTCCACGGCCGTTGCCACCGCCATGCCGACTCCCGGCCTCGGCGAGGGGCCCTCGGATTCACGCCCGTTGGCGATCTTTGATCTGGATGGAACGCTGACGACGCGGGACTCCTTCCTCGCCTATCTGATCAGCTTCGGGAGACGCTTCTCTCGCTATCGCGCGATAGCCGGCATGCCTTTCCTTCTCAGTGGCTATCTCGGCAAGCTCCTGAAGGACTACGAGCTCAAGCAACGGTTGATTCAGAACTTCATCGCGGGGGTGGAGCCCGAATGGATCCATGAGCACAACCAGTGGTTTTGCGAGCAGTGGTTGCCGAGGCATCTGCATCCGGTTGGGCATCGACTGCTTCAAGGGCACCACCGCCAGTCCCATCGGGTGATCTTGCTCTCGGCGAGCCCCAATATTTTTGTCCCATGCATCGCGGCTTCGCTCGGAATTGAGGAGGTCGTGTGCACGCGCGTCAGGCAGCTGGAGGGGATTTGGCAGGGGCAGTTGGAGGGGCAGAATTGCAAAGGTCGCGAGAAACTGGCGGCGCTTCAGCAGCGTCTGGCGCTGAGTGAGCGGCCCTCAGGGTCGTACTCCTATGGAGACTCACGCAGCGATTTGCCAGTGTTGTCTTGGGTGGAACACGGGGCGTGGGTTCGCCGCAGGGACTTTCGGCCTCTTAGCGGTGTCAGCCGATCGGTCTTTCCCTGGTCCGAGGTTTGATCCGCATGGCCGCCGTCGGGGGCGCGGACTCCGATCCGCTCGCAGTGGAAACGTCTGTGGTGAAGGTGGCATTCGTCGTTCCAGCGTGCAACGAGGAGCGGCATTTGGCGCGGTGCCTGGCGGCGATTCGTGAGCAGTCGGTCGGGCTGCCGGATCCGGTGGCGGTGTCGCTGGTGGTCGTCGACAACGCCTCGGAGGATGCCACCGTAAAGATTGCGCGGCGGTACGGGGCTCGGGTCGTGCAGGTGCTTCCCGGCAACGCGGGCCGAGCGCGGAATGCGGGGGCCAGAATCAGTGATGCGGATGCGATTGCATTCGTCGACGCCGACTGCGTGCTGCCCCCGGGGTGGCTTCAGCGGGGGCTGGAGCACCTTGCGGAGCCGCGGGTCGTGGCTGTGGGTTCCGTTCAGGCGCAGGCCCCCTGCAGTGCACCCTGGGTGGAGCGGGTCTGGGTGGAGAGCCTTGTTCCGCAATTGAGGGGCAATTGGGAGACGGTGCCTTGGCTCCCCGCATTCAATCTGCTCGTCCGCAAAGCCGTATTTGACGAGGTCGGAGGTTTCGATGAGTCGCTGACGACTTGTGAGGACTCGGATCTTACCTTCCGGTTGGCCCAGAGAGGCGAACTTCGTCGCGATCATCAGTGCCCGGTTTTGCACCTCGGCGAATCTCAATCGCTCACGGAATTTTTTCGCCGCGAGATGTGGCGTAGCCGAGGTAATTTTCGCAGCGCCTGGAAGCGGGGAGCACGCCTAGCGGAATTTCCGAGTTTGGTGGTGCCGTTGGGATATGTGGCGCTACTGGCCTGCACGCTGGCGGCGTTGGCGTTTGCCGTGGCAGTCGGCCGGCAATGGTGGCTGCTGACCGGCGTCCTGGTCGTCTGCTGCCTGGTGGTGCCGAGCGGCATCGCTTGGATCAAGCGAAGCCATGCGCAGCGCTCGGCTCTGTCTGGAGTGCTGTTTGCGACCTATCTCCTGGCCCGCGGCTTGGGGCCATTCCTGCCGGCCAGACGGGTGGAGGCCCGTTAGGATCATGGATACTCGAACCGTGGCGAGAGCCACCGGGAGCAGGGAGCGGCCGAAACGGAGCGATGGCCACCGCGACCAACCCTTGGTGCTGCATGCCCGCGTCGTCACCTCGACCGGGGGCGGGCCCGATAAGACCATTCTTAATTCGCCTCGCTATCTAAAGCAGCTCGGCTATTCTTCGCACTGTCTTTTCTTGCGTCCGCCGAACGATCCAGGATTCGCGGTATTGCGAACCCGCGCGGCCCAATGGGAGGCTCCGCTGGTCGAGATCGAGGATCGCAGCAAGTTCGACTTCCGCTCCGTCGGGCAGGCGATCGCCGTGTGCCGAAAGCTGGGAGCCGCGATCTGGCATGCGCATGACTACAAGACCAATCTCCTGGGGCTGATCGTGCGGCGCTTTTATCCGCTGCAACTGGTGACCACCGTCCATGGATGGGACGACTTTTCGCGTCACATGCCAATTTATTATCGGCTGGACAAGCGATGGTGGCTGCCCCGCTACAAGAAAGTGATTTGCGTCTCGCAGGCCGTGGCGGAGGAAGTCGTTCGCGGCGGCGTCGCTCCGGCGCGGTGCGTAGTGATTGAAAACGGAATTGATCACGAGCAATTCTGCCGTCGCCGATCGACTCACGCGGCGCAGCGCGCCGAGCGGCGGGGCGCCTCTGCAGGGCAGCTGACCATTGGAACGATCGGCCGACTCGCCACCGAGAAGGGCTTCGATCTGCTCATCGAAGCGTTTGCCAAAGTGGTCGGCCGCGGTCTCGATGCCCGTTTGCTGATCGCCGGAGAAGGACCCGAGCGGGCGAAGCTCGAAGCTCAGATCGCCGCCGCGGGATTGGAATCGCGAGTTGAATTGGTTGGCTTCTGCGCGGACCCCCGAGGGTTTCTCGAATGCCTCGATCTATTCGTCCTCAGCAGTCTCCGCGAGGGGTTGCCGAACGTGGTGCTCGAGGCGATGGCGGTGGGAGTTCCGGTGATCGCCACGCGGGTGGGGGGAGTGCCGCGGATCATTGCCGACGGGGTCGACGGATGTTTGGTCGAGCCACGCGATGTGGAGCAACTGGCCGCGGCGATGCGGAGCCTCGCGCAGACGCCGGAGTGCCGCGAGCGGTACGCCACTGCCGGAGTCAAAACCGTCGCCGAAAACTGGAGCTTTCGCCGGCGGATGGAGAGAATCGGCGCGGTGTATCGAGACGTGTTAGCCAGCGATGAGTAAACCCGGTGTGCATGATCACCAAGCATTCTCCAGCGGGAAGCAGGTTTGATGGGCCAGGCGTCGGGCAGATTCGATCGGGGCTTCGCGCTGCTCGCCGCAGCCAATGCGCTCCTGGTAGTCTACGGCTCGCTCGTGCCGTTTGACTTTGTCATGGTACCCTGGTGTGTGGCGGTGGAGCGACTCAATGGGATCATCGAAGCACCTTGGGGCTCTCCTCCAATCGGGGCGACTGGGCGGTCAATTATCTCCTCACCGTTCCGCTCGCTTTCTGGGGCGTGGGGGCATACGTGGCGCCTCGGTCCGGAGGGCTAAGGTTCGCCTTGGCCGCCGTGGGCGTCCTGGCAGCAGTCCTCGCGATGAGCTGCGGGGTCGAATTTGCACAGCTTTGGTGTGAGGGGCGGTACTGCTCCGTGCGCGATGTTGTGGCCCAATCCGCCGGGGCTGCCGGCGGGGTCGCGCTATGGGGGGTGGCGGGAGGGCATCTCAGCCGCTGGCGGGACTCGTCTGCGACTCGGCAATCAGTTCGATAGAGCCATGCCTCTTTGTTGCCGTTGGTACGTCGTGGAGCGCCATCGCGATTGGACCGACGCGGCCCTTCGTTCCGCCACCTCGGAGTCCGCTCTTGAAGCACCAGGCGGGCGGCGGCTGGAAGGGCGAGCTGGTTCATCCTGGCACAGAGGCACTCCCGTTTGGAGCAGCCGAGAGCTCATGAAAGAAATTTGTCTTTTTGCCACTTGTTCCACCGGGACGCGAGCCTACAGTCGCATACTATGAGTCCCAAGATTTCCCCGTTTATTCTGATCCTCCTCTTCTGTGGGACCGCCCACGGCGGGCTGATGGTCGGCTATCCGGGTGAGATGTTTTCCCGGCTGGGAGACGCTTCCGACGGGGCGGAGCAGGCAGGAGGCATGTCGCTGTTGTCGGGCTGGCAAGCCAAGGAGGAATCGGACAGCCGTCGCGATCGAGACGGATTTCAGGAACGCAGCGGCGGGATGCAGAGCCCCACTGACCAGGGATCGTTAACGGGTGGATCCGCATCGGCGATCATGCCGCGGTCGACCTCGGTGATCGATCCCCAGGCGACCGATTCGCTGTTGCCCGAAGACGGGGTTCTGCCGCCGCTCCCTGACCTCGATGGGTTGATCAAGCCGCCGCGGAACGCATGAGTGATCCCGTCAGGGATCCAGCTCATCCGTTCTGTTGTAGGCTTGTATTCAAACCTTATAGGTTAGGTGTATTGAGATGAAGATGCGCATTTTGGGAGCTTTGCTCCTCTGCGGCAGTCTACTGCCGGCAACCTCGGCCTCGGCGGCCCCGTATGTCACTAGCAATGGCACGTTGCAAGTTCGGGAGTCCGCTGGTTTTCCCGGCGGTAATCCCGGCGCTCCAGGACCTCCGCTGATCCACATTCAGCAGATGGGCTTTAGCAACGGACAGCTCTGGACGAATCAGGTCAACGGAGGTGCGTTCGAAGTCGGAAGTACAGTGCGAACCGTGGGGGCGATTCGTCTCGCGGATACCACCAATGGTTCCACGTTGCCCACCGTGTTGCCGGACGGTAGCACTTTCCACGCGATCTTCGCGGTCGAGGGAACGATCACCGGACTCGGTACCGCGAAGTTCGACGGCGGCTCTTTGTGGTTTGCCTCCTCGCAAACCGATAACCCGTCGACGTTCCTAGCATCGGATCCCTCCACCTGGAACTTCGACGACGTATTCACGAAGTTCGACTTGGCTCCGCCCGGGGACATTATCGACGGGAACTCCGTTGGGATCACTCCCGCGATGTCTCTGGAAGCAGAAGCGGAAGCAGTCAATGCGAGTGCGGTAGGGCGTATCGCCGCGAGCGGAGCTGGGCTTTTTGCCTTCTTCGAAGACACCCTCTTCGCGCCTGGCGCGCTGTTCGACAACCCCGGCCTTGGGGCGTTCGTGGGCGATGATTGGCTGCGGGACGTGGAACTCCCGGGTGGGGGAACGACAAATTTCAATGGTTTGGCCACGGTCACGGATCAAACCGCCAACCCCACTCCGGTGACTCTCACTGCAGCTCAGATCGCGATCCTGGATGCAATTTCGCTGGCCGCGTACAACATGGGCCTCTTCTCCGAGGGGGGATTTACGCCGACCGGCCTGGGAGCAGGGACGGGAGACTTTAGCGCCGGCCTGAGCGCCGATGCGGGAATTTTGGCCATCGTTCCGGAGCCAGGGTCGATGACGATCTTCGCCCTCGGTGTCTGCGGCGCTGCCGCGGGACGCCGGCTGTCGAAACGCAACCGCAAGGCCTAAGTCTTTGCATCGTGACCGGCTGAGTTCGGGTTGCACGAGCTCAGCGGTCCGAGTGTATAACATGACGAGCTGCATCGCTTTTCCCAAAGCGGTGCGGCTTTTTTTATTTGACGGTTGAGCGTTATTCCCAACCGATGGAGTGGGTTGTGAATGCCCTGCTTCCGGGGAAACTAAGCGCGCATGAATCGCTCGGGAGCCAGACGACGGACCTTAGCGGTGGGGGCTTCTGCTTGGCCAAACCGCAATAGCGCGGCAGGGCGTCCGTCGGCGAGAGTGCTGATGAACGTGCAAAATTCTTCGAGCAGTCGTCGGGCTGCGGCGCGGTCGGGTTTTCTGAGAATCTCAGCCAAGTGGTGGTCCAGAAGGTTTTGCAGCACGAGGAGTGACATCATCGGTTGGGTAGCAAACCCTTCCTCTGTCAGCCGCAGCCAGCCTCTTTGCCAGGCCCGACCGACCTGAATATCGGCCCGTTCGTCGTCTCCGGTCGAAGTGATGACGCAAAATCCGGAGGCGCTGGCAGCGAGCCGCGTTGCGACTTGGGCAAAGATGCGCCGAGCCCCCAGCACCTGCATCAGCTTGTCCGATGGCTGCAGGAAACGCATCAAACGCAGAGAGATGCGGTCCATTCTGGAAACTTCGAGCGACCCCAGCGATAAGCCCTCGTCAACGGCGTCGTTGGGGGCGACGTCGAATCGCACCTTCGATAAGAATGCATTGCGGATCGGCTTGGTTCCGAGAATTAGAGCGTCCGCGCGACCAATCAGGGGAACCAGGGCCTTAAGTACTTCAGGATCGGTGAGGAAAGTGGTCCGTGTCGTGTCGGCGTCCGAGACGGTGGGACGTATACGTTCGAGAGCTTCCGCGGTCAACTCGTTGCGGACGTAAACGCGTCGATTGGTGACCCGCAGGGCGAGCAGCGGATCGATCGTACCTGGACCAGCATCGGTATTCAGCTGAAACCGAACCATCCCGCTGGAGCTATCGTCGCGAATCTCATAACGCCACGCGTTGTGGTTGGCCGTACGAGCCATGTTCTCGAGGGCCGCTCCGAGTGAGATTCTCGCCATCCGTTGCCCTGCATTCATGGGCGAGGGATCCCGCGTGGGGTCCACCTCAAGCAGAATCGATCGCTGGGCGTGGTCGACGACAAATCGCCAAGGCTGAGTATTGTCGCCCGAAGGGGCCAGGACGGCGGCTTGGAGAAGGGTATTGAGGGCCGAAGCGGGTGGAGGCATCGTCGGAAGGGTTGGCAATGGGGCGATCCGTTCTAGACGCTGAAGCCGAGCTGAATGAGGCGGCGGCGCATGATTCGTCGCTTAAGTTTCTGAATGGGGCCTCGGTTGCCCCACCGCAGACGACCGTGTTTCAGCAGATAGCGGTACGCGTCGAACTGGTGAAAGTGTGGAGCCGAGCGGACCGTGCCCCGGCCGAGAAGGATTTTGACGGCTTCGGCACCTACGACGCCGGCCGCCAGGCAGCATGCAGCGGCGACGGAAGGTCCCCGGCCGCTGGCTCGGTCCACATAAGAGAAATCAAAGTAAGGGATATGGGTGGCCAGAGGGGCGAGCCCCAAAGCAAACGCGATGAATCGTTCCAGAGAATCCATTTCATCATGCAGGTCAAAGTAGTCGTCGAAAGACATGCCTTGGGGGCTGAAGGTCATCCAGGCGGTGCTGAAACCGATCGGCCCGGCAGTCACTGCCCAGATACCACGCTTGCGGGCTTCGCGAAAAAGCATCCGCCGTGCGTCAAAGGCGAAGAAATCAACCGCATCCACCAACAGGTCCACTCCCTCGAGAAATGCGTCTACATTGGAGACATCGACAAAGGAGGTGCGAACGTCGAGCTCCAATTGGGGGTTCACCCCACGAGCGGCGGCAGCCAAGACTTCGGCCTTAAATTCGTCGATTGTTTCGACGGACGAGCCGAACTGCCGATTGAAGTTGCCGAGACTGAATTGGTCGGCGTCGGCGATGCGAAATTTTCCGATTCCCATCCTGACGAGCGTCATCAAATGGAGGCCCCCGACGCCTCCCATACCCGGGATCGCGACGCGGCAGTTGCGGAGTCTCGCTTGCTCGGAGGGTGAAATCAGGCCAAGGTTTCTTGAGAAAGCTTCTTCATAGTTCCAGAGACCAGCACGGGTCTCCTGCGAGCTTGGTGGCGATGGGCTATGCGACACAATCTTAAGCTCCCAAATGCTCGGCGCTCAAATCGAGGCTTTCAAAGCCCCCTCCGGATTACCCCCCACTCTATGGATGGCCATCGCCAATGGGGAGTCGTTGGGCGTACAGGCATCCGCCTCACGATCCCGCGTGAGCCGCTGCCCGCCTGCTATGCGGCCATGGGGACCAGTTGGTCGCTGTGGACGCTAATGGCTTGATGAAAGAATTCCTTCTCGTCCAGCGACATCGGAGCGCCGGCGAGCTGCCAGGGGGCATACTGATGACCGTAGACATGGTCATAGAGTGGATAGCGCCGGCGATCGAGTTCGTCGAAGTCATGCATGCACAGGACGGCGGGTTTTCCCTGAACAGCTTCGTACTGTTCAACGCCGGAGCAGGGAACGCAGCCAAACAGGCGTTGGTAGACCTTTGCATGACGCGGATGCACGGCTAGCAGCAAGCGATCCACACCCCGCTGACGAGCCGTATGGATCGTCAAGCTGATCATCCGCACCAGCGTCTCGAAACGCTCCTTCTTGTTCTCGTCACCGCAGTTGCTCGCCACGCACGATACCTCGGCCAGAGACAGGCCGTCGCTTCGCATCGCAGCGACCTGCTCGGCAAACAGCGATTCGGACGGGAGCCCCTCGAGTCCGTCCCGAACCAGGGTGATCGTGAAGGTGACTTGCTCGGCTTGCTGAGCGATCAACACCTCGGTCGTATCGAGCAGGTGGTGGGGGATCACCCGCATCTGCATCTGGTTGTCGGCGGTCAGGCCGGCCCGCCGGTAGACCCGGTGGACCAGCTGGAACGCTGCCGATCGCTCCTCCCTCGTCTCGGAAACTTTCATCCGCAGCGGCGTGGCCAAGGAAGCGGAAGTCGATGGGATTCCGGCTTGCATTACGAGGGGCTCCTGGGGCTTGAGCGATGGACGAGAAAGGGCAAACGGTGGAGGCGAGGTTTTGCGAGGCTCGGGGAGAAGAGGTCCGCTCCGCGGCTGACGATCAAGATGGCCGAATCGCAGCTTAGGCGGACGTGGCCAAACCACGGGGTCGGCTCGCAGCGGCGTGGGCTCGTGCGGGATAAATCGCGGAGGCAAAGAGAAGATATGGCCGAGCCAATTGTGCGGCGAGTGGGGAAGCGATTCTATGCATCTTTGAGACTGTTTTAGAACTAGAAGAGATCCCGCTAGATTGGAGGGGAACTAGATCCTTTTTGATCAATCCTCTCCACAGTGCCTGTCCCAAATTCGCTAGTCGCTCTTGGTTAACTGCGTGATCACAAGCACGATTGGCTACCCCCCCGGATGCTTTCGCTCATTGGCAGCGAAGTGATAAGGCGCAGCCGTCTTGGTTTGGATGCGGCGGGCCGCGGCAGGGTTCCCTGAAGGAAAGAAACTGTTCCGCGAAACTGCGTGAACGCGATTCTTTCGTTCGCGCACCCGCCCGGCGTTGCTAGACGCCTGGCTCATCCTGCTGGCGGGCCCGCTTGACCGCCTCGACGCGGCTGTCGACCTTGAGTTTCTCGAGGATGTTGTGGACGTGGTTCTTGACCGTGTAGAGCGATACGTTCAGCTCCGCAGCAATCTGCTTGTTGCTTTTTCGCTTGCCAAGCAGCTCAAGCACCTCCCGCTCCCGCCCGGTCAACCGCCCCTTCGGCTTGGGAGGCTCGCGGTGCGGACGGTGGGCGAACCGGGCGAGTTCAGTGAACATCTTGGAGACGATGTCCGGAGAGCAGAAGGTTTCTCCCTCCCGGACGCGGGCGATGGCCATGTCGAGTTCAGCGAGCGGCGAGCGTTCGAGCACACAACCTTGAACGCCCGCGGCGATGCAATCGATGATTTTTTCATGATCCTCGGAAGCCAATACGATGATCTTCGTCGGCAGTTCCGCTTGCTGAATCGCCCTCGCGATTTTGAGGGTCAGATTGTCCGGTAGATTCAAATCGAGCAGGAGGACGTCGATCGGATCTCGGATCAGCTCGATCAGTGGAGAAGACTGCAAGTGTTCGGCGGACTCCGCGTCATATCCACCACTGGTTTTCAGATAGGTTGCTAAGCAGTCGCGAAAGAGGCAGTTCTGGTGAAAGACCAGCAGACGCTTCTTGTCGCTCATGGCGGAACCTATTGAAGAGATTTTCAGGTGCCGAGCGGAGAATGCAGTCGTGATGCGCTAACAGCTCGCCGCACTGATCGCCTGAGCGCATTTCCGACGCATGGACGGTTCGCACGGATTGTAGAAGGCTGAGAAGCGACCCCGACAATGCGGCTCGCGAGCCGACGAGGGGGGTAGCAGGCCGCGAAGGTTGGGGTGGGGCGATTCGGCTGGGTCGAGCGGGTTGGGTGAAGTCGAGCTTCAACCCCTCACCGGAGTGCTGGTGAGAGTGGCGGCCCAGGAGGTGGCGGTCGGCAGAGCGTTCACACTGGGGAGCGTCCGCAGCGGCTCCGCGGGTTGCTGGATTTGCTCCAGTACCGCGCTGAAGTACTTTCGCGTCTCGGCTTCCCAGTGATAGGGAGCCAAATCCGCAGCGGCGTACTTCTGTCCAAATAAATGTTCGTGCACCGGGGTGCCCTGTTGTTTCTCGAAATCGAGCAACAGGGCGACAGCCGGTTTTCCTTGGACGTGCGGGCATTCGCGGGGATCACCGAATTGCTCGAACCCGAGTTGGCGAATGTAGAAGCGGGCATGTTTCGGGTGGGTCGTGGCGATCAGCGCATTGCAGCCTTGAGCTTCGCCTACTTGAGCAATCAATGTCGTAAGCCGGCGAAACATGTGGATGAACCGTGTGACCGATTCGCGGCAATCGGCTAGCGACCCCACTTCACCGAGTCGCAAGCCACGGCAGCGCAGCTGATCAATTTCCTGGCGATAGATTTCGTCGGCGGGCAAACCGCCCTCTCGGTCGAGGACGAGCGAAGCGGTGGCAATGGGCGATCCTGCTTTCTTCGCCAGCATCACCTGCGTGGTTGGCAGAAGATGGAACTTGGTGAGCCGCATGCCATGCGCGTTGGGGCTAGCGAGCCCAGCGCGTACGTACGAGTGGTGGACGAGACGAAATGCATGCTCAAGCTCTTCCTGGGAGCGAGCGATGCGAAGTTCGATTTGTCCGGGGGGTGTCGACT
This sequence comes from Candidatus Laterigemmans baculatus, assembly GCF_010367455.1. Lineage (GTDB taxonomy): Bacteria > Planctomycetota > Planctomycetia > Pirellulales > Pirellulaceae > Laterigemmans > Laterigemmans baculatus. Next base: position 47,287 of record NZ_WRPR01000074.1, on the reverse strand, counting down.
GCAGCTTTTCCGAAACGAGCGCTAGGGACATCGGATTCACACCTGGTAAAGGGCCGTTCGCTTCTAACCTTTGAGACCAATTGCGACATCTACCGACAGCTAAGGAATCCTGCTCAGGACTTCCTTATCGAAAGAAGCCTAGGTCGGTCTAGCGATCCGGCTGGCACGGGGCACTCAGATTTTGCGAGCGGTGCCAAGGGGCAGCGTTCGAGATTGAGGATTGCAAGGCTCGTAACGCTTGCGATTGGAGTGTTGAGATCTTTGGTTACCGGTGCCGCGGCACGGTGAACGCGGCATGATGCGGAGTGGGAGTGGGAGGGGAAGTTGGTGCAGGGTGAATCCAGACATCCACCGGAAGGCCGACCACCAGCGGTGGCGGGCTGATTAGCTCGATCCAGATTTCTCGGGTCCGCGAGTCGAGCTTTTCGCCGGGACGATCGCTGGTCAGCCGCTTTTGATTCAGTCGCGGCCGGACGTGGGAAACTCGCCCCTCGAGCTCCGCATGAGGGAGGCCGTCGGCGGTGATCGTGGCTGCTTGTCCTACAGCCACTCGCAGGGCATCCCATTCCTCCACATCCGCTCGGACTTTGAGTCGCCGCGTGTCGCACATCACAACCAGCGGCATGCCTGGGGCGGCTAATTCGCCTGGCTCCACTCGGATCTCCAGGATCTCACCGGCGGTGGTGGCGACGAGGGTGGTTTTAGAACGCATCGTTTGAGCAAGTTGCAGCCGCGCTTCGGCCGCAGCGACTTCGGCTCGCAGCGAGGCGACTTCGTCGGCTCGGGGAGGCGCGGCAAGGGTCTCGAGCTGGGCTTCCGCAGCGAGCATCAGGGCGCGAGCCGTGCGGGCTTGAACCTCCGCATCCTCGATCGATTGTCCGCTCGCCGCTCCGGCTAACCGCAGTTGGTTCATGCGGGCCATCGTGCGGCTCGCACCATCGTGCTCGGCCGCGCGGGCTTGATGAACCGACCGCGCGGCTTCGATCTCGCTCGCCCGAGCACCATTGAGCAGCCGTTCCAATCGCGCCTCGGCGAGCCGCAAGCCAGCTTCGGCGAGCTGCTCTTCGGCCCGGTAACGTTCGTCGTCGAGCCGGATCAGGATCTGTCCGGGCTGAACGAAGTCCCCTTCCTCGATCTCGATTCGCAGAACGCGTTCAGTGACGGTGGCATGCAGTTCCACCTCCGGCGTCTGTCCCTCGACGCGACCGGGAGCGTAGATCCGTTCAGCGGAACCGAGGCTCGTCGTGGATGTCGCTGAACCTGGAGAAAGGGCGACGCGGTGCGGCGCGGCTCCGGAGCGGTTCGCACGGCTGGGGCCGAGCCGAGAATATTTGCTGACTCCAAAGGCGGTGAGCCCGAGGGCAACCGCAGCGGCGGCCAGCGTGAATGCGGCGACCGGCTTGCGTCGAATCCCGTCCGAGGCGAATAACCACGCAGCAAGCCTCATTGGAGCAATCCGTTCTCGATGTGGCATTGGCGGTCGGCATACTCCAGGATCCGCGGGTCATGCGTCACGACCACGGCTGCAGCGCCGGAATCTTTCACCAGGGCCCGCAGGAGATTCATCGCTTCGGCTCCGGCGTGGCTATCGAGCGCGGCGGTCGGCTCGTCGGCGAGAATCAATTTGGGATTGGTGATGACGGCCCTAGCCAGAGCGACGCGCTGGCATTGGCCTGGGCTCATGCGAGTCGGAATCGCTCGGCGATGATCGCCCAGCCCCACGCGGGCGAGCAACTCACCGGCACGCCGCTTGGCCTCAGCCGCTGGCAGCCCTTGCAGCGCTAGCGGGAGTGCCACGTTCTCCTCGGCCGACAGTCCTCGGATCAATTGAAAGCGCTGAAAGATAAATCCGATGAGGTCGCGGCGGATCAGTGCCTGCTGGGCCGGCGGTAGCTTTTCCACCGCGCGGCCATCGATTATGAGCTCACCACCGTCGGGCGTGAGCAGACAGCCAAGGATGGACAGAAGCGTGCTTTTCCCGCTCCCCGAGGGCCCCGAAAGGATGACGCATTCTCCCGGTTGAACATGAAAGTCGACGCCCCGCAGGATCCAGCGTTTTTCGCCTCCCAGCTCATAATATTTTCGAATGCCCTTCACCGCGGCGACCGGCCGGTGCGCGGCCGCATCGTGACCAGCGCTGAGGCTGGCATTGAAGCTGGCATTGAGAGTGAAGTCGCCCAAGGAAGGAGGGAGACGGGCTGACGTGTTGGTTGAGGAAAGCATCGGCGTTAGCTCTGGAGGACCGAATGCGCGTCGACTCTTCGAACCCGCATGTAGGGCAGCATCGAAGCGAATGTGCACATCAGAAAAATGCCACTCGAGCTGACCACCATCATGGAGAGTGGAATTTCCAGTGGCGCTTGGGGCGAATCGTAAAACGCGATGAGGAGCATCACGGCCGTCAGTCCGACGGCAATTCCTATTGAGGCGATGCCGGCTGCTTGACCGAGGAGCACGATCAAGATTTCACGTTCCGTTGCACCGATGGCTTTGAGCGTTGCAAACTCGGTGAGGCGATCTAACACCATCGCATAGAGTGTCTGTCCCACCATGACGAGACCGACGAGCAGGCCGAGTAGTGCCGCGGCTCCGAAGCTGATGCCGAGCCCGGTCCGCGTCATCCAGTAGTTGATCGAGACGGAGGCGTATTCCTCCGATGGCATCACCTCCGCTTCGGGCAGCCGCTGCCGAATCGCAGCGCAAGTCTCCTCGACGTCGGCGCCGGGAGCGACACGGACGAGAAAGTAGGAGCAATGGGCCGAAGGCTTGCCCGTGTACTGCGCCGCGCGGTCGGTGGTGGTAAAGACGTACGGGGTGACCAGGAAGCCATGCATGCCTCGCGTCTTACCCATAATCCTCGCGCGGACTCCCCCGATTTCTCGCAGTTCGCCGATCGCCGGGTGGATTAGTTTTTCTTGGTCGTACTGATCCACCACGACCGCGTGCGGGTGATCGAGAGCATCGGCGTGCCCTTCGATGATTTCCCAGGGAGGAGCGATCTCGCTGTGCGGCTCGACCCCAAAGACCGTCACCCCTTCAAAGCCCCCGGTGGGCAGCGCGATTTCGGAGAAGCCGATCGTGATCGGTTCGGCGGCGAGAACTCCCTGGGCGGCTCGAATTCGCGGCAGCCACCGCCGCGGGATGTCGTGGGGAAAGTCCACGTTGTGCATCTCGCGATGGCCGACCCAGATGTCTGCGTTTCCTTGGTGGACCAGCAGGCTGGCTTTGCCAATCAGCCCTAGAAACAGGCCACCCTGGAGGTTCACCAGGAGCACCGAGAAGGCTACGCCGAGCAGACCGGCCAGCAGTTTCCCGCGGTCGGCTAAGAGGGTACGGATGGCTACCTGCCACAGCATTTCGACTCCCCGAACGGCGCTGCGTCGGTATCGCGGCATGGGGCCGGATACCGGAGGCCTTTCCTTCCCCACCACGGGGAAAGGACAAGGCGGATGTTGCCGGTTAAGTCAGGGATGTCGATTATCAGGAAGGTAACGGCACAGGGAGTATCGGCAGGTCGTGGGGCGCGGCTTAAGGGATACCGCGGACGATTGGAGGACCGGCAAGACGGGTCAACCAAACCGGAAGCCGCTGCCAAATCCGGATGAGACGCTGATTTGCGGCCGAGTCGGGACGCATCGCCTCGACCGAGCCGCTCCGCACGTAGTACTGCCATTCCGCAGGGTGGGGCTCGGCTCCCCACTGCGCCTTGAACTTGAAAGTCCCGCTTCCGAGGCTGCTGCGGCCGAAGTCGAATGTCGCGCTCCCGCGTTCAATGGATCGTTGGAGGAGATGCCAATACATCAGCATGTTGGCGTTTGTGCGGTTGTATTCGCGAAGGCTGCTGGCGCTTGGCACTTCGCTCACTTCCTCCAGGTGAACCAGCAGCGCCGCCGCGATGGGCGTGGAGCCCTGCCGCACAACGCACAGCTCCGCCTCTCCGGCAAACGCGTCGAGAATGGAGGCGAACAGACGCTGCGAAAATACAGGGGTACCTAGATCCCGCATGTTGCGGGCGAACACGCTGTAGAACGGAGCCAGCAGCTCTTTGCCACCCCAGTGGACGGTCGAACCGTACTCTCCCGCTTTCTTGACTTGGCTCCGCAGCTTCGATTTCAGCGATTGGTGGAGCTCGTCTGCGGTCGCCGGAAGGGGCAACCGCATGTGAAGTTTGTCATTTCGTCGGAAGTTCAATCGGGGGTGCTCGACCGGCCTCTCATGTCGCAACTCCAGGTAGCGGACGTCGAGGCGGTCGGCGAGTTCACAGGCCCCGTCGACGAGGGCCTTCGCACTGGCGTCGTTATCAGCCCAAACGCCACCGGTGTTGAGGTAGGGGAGGCTGACGAGAAACCGCCCAAAGAGCCTGCTTTTGACCAGCATCAGCGGCAGCGTCCCTGTCACCTGCCGCTCTCGCGAGGTTTGCAGTAGGTAGGTGGGATGAGCAAATCCTTTGGCGAGCGCTTCGATCCAGGCATCGTGATGCCCATTGAGTCGCGGGTAACTCGCTTGCGTCACCGTGGGTATTTCGACTGGCCAGTCGAGAACTTCGAGCTGATCCACGACAGATTCCCTGAGCGCGAAAGTTGGGGACCGGAAATGGTCTCCTCAACTCTAGCGCGGGGGCCACTGCGGCGGACCGGTGATTATCGAAGGTGCTGTAAAGGGTCGCGAACTTTCGCGGAGCGAAAGGCGACTATGGAGGACTGTGGACGCGAACTTTTGCGGAGCGAAAGGCGACTATGGAGGACGATGGGGGCTTATGGCTGGAGGGTGAGCACGAGCCGGCGGACGTCGATGACTTCGTCGCCGGGGATCTCGGTCGCGCGGAGCGTCAGGGCTCCTCGGCCCGCCGGCAGCTCGACCTGACCCAGGCTCAGTGGGCGAAAGTCCTTCACGAACGACTCGGCACCGCGAGAGGCTCGGTCGTGCTCGGCACCGCGGAGTGGCGGGTCGTGCGGTTCCTTGACCTGGGCCTCGAGGGCGGCATCGGCAAAGCTGAGCTCAAGCTTCGCGCCAACATCATCCGCTTCGCAGGTGTAGTGGACCTCGACCGTATACGTTCCGGCGGTGTGGACGTCGACGTCCCAGGTGATCCGGTCCTCCACACTGGTCCAGCCCGTGAAGAACGAGCAGTTGGGGGCTCGGGCACTGCGGACGATGTTGCCATGTCCGACGCCGTCGCGAGCGGGGAGATGGGTGATCGGAAACTCGCGGTAGCCGACCGGGAAGGGACGGTCGTCGTCACGCAGTCCCGGGAGTAGTTCGGCTCGCCAACGCTCGGCCGCCGCGACGAGCTCGGCCGCCGTCTCCGGATGTTCCGAAGCCACATTGTGACGCTGCTCGGGATCATTGTGCATGTCGAACAGCTTGCCGGCGTTGTCCAGCCGGAACCGGTCGGTGCGCACGCTGACTCGGTTGTTCCAGTGGGAGAAGAGCATGCGATCGGGCCAGCTTTGGGCGGTTTGCTCCAATAGCGGCCGGAGACTCACCCCATCGAGCGGATGCTTGGGCTTGAGCGCAATTCCCGCCAAGTCGGCCAGCGTTGGCAAGAGATCGATCGCCCCCCCGATCGATTCGATTCGGCTGCCAGCGGGTATCCGTCCGGGCCAACGAACCAGGCAGGGCACCCGCATCCCACCTTCGTCGGTCGAGCCCTTGCGGCCTTTCATGCCACCATTCCAGCGAAAGCCGTTGGGCCCGTTGTCGCTGAAGTAGATCACGATCGTGTCGTCGGCGATCTGCAGCTCGTCGAGCTTCTCGAGGATTCGGCCGACGTTCCAGTCGATGTTCTCACACATCGCTAGGGCTGCCCGTGTGTGCAGGAGGTCCTCACGCTCGGGATCCCGGTTTCGCATCGCCAGGTCCGCGTCTTTAAACTTCTCATAAAACGAATCGGGCACCTGCATCGGAGAATGCGGGGTACAAAGGGGCATATAGCAAAAGAACGGCTGTTGCTTGTTCGCTTCGATGAACTCGATGGCGTGGTTGGTAAAGTCGTCGGTGATGTACCCATCGCCGCGAACTAGTTTGCCGTTGTGTTCGAGCTCTGGCGAAAAGTAATTCCCCCAGTGGCCAGAGCAAAAACCATAGTACTCCTGGAATCCGCGGCCCCGCGGGTTGTATGGATACTGCATGCCGCTGTGCCACTTGCCGAACGCGCCGGTTGCATAGCCAGCGTCACGAAAGACCTCGGCGATTGTTTGCTCGTCGAGGTCCAGCCGCTCGCCGCCGGTCGACGTGTCATACACACCCCCGCGAGGATGGTAGCGGCCGGTTAGAAACTCCGCTCGCGTCGGTGAGCAAACGGGGCTGACAAAAAAGCGATCGAACTCGGCCCCTTGCTTGGCGATCGAGTCGATGTGGGGGGTGGAGAGATTTGCGTTTCCATGCAGACTCAGGTCGCCCCACCCTTGGTCGTCGGTCAAAATCACGACGATGTTCGGTGGTCCGTCTGCGGCTGCTGCCGCGGAGCCCGGTACCAAAAGCGATAAGCCGAATACTGCCATACCCAGCAGCGTGGAGCCGGTCGTGGCTGCAAGTAATCTCGTCATCGAATCCTCGCGGTGGAAGTGTCCAGCTAGGGATGAATTAGATTGTAAGAGCTGGCCCGCACGCGTTGCCCCGCTTCGAGAGCCGGGAGAAAAGAGGAGCTTTGCTCGAGCTCAAGATCGACGAGCCACGTATTGGAGTCGACGGCGGTGGCGGTCGCGGGGACCCGCTCCGTGGCGTTGCCCATCGTGATGCGGACCAGCACCGAGTAACCACCCGCTTGCTGGCTCAGTCTTTCTCGTAGCCACTCCATCTCGACCACCTCGCCCGCGAGCTGCTCGTCCTCGACCGAATCGTCCTCGACCGAATCGTCCGCAGGTTCACTCGCGGGCGAACCGGCCTGCGACGAGAGCGAGAGATAGCGGGCGTACAGCGTCTCGGCATCGACCGGTAGCGTTTCTTTGGTGGCCAATCGGTCCGCCCACGGCGTGCCGTTGTTCTTCCAGAGATAGCCGCTGGTGTCGTCGCCGACGAACTGCGTGGTTTCCGAAGCAAGCTGCATCGCCAGGGGAAGCGAGAGCTGGGCGTAGGGGCGATCGCTACGGAGCACGTCGATGGCAATGTAGCCTTGGCTCTCGCGGAGCGTTTCCTCCCAAGCGAGCGGCAACAAAGATCCGTTGCTGGCGACCTTTCCCCGGCCGACGCTCAGGATGATATCGACCGCGTTCGGGGCACGGATCGTCCACTGCGAGTCGAGGGTCTCGGACGACGCGGTGGTGATGCGGGACACCGAGGCTTCGGGACCAAGCACGGCCGTCACCGCGTCGGCGATCTCCGTTTCGCTCAGGCTCCGCGGTTTGGTTTCGACGAGCAAGTACGATTCACTTGGCGAAAGATGAGTAAGGCTCAGCGGCGCATCGGAATCGGAGAACCATTTGGCCAGCTCCCCGTTGTGCAGCACGTACGCGCGATTCAGTTCGGACGCGTACCACGATCCTCGCTCTTGGCTATCCAACGGGCTCAGCGCTTCACGCACCTCCGCATCCTTGCCGCGCGCGGCATGATAAGAAGCCCACAGCGCAGGATCGTCCAGCTTTTTGAGGAGCGTCGTGAGCTCGCTTTCCTCCGCTTCCGTGGAGCGGATCAGAGCTTCGGCGAGCGTCCGTTGGAGATGCGCGAATTCCCAGCCTTCGGGATCGGCGGCGTACAGCAAGGTGCGGCGATGCGTGGCCACGGTTTCCCAGTCGCGCTGCCGCTCGGCGATCGCTCCGTTCATCTCCGTCACCGCAGTAACGATCTCGGCTTGCTCGGGCGTCGCATCGCGAGTGGGCTGCGTGCCGAGCAGTGAAACGGAGATCAGACCAGCCAACTCCGCATCGAGCCGCTGGGCCACCCGGTCGCAGATTTCGTCGAGGGTGGCTTGCCAGGCCGGGGAGCTCGAATCGGTCAGCAAGGGAAGAACGTGGCCGAGCCGCACCGCAGTCCGGCCTCGCTGCCGAGCCACGGCGTCGCGGGCGTAGGAGAGCTCCGAGTACGAATCGGGTTCGACGTCACCGAAAGCCTGGAGGCAAGCGACCCAGTGACGATCGGCTGTTTCCGCGTCGCCGGCCCAGGTCGCCAAAGCAGCATCGATCGCCGCAGTGGCGATCTCGGCCGAGGGCTGGGGGAGCTCGGCGAGTGAACTGCGAAGAGTCTCCGCGGCCTCCTGGTCCCGACGTTGAATCAGTATCTCCACGGTCTGCCAGCAGAGAGCCGGATCGCCGGCGAATCGCCTCAGTGCCTCTTCGTATCGTCCGAGCGAAGCGAGGGAATTATTGAGATACCAAGGAATTTCATCCTGCAGATAGGCGTCCGGCGATTTCGGCATGGAGGCGTCTGCCGCGGTGGTTTCCTTCGTCGCTGGCGATGCCTCGGCCGACAGCGTCGGCTGCGCGTCGAGCCACGCGGAGAGGTGGGTCACAGCTTCCTCATACCGATCCTCTTGCCAAGCCGCCCAGCCTCGCGCCACGGCGATGCTCGGCAACTTCTGCTGCTCTTCGGAAAGCGTGGCGAGGAGCTCCTCCAGCACGGCCGGGTCCGTGTAATAATCTTCGAGGTACAGGTCGGCGGCAATTTTCTCCATCAATTCCGCAAAGTCCTCTCGCTTTCGTAGTTCATCGAGTTCACCGCTCTCCAAACTCCACGTGATCAGCCACTGCTGCATCTGGTCGCGAAGTCCGGCAGGAGTTTCCTCGCGGTTCAATTCGTCGTCGCGGGATTCAGCGCTAGTGGATCCTGCGACGCCTTCGTCCGGTTCGCTCGCCGGAATCGCCGCAGCTAATTGTTTGAGTGCATTCCGGACGTCTCCTTCGGCGCGGCCCCGAGCTGCGTGCGCAAGGGTTTTCCAGAGCTCGGGCAGCCCTTCAGTTTCGGCGATGGCTGCTTCGATCGCGACGAGCAATGCGGCTTTCTCTTTCCCCTGCCCGAGCAATTGAAACAGATAAGATTGGGGATGGTCGCTGCGGCGGAGCATGCGGAGGATTTCTCCGGCATGCTCAGCCTGCGCTTCGGGAAGCATCCAATAAAAAATTAGGGTGTCGTTGGGGCAGATCGTTAAGCAGCGCAGATAGTGCTCGGCCGTTTTCGTGCTGTCTTGCAACTGTTCGTAGGCGACAGCCGAAACGAGATTCGCTGAAGGGTGGTAGGGATAAATCTTTCGCAACCGGTCCGCCGTTTGGAGAGCCGCTTCCGGGTCTCCAGTACTATTCTGGCTGACCCCCAGTGACGCAAGTATTCCCGGAACCGCTTCCGGTCGTTTAGCTTTCCGAAACACCTCGGCGGCGCGAGCATAATCATCGAGATGTTGGTAGCCGCGACCGATGCTTAGCAATCCCCGGTCGCGATCGTAGGGCAGCATCTGGATTCGCTCAGCCCGTTCGAGCAGAGAACGCGCGCGGCTGTTCTCGCCACTCAGGCTCGCGTTGGTCGCATCGTAGACGAGCTGTTCAACCTCGTCGAAGCCGCCGACATCATCGGCAAAGAGGTGCCGGCAGTAGTGCCCGTATTCGTCGCTCATGCGGCGGCCCACGTCGGAATCAAACCAGTCATACAATTCCCACTGACCATCCTTGTAGAGCACGTACCAGGTTTGCAGGCTGGCTAAGCTGTTGGTCTCATAAAATACGACGGAGATTCGAGCGGTGTCTGGTGCCGAGTCCTCCTCGATATCGAGGATCGTATAAAGCGCTTGGGGAGTCGGCTCAGGGACCGCGATGTCGAGCGATTCGCGAAGCTGGAACTGGTGGAGCAGATTCATCTCTTTGCCGTGCGGGCTGTTCATGACAGCCGCGAAGAAGAAGTCCTTTTCGGGTGGCTCCGCGGTCCCCTGGGTCGCGAGGGTGACGCGGTTTTCAAACCAACTTCGGAGCTCGTCGGCTCGTGGATGATTCGGGAGCGGAGGTTCAGCCGATTGTGCATAGCGCTCGAGTGCCGCGGCCAAGGCGGAGGCGTCCTCGTCGCCCCGCCCACTACGTTCTGGCAGCACGACTGAGACCGAAGGCTGTACGGCCTGCTGAATGCCAAAATACGCCAAGCCACAAGCGGCGATGATCATCGCCAGCATCGCGGCAGCGATGATCGCTAACACGATCAGCAGCGTTTTCAATCCACTGCCGCTTTGCGCGGTGTCGACCGGAGCAGCTGACCAAGGGGACGGTTCGCCGCCGGGGTACGGTGTCTGACTCATGAGCCCTGGGGTCCCGAAGTTGAGCACGGGGGATTCTTCCATCGCCCCAATGGTACTCCGTCCTCAGAGCCCCTGCCCCCCCGCGCTCTGTGCCGACTCTGCTCGGCGACCGCTCGTCTATAGTATCAGAACCGCTGCGGCGCTTTGGGATGGCCTCAATCGGGGGCGGCGGGGTTTCTAGACTTTCAACTCGAGTGACTGCGGATGCTCCACGCTTGCACCGGAACACAGGCCCAAACTCTGGCTGCCGTCCACCGCGGTTGCCGCTGGACGCTGGCGTCGTTTTTTGCGGTTGTGCTGGCAGGGCTGATGCCAGCCGAATCGCACTCGACGGCGGGACGGCTGGGGCTGAGCCGGACTGCGGTTGCTCAGGAGCGGCCGAACTTCCTGCTGATCGTGGCCGACGACCTCGGCTTCGGAGACGTTTCCTACCAGCGTTCGGATTCGAGTCGCGACGAAGGAGAGGTGCGGACGCCGAACATCGACCGGATCGGTGCCGAGGGGATGCGGTTCGCAAACATGCGGGCCAACTGCACGGTCTGTTCGCCCTCGCGGGCGGCGATCCTCAGCGGGCGGTATCCGAACCGGGTGGGGGTTCCGGGGGTGATCCGGACCCATGCGGAAAATTCTTGGGGCTTTTTGGCTCCGTCGGTCCCCACGCTCGCCAATGTGCTGGGCGATGCGGGCTACGACACGGCGATCGTTGGCAAATGGCATTTGGGGCTCGAGTCGCCCAACACGCCGAATGAACGCGGGTTTGATTTTTTTCATGGTTTCCTCGGCGACATGATGGACGACTACTGGAACCATCGCCGCCATGGAAACAACTACATGCGTCTCAATGGTGAGGAGATCGACCCCGAAGGGCACGCCACCGATTTGTTTGCCGCATGGGCGGCCGATTATCTTCGTCAGCGGGGAGGGGGCAATGCGGCAGGGGGCGAACGGCAGAAGCCTTTCTTTCTGTATCTGGCTTTCAACGCTCCCCATTTCCCGATTCAGCCCCCGGCGGAATGGCTTGAGCGGGTTCGTGAGCGGGCTCCGCAGATGGACGAGAAGCGGGCGGCGAACGTCGCTTTCGTCGAACACCTCGACGCGGGAATTGGACGCGTGCTCGACGCGCTCCGTGAGTCGGGGCTCGAGTCCAATACGATCGTCGTCTTCACTTCGGACAACGGAGGCTCACTGCCGCACGGCCAAAACAATGATCCGTGGCGGGATGGCAAGCAGAGCCATTATGACGGCGGGCTGCGGGTGCCATTCGCCGTTCGCTGGCCACAGCGGATCGAGGCGGGCTCGCGGAGCGATTACGTCGGGCTGAGCTTTGACGTGTATCCGACCTTCGTGGAGCTAGCGGGAGCCGCGCCTCCGGCGGGGCTCGACGCGGTGAGCCTCGTGCCGGCGTTCTCGGGGAAGCCGCCAGCGGAAGCACGCGAGCTGTACTTCACGCGTCGCGAAGGAGGACCAAGGTATGGAGGGAAAAGCTACGACGCGCTGATCCGCGGCGATTGGAAACTGATGCAGAACGATCCCTACTCGCCGCTCGAGTTGTACAACTTGAAGGAAGACCCTCAGGAGTCGCGGAACCTGATCGACGAGAAGCGGCAGGTCGCCCGCGGGTTGCAGATCTCTCTGCAGCGTCACATCCAACGCGGCGGCGAGTTCCCCTGGCAGGCCGCTGACTGAGGCGGCCCGACTGAGGCGGCCCGACTGAGGCAACGGCCCGACTGAGGCGGCGGCGCACACGAATCAGCGATTCAGTTGGGCGTCGTCGATCGGCTTGCCTTCCCACACCCAAGCGTCCCCCTCGCGGACGAGGATCCGGTGGGCGCTGCCGGGGACCGGCGGGCGCGACGACTCGGGAAGCCAGCGGCGGTGCTCGGCGATGACGCGCGCGATCGCCGGATCGGTGGTCGCGGCGGCTGCGAGATTCCGCCACTCGTTCGGATCGGTCTGCGTGTCGTACAGTTCTTCCGAACCGTCGGCATAGCGGATGTACCGCCACCGCTCCGAGCGAACTCCGTGGTTGTCTGGATTATGCGTGGTGATCGCAGGCCGCTCCCGTGGAGCCATCGGATCGTTCAACTGAGGCACCAGGCTCAGCCCCTCCAGTTGTTCGCCCACCGGTAAGCCGCACAGTTCGCTGAGTGTCGGGTAGATGTCGAGCAGTTCGGCGGGGCGGTGGGAGGCTTGGCCCGAGCGGATGCCGGGGCCAGCGAAAATCAGCGGTACGCGGGTGCCGTCGTCCCACAGCGTGTTCTTGCCGCTGATTTCTTTCTCGCCCAGATGGAAGCCATGGTCGCTCCAGAGCACGACGATCGTGTCGTCGGCATGACCGCTGGCCTCGAGGGCCGCGAGCACGCGACCGATTTGGCTGTCGACAAAGCTGATCGAAGCCAGATAGGACTGCACGAGCGGCCGCCACTGATTCGCCTCCCGCAGCCAACGCAACCTCGGCTCGGGGAGATCCCAGTGCAGGTACCACGAAAACATCGGCGTGTCGTCGCGGTCGCTTGGCTGCAGCGGAGGCATTTGAAGCGTCGCGTCGGGGTACAGGTCGAACCACTTCTGCGTGGCGTAGCAGGGGACGTGCGGCAGGAAGAACCCGACCGACATGAAGAACGGCTCCTCCTCGGGCATCTTTTCCAACTGATCGACCGCCCACGAAGCGACTCGCCAATCTCCCTTGTCCTCGTCGCGATGGGGAAAGGTTCCCCAGTCGACCAGCGGGTGATTGCCTTGCGGCGTGACGACCAATTTCTCTTCCGGCCGTGCGCCGACCGAAGCGTCGGGACCCCAGACGTCATACTCGGCGGTCCGCTGCGGGCGCGGGGGATAACCGCCGTGATAGATTTTCCCGGTCGTATAGGTCCGGTAGCCGTGACGCTTGAAGTGTTGAGGAAGGGTGGTGAGACCCTTGAACTCGGCAATCTGACGGAACCAGGGAGCCAGTCCATAGACTCCCGTCGTGCTCGGTCGCAGCCCAGTCATCAGGCTGGTCCGCGAAGGATTGCACAGCGGCGATTGGCAATGGGCGTTGGTGAAGGTGGTGCCGCGGGCGGCGAGCCGATCCATCGCTGGAGTCTGAGCCTGCGGATGTCCGCCGAGCGGTTCGACCCAATCATTCAGGTCGTCAACCGCGATCATCAACACGTTCGGTCGCTCGGGAGGTGCCCCGCGGAGTTCGGTCACAAACAGACTGACGCCCCACAGGGCGAGTAGCGCCGTGAGGGGCGCTGCGAAATGCCGGCGGAAATTCATAGCGAGGCAGGAGCGTAGGAGGAGAGGAACGCTGCGGGGCGAGGGGGCGCTGCCGTTTGAGGCTCCTCCAGGATGCACCAACCGCCGCTCCGCTGCAACGCAGCGTGGTCACTCTGCGGTGGGGAGGGCCTCGCTGGGATCGTCGCCCGCTTGCTCCGCGGCTGCCTGTTGTTCCGCCTCGACCTTCTCGAGGTGCTGGACCAGCATCGTGTGAGCCCCGTCCACCCATTCGCTGAGGCTGAGGAAGGTGGGCCGATTCGTAGAGGCAGGCAGATACGGAGCCTCGCTGATCAACTGATCGAAATAGAAACCGGCGTAAGCGATTTCCCCTTTGAACGCCGCGGCTTGCAGCATGAGATAGAAAGCCTCACTGCTGTTGTAACCGACCGGCGATGGCAGCAGCATTCCGCGGTGCATGCGATCGAGATCGACTGGTGTCGGTTTTAGACCACTCTCTGGGTGGAATCGCTTCTGGAGGCTTGCAGCGAGGATCGCGTAGTAAGCGTCTTGCTGCTCTGCCTCCGCGGCATCGGCAACGAGTTCGATAAAGCGGAGCACTTCCGAATGGCTCCCTCCCCACCGCGGCAGCCGATAGAAGGCGATGGAGGTATGGAGATCGAAGTAATCAGGAAATAGCTCTAACGCACGCTCACCAAATCGCTTCCTCTCCAAATGTGTCCAGCCGGCGATTCCTGTTTGGCCTCCCGCCAATAGGAACAAGGCTGGCTCCTCGCAGGAGTTTGCAAGCATCGAGCGAGCGATCAGGTCGGCTTTGGGAACATGCTGTTCGACCATCTCCCACCCGAAATCGGTCACCTTATGGCCCGCCTCCGAACCGCGGGCGGCCCAAGCGGTTGCCACGTAGTGATTTGCCAAGGCGATCCACGCGGTGAGCGAATCGGGATCTGCGTCGAGCCATTCGAGCAGTTTCTTTTCCCGCACTTGGTGGTCGCCGTCCTTCGACTGAAGAACTTGTCCGACGCAAAAAATCCAATCCGACTGGTAATCGGTAAAGCGGCGTTGCGGTGCACCCCAATAGCGAGTGCATCGCTCAATCTCATCAAACCGCTTTTCCTCAAGCAACTGCGCAATAATGTTGCCGAACGATTTAGGAGCGGAAGTGTTGTGGCCGGCCGGCTGGGCGACGTGCAGCGAGCCGTCGCTGATCGCCGCCAGCAGCGCACCACTGGCAGCAAGCGATCGGAGATGGGCCGATTTTTGAAGCGACGACTTCATCGGGCGATGCATGTGCGAGGTCCGGGTGTCAACCTCATACAGCCATACCGTGCGCCGATCGGTGGTGATTTGCGGACACTCGCCCCAAAGAGTGAGCCGCGGGGAGGCGCCGTCGCCGGAAAGCGCAATTTGTGACTCCAGGTGCATCGTTCGTGGGGTGGAACAGTGCTCCACATCGATCGGCTCGCCGGGCTCCGGAGCGGCACAGATGAAGTAGAAGAGCTTTCCGGCTGCGGCGAACTGGGGGCCATTGGCGGTAACCGATTGCACCGAGCCAGGAAAACCCGCCAAGCCACCATCCACGGTAAGGCTGTGCCCCTGGCGGCGGAACCAGCGAATCGCAGCATTTTCGTATCCAGCCAGCACGATTTGGCCTGCGGGGTCACAGGTGATGCTGAGCAGCTTCGGATGGTTCTGATGGTTTTGATTGGGCCACGTCGTCCCTTCGCTCTTGAAGGCGGCTCCCTCGAGGTTGAATAAAATCGCTTCGCCCTGCTTGGTGCCAGCGACCATCCAGCCGCTGGCGAGTCCGCCGCCGAGGAGGGTGCAGTCGCTCAGTTCGCCGGGCTTGAGTCCCTGGGCGACAATCCGTTTCGCCTCGCCACTTTCTATGTCCGCCGTCCACAAAGCACCGCCGTCGGCTAGATAGACGAGGTGTTGCCCGTCGTGATCGAGCAGCAGCTGATTCCCAGTGCGGCCGGGCAATCGGAGTACGGCCGAGGCGGGGCGGGGGACGATTTTTAGCTCGGCGTCGGAGGCGCCCGAAGCGTCGATGTCGAACAGCTGGCACTGTTCTCCGGTGGCGACGGCGACCACGGTTCCCGAGGCGGAGACGGCGATGGCTTCGGCCGTTTCGATCCCCTCAACTTTTAAAGACGCGCTAGGAGTCTCGGCCACGCGTGCCTGCTCGCGCAGCTGAAATTGGGCCAGCAATTCCGGGGCGAGATCCGCATCGTCTTGAGCGACCGCGGCATACTTGGCGAGCCGCTCGAGCACTTCGGTCCGGGTCGCCTGCTCTTCAAAAAACGCGGGGTCCTTGATCTCGGGCGGACCGCTTGGAGCCGCTTCTTGCTCGAAATAGCCGAGCACCGGCAGCCGCTCGTCGTCGCTGAGCGGGGTTCCGGCAGCGAACGATTCGGGAGCGAGCAAGCCGGGCACTGTCTTGCGGGCGACCCAAGCACCGCCGATCAGCAAGATCCCGCAGATACCAAGTCCAATCCGCGCACGTCCACTCATCGCAGCACCCTCGAAGGCTATGGGCAAGAGGGGACGATGGTAGCCTAATTGGGGGGCGGTGTCGAATGGATCCGCGCGACGAGGGGGGCCGCGTTGTCGCTCGCGATCGCGCGGCGGAGGGCTCCGCCGAGAGGCGACTCGCGGAGCTTGAGTTCGGCCGCTTCGAAGTAAAAGAACGGCGAAAACGATCCGAAAAGGATCCGCTCGACCGGTACGCTTTGGATCAACTTCTCTACGCCGCCGACCCCTTCCTGCGTCGCGATGTCGACGAACACTTTCCCCTTCTGTGCGAGTTCGCCGAGCAGCGGAAGCCGGACCGAACGTTGGCTGTTGAGCAGGATCAGCCTCAGCTCCTGAAGCTGCGGGTTCTCAGCGAGAAGGCTGGTGAGCGGGCTGACGTCGACCGCCGGTACCTGCATCAGAGGATGTTGGGTGCGGGGGTCTTCGAGCTGGACGGCAATCTGCACGAGCATCCCGCGAGCGGTCGCCTGCTCGAGCAATTCGATGCATGCTGGGCTTTGCAAACCGTAGCCATGGAAATTCGGATGCAGGCGGATGCCTTGCATCCCGAGGTCTTCATGGCAGCGGCGAAGTTGCTCCTCCCAGTCGGGCAGCACGGGATTGACGCTTCCCATCGGGAGCAGCCGCTCGCCGCCGTGCGTGCGGCACTCTTCGGCCAAGCGGGTGTTGACCGAGCCGAGGTCCTCGTGCAGGAGGGCTTCGAAGCTTCCCGCCCAGGCCTGGGTGACTCCCCGCTCTCGCAGCTTGGCCACCAGACGCGGCGTGTCGTCGAGCGGCAGACGGCGAAAGGGCCACTGTGACAAGTAGACATTGACGTCGATCACGGGCACATCGGTCACGGGCACTTCGGTCACAGGGCGTACCCCTTGTCGCGAAAGATTGGCGTCAGCAGCCGCTTGAGGTTTCCGCCGAGAATCTGGGTGCGGTCTGTGGGGCGGATCTCCGCTCCGTAGACCTTGCCCAGCTGCGAGGCGAAGCTCCGCCCTCCAATGTCGCTGCCATAGATTACGCGTTCGGCACCGAGCTCCCGAACCGCCATCTCGACCATCCCGGCCGTCGGATCGCTGCCGCCGATCCCAACCGAGACGTTTGGGGAATTGCGGACCGCGCGGATGCCTCGCTCCCAGTCGCCACCGGTATGGCCGCAGACGAGGGACACCTCCGGATGGCGTGCAGCCAGAATGGCGATATCAGTCGGAGTCGATTCACCAGCCAGATTGCCGCCGACCTTCAGCCAGGTGTGCTGGTAAATGAGCGCCTTCAGTTCCCCGGCCCGCCGGACGAGGGCGTCGAGCGATTGCTCGCTGCACCGCTCGGCGGTCCACAGTTTGACGCCAACCATTGGGCCGTTGGCGATGCACCGCT
Organism: Candidatus Laterigemmans baculatus; assembly: GCF_010367455.1. Classification (GTDB taxonomy): domain Bacteria; phylum Planctomycetota; class Planctomycetia; order Pirellulales; family Pirellulaceae; genus Laterigemmans; species Laterigemmans baculatus. The sequence goes on along the minus strand of NZ_WRPR01000074.1, from coordinate 29,958 downwards.
CCAACTCGTCCAGGCTTTCCTGCTCGTGTTTGGGGTTCAGGTAGACGAATCCATAGCAGCGATTCGGATGACCGCTGATCGCTTCGAGGACTTCGTCGTTCTCCCGGCGGAAGTCATCCGGAGTGGGGTCGGTGGACCACTGCATCCCCATGAAGAAACACAGCCGCTCGACGCCCATGCGGTCGGCGTAATCGAGCAACCTCGCGATCCGCTCCCCCGGCGTTTGGCCAGCCACGCCGCTAAGATGACAGTGCAGGTCCCAAATCATGCTCGGTGAAACTCTTGCCGAAGGAATATACGCGAGCACTCCGGTGCCGCATTCCTCCCGATCTTACTCGCTCGCGGAAGTCGGGTGGGGTTTCGTGCCCGTCGAAAATAGTCGCCTTTCGCTCCGCGAAAGTTGTGTGTCTGCGCTACTTTCGCGGAGCGAAAGGCGACCCTCCACCCTCACACTCAGGAGGCGATGATCGGCGAGACAACCTTGCCGTGGACATCGGTCAGCCGGAAATCGCGGCCTCCGTAGCGGTAGGTCAGTTGTTCATGGTCCAGGCCGAGCAGGTGGAGCATGGTGGCGTGCAGGTCGTGCAGGTGGACCGGATCCGCGACCGCCTTGCGGCCGAACTCGTCGGTGGCTCCATGCGCGTAGCCGCCGCGAGTGCCTCCGCCGGCCATCCAGACGGTGAATCCGTCCGCGTTATGTCCGCGTCCCGTCTCGTACTGGACCTGGGGCAGCCGACCGAATTCGCCTGCCCAGACGACCAGCGTCTCGTCGAGCAACCCGCGCTGCTTGAGGTCTTTGAGCAGCGCCGCGATGGGCTGGTCGGTAGCTCCGCAGGTTCGCTTCAAGCCCGACTCGAGATTGCGGTGATGGTCCCAGGAGCCGTGACCGAGTTCGATGAAGCGAACACCCGCTTCGACGAACCGCCGGGCCAGCAGGCATTGCCGCCCAAAATTGTCGGTCTGTTTCTCATCCACTCCATACATCTTCAGTGTCTCACGGGACTCGTCCGACAGATCCATCACCTTGGGCGCAACATCTTGCATCCGCGCTCCAAGTTCGAACGAGTCGATCAACCCTTCGACACTCGACTCGTCGTAGGAAGCGTTGAGATTCTGAAGCATATCGAGCTGGGCCCGCTGGACGCCGCGGGGAAGTTTCTCGTTGCGCATGTTTTGGAAGGACGCATCTTTGAGCGAACGCCCTTCCCAGCCGATGCGGGCGCCCTGATAGGCCGCGGGCAAAAAGGCGCTGCCGAAGTTCGCCGGGCCGCCGAACACGCGGCTGGGGTTGATCGTGATGAACCCGGGGAGATCTTGGTTTTCAGTTCCCAATCCATACAGCACCCATGAGCCGATCGAGGGTCGGGTGAACTGAAAGCTGCCGGTATGCATCTGCGGCATCGCCAACGGGTGCGCCGAGCTGTCGGTCTGCATGCTGCGGATCACGCACAGATCGTCGGCGCATTGGGCCAAGTGGGGGAAGAGATCGGAGACCCACAGACCGCTTTCACCCCGCTGCTTGAATTTCCACGGCGATCCGAAGAGCGTATCTTTTTTGCCATACTCTTTGCCATGATTCTTGTTCAACTCAGGTTTGTAGTCGAACGTGTCCATCTGCGACGGCCCGCCGCGCATGAACAGGAAAATGACTCGTTTCGCCCGGGCTGGGAAATGGCTGGGACGAGGAGCGGTAGGGCTTTGTTCGACTTGAGGTTTATCGGCGGCTCGAGCCGCTTCGGCAGCCAAGCTGGCAAAGGCGGTATATCCAAACCCGCAGCTGAGCGTTTGCAACAAGTGGCGACGCGACAGTGGCATGGGAGTGGTCATGGCTGATTCCCCTGAATTCAATAAGTAGAGTTGTCTGCGTGCAGCGGCGGAGCAGCGGGTTAACGCGGGGCAGCCGCCAAGGCATCGGAGCGGGCATTGGTGGGCGAATGGATCAAATAGCGAAACTCCGCGCTGCCGAACAGCGTTTGGACAAAGCTCGCCAGCGCGACCGTTTGCCGCCGATCCTCCTCCGGGTATTGCTCGGTCAGCAATGCGGAGGTGCCTTGCAAATACTCGCGAACAGCCGCCAGTTCGTCGGGACTCGGGGGTCGCGAGAGGATCCGCTGGTATGCCAAGCGAATCCTGGCATCCGTCTGCTCCGGCTCGGCTTCCATTAGCAAGCGAGCTGTCGCTTCGGATTGTTCCAAGGCAAATTCATTGTTGAGAAAAAACAGGGCTTGCTGAGCGGTGGTGGTTTCCGCACGGTCGCCGACCACTAAGCTGCTCGCGGCAAAGTCGAATTCTTGCAGCATGTACGATGTGTAATGCCGCACCACTGGTTGGTAAACCGTTCGATGGGTGTTGGCGGGATTGAGCTTCTCGTAGGAGACGCCGCGGGCCAATTGCTGCCCGAGCGCCGTCACTGGAGATCCTTCGGGGCGCGCCGCATCCAATTGGCCGCTGACCGCTAGCATCGCATCGCGGAGCGGCTCGACTTCCAGACGCCGAGGAGTCATGCGCCACAGCAGGCGGTTCTGGGGGTCGTGGCGAAAATTGTCCGCCGCTTTTTGGGTGCTCAGTTGGTAAGTGCGGCTGAGTACGAGCGAGCGAATCAAACGCTTCACCGACCACCCGTGTTCCATGAATTCGACGGCCAGATGGTCGAGCAACTGGGGGTGGCTCGGAGCTTCTCCCAGCACGCCGAAGTTGTTGACCGTCGGCACCAATCCCCGGCCGAACAGGTGATGCCAGACGCGGTTGACCATCACGCGGGCCGTGAGTGGATTGTGGGGGCTTGCGATCCAGCGAGCCAGCTCCAGTCGGCCGCTCGCCTCGTTAGGGATTTCGGAGGCACCCTCGACCGTGAACGCTTTGAGGAAACCTCGGGGAACCTGTTCCCCCTTCTCGCCGGGATCGCCACCGATCGCGACATGCGTGTCGATCGGTTTGCCATCCCTGGCTCCCATCGCGTACTGCGGCGGCTTCGGAGCTTCGGCGCGAAGCTTTTTCAGCTTGGCATTTAGCGCCGCAACCTCTTTCTCGAGCGTCTTCAGTTCGGCCGCGGCGTCCTCGGCCGCCTCTTCCTGCTTCGCGGCATCCTTCTTTTCATCGTTCTTGTTCTCGTTGTCCTTGTTCGCGTCGCCCTTATTTTCGGGCGCTGCCTTCTTTTCAGCCGCTTTCAGTTTCTTGAGCTTCTCCTGTTTCGCCGTCAGCGCCTTTTCAGTCTTGGCGAGCTCCTGTTGGTGAGCTTGAAACTTGGCGTGTTGCTCTTCGGCGTTTGGACCGAAGGGGATCGTGTCGCTCGGATGCCGGCTGTATTGGATTTTCGTGGTGCCGTAGAGCGTGTCGGTGCTCATGAAGATGCCGGCCAGCGCGTAGTAATCTTCGTCTGGGATAGGATCAAATTTATGGTCGTGGCATCGCGCGCAGCCGACGGTCAGGCCCAGGAACGCTTCGGTCGTCGTTTTGATCTGGTCGTCGACCATGTCCATGAGGAAATCGCGGGTTCCAGCGTTATGTCGCTTGGGACCGACGGCGAGAAAACCTGTCGCCAAACGCTGTTCATCGCGCTCTTCGGGGGACGAACTCGGCAGCAAATCTCCGGCTATCTGTTCGATGATGAATTGGTCATACGGTTTGTCGTCATTAAACGAATCGATCACATAGTTGCGATAGGGCCAGGCGTGGGGATAGGTAAAGTTGAACTCCATGCCGCTCGATTCGGCATACCTCGCCAGATCCAGCCAGTGGCGTCCCCAACGTTCGCCGAACTGCGGCGAGTTGAGCAGTTCGTCGACGATCCGCGTGAACGCTTCGGTGCTCGGGGCGGCGGCAAATTGCTCGACCGTTTCGGGGCTGGGGGGCAGCCCGGTGAGGTCAAAGTGGACGCGGCGAATCAGCTTGCGAGGATCGGCATCGGGCACCGGTTGCAAGCCTTCGGATTCCAGCCGCGCGAGCACGAATCGGTCGAGATCGGTGCGAGGCCATTCGGGATTGGCGACCGTGGGGAGCTCGCTCTTGACCGGCTCGTGGAAGGACCACAGTTGCTCGGCCGACTTGGCCTGTGCGATCCGCCGCAATTCTTCGGGGTCTTCGTTCCGTGGGTCCGGGGCACCGATCGAAACCCAGTGCTCGAAGTCGGCGACGACCGAGTCCGGGAGAGGTTCATCCGGAGGCATCTGCAGATCCCCCTGATACCGCAATGCCTGCAGCAGCAAGCTTGCATCGGGATCGCCCGGCACGATCGCTGCTTCTCCGCTGACTCCTCCGCGGCGCATGCCAGCTCGCGAATCGAGCGCATACTCTGCGTCCGCTGCTCCGCCTTCATGGGTGTGGCAGTCGTAGCATCGGTTCACCAACACCGGACGGATTCGCTCTTCAAAGAATTCGCGTTCAGAATCCGTCAGCGGGTCCGTCTTGTCCGGATGGGGATCGGCGGCGTGGGCTGCGATACTACCGAATGCCAACGCCACGAGCGGCGCGATCACGAACGGTTGAATCGTGAGGCGGGGCATGGGTCTCCTCGCTGGTTCTGGCTGCGAAGTGGCTCAGGTGGGACTGGCGAGCCGGGAGGTGGGTAGTCGGCGGGCAGGGGTCGAGAGGCGGAACCTCGATCGACAAAGCCAAGGCCTCGAGCAAACGATGCGGGACGCAGTGGTCCTTCGTTTCACTGCCGAGGCACGAATGGCTGCCGTCGTGCGACGGGGAATGGACCGTGCAAGATCCATTCCGGCTGGTCACCTGATGCTGATCAGGGGTCGCAGGTGCTTTAGCATAACAGAAATCCGCGGAGCAGGGCGAGAACGATTGGTGTTTCTTCTCCGCCGCTCTGGGGTTGCGGTTATCCTCAGGCATCGAAACGCAGCAAAGCGGTGGGCCGAGGGGGCGGGAGCCGAGCCGCGAGAACTCATTTTACCCAGGAGCACGGTGCTGATGGTTGCACGCGCGTTGGCTTGCCTATGGATCGCCCTGTCCCTTGCGGCGCTTGCCTCAGAGGCTTCAGCGAAGCCCAACATTATTCTGATCATGGCGGACGATGTGGGGTACGAATGTTTCGGGTGCTATGGCAGCGAGCAGTACGAAACGCCCCACATCGATCGAATGGCGGCCGAAGGGATCCGCTTTGAGCATTGTTACTCGCAGCCGCTGTGCACCCCGAGTCGTGTGAAAATCATGACCGGGTTGTCGAACGTTCGCAATTATTCTGCGTTCTCGGTGCTGAACCGCGACCAACGGACCTTCGCCCACCGATTCAAAGAAGCCGGATACGCCACCTTCGTCGGTGGAAAGTGGCAGTTGCTCGGAGCGGAGCACTACGCGGAGCGATTCCGTGGGAAGGGGAGCTGGCCGGAGCAAGCCGGTTTCGACCGCTGCTGTTTGTGGCAGGTCGACCGGCTGGGCGAGCGGTACTGGAATCCACTGCTGTACATCGACGGGCAGAATCGCCAGTTCGCCCCCGAAGAGTACGGTCCGGAGATCGTCACCGAGCATCTCCTGAAGTTCATGCAGGAGAACCGCGACCGGCCGTTCTTCATCTACTACCCGATGATCCTGGTCCATGATCCGTTTGAGCCGACGCCGGACAGCGATTCGCGGGAGGAGAAGAACAAGACGCAAAATTTCCGCGACATGGTCCACTACGCCGATAAAATCGTCGGCCGCATCATTGCCGAGACCGAGGCTCTGGGGATTGCCCAAGAGACGCTGATCCTCTTCGTGGGCGACAACGGAACGCATCGCGGCATCCGGTCAACGCTGCACGGCCGCACGGTCCGCGGGGGCAAAGGAGAGACCACCGACGCCGGGACCCGCGTCCCGCTGGTCGCTTACCAGCCCGGGACGGTGCCCGGCGGCGTGGTCAATCGCGATTTGATCGACTTCTCAGATTTCGTGCCCACCTTTCAAGAAGCCATCGGTGCGGTGACGCCTGCGGAACTCGACGGCGTCAGCTTCGCGCCGCAGCTGCGTGGAGAAGCGGGAACGCCGCGCCCGTGGATGTACTGCTACTACAACCCGCGGCCGGAAAAATCGAAGCCGCAGCGGTTCGTCCGCGACCAGCGGTGGAAGCTCTATGGGGATGGACGCTTCTACGACGTGGAGAACGACCCCCTCGAGCAGGAACCGCTGCAGATTCGCAATCAGGCTTATCACAAGCTCGCCGCGGCACTCGCCTCGATGCCCGCCGAGGGACAAACGTTGCTCCGCTTCGCCGACTAGCCGCCGCGGGAATCGGGCGGTAGTGCAGCTGGAAGCGTGGCCCGAAGAGCGCGGCGAACTGCTGCGAATTCTGCTGGTGCGAATTGCCGCCGGTGAACTAACGGCGGAAGAATTGCTGACGGTTTTCGGCCAGCCGGTTTATCGGCAGACGGGAACGTACGACGGAGCCGCTCGGCGGCTCGGACTGGATCGGAGGACCGTGCGAGCCAAGGTGCTGCGGTCCCTCGAGTGAGAGCGGTGTCGCGAGTGAGAGCGACCACTCAAATAACAACAGCGTCTGGAGTCTTGCCAGCGCCGCCGGCCGCCCGGAGAAGATAGGCTCCGGGCTAGGACTATCGATTGGGTCCCGTGCAAAGGGACCCGCGTCGCGTTGAACTCAGCCCGAAATTGCGAGGCGGTCGCCCTGCTCAGTCGGTTGCAGTTCCAATTTCTTGTCGGCCAACACAGCGGCGATCTCGGGTTCGACTGCCAGCACGACTTTATCGCCATGTTGGAAAGTCTGGTCGCCCGCCTGCTCGTTGCCCAACTGCAAGGCAAGCGACTGCCCCTGCGGAACGAAGCGGACGACCGCTCCGTCGGAGGCATCGGCGTTGTCTAGCAGCTCAGCAAGATGAGCAGCGGCGGTGTCTGTAACGGTCAGCATCGTCAGTTCTCCTGAAAGCTCGACGTAAAAAACAGCCCGCGAGCCGTTTACGTGAAGCAATTCATTCTGGGCATACGATAGGTCGCCGCAAGGGCAATTCCCTTTCCTTGCTCGCTGCGCTGCTGAACTGCGCTGTTGTAGAATGGATCGACAGCTCGCAGAGAGCTGTCGAAGTTACAGGCCGCTGAAATTACAAGTTGCTGAATTTCCGAGGACGTTGCGGTGCCGCATTATCGAGGCTGTACGGTTTACTTTCCGGCTCTGGCGATCATGGTGCTCGCGGGCTTCGCCGGTTCCCCTGCTGCCGTTCAGGCCGCTCAGGTCACTCAGGCCGCTCAGGTCAATCAGGCGGGGGAGGCCAAGCAGGCGGGGGAGGCGCGGGGAACGCTTGACGATCCGATCATCGACAGCGAGATGACCGAAGCGGAAGCGTTCGAAGGGCTCGATCCGCGGTGCCCCGAAGCGATCCGCAGTCGCCAAGCGTTGATCGAGGTGTTGTATTACTCCGGCGACGGAAAAATCCATCAGGGTCAACTCGTCATCGACCGGGATCTCGTCCGGGACATCCAAGCAGCGTTTGCGGCCGCACGAGAAGAAAAATTTCCCTTCACCTCGGTGATTCCGATCTCCCATCCAAAGTTTCGGAAGAACGGCCGCTGGGACGATGGCCTCTCGATGGCCGCCAACAATACGTCTGCGTTCAATTATCGAGAGATCACCGGCGGGAAGCGGCTCTCCAACCACGCCTATGGTCGCGCGATCGACATCAATCCGGCGACCAATCCTTACATCCGCGGGACTCTCGTGCTCCCTCCCGGAGCGACGTATGATCCGGACGCGCCTGGAGCGGTTACCGCTGACAGCGCGATCACAATGACGTTGGTGGAACTTGGCTGGAACTGGGGAGGGACCTGGGACGACCGCAAGGATTACCAGCATTTCGAGAAGCCGCTGGAGAGGTAAAGCCGCGGTAACGGGGGCGTTGCCGCGCCTCGCGACACTCCGAGCCTAGAACAGTGGCGCAAACAGTCTCCAAAACCGCTCGTGCAGCTTGGTCGTCCTGCGGCGAGCACGCCACGCTTCCCAGTCGATCCGCTGCGCGTATTTGAGGTCCGATTCGAATTCATCTTCGAGTTGTTTGGCGGCATCCTCGTCGAACATCGAAACTGCAATCTCGAAGTTCAGCACGAAGCTGCGAAAGTCGCAGTTGGGGGTTCCGACCATCGACCACTTGCCATCGATCGTCAGTGTTTTGGCGTGATAGATTCCTCTCTGGTACTCGTAGATTTCCACGCCCGCTTGCAGTAGCGATTGGTAGTACGACTGCCCCGCCTTGAGGGTCCAGAGGAAGTTGCCACGGTTGGCAACGATCATCCTGACCCGTACGCCTCGCCAGGCGGCCGCTTCGAGCGCCACGGCCAAGCCTTCGGGAGGCACGAAATAGGGCGTCGCCAAGGTTACCCGCTCGCGGGCCATTCCGATTGCGGCGACAAACATGGTGTAGAACGCATCGACTTCATCATCGGGGCCATCGGCCACGACCGCTGCGGGCACGTCGCCTGGCGTAGTTGGACGCGGATAATATTTCGCGTCGGTCAGCGCCTCACCGGTCGCGTAGTACCAGTCGCGGGCAAACACCTTTTGGAACTGGAGCACGGCAGGTCCGCTCAGTCGAATTTGCGTGTCCCGCCAGTGACCGTAGCCGACCGTCGGGCGAATATACTCGTCACCAATATTCATCCCTCCGGTCAAGCCGACCCGCCCATCGCTGATCACTAGCTTGCGGTGATTGCGGAGATTTAAAGTGAGCAGGCTGGTGAGGCGGTGTCCGGGATTGAATGGAGCGGTGGATACGCCGGCTGCGCGCAATGGTTTGAGGAACTCGCGGTTGATCCACATGGAACCGATGCCATCGTACAGCAGACGTACCTCGACGCCTTGCTTCGCTTTGGAGACCAGTAAATCTCGCAATCGCGTTCCGAACTTGTCCCGGTTCCAAATATAGAATTCGACGTGAACCCATTCCTGTGCCTCATCGACGATTTGCTCGATCAACTTGGCCGAGCGTTTCGTGTCGGGCAGGATCTGGATCTTATTGCCCGCCGTCACCTTGGCTCCGACCAGCTCGGTCGTCATGCGGCCGAGCGACGACCACGCTCCCATTTCCGGCTCGGGAGCTAGAAACTCGTCTTGGACGTCGGGAGTGAGGCTATCGATGATGGCTGAAGCGAGCTGCTTTTGGGGAGTCCGCCGCTCCCACCGTGTCACCCCGATGAGGGCGCAGAGCAGCGGGCCCAAGAAGGGGATGAAGATGACCGCCATGATCCACGCCACCGAAGCCGAGGGATGGACCGAGCGTTTGAGAAGAATCCATGGGATCAGCAGCCAAGTTGAGAAATAGACAACGAGCAGGATCACTCCCACAATTGTCCAGAAATTCGGCAATCCCATATTCCCGTCGGCTTTAGCGGAACGATCATCGATGTCGAGTGCGGGCGTGCTGCGGCTTGGGCAGCCCCCTGTTATAGCAGACCCCTACTAGAACAAGCTCCCGCTGTAGCAAACTCCGCGCCGGAGGTTAAGAGACCGGCGGCCGGTCGGCGCAATGGGGGGGGCGGTGCCCTGTGGGTGGCGTTCCCGAAGGCATCAGAGCTTTTCGACCACAACGTAGTAGGCTCCCAGAGTCTCGCCCGCTTCGGTCTCGAAGCTGGCGGTGAGCCTTGTGGGTCCGGCAGGGAGGCGGAGGCGAAAGCGAGCCTCCTTCGCTCCGGCGGGCACCGACTGCTCGGCCGATCGATCGGCGATCTGGAGCTTCGCGTTGCGGATCGCAACCGCTTCCCCAGGCCGCGCCCGGTAGGCCCGCTCTCCCGGGACCTCTTCGCCCGCTGGCAATGCCGCATCGAGGGCTGCGTCCGCTTCACGCGGCCAACGGCGCAAGCGGATGACATACTCGCCCGCCGTCGCCACTTCGACGTTCCAGTAGCCTGTGTTCTCTTCACCCCCCATGGCTTCGCGAATGTGGGCCTGGTTCCACGGGCTGAGGCGTGTGGTGATCCAGTCGTGGCAAGTCAGCGTGGCGGGATTCTCGGCGGGGTGGCCGATCACGATGAATGCATCGTCGGCAAATCCCGGCTCCAGTTCCTGCCACCAGCTCTCATAGAACGCGCGAAGTTCCGCGACAACCTGGGGGTTATCCGCGGCAACGTCGTTCTGCTGCCCCGGATCGATTGTTATCTCATACAATTCCTCGCCGTTGATCAGTCTCCAGCGATCGCTCATTACCGCGCTCTGCCGCCACTTAATCGGATCCTTCACGCGCTGGGAGTCGGTAACGAGAATCCGCTCGGGCCACGGTGCGGGCTTTTGTGCGTGCGCGGCATCGAGGAGCGGACGGATGCTGCGGCCATCGAATGCTACCCCCTGAGGCGACTCGATTTCGCAAAGATCAATCAGCGTTGGGAGAACGTCGACATGAGCGGTGAGGGTATCGATTTCAGCCGGACCTTGCAGACCGCCTGCCGGCCACGAGATGAAAAAAGGGACGCGGTGTCCGCCATCGTAAGGACTTCCTTTCGTGCCACGCATCCCTGCATTGAAGATCTTTCCACCCGCCGCGGTGCCATTATCGGTGGTGAAGATAAAGATCGTGTTCTCGCTCAACCCTTCCTGGGCGAGGAAAGATCGCAGACGCCCGACGTTCTCATCGATGTTCGCAATCATTCCGTAGAAATTGGCGACGTGGGATGGCAACTCGGCGTAAGGTGCGGCTGCCGCCGGTGGCGAGTGCATCGGACCGTGGGGAGCGTTGGTGGCAATGCAAGCGAAGAACGGTTTTCCGATGCGCCGCTGAGTTCGGATAAAATTGCGGGCGTAGGCGAACCATACATCGGTGCAAAAGCCTTCGAACGGTTGCGGATTCCCGTTGTGGAAATAGCTGCCACCAAAGTAGGCGTTGTTCCAATAGTCAGGCGTCTGACCCACGCCTCCTCCGCCGTGCCGCAGCACTTCGTTGTATCCTCGGTCCTCGGGGCGGGACGGAAAATTGTCGCCGAGATGCCATTTTCCAAACAGCCCCGTCGCGTAGCCTGCGTCCGCAAAAACCTGACCCATGGTGACTTCGTTGCGGCGGAGGATCGAGCGTCCCATGATCGTGTGCCACACGCCCGTGCGGTTGGAACAGCGGCCCGTCTGCAGCGCCGCCCGCGTCGGAGAGCAAGTTGGAGAAACGTGGTAATCGGTCAAACGCATCGACTGGCGAGCAAGCTCGTCGAGATGCGGGGTTTGTAAGACCGGATTTCCATGGCAGCCAAGGTCGCCGTAGCCTTGGTCGTCCGTAATTATTAGGACGACGTTGGGGCGGTCGCTAGCCGACGCGAGCACCGAAGTGACGGCGACAATCCCCAGAGCACAGGCAGCAATGAAAGATCTCATCGAAGTCTAAACCTTTACCCGCTGGGCGACACGAAGGAGATGCTTTGCAGTTGGCAGGCGGTGGGTCGAGTTCGATCATGCTCATTGCAGTCGCTTCCAAACTTCGGGAAGCCGGTTGCGGATGAGATTGAGGCTCGACGCCGGAAGCCGCTCTTGGGTCATCGGCACGTAACGCGTCGACTCGGCTGAAAGCTGGCCGACTTCACGACCATATTTGTAGTCGTGGTCGAGGCCTCCGTTGTCGTTCAACTGAACTCCGGGCCAATCGCGGTTGGGGACCGAGAGGAAAAGCAAATCTTCGCCGGCCGCCGTTGCTTCGTCAGCCGTTCTTCGGAGGCGCGCTTTGGCCAGCTCTCGAAACAGCGCCTTGGCCGTCAGTTCCGCAGGGTCAATCCAGCGAATCTCCTCGGCGATCAAAGCAGCAAAAGAGTTGCCTCCAGAAGCGTCGGAGCTGCGAAATTGTTCAAAGGCTGCCGCGATCTGATCTTGTACCAAGGGAAAATGGGTACAGCCGAGAACCACCGTCGAGATCGGTTCGCTGCCTCCTGTGCGGCGGTATTCCTCGAGCAACGCGAGTACATCGTGACGGATGTGCTCGCCGGCGGCGGCAGGATTCTCTTCGATCGCTTTGGCCAGATCGACTGAGCCCTGTTGGATGATCGTCGGCACCCGCTGGCCGGCGAGCCCCACGGCTCGGCCAATCGCTCGGGGGTAAGCCATGCTGCTGCACGTCCCCACCGTGGCCAGCACCGCCACCGTGCCCGGAGATTTCATGCTCTGCGGCTTCTCGCTTTGGCGGGGACGGTCTCCTGGCGGGTTGGCAACCTCCGCAGCCCCGGCTTCCACCACTCCGACGACGATCACGGGCAGCTGCCAGGCTTCCATCGCCCGGCGGATATCTTCCAAACCATAGGCGGTGGCTGTGTTGCAGGCGATCACGATTGCTTTAACCGGCGGCTTGTCATAAACGGGCTGCGAAGCGGTCGCGGAGGGATAGTAGCGGCGACCGAGCAGAAAGCTCACATCTTTCAAAATCAATTCGCGGAGGTAATCCTCCTTGCCGGACGCCGCATAGTTGCCGTACGGCATATTGGCTTGATCGCCCAAGTAGACGAACCGCTCGTTCTCGAAATCTTTGCGGCCATCGGGGCCCGGGCGGAGAGTCTCATTGTCATACGCATCCAAAGCAAGGATCGCTTCGAGCACGGTCAGGCCGCCGATGCCCGAGTCGAAGACGCCGATGGGCAGATCGCTCACGTCGCCGCGGAAGGCGGAAGCGTCAAAGCTGTACGCAGCTTGACCGGAAGGATGAGCACGAGCGTGCTCGATCATCCCGGCCGTGACATCGGGCGCCCGAGCGGCTTCGGCTTCCTGCACCAGCACGGCCGCTTGCGAGCTCTTGGCCCCTGTGGGTGGCTGGGCGATCGCAGTCCTAGTGGAAAACACCGAGCCGGCAGCCAGCCCGCAGAAGATCGCCCCAGCGATGCTCCACACAAAGGGTCGGGTTCGCAGCAGGAACGTCCGCATTTGCTCAACACTCGCAGTACGCGCAGAAGAAAAGAGGTTCACGGCCTTGGCGGCCGGACGCATTCTAGCTGGACCAGGCGAACCTCGCGAACGACGCCACGCAGAGCGGGGGGCTACCCGCTCGCTTGACTGGCCCGCTCGCTCAAGGGGCCCTCTCGCTCAAGGGGCCCTCTCGCTCAAGGGGCCCTCTCGCCCAGCCAGCCCGCTCGCTCGTCGATCGCCGACCGCTTACGCTGAAGAGGGCGTAACTAGTTCCCCGCCAAGACCCCTAGCCGCTGGAGTCCGATGCATGGCCAAGCAGCACTCGCCCCGTTTCTTGAAGATCGTTGAAGAAGCCAAGTCGCGGATTCGCGAGTGCTCGGTGGACGATGTCCGTCAATGGATCGACGAAGAAACTCCCTTCACCTTGGTGGATGTGCGTGAGGAGAGCGAGTACGCGGCGGGGCGTTTACCTGCGGCGGTGCATCTCGGCAAGGGAATCATCGAGCGGGACATCGAGCGACACTTTCCCGATCCGACGAGCAAGCTCGTGCTGTACTGCGGCGGCGGATTTCGCTCGGCACTGGCTGCCGACAACCTGCAAAAGATGGGCTACACCGACGTCCTCTCGATGGACGGAGGCTGGAGCGGTTGGACCGAAGCCGGCTACCCGGTCGACCGCTGAGGCTTCGCGGCGCGGCCGGACGCCAAGGCAACGGATGGCCAAGACGTCCGACCGATCGCCGCTTCCACAGCACGCGGTTGAGGCGGACAACCACGTGCTATGTCTCTCGCTGGCTTTCGCGGCTTTCCGATAGAACGGGATCCGCTCCTTCGCAACGCAGAACCTAACACCCGGTGGCTGATGATATGGAAAATGAACGGTGATGAATTTGCCCGTGCAACACACATCCGCAATGTCGCTTTTGTTCCGCGAACATTACACATCTGCGATGCCTTCGCGGAACTAATGGCGACGAAACCTCACAAGCCCGGTTCGGTGATCGACATTCCTGAAGTTGTGATGCGCCAGGCACAAAGGTTTCGCTATGACTGAGTCCTAGTAGTAACCGACGCGAAATTGAATTGAAAGGTTTCTTCTGCGACTTTTGTTTCAGATGGGTGCTGTAATGATTAGCGGATCTAATGGTGTTCCTGTAAGGGGGAATGAAGGGTCCTAATGAGCCGCTGGGGGCAGGCCAGCCGCCGTGGCCCAAGGGGTAGCGGACGGAAAAATTTTTCGCCGCCGACGGTTGCCGCCTGGGCGGTGCGGTGCCTTGAGGGGGGATCCCCCCAGAGCCCCAGCCGAACAGGAAGCGGCCCCAGCCAAACAGGAAGCGGGCCCAGCCGAACAGGAAGCGGGCCCAGCCGACGCAGGGGGCGGATTCTGCCGGCCGACCTGCCTCCCTCCACCATCTTCAGAGTGCTTTGCGTATGAACCCCCGGCTATCGCTGCTACTGGCGACGACGAACCTCGACAAGGTCCGCGAGTTCCAGTCGCTGTTCGCCTCGCTTCCCATCGGGATCGTGACCGCTGCCGCGCTGGGATTGGCATTGCCGAATGTGCAGGAGGGAGCGGATTCCGCCGCGGAAAACGCGCGCCTGAAGTCGACGCAGATCGCCCGGCAGATGGGCCGCTGGACGTTGGCCGACGACACCGTGTTGGAGGTCGATGCGCTGGCCGGGCGACCGGGGGTGTTCACGGCCCGCTATGCCGGGCCGAACGCGGATATGGCAGCGAACCGCACTAAGCTGCTCGCCGAGTTGGCGGCCCAGTCGTGCAGCGGGCGGGCTGCACGTTTCGTCTGCCAGCTTTGCGTGGCTGATCCGAGCGGAATGGTGCGGTACGAAGGTCAGGGGGAATGTCGGGGGGAGATTCTGAGTCTCCCGCGCGGCGAGGGGTTTGGCTACGACTCGCTGTTCTTCATCCCGGAGCTCGGGAAGACGATGGCGGAGCTCGATGAAGTGGAGCGAAATCATGTGACGCATCGCAGTCGCGCCGTCGCGGCCCTCGCTGCGGCGTTTCCTTGACCCGATTTCAGGGCAGCGCTATGTTGATCTCTGTAGCGGCGTGGAACTCGCCGTTCTCGCGGGGATTGAGGGGCGTTCTGCCGAATTAAAGAGGTTTTAGGTGCTTCAGATGAATCGCAATTATTGGCTGTCGCTCGCCGTCTCCGTGGGTCTCCTACCATTCAACGCATGGGCGGGTGACGACGGGCCTGCTTCCGAGCCGGTGCCTCCCACGATCGCCGAGGCTTCTGAAGAAGGCGCCCAGGCAATCGCCGGGTTTCGCATTCCGGAGGGTTGGCAGATTCAGCTTTACGCCGCGGAGCCGGATGTCGCCAACATCGTCGCATTCGATATCGATAACTTGGGGCGGATGTTCGTTTGCGAAACCTTTCGCCAAAACCAGGGTGTCACCGATAACCGCGGGCATGATGAGAAATGGTTGAAGGCGGACTTGGCGGCCCAAACCGTGCAAGATCGAATCGATTACCACCGCGAGCTGCTCGGCGACGCTGCGGCCGAGTATACAAAGCAGGACGACCGCATTCGGCTGGTGGAGGATACCGATCACGATGGCGTTGCCGACTCCTCACGCGTCTACGCCTCGGGGTTCAATCAGCTTGAGGATGGCACCGGTGCAGGAGTCTTAGCACGTGGGAAGAATGTTTATTACACCAATATTCCTAAGCTCTATAACCTGATCGATTCGGACGCCGACGGTGTCGCTGACGAGCGGGTGGTGATGAGTGACGGGTATGGTGTCCGCGTGGCTTTCCGCGGCCACGACTTACACGGCTTGGTGCTCGGCCCTGACGGCCGCTTATATTTCAGTATCGGTGATCGTGGCTACCATGTCGTGAGCAAGGAAGGCGATGTGCTGCACAACCCGGCGGTCGGTGCGGTCTTTCGTTGTGAGCTGGACGGCAGCGATCTGGAAGTTTTCGCGGTTGGTCTGCGAAATCCTCAAGAGCTAGCGTTCAACGATTACGGCGATCTATTTACCGGCGATAACAATAGCGACAGTGGTGACCGTGCCAGGATCGTCTACGTCGTCCAGGACGGCGACAGTGGCTGGCGGATGTACTACCAGTATCTGCCCGACCGGGGGCCGTTCAACCGGGAGAAGATATGGCATCCGTTCCACGACGAGCAGCCTGCCTATCTGATGCCGCCGGTCGCGAATTTCGCCGATGGTCCTTCGGGTCTAGCGTATTATCCGGGAACCGGCTTTGGCGACTCGCTCCGCGACACGTTCTTATTAGCCGATTTCCGTGGGAGTGCGGCAAATAGCGGCGTGCGGACGTTTCGGGTCGAGGCGGAGGGAGCCTTTTACACGCTGGCCGAGGACGCGCAGCCGATCTGGAGCATGCTGGCGACCGACGTTGCTTTTGGGCCCGACGGCGGGCTGTACGTGAGCGATTGGGTCGATGGCTGGAATGGCGAAGGGAAGGCGCGGGTGTATCGGCTGACCGACCCGAAGCACGCCGAATCGCCCGAGGTCCGCGAAGTCGCGGAGTTGCTTGCAGGAGACTGGTCGGGGATTGGCGTTTCCCGGCTGGCAGCCCTGCTCACGCATACCGATCGACGTGTGCGGCTCGAGGCTCAGTGGGAATTGGCTCGGCGCGGTGAAGCCACTGCCTTGGCACGGGTGGCCGGGGACTCCGCGCTCGAGACGCTGCCGCGGCTGCATGGGCTGTGGGGAATGGAGCAGATCGCGCGGCGGATGGAACGGCTCGAAGAGGCGACGGGTGAGCTCGTGCGTCGCCTGCTGGTCGACCCCGATCCATACGTGCGAGCCGCTGCGGCTCAGTTTGCCGGTCAGCACGCGAGCGTGGGGGGCGAGGAGCGACTGACTGCGATGTTGGCCGACGAGTCCCCGCGAGTCCGGTACTTTGCGGCTCGAGCACTGGGGTGGTTGGAGAGCGGCGAGGCGATGCCGGCAATCGTGGCCATGCTAGCCGAGAACGACAACCGCGACCCGGTTCTGCGACACGGCGGGGTGATGGCGCTCTCGTCGATCGCGGACGCCGCGGCCCTTGCGGGACTGGCCGAGCATGGAAGCGCGAATGTTCGGCGAGCAGCGGTAGTGGCACTGCGTCGGCAGGGAGCCGCCGAGGTGGCTCGCTTTCTCAACGATGGGGATAGCCGGGTTGTCGTCGAGGCCGCGCGGGCGATCCATGATCTTCCGATTGCCCCGGCGACCGAGGCTCTGGCGTCGCTCCTTGAGCGTCCGCTGAATGACGAGGCATTGATCCGTCGCGTGTTGAACGCGAATTTCCGTCTGGGCACTCCCGAGGCGGCCGCGGCCATTGCTCGGTACGCCGGTCGGGCTTCGGCTCCGGAGTCGATGCGTCTCGAAGCGCTGGCGATGCTTGGCGAGTGGGCGTCGCCGGATGAGCGGGATCGCGTGCTCAACGATTGGCGGCCGCTCGGCCTGCGGCCCGCTGAGGAGGCGCAGGTGGCGTTGCAGGAATCGTTGGCCTCAGTTTTGGCGGGACCCGAATCGGTACGGACCGCGGCGGTGACGCTGGCGGCGGAACTCGGGCTTCGCGAGATCACACCGTTGCTCGCCGAGCGACTGGCCGACGAGGAGCTGAACGAAGCCTCGCGTGCTGCGGCGCTCCGAGCACTGGCCGTCCTCGATCCCAAAGCGGCCGCCGTGCAGGCCACGGAGCTACTCGGCCCTTCCGCTGCGAGTGCATCGACCGCCACCGCCGTCCGCGTCGCGGCGCTCGAGACGTTGGCCGATACAGCACCGGCTGAGTCGCTTGACTTGATCATCGCATCGACGCAGAGCGGCCACGACAGCAAAGAGCAGCAAGCTGCCTGGGATGCGCTGGCAACCATTTCCCATCCCGCCGCCCAGCAGCAACTCACTCGCGGTGTGGCGGACTATTTGAGTGGCTCGCTTGCCAAAGACGTGGAGCTGAACGTGATCGAGGCGGCTCGCCAAAGTGGGGAGGAGGAATTGGTCGCGAAGCTCGATGCTCAGCTTGCCAAAGCGACCACGGCCGACCCGCTGGCTCCCTGGCTTTCCTCGCTTGCCGGCGGCGATGCCGAGCGGGGCGAGACCCTCTTTTTCACCAAGACCGAAGTCTCCTGCGTTCGCTGCCATAAGGTGGCTGGCCAAGGAGGAGAGGTCGGGCCGGATCTGACGGCGATCGCCAAAGACAAGAACCGGCGGTATCTGCTCGAGTCGATCGTGACGCCCGACTCACAGATCGCCAAAGGTTTTGAAACCACCGTCATCGCCGATGACCTGGGGACGGTCCACACGGGGATCGTCCGCCGGGAGACCGAAGAGGTCGTTGAACTGATCCGAGCCGACGGTTCGCTGGTGCGAGTGCCAACGGAGGAAATCGTCGCGCGGCGTCGAGGCCAGTCGGCGATGCCCGCCGATTTGGTCAAGTACCTGACGCCGCGCGAGCTGCGCGATTTGGTCGCCTACCTCAGCGGCCTCGAGACCGAAGCCGCTCCGAAAAGCGAAGGGCACGCGGTGCGATGACTCACTCGGTGGTGATGTTTTTCCAGCCGAGTTTTTCGGCGACGGCCGCGAGGTAATCGGTGGCCGCGCCGTCGCTGCCGGTGACGCGAGTCGTCCGCTCTTCGCTGGCGACGGCCAGCAATTGCGGCACGTTCCAGACGCGTTCGGCGAACAGCAGGATCGGTCCGTTGCGGTCGTCGGCCGGCAGTTCGGCGAGCTCGAGCCTCTCGATCGACGCCTGGCCGAGAGCCGCGTACAAGCCGCGGACGGCGGCGACTCCTTGGGCTGCGAGCGTGACCGGGTGGTCCTGCAATTCGGGGTGCACGTCGAGCCACTCGAGGACTCCGCGAAGCTCGGCGACGCGGATCGCATCGGCCGTCATTCCCAGCAGGTGAAAGCGGCGGCGGATGTGGGTTTGGGTTCGCTCGTCGCCGCTCCACTGGCTCGGTCCGTGGCCGAGCGGGGGAACGATCACCAGCAGTTCGCCTTTGTCTTTCACGTGTCGGCGGATGACAGCGTTGCTGGCCACCGCTTTGCAGGAGGCGTCGACGGCGACCGCTCGATCGCCGAGCCAGATCGAGAGCCCCGCATCGCTCTCTTCGCAGGGACACAGTCGCACGCGTTTCACCGCAGCGGAATCGCTGGGCCCGACCAGAAAAATGTGGCTCTCGAGCGGAGGAACGATTTCGGCGGTCAACTGCCGGACGGTCACTTCATCGACGCGGAGGGTCTCAGCTTCCTCGACTTTGGGTGTGGTCGTGGCGACTTGCAGCGCGGTCGCTCCCGGAACGTTTTCGAGCCCCGCCAGCCAAGCATCTCGCATCGCTATCCAGCTGCCGGCATCGTTGGGCACGTTCGCTTCGGCCTGCGGCACGAACCATTCTTGGACGTTCGTCACCCGCTCGTCGGCAGGCGTCTCTTGGGGAGCGAGCACGCGGAGCTCGCGGGGTTCGAATTGTTTCTCGGCCGGCTCGCGGATCAGCTCTTCGGAATCTTTGAGGAAGCGATTGAACCACGCGAAGGCGCCGACGCGGAGGGTCTGGGTATCGCGGTGGGGACCGGCGGTGAGGTGCACCGCAAGGTGATCTTCGGCATCGAGCAAGCGATAGATTTTTTCAGCGTCGCGATAAACTCGCACGACTCCATCGAGTGGGAAGATGCGGTCGCGGTGCGAGTTGCTGATCAGCAGCGGGCGGGGAGCGACGAGGGCAGCGAGGGTCCCGAAATCCCAGCGGTAGCGATTGACCATGAACATGCAGTCGCAGTGTCCCTCAACACAACCGTCGATGACGTGGTTGCGAAGATCGGTGATTCCCGCCACGGGAACGGCAGCCTGGACACGCTCGTCGAGAGCGGCCACCCACCAGCTGTAAGCACCACCGCCGCTTCGGCCCGTGACGCCGATTCGCTTGGGATCGACTTCCTCACGCGACTCGAGATAGTCGAGGGCCCGGATCGAATTCCAGGCTTCGGTCCCAGCCGGGGTGTAACCGCGAGCCGGCCACCACCACTGGCCAAGGTTGTGGGTCCCGTGGTGCACGCCCTCGATCTCGCCGAGCTGGATCGTGTCGATGATCAAGCAGGTATAGCCGTTGCGGGCGAACCAGATCCCGTGGTGATGATAGCCAGCCTTGTTTCCAAAGCTCACTCCATCGGCTTTCTGGCGGCTGTGGCCGCAGACATACAGAACGCTCGGCAGCGGGGCTTCGACTTCGCTGGGCCGATAGAAATTCGCGGTGACGTAAAGCCCGGGGCGGGACTGAAACAGAACCCGCTCGACGATGTAGCCGTCCCCTTCGAGTTTCCCCCGAGTCTTTGCGTTGAGCGGCGTGCGTTCGGGCCACGGGTTGAGCCCCAGCATTTCGCGGAGCTGCAGCAGGAGCTCCTGGCGTCGTTCCTGCCAGGCTTCGGCCGAATCGATGCCAGCGAAGGTGGTCGATTCGATCTCCGCGACCTGGTCGGCGAAAAACTGCTGCAGCCGGCGGTCGGCTTCCGGCTCTGCCCCGCCAGCAAGAGACGCTTGGACCGCGGTGCAGGCGAGTATGCAGGCGAGCGCCATGCCCCGGAATCGGTTGTGGATCATCCAGCCATCCCTCATCGGAGTTTAAGGATTGAAATTCGAAGCCTCAACTATAAGCGGCGCACCGGACGAAGGTCGGGTGGCGAAGAGAATTTGGCGAGCCCGCGACTCGCTCGAGCCGTACATCCGCAGCACGTCGGGCGTCTCCAGGTCATGCGTTTGCCGGTGGCACCAACGCAGCAACCGCTCGACCGCCGACGCCTCGGCCAAGTCCAGTTCGGGGTCGCTCGCGAGCCGGTGACTGAGCCGGTTCAGCGCTTTGCTGGGCATTCCCCAGATCGCTCCCGGACGCGTCAGCAAGTAGAGCGAGTCGAGAAACAGCGAAGTCACGGCGTCTCGTCGAAAGCCGCGGAACGACTCACGCGTGAAGAGGTAATCGACTCCGGCTTGCGAGTGGACCGCGGGGCGATCGAAGTGCCCGCGGATGAACCGCCGCGTGCGATAGGCCCCAGCGTCGTAGACTGCGGGGTCGTAGGCTGCGGGGTCGTAGGCTGCGGAGTCGCCGGTCAACCACGCCAAGTTCTCCTGGCGATGCCGGAATCCGTGGGCCAGATCGTTGAGGTTTCTTTTGACCTCCACGACCGCGAGTACCTCCACCGCAGCCGCCGGGTCCGCCGGCTGCCGCACCACGACCGCATCGAGCTCCAGTCGAGCCGCACCCAGCGTCACTCCCCGCAGAATCGCCACCTCGCCCGACGGGGGAGACAGGTCGGGGAGGATGGCTTGCTCGATCAGCGACTCCGCTTGGTGTTCGAAGGTGGAGCCGGACCGCCCCGTGCCCTGCCCTCGCACTCGCTCGAGGCGAGCCAGCTCCGCTTCCACTTCTTCCACTCCGCAGTCAGCGCGGAGAGCGTGAAGCTGGTCGCGGAGCCGGAGCAGGTTCTGCAGCTCGGGACTCGCCGCAGTCAATTGCTCCTGCTGCGAGCGAAGCGTTCGCTGTCGCGCGTGGAACGACTCGAGCTTCTCGGCGAGTCTTGTCCGGTCCTCGGGAGCGGCTCGGGCGAGTGCATTGGTTAGCCCAGCGATCGCCTGCTCGGCGCCCGAGGCCGCTCGCTCGAGCGTCTGCCGTCGAGCATGCGAAGCGGTCGCCGCCTCGGCTGCGGTCGCGCGGCGAAGCTCCCGTTCGAGCTGGAGGAGGCTTGGGCACGAGCGACGCAGATCGCGCAGCCTGGCCCGCTGGGCGAATGCCGCGTCGCGTTCCCAGCGGGCCTGGTGCCTTCGCAACCAATCCGGGAACTCGGCTGCATCGAGCTGGCGGACATCAAAACATCGCTCCTCGAGCAGCCAGCGAAGCACTTCGCCGCCGCGAATCAGCGGGGAATTCACTTCAGATGGCGGTCGGCAAAGTCGAGGTACTGCTGCCAGTCGTACTCGGTCACTGCGTGTTTGCCGCTGCGGATGTGGTAGCCAATCGTGTGACCGATCGGTGCATTCACCTCGGGCATGCTCTCGGCCGAGAGCTGCGGAGCATCGAGCCCTGGCGTGCCGAGCAGGCGGTAGACCGGATCGGCGTGCAGCCCTGCGAGAAACTCACCTCGCGGGTCAGCCCACCGATCCTCCGCGGCGCTCGCGATGTAGACCGGCCGGGGAGCGAGCAGGGCGATCAGCATGTGTTGGTCGACCGGCAGCGAGTCTTCGTTGTCGTTGTACTGCTTGAAGTTCCCGCAGAACCAATGGGGGAACGCCGTGTTGATCACTTTGACCGTCTCGCCGAACCGTCGGCGGCTGAGCGCCGCGCCGCCGCAGCCCGAGTTGTTGGAAATCGCCAACGCGAATCGCGGATCGCTCGCCCCAGCCCACAGCGCCGTCTTGCCGAGCCGCGAATGCCCCATCACGGCCACTCGGCTCGCATCGATGTCGGCGTCGCTCTCGAGGTAGTCGAGAGCCCGCGAAAGTCCCCAAGCCCAAGCCGCGATCGTTCCCCACTGGTCGGGTTTCGGTTGACTCTGCCCTGGCTCATAGCCGAGCGGATGGACGCCATTTTGAAAGCCATCATCGAAATCGGGATCGATGTCGCCACAGTAGATCGTGGCCAGGGCATAGCCGCGGTCCAAAATCTTCTCGACCGGCCAAGACTTCGCACTCACGCCCCGCGAGGCTTCGGTGGCGCGGTGGTCGACAACCCCTTTGTCCGGATTGCTCCGCATCCAGCTCTCGGAGAGCACGATCTCGGGATCGGGATGGATCGTATGGTTTCCGTAGAAGTTAAGTCCCAAGAAAGCCGGCACTGGGGAATCGGTGGAGGCAGTGTGAGGCTGGTAGATCAAGATATCCATCGAGGGGCCATCGCTCTTGCCAGTAAACAAGACGCGAACTTGCTTGCGCGTGGCTTTCCCTGCGAGTGCTTCCTTGTCCACCGACAGCGTTTCAAAACGCATCTCTGGCGGAGCCGCCGGCGCCTTCCCATACACCTGCGTTGCAAACAATTCCAAAATTTCTCCGCGGCGCTGCTCTCGCCACATTTCCGCGCTCACCACCTGATCGCCACTGGCCGTGATCAGCGGATCGGGAAGCGAGTACTTCGGAACGAGTCCTTCGTCGTAAATCGTCTTTGGCGACTGGGCGACGCAAACCGGCACGACCGCACACCCGGCAGCCGCCACGGCCAGAACAAAGGATTTGCAAGTCCGCATGAGATATCGTTGGGGCAGGGGAAAGGAACGGGAACGGCTGTCATCTTAACGAACCGGTCGGTGACAAACAGGTTTTCAGCTCCTTCGAGGCAGTGGTTGCTCGTGTCGGAGGGTTGGAGCCGCATGAGGGGCATTTTTTTGAAATTAAGTTGGCCCCGCGGTGTTGAATGAATAGCGGGCGGCGATGGAGCCGCCGCTCGGTGGGATGCTCGGGTGCACAGTAGATGGTGGAGTGGATGGGTGATGCGGAGGCTGACGCCGTTGTGCGGCTGATCCGCGACCGCGGTCCGGCCCTGGTGCTTTACGCCCAGCAGTGGTGTCGGACTCCGGAAGACGTCGTCCAGGACGCGTTTTTGCAGTTGCTCCGCCAAGCCGACATGCCTGCGGACCCAGTCGCCTGGCTGTACCGAGTCGTCCGCAATGGCTCGATCAACGCTGCGCGGACGGAAAGCCGGCGAGGTCGACGCGAGTCGCTCGCCTCGGAAAGCCGCCCGCCATGGTTTGAGCCCGCCGTCGATCAGCGCCTCGATGCGGAAGCAGCCGTCGAGGCGCTCGAGCAATTACCGATTGAGCAGCGCGAGTCGATTGTCGCGCGGTTGTGGGGCGGCCTGTCGTATGAACAAGTCGCCGTGCTGACGGGCACGTCGCCAGCCACCGCGTATCGCCGCTACGTCAGCGGCTTGGAAACACTTCGAGAAAAGATGCGTATCCCATGTCCCGCCAAGACGACGACCTAGACGATTTTCGACGTTCGGCCGAGCGCCCCTTGCCGCCTGAGCTGCGTGCGTTGGAAGCGGTGCTCGGCGGACTCGAGCCGCGCACTGATCGCCTCGACCAAGCCCAGCTCTGGTATCAGGCCGGGCGGCAGTCCGTCCAGCCCTCTGCACCGCCGGTGAACCCGCGTTGGAGTGTGGCCAAGGCATCGACCCTCTCGGCCAGCTTGGCCGTCGCCGCCACGGTGCTGCTGATGGCCTGGCTGCGGCCGCCAGTCCCGGCGGTGGAACGCGTGCAAGTCGTGGCTGCATTGCCAGAGCCCCGCTTGGGAAACTCCGTCGCTGAAGGCCCCGGGGCGGACCGCCTATTGACGGATGCCGCTGCGCAGGCAGATGTACCAGAGCCAGACGCAGCATCCCCAGCCGGCTCCGAGTCGCCGCATGTTCAAGGCGGGTTGCGGAACCGCGGCCGCTCAGTCACGGCCGAGCCGCACGACACGGCACGGCTTGCATTGATTTCGATGCTCCTGCGACACGGAGTGAGTCCCTGGGAATCGTTGCCGCCTCCGCGACCGGAGAATACGGCCACGGCCGAGGAGCCTGACTCCGAGTTATCTGAGAACCCCGCCCCGCCGACCCACTACCAACAACGGAGAGAACTGCTCCTGGAGAACCTCGGGCGAAACAATTCCGAATTTCGCACCCCAATCCTATTAGGAACTTAGGTATGAGACTCCCTCAGTTACGGCATGCAGTCTTCCTGCTGTTAGCCTGTGTTGCGGCAAACCCGAAGCCGGCTGCTGCACAGGATGCCGGCACCATCATTCGCTTCACGGTACATCCCGCCGGTGATCCAACACCCGCGCTCAAGCACCGCTTGATGCCGCCGCTCTTAGAGCAGCGTCCTGGCAATGCCGCCGTCTGGTATGGCAAGGTGGCTGCGGAACAGCAGGCTTTCTTCGTAGATCGCGAGATGTGGAAGGCCATCGAGCAGGCGGACGAATGGCCTCTCGAGGAGGTGCTCGCCAACGAGCAGATCCAAAAGGCGACACGCGACAGCCCGATTTTCTTTCATCTCGAGAACGCCGCCCGCTCGGATCATGTCGACTGGCAGTTGCCGTTCCGCGATCAACCGTATTACACAATGCTGCTTCCGGAGACTCAACAAACCCGTCAATTCAGCAGGTTGCTTGCTGTTCGTGTGCGCCGGCAGGTCGCGAAACGCGATTTTGAAGGCGCCATCCGCAGTCTGCAAAGTGGATATGCACTTGCGCGCTTCGTTGCGGAGGGCCACACCATGGTCAATGGGCTGGTGGGGATTGATGAAAGCAATGCGATGTCGCGCCAAGTGCGAGAGTTCGTGCAGCATCCGGAATCCCCGAATCTTTACTGGGCACTGACGGCCTTGCCCGATCCACTCATCAACGCCCGACCTGGAATCGAGGCGGAATTAGCCGCCCTGGAGCTTAGCTTTCCATTCTTGCAAGATCTAACACGATCGGAATACGGCGAGGAGTACTGGCGAGGCCAATTGGAGGAAGTTTGGAAGTTAGCCAGGAATTTCACCGATCAGAGTGACGACCAGTTGGCTTTTCTCGGGGATGTCGTGCGGGGATACCCGATCGCAAAGCAGGGACTGATCGATGCCGGGTGGGAATCCGATCGAGTTGAAAAACTGGCGGTCTCTCAAGCCATCCTCGCCTACAGCATGCTGCAGTACGAAGCTCGGCGTGATGGATTGCTCAAATGGCTGTTCGTCCCCTATCCCGCCAGCCATCCGCAACCGTCGGTGGAGAACGTCTTCGCGGAGGCTGACTCTGAAGAAATCCTGCCACTCTCAGGTGCCTTTCTGCCTGCGTTTCAAGGCTACCGATACGCCATGGCCCGCGCCCAGCGAGAGATTGCGGTGCTGCGGATGGTCGAAGCCATCCGGTTATACGGCTCACGTCATGAGGGGCGAATCCCCCCTTCGCTCGACGCTTTCGAAGTTCCGATCCCGCTGGACCCCATGACGGGAAAGCCATTCGAGTACCGCGTCGACCAGCAGACAGCAATCATCGAAGGTCCTCCGAGCCATCCTTCGGGCTCTGACTCTCTTCACGCGGAAGTTCGCTTCGCAACAGCCACACCCTAAATGGAGATCTTAGCATGTACCGATCCGGTTCTCGTCTGGCTCTGAGTTTGGTCAGCAACGTAGCTCTCTTCGCATGTTTTTCCTCTGCGTCAATTGCTGCAGACACCGATGCACTTGATCTTCTAAAGCCGCTGCTCAGTTCCCAGACCGTCGCGGTCGTGGGAGTCGAGACACAGGCCTTGGAACGCGATTCGGCGGTGGCGTTGGTTGAGCGGGTGATGCCAGTTGGCACCCCTTATGCAACTCGCGTGGCCGATCGCGTTGTAGCTATGCAGCGCATCCTCGAGGACGGCGACGTTGAAGAAGTTTATTTTGTGTTCGATCTATTCGATCCGTTTGGCGAGATGCCGTTCGTCGTCGTGCCCCAGACCGAATCCTTAAATGCAGATGCTCTGACCGTGTTGCTTGAGCAGGGGCAAGATCGAGACGTTCAATCTCGCCCGATCGGTAGCGCTACGGTGTTCGGTGCGGCCTCGACATTGGAGCGTCTTGCAAATCTTGAAACACAGCCTTCCTCTGCCATCGAAGAGGCTTTGGAAGAAATGGAAGACTCCGCCGTTTGGGCCGTTGTGGCGGCGAACGACGATCAGCGACGCGCCGTCGAAGTCGTTCAGCCGCGGTTGCCGGTCGCTCTCGGCGGTGGAAGCATTCACCCGCTGACCCGGGGAATCCGGTGGATCACCCTCAGAATCGATTCACGACCGAATCCGACCGCGACGCTGACGCTTCAAGCATCGGATGCGACCGCGGCGACTGAGCTACGCGAGGTCGCCGAGCGAAGCGTGGTAAGCCTGCAGACGCATGCTCCCTTTGCACAGGAGTGGCCAGAACTGGCCCGGCACCTCAGCAGCCTTCTTCCCACCCGCGAGGGAGATCAACTGCGGCTGAATCTGGATGCGTCGAGCGAGACACTGCAACATCTGCTGCAGTTCATCGCTGAACCTATACAAAGTGGGCTGCGTGCGGAAGCTCGGAAGCACGCCATGCGGCAATTGAAGCATCTCTCCCTTGCGATACATGCTTATCACGACACCTTCGGGCACTTACCCACGGCGGCAGCGACCGATGAGCAGGGACGGCCCCTGCTGAGTTGGCGTGTGCAGCTACTGCCCTACCTGGGCGAGCGGGAACTGTACGAAAAGTTCCGGCTCGATGAAGCCTGGGACAGTGCCCACAACCGGGAACTGATTCCACAGATGCCTGAGGTGTTTTACATTCCTCTCTCTCGCCATCTTCAGCGCGACGGTCGAGCCAATTTCGCCGTTCCCGGTGGCGAGGGTTCGATGTTTCCTCCCGGTGAAGTGGCTCGCTTCCAGCAGGTGACTGACGGCCTGTCCAACACCATCATGGTCACCGAAGTGGACGACGAACATGCCGAGATTTGGACCAAGCCAGGGGCATATGGAATCGACCCTGAGAATCCGGAGCGGGGGCTCGGCGGGCACTTTCCAGGAGTGTTTCTGACCGCCTACGGCGATGGATCAGCGAGGGCTGTCCCCCTAGATCTGCCCAAGGACTCCTTGCGGGGACTGTTCACACGCAGCGGCGGTGAGACGGTGCAGTGGTGAGGCTGGCATAGGATCTATACCGGAGCGATACGCGGAATGCTCCCCAAATCCTGATCCAGAGGTTATGAAAGTCTGAGGCCACTTCCGGCTGGAGGATTTTCACTTGAGCAAGAAACGAAGACGGCACACGCCCGAGCAGATCGTCAAGAATCTCCGGGACGCCGATGCGATGCTGGCCGCCGGCAAGTGTGTCGGCGAGGTGCCGCTGGCAACGCTGCGAGCGGGAGAAAGGCAAGCGGCGGAAGGGAGCGCGGCGATTGCCCCGTCTACCGCATTTCGACCGACCGCAGCCCGGCGGCCGTCTACATCGTGGCGACCGACGAAGAGCGCGCCATCGCCGAGCAGGTCGCCGAAATGCCGACAGTTGCTTCGGGGCTCGTCGTTGGTTCCGCCCATAGTCGCCTTTCGCTCCGCGCATAGTCGCCTTTCGCTCCGCCCATAGTCGCCTTTCGCTCCGCGAAAGTTGTGTGTCTCCGCTACTTTCGCGGAGCGAAAGGCGACTATGAGTGCGCTACTTTCGCGGAGCGAAAGGCGACTATGGATGCGCTGCTTTTGTGGAGCGAAAGGCGACTATGGGTATTCGTTTTGGGCTTCGAGCAGCTGGCGGGCTTGTTCGGATGCTGTGGCCCAATCGCCTGCTTCGGCTTCGTCGAGGATCTCTTCGAGCAGCGCTGCTTCGTCGGGCGTGATCTCTCCAGAGCGCAACTGTTCGGCGACCAGCGCCCGCGCCTGAGGAATCTGCGGCGCCGTTTCCAGGTTGCAGAGATTTTCGACGACTTTGGCCGTCTCGAACGCGGCCGGGCTGACCCGCGGGTACCCACAGCCGCTGCAGAGGACCAAACCGAGGAGCGCGATCGACCATCCGAAATTGAGGAAAGCTCTAAGGGACATCGACCACCTCGCCTTCTCGGATGCTGCTCATCGCTGCGAACGTCGGTCGGTGGATCGTCTCGGAGACGTAGCGAACCGCGCCGTCACCCATCAGGACGTTCGCACCGCCGGGGTGCTCTGCCTGCATCTGACCGACATGGCGAGTCGGAAAGTTCGGCGGATGGATGATCGGATTGCCGAGCGCATCCCGCTCTCCGGCGGCCGGACCGCTATGGACGAGGAGCAGCGTCGCAGCCGATTCGGCACCGTTGTCCGGAGACTCAATCCGCGGGTGTACGAACGCACCTGGCACCACCCCCACCCAGCTTTTGTCGCTCAGCCGTGAGGTGTGTTCGCCGAGAAAAACCGTGTTGGAAAGTCCATCAGTGACATCCGCGAACCGCGTCTTCGAGTTCCGATAAAACGGTCCGTCGGCGACTCGAGCGACCTCTCCGTCGACACCGCCCGCTGGGCCCGAACAGTCCCCCCAGCATTCTTCCTGACCGTGGCTGGCGACGTAATGACTGCGCCCCACCCGAACTGCCGCGCCGCCTTTCTGAAGCAGCTGCCCCGCGGCATCCACTAGCTCGAACGCGTCGTGGCTCCCCGAGACGCTCGGGCAGAGAAAAACCTCTAAGCGGGTCGCCACCGCTCCAGCAAACGCCGGGCTCCAGAGCGGCTGCTCGTAATCGATCTGGTCGGCCAGCGGTGTCTGCTCAAGAAACGGCAGCAGTCGCGCACCCCAGCCCCAGCCGGGAGCAGCGTCCCAGGTCACCGCGTCGAATGCTTCGCCCGAGAGCTCTCCCCGGCGAACGGCGGCGACGTCGGCCAGATACCCGGGCGGCAGTTGCTTCCAGGTCAGCTCGTGATTGTGAATGGCCACGCCCAGTTGGCGGAGGTGGTTCTGGCACTGCATCCGCCGCGACGCCTCACGGGCGCTTTGGACCGCGGGCAGGAGCAGCCCTACCAGCATTCCGATGATGGCGATCACCACCAGGAGCTCGACCAGCGTGAATCCGCACCGCGAACGTCTCGACTGCGGGAGCATCGACAACTCTCCTCTCGGACAAGGAAAAACGGGAAGGGCCAGAATCCGTAGTGC
Source organism: Candidatus Laterigemmans baculatus (assembly GCF_010367455.1). Lineage (GTDB taxonomy): Bacteria > Planctomycetota > Planctomycetia > Pirellulales > Pirellulaceae > Laterigemmans > Laterigemmans baculatus. The sequence goes on along the minus strand of NZ_WRPR01000074.1, from coordinate 583 downwards.
CGGCTGCGACGTAGGGGTTGCTACGTTGTAGCGTTTGCTACGGTTGCGGGTGAGATTGTAGCTATGGCTACGAATCTGGCAAGGCCGTCGCGCCGGCATCCGCCGCCACGGGCGAGCGTCCAATTTTTTTCTGAGCCGTAGGCGCTAGCCTCGGGTGAGCCGTAGGCGCTAGCCTCGGGTGAGCCGTAGGCGCTAGCCTCGGGCCTCGCAGCCCGGAATTTTCGCTGCAGCACCCGCGGCTAGCGCCGTCGGCTCAGGGTCTTCTGACAGAGCCCAGCGTCCGGGGAGGGCAATCCGCCGCCACGGGCGAGGCTCTGCCAGAAAACTCCCAACGACACCCTCCCCTCGGGAGGGTCGCGAGGAACGAGCGGGGAGGGGGACTCGCGACGTAGATCCTCCACTTGGCGAAATTCAGTGGGCCCTCCCCGGGCCTGAGAGCCCGACCCTCCCGGGGGGAGGGTAATGCCGAAAGGGGCTTTCTGACCGAGCCTAGCTGGACAGCGCCACTTTCTCACGCTGAATTGCCATAAAGTCAGCAGTGCCCAGCAGTTGGCTATCAAGTCGTTTAACGGCAAGCCGAAGG
>NZ_WRPR01000073.1 GCF_010367455.1 Candidatus Laterigemmans baculatus | reverse complement strand
CCTTCGGCTTGCCGTTAAACGACTTGGTAGCCAACTGCTGGGCACTGCTGACTTTATGGCAATTCAGCGTAAGAAAGTGGCGCTGTCCAGCTAGTGGAATCAACGCACGTGAGCCCACGGTCTTTATAAAGTCCGGGAAACCACGAAGGACACGAAGGGAAAGTGGGGAGTTGAACCACGGATCCCACAGATAACGCAGATTTTTTGGCTTCCAAACTCCCCTCTCATCCGCGTTCTCTGCGCTATCCGCGGTTCTTCCCCTTTTCGTGTCCTTCCGTGGCCACCATTCGTTTAATTCGTGTCATCCGTGGTTGTCCTCCCAGCTTGCTGGCTGCTGAATCCTTATCGCGTCCGGCATTCCGGGGAATGGTATTTACTCGATCGGTTTGAGCGTAAACGCGGTGTAGTGCAGGCCGGTGGGGTCGTCGTAGGCGATCGCTCCGCTCGGAGCAAAGTATTTGGAGAAGGCCGAAAACGCCGGCAGCTCATTTCGCTCCAAGGCATCGAGCAGCATTTTTGCGGCCGGATTGTCGTTGCCTACGCGCCGCAAAAACTCGCGGCTTCGCGGCTCTTTGGCCAAATCGTAGATCTGGCGAAAGATCTCCTCGCTGCGGAGGTAGGAAAACAGAAAAGGGGTTTGGCTATCGAGTTTCCCGCTGGCCTCGGCGGCGATCAACGCGTAGTCGGGTGATTGGGAGAGTCGGCTAGCTCCGCCGCCGCGCGTTTGAATTAAATGCTCGATCGCCCCGCGGCTGTCGCTGACAACGATGTAGTCGTCGAGGAGTGCCAGCGTCAGTTCCGGGCGGCGAATCCCCGCCGGCGCGCTCGGCTGCGAGCCGCTGTTGGAAACGAAGATCGTGGATCCGCCGAATCGATCTTTCTTCAGCCGATTGCCAAAAGCAACTGTCAGCTGCTCCACTGTCTGTTGGGCGGCTGCGATGTCCTTGACCTGAATCGCCCACGACTGCGTCTGACTATTCAGGCGGGCTGGCGGCTCGGACCAGCGGATGATACTGATGCGGCCGGTCAACTGCTCGAGAATGTCCGCCCGCAGATCGACACCGGTCCGCTCTTTGAGCCGAGCCTCGACCAGACGCTCCATGGCATCGTCGCCCTGGAAACGGGAGACGATGCGGTCGACGCCTTCGTAGGCTTTGAGGATATCCCAGTGGAGCGTGGTGTAGCTGACGATGTCCGCCGGGACCCAATCTTCGGGCTGGATTGGTCCTTCTTTCGGGCGGACGACGGACAACATTCCGTCACGCGGTGAATCGAGCAGGAGGTGGAAGTGGGTGATGGTTTCAAAGCCCTCGTCCCCTCCCATGAACATGCTGCCGCCGATGCCCTTGAGCTTCTCGAACTGCAGGCTCTGCAGGATCGACCAGCCCATTGCGGCTGGGCCGCCCGAAGCGGTCACGATCCGCTCGGCTAAGTGGTAAGGGTCGGCGTAGAAGGTAATCTGCGGCCGCGAGGCTTCGGCTCCCACGCAGTGGCTCATCACGTTCCCGAAATCGGTGTTCTGGGCGAGTGTGCCGCTGTTTGTCGATCCCGTCCAGCGATCGAGCAGGTCGGGAACCAGGTTCGGACCGAGGGCGATGATGACCGTTCCTTCTCGCTCGGCAAACGCTAGCGGCAACCGACGCTCCCGGGTGAACGTGGTCACGTCGGCTCCCTGGATCGTCTGTTCGTCGCGTTGAAAGCCGTCATCGAGTAGCGCCATCTCGAGCCGTTCGAGCATCCGCATCAGCAGCGGCGTCTTGTCGTCCGATTCAATCAAGGCGATCACGCCCAGCGGGTTGCGGTTGCGCCGCGCTTCGATGCGGGCGCGGACCGCCTCGGGGGAGTCGTCTTTCGGCCCCGTCTCCGGGGCGACTTCCGGAGCCTCCAGCGGGACGACCGCCAGGGCCAATTCTCCCTGCGGAATGCTCAGCAACTCGTCGAGCGAAACGCCGACGTGCTCGCTGATCTGCTCAAACAGCGTTGCTCCACCGCTGTACAAATCGCCAATCAAGGGCCGCAACTGCTCGTCCTGAAGCATCCGCCCAAGGCTGGATTTGCCAAAACTCTCCCGCAGCGCATTGCTGTCTTCGACCCGAACGTAGGCCAGCGTCTTCTCGGGAAACAGCCGCGGGGCTGCCGGCCGCTGCGCCGCCGCCGGCTGGCTCCCGAGAATCACACCCACCGCGGCGAGGAGCAGCAAACCGAGGATTTTTCGAGGCATGGCGAGACCTAGGGGGAGGAGCAAGGGTTCTAATACAGAGCAGCCATTTCAATGTGGCTGGAAAAGCCGAACGGTCGATGAAGGTCTACGATAGGATAGTGATGTGGTGGTTGCTGATCGTACCCGGTGAGCAAGCTGAAAGTTACAGACGGCTCTCTCAAGGTGAAAAGAATATGTCTCGGTCTCTTCCTCGCCTGCGTTTCCTCGCCCTTTTCGGCACCGCCGCGGTGATCCTTGTGACCGCTGTTCCCGCTTCCGCCCAGCAGATTCCCGGCCGCGGCGGGAACGGCAACGGTGGCGAGGCAGGGGGAGGACGGGGCGAGAATGGCGGTGGCGGCAATGGAGGCGGCGGGAGCGGAGGTGGGGGGACCAGCGGCGGCGGCTCCGGGGGGAGCGACGGGATGGCTTCGGCCGATGAGATCTTTGCCGACGGCGTTCAGCGGAACGGGGCTCCGGAGGAGCGGGGCATCGGGAATGCTCCCGAAACGGCCGGGGCAGGACGAGGAGCCGGGGGGTTCGGAGGCCTCGGTGGATTCGGCGGCATGGGGGGCTTCGGCGGCCTCGGAGGCTTTGGCGGCATGAATCCCTTCGGCGGCGGGCAGTTTGGCGGGGCCAACCAGCAGCAACGCACTGTCCGCACCCGCCTGAGCTCGCAGGTCGAGGTCGAACCGTTGCCGCCGCGGACGGTGGACGCCACCGTCACTCGCCGGCTGGCCACCCTCTACGGCAATCCGCGGTTTGGCAGCGTCAGTCTTCAGATGGACGGCCGCACGGCGATCCTCACTGGACGCGTCGCTAGCGAAGAAGACCGGCGGATGGCGCGGCTCGCCGTGATGCTCGAGCCGGGGGTCAGCCGGGTCGACAACCGCTTGGAAGTGGCCTCCCAATAATCACCCCGCCGCAATCTCGGCCGCTGTAGAACGGTGATTCCCGGTCGTATCTCTTTTGCGACACTTCTGTCGTCACTCCGATAGCACCGCGGCGGCCTCCGCGCCGCCGCGAAGTGGTTTCGAGAGGCTGTTTTACTCGCATTTTGCCGGGTAAGCAGCGGATCAGAGTACGAGTGTGCAGATGCGGCACACTGTTTGCCAGATTGTTCATCCGGACATCCATCTTATTCCGGCTGGCAGGCTTGCCGGGTTGGCGGGCATGTTCGTTGAGGCCGCAGCCGCGCCCAGCGATGTGCGCGCCGCTCGAGCGAGGGGAGAGCGTCATGACCACGTCATTTTTTCAACCGCGATCGCGCCGTACTCTGAGTGCCTTCGCCGGCCTCCTCTGTCTGGCCGCTTGGAATGCAAGTCATTCAGCAGCTCAGACGACTGAAACGTTGCCCCTGCCTCAAGTCGCCGATCCTCGGCCCGGCGCTCCTCAGCTCAACGGACCGGGGTTGGATGGCGGTCTGCCTGGGAACAATCTGCCAGCGAACGAGGATTACGAGGTTTTGGCGCGGGGGCCGATCCATGAAGCGTTCGCTCACCCGACGGGGCTTGATACCGAAGCGGTTTTAGTGGCCCCTGAGGCGCCTCCGCCGCCCGTTCAGGAGCAGCCCCCCGAGTCGCGGCCGACGGGGAATAATGTGATTTGGATTCCCGGCTACTGGAGTTGGGATGATCAGGAAGCGGAATACGTCTACGTCAGCGGACTGTGGCGCGACGTCCCACCCGGCCGCCGCTGGACTCCCGGGTACTGGCACGAAGTCGACGCCGGGTATCAGTGGCAATCGGGGTTCTGGGTCTCCGAGACGCAGGAAGAAGTCGCTTACCTTCCGGCGCCTCCCGAGACGCTCGAAGTGGGTCCCAACATCGACCCGCCATCGGAGGATTACTTCTGGATCCCCGGCTGCTGGCAGTACGCCCAACAGGATTACACGTGGCGGCCTGGTTTCTGGTCCCCAATTCACAGCGGTTGGGTCTGGGTCCCTGCCCACTATGTTCCCACGGCATTTGGTTATGTGTATGTGGATGGATACTGGGATTATGAACCGGGCGACCGAGGTTTAGTCTATGCGTCGGTAGTTTTTCGCCGGCCGGTCTATCTCAGTCCCACCTACTATTATCGTCCCTACTATGCCTTGGGAAACACGGCCTCGCTGCTAGTGAATCTATTCATCCGGCCCAGCTACGGGATGTACTACTACGGCGACTACTACTCCCCGTACTATTATGGGCTCGGCTTCCAGCCCTGGTACTTGCCGCTTGGTGGAAGGAGCTATTACAGCCCAGCGGTCAGCTACTATCGATGGAAATATGCCCGGCATGGCGTCGACTTTTACGACCGCATGCATATGTGGAAGCGGCGCTATGAGCGGCATCACCACCACCATGATCACCACCATCGCGATCGCGATCGAGATCATGATCGCGGACGACGGTATTACAAGCCGCGGGAACGCGCGAGCCTCGCATCGGGGATCGCATCACCGACGGGAGATGGTCAGCTCGAACTGATCACATCGATGGACCGCTTGGTGCGCGATCGCGATTCACGGTACACGCGGGTGGAGCCGAGTCAGCGTCAGCGCTACGAGAATCTGTCGCGGGAGATTCGCTCGATCGCCGACTTGCGGCAACGCCAGGATCGGGACGATCTGCGGCCCGGACGGGATTCGGGCGACGGCCGGGTACGTCCAGACATCGCGGACCGCGATGACGATCGCCGCAACCGGAGCCGGGCCAACTTTCGGCTGCCCGAATCGTATCGCCTGGGCCGCCCCAGCCTCGACGGTGACCGAGTCACGCGCGAAGACCGTGGGCCTGGCGGAGACCGTGGGCCTGGCGGAGACCGTGGACTCGACGGAAGGCGGGGTCCTGATTCGGGGCGTGGCCTCGATCGAGGCATCGGCGAGCGGCCGGGACGGGGGCTGGAACGGGGGCCTGGACGTGGGAGCGAGGGCCTTCGACCGGAGATTGACTCCCGGCGGCCGGGGAGCGGGATGATCGCTCCCGGTGGCAATCGCCCCACGCCCGGCTTGGACTCCCGCCGGTCCGAGAGCGACCCGCGGCGTCCCGGTAGCGACTTTCAGCGGCCCAACCGCAGCCTGGAAATTCCAGGTCGCGATTCGCGGCGGCCTGGCAGCAGTCTCCGGGCGCCAGGCAGCGATGCGCTACGTCCGGGGGGCGATGTGCTGCGTCCGGGGGGCGATGTGCTGCGTCGCGGCGCTGGACCGGGGATTCCCGGTGCCGATTCGCTACGATCTGGAAGCGGTCTGCGAGTTCCTGGCCGCGATCCGCGAGGCGCGGGGGGTAACATTCGCATCCCGGGCGGCGAATCGCGAGGGCCGAGTGGCGGAATTCGCAGCGGCAGTCCGCTCGAGCAAGGGTTGAACCTGAGGCCAAGCATCGAGCGCGGCTTTCCGGGACGCTCGGACGGCGATCGCTCCGGTGGGTTCAACAGCCGCATGCAGCGCGGCCCGACGATGGGCAGCCCCCGCTCGAGTAGCCCCCGCTCGATCAGCCCTGGGGGCGGATTCGAGGGCAGTTCCCGGAGCGGGTTCGGCGGCATGCGGCGGAGTTTCGGCTCGGGCAATTCCGGCCGAGCCGAGTCACGCGGACGCGGCTTCGGCGGAGGGGACGCCAACCGTGGTGGCGGCAATCGGGTCGGCGGTGATCGGGGCGGCCGTGGGGGCGGCGATCGCGGCCGGGGCCGCGGCTAACGTTCTGCGGCCTCGCCCTCGAGCGGCTTGATGAAGAGGTTCCGCCAGCGGACTTCGTACGGCCCCCGGTCGCCCACTCCGTGCACCTGCAGGCCGATAACTCCCCGCGGGTTGTCGTCATAGCGAGCTTGGTCGTAAGTCAGATCCGCGATTTGGTGTCCGTTAATCCAGGTCTCGATCTTGCGGCCCACGGCGCGGACGCGGAACTCGTTCCACTGTTGGTTCTTGAAGTGGCTGTGCTGGTTGATCTTTGGGTCGTCGGAGGTGGGCTCGGGCGACTGCCAACCTCCGGCTGCTTCGCCATAGATGTAGCCCGCTTGCCCCGGGCTTGCCTCGATTTCGACTTGCGGTCCGTAGACGCGGCCTTGGTATTCGCCGTCTCGCACTTTGGAGCGGATTTGAACGCCCGAGTTCAGCTCGTTGTCGTCGAGCAGGACTTCAAAGCGGAGCTCAAAGTCGGCGAACTCTTCGTCGCTGATCAAGAACGTGTTGGGGCTGCCCGCGACGGTGGTCCCCACGATGGCACCGTCTTCGACCCGGTACTTCGCTTTGCCGCTGCGGATTTTCCAGCCGTCGAGGTTCTCGCCGTTGAACAGAACTTTCCACTCCTTGCCCGGAGGCTGGGGGGCGTCGGCGGCTCGGGCCAGCGGCACGGCGGCAACCCACAAACCGAGCGCGGTCAGGCAGGTCGTGAAGGAGCGGACGAGGGACATGGGAGGGGACTCCGAGAGGAAAGGTGGAAACTCAGTGCCGTCAGGATCTCGATGCCGGCAGGATAGTCGATGCTGGCAGGATAGTCGTCGAGCGGCAATTGTAGACGGTGGCTATCCTGAGGGAGAACTTGCTGGCTCCGTTTCTTCCAACCTGAGGTAAATGCCGTGTCCTCGCGTGCCGATTGGAATTCGCCCTGTTGCTTCGGGTGGGTGCCCCGCTTCCTGGGAGTCGCGCTGTTCGCCGCAGCGATGGGGATCTCGACGCCGGGTGGAGCGGTCGATTTTCTCTTTGAAGCAAAGACGATCGACCCTAGTCCGGGCAAGGTCGTTTATGCCGTCGCCGCCGCGGACGTGGATGGTGACGGGCGGGAGGACATGATCGCGGTGACCGAGGACCGCGTCTTCTGGTACCAGGCGCCGAACTGGAAGAAAAGGGTCCTGCTCGACGGCGGCACCCAGCCCGATAACGTCTGCATCGTTCCGCACGATGTCGATGGTGACGGACAGATCGACATCGTGCTTGGCGCCGGCTGGCCGCGCAGTGGGGGAACGATCCAGTGGGCATCACGCGGCGAATCGCTCGAGGAGCCCTGGGAGATCTACAAGATCGGCGCAGAGCCATGGGTCCATCGGATGCGAATCGGCGACGTGCTGGGGACGGGCAAGCCGCAGTTGGTCGTTTCGCCGCTGAATGCGACCCGCGCGCCGGGAGTCCGCTTGTTGGCTTTTGAGCTCCCGGCGAACCCGCGGACCGATCGCTGGGCTCTGACTGTCCTCGACGCCTCGCTCGACCGGCTCCACAACCACCTTTGTCTTCCGGCAGCCGATCGACGATACCCTCCGCGGCGGCCATGCGCTCGGTTGCGCGGACTTCGACGGCGACGGCGATGACGAGATCGTCGCCGGCCATCGCGAGTCGGGAGAGGGAGAGTCCGCGGTTCCGGTCGGCCTGCAGATTTACGATCGGCAGAGCGACGGAAGTTGGACAAAGACAAAGATCGATATCGGCAGCGTGGCTTGCGAGGATCTGGTGATCGCCGACTTCGATGGCGACGGGCGGAACGACATCCTGGCCGGAGGTCGCGCGACGCACAATCTCCGGCTGTTTCTCAACCGCACCGAAGCGGCAGCGGCGGTGGACGAGGAATAAGGTTTGCACTGTTCCAGCCTTCGTCATGCCGCCTGTGAGCCATCTTCTTTCTTCCACTTTGGCCGCCTCCTGCTGAGGCATGATCAGGGAAGGCCGCTGTCACGTTCACTCAAGGGGCGAGCGATGAGATTCATTTCGACGAAGGTGCATGGAGCGCTCGATTACCTGGTAGCGATTCTTTTAATCGCCTCACCGTGGTTATTTGGATTTGCGGAGGGAGGGGCGGAGACCTGGGTGCCGGTGATTTTGGGAGCGGGGACGATCGTCTACAGCTTGCTGACCGCCTATGAGCTGGGAGCCGTCGCGGCGATCAGCATGAAGACGCACTTGATGATCGACTTCATCGCGGGACTCGTGCTGATCGTCTCGCCGTGGCTGTTTGGGTTTGCCGAGTACGTTTGGATTCCGCACGTGGTGTTCGGGATTTTGGAGATCGGAGCGGCGCTGATGACGGAAACGACGCCAGCTCGCATTCCCCACAGCCATCGCCACGCGCCGACGACAACGCTCTGAGCGGCCGCGGAAAGCCGGTGTGCCAGCCGCCCCTCTTTCGGTGCGGGCGGCACGCTCGTTGCACGACCGGGAGCGAGCGGGGATCTGACGTCCGCCCCGCCACTCCCGGTCGTTCCGTTTAGAGAGGCACCCCTGTGAACCACGCACTCCTTGCACCCAGCTCCTATTGGAATCGCGGTGGCACCGCGGGCGGCCGCTTCCCCACGCTCGAGGGCGTCCATAAGACGCAGATCGCCGTGGTCGGAGCAGGCATCACGGGGCTGTCGACCGCGCTCGAGTTGCTCCAGCGGGGATACCAGGTAACCGTGTGCGAGGCGTCGGTGATCGGCGCGGGAACGACCGCCGGAAGCACGGGGCATCTCGATGCGGTCCCCGAGCAGGGGGCGCGGAAGTTGATCAAAGACGTCGGGCTCGAAGATGCCCGGCAAGTGGTCGATCTGCGGCTCAAGGCAATCGATGCGATCGAGCAGCGGAGCGACGCCAATTGTGACTTCGTTCGCATTCCCACCTACCAGTACAGCGAGCGGCGCCGCGATGAGGAATCACTTCGCGACGATTGTGACGCGGCAGCGGACCTCGGGCTTGCGGCAACCTGGAGCAACTCGATTCCGCTCGAGCACGCGGCCTGTGGCTTCACGATCCAAGGCATGGCGCGGTTCCACTGCGGGCGTTATCTGGAGCGACTAGCCGACCTCGTCGTGGACGCGGGTGGAAAGATTTTCGAACACACCAAAGTCCAATGCCCGACGGAAAAGCATGAGCCGGAGTTGTCCGCTGGAGGCGGCCGGATCGAGTTTGAGCAGGCGGTGATCGCCGTCCATTCGGGATACACCGCCTCGCTTCGCGTCTATATGATGATTCCGCCTTACCAGTCTTATGTGTTGGCTGCCCGGTTGGGAAATCGGCTGCCCGATGCGCTCTACTGGGATAACGATCAACCTTATCACTATATCCGCCGTGCCTCGAGCAGCGCCGAGGATATCTATTTGATTGGCGGTTGTGATCACCATACCGGAGCGGGTGACGAGCGGCAGGCGGTGGCCGATCTCGAGCAGTATGCCCGCAGCCGGTTTGATGTCCGCGAAATTATTTGCAGTTGGAGTGCTGAGTTCTTTGAGCCCACCGACGGGCTGCCGCTGATCGGACGCGATGCGACGAGCGAGAATGTTTGGTTGGCGACCGGGTTCAGCGGCGTGGGGCTGACGTGGGGGACGGCAGCCGCGCGATTGATTGCCGCGCAGATCCATGGCTCGAAAACTCCGCTGGAAGAGCGGCTCTCGCCTCGACGATTCGGATCCAAGCATCCCGCCACGATGGCGATGGAACAACTGCCCGGCGTTGCTGACTATGCCGAACGCGTCCTGCCGGCCGACGAGGTCGATCCAGACTCGCTGGCCGCCGGTGAAGGCTGCGTGGGGATGATCGATGGAGTCCACACCGCCGTCTGCCGAACGGCCGACGGGCGGCTGCATCGTCGCAGTCCGATCTGTACCCACATGGGAGGCGTCGTCCGCTGGAACCCGGTCGAGCAGACGTGGGACTGTCCGGTGCACGGCGGACGCTTCGACGCGGAGGGTTGTCGGTTGTACGGGCCCCCAGAGTCCGATCTCGAAACGCCTTGAGCGGTGCCTGCTCGGCGGTTTCGTCTGCATGATGGTCCTCGACGTCGCCTTCGGCTGAAGCCACCGCCTGCAAGGCTGGGCGATGTCAGCTAAAGTGGACCGCTGCATCGGCCACGGCTCTCTCCTTCGCGGGATGCCCCTGCCGTCGCCGCACTTCTCCCGCTCGACCTCCCGCCTCCCCTCAACCGGCTTCGATCTCTCCATGGACCCTTCCCCCCTCCGTTTTCCGTGGCTTCTGCTCGGTGTTGCACTCGCAGGCCCGTTCGTTTCGCCGGCGGCAGCGGCGGCGCCCTCGCGATCGGATACGGCCCCGCCGCCGAACATCGTGCTGATCGTTTCGGATGACCAAGGGTACGCGGACCTCGGCTGTTTCGGCAGCGACGAAGCGATCACCCCGCACCTGGACCGTCTGGCGAGCGCAGGGGTGCGGCTGACGAATTTCTATGTCTCGTGGCCCGCCTGCACCCCGAGCCGCGGCAGTTTGCTGACCGGGCGGTATCCGCAGCGAAACGGGATCTACGACATGATCCGCAACGAAGCCCCGGACTACGGCCATCGCTACTCGCCCGAAGAATACGCCGTCACCTTCGAACGCATCGGCGGGATGGACACCCGCGAAGTTCTCCTCCCGGAGATGCTCAAGGCAGCGGGGTACACGAGCGGGATTTACGGAAAGTGGGATCTCGGCGTCCACCACCGCTATCTCCCACTGCAGCGCGGCTTTGATGACTTCTATGGATTCTGCAACACGGGGATCGATTACTACACCCACGAGCGCTACGGGGTGCCATCGATGTATCGTGACAATGAGCCGACCGAAGAGGACAAAGGTACCTACTGCACCGAGTTATTCCTCCGCGAAGCGACGCGGTTTGTGGACGAGCACCACGATTCGCCATTCTTTTTGTATTTGCCCTTCAACGCGCCGCACGGTGCGTCGAGCCTCGACCCGCTGATCCGCTCCGGAGCCCAGGGACCGGAGGAGGCGAAGGCTTTCTATCCAGAGCTGCAGGCAAAAGCCGGCACGACCCAGGCCAAGCGGTATGGCGAACCGGCGACAGTTCGTAATGCAGCGAGCCGCCGCCTCGAGTACTTGGCAGCTGTCACGGCGATGGATGCCGCGATCGGGAAAGTGCTCGACCAATTGGAGGAGTACGGGATTGCGGACAACACGATCGTGATCTTCTTCTCCGATAACGGCGGTAGTGGCAGCAGCGACAACGGTCCGCTGCGAGGAAAGAAGTCGTGGATGTTCGAAGGGGGAATCCGTGTTCCAGCCATCGTTCGCTATCCCAAGCAAATCCCCGCCGACACGACCTGCGACGAATTTTTGACCAGCCTCGAGGTGCTTCCCACGCTGTTGGCAGCGGCGGGGCTCCCCGCTCCCACGACTGAGCCAGCGACGGATCGACCCGCCGAGGAAATTATCCTTGATGGCTACGACATGCTCCCCACGCTCGCGGGAAAAACGGCGAGCCCGCGGACCGAGATGTACTGGCAACGACGCGGCGACATGGCAGCTCGCGTGGGTGATTGGAAGTGGGTCGATTCGGCCCGCGGTCGAGGGCTGTTCAATCTGGCCGAGGATATCGGCGAGCGAAACGACCTCTCGAAAAAACACCCCGAGAAGTTGCAGCAGCTCAAAGCCGCCCACGCTCGCTGGCAAGCGGAGATGGTTGCCGCCGAGCCGAGAGGGCCGTTTAAAGATTTCTGAGTACTGACATTTGAGATTTCCTGCTCGTTATAAGTTTTTCCCATGATCCGTATCTTCGTGTTGCTACTCTTGGCTTTCTGTCCGTTCGCTGCGGATGTTGCGGCTGAGGATCGTCCTCCCAACATCGTGTTGGTGATGGCCGACGATCAGGGCTGGGGTGACATGGCTTACAACGGTCACCCGGTGTTGAAGACGCCGCACTTCGATGCGATGGCGCGGGAGGCGTTGCGGCTCGATCGCTTCTATGCCGCCGCCCCGGTCTGCTCACCGACGCGTGGTGCGGTGCTGACCGGTCGCCACCCGAACCGGTTCGGATGTTTTTCGTGGGGCCACTCGCTGCGTCCTCAGGAGATCACGGTCGCCGAGGCGTTGCGGGAAGCCGGTTACGTGACCGGACATTTTGGCAAATGGCACCTCGGTTCGGTCCGCGAGGGGAGCCCGGTGAATCCGGGAGCAAGCGGATTTGACCGCTGGATCTCCGCGCCGAACTTCTTCGAGAACGATGCGATCCTCAGCGATGGGGGGAAGGCGGTCCAGACGCAGGGTGAGAGCTCGGAGGTCGTCGTCGACCTTTCGCTCGAGTTCATCGAACAATCGCAGGCGAGCGGTAAACCCTTCTTGGCGGTGGTTTGGTTCGGTTCGCCACACGCCCCGCACGTGGCTTTGCCCGAAGACGTCGCCGGCTACCCCGATCAGCCTCGGGCCAAGCAGAATTTTTACAGCGAAGTGACGGCGATGGACCGGGCGTTTGGCAAGCTGCGGAAAGGGCTCGAGGAACTCGGCGTCCGCGAGAACACGGTCCTCTGGTACACCAGCGACAACGGAGCCTTACCGCGGGTCGGTTCCAGTGGCGGATTTCGAGGCAAGAAAGGAGACATTTACAACGGTGGATTGCTGGTCCCCGCGATGATCGAATGGCCCGCAAGGATCCCGACCCCTCGCCACGACGCGACGCCTCTGAACAGCACCGACATCCTTCCGACCGTTCTGGAGATCGCTGGAGTCCCAGTGCCCGACGATCGGCCGCTGGACGGCGTTAGTCTGCTGCCCCTGATCGAGGGCCGACCGCTGGCCGAACGGTCGATGGGTTTTTGGAGCTACCCGGTCCGCGGGATTTCGACGCCAAGTGCCGAGTGGATGGCCGAGTTGCTGGCGGCCCAGCAATCTGGGGCCGAGTTGCCGAGCGATCCGGTGCGGCTGCGGATGGACGCGGGCGAAATCGAGCCGATCGATCCGCCGGGCTTCCCGGGGCACGCGGCGTGGGTCTCGGGACCTTGGAAGCTCCACCGAATCCAGCCAGCGAACCGTCCGGAGCCTCGCTTTGAGCTGTACGATCTGGAGGCCGATCCGAACGAGTCGATGGACCTTGCGTCGAAAGAGTCCTCAAGAATGGCCGCGATGCGGAAAGAGTTGGAGGCTTGGCTCGCAAGCGTCGTGTCCAGCCACAACGGGGAAGATTACTAGCGGCGGGCGGCGGTATATCACTTGCATCATCCTCGAAGCGTCTCTCGGTCAGGTCGGGGCTCGCGGAAACGCCGTGAGCAGCATCCCGGTCGACCGTCACTTCACTCCGAGGATCACTGCAATGAAAGCGACGCATCTGATAATGCTGCTCGCGGGGTTGTGGTTGGCACCCCCGCTCACCGCTGACGCCCAAGTCGTCGTCTACTCGCCGCCGGTCGTGGCTCCGGTTATCGATTCCACGCCGGTCGTGGCTCCGGTGCCGGTGACCAGCTACCGCGCTCCGCTCGTCACAGCATCACCTGTTGTCACAGCCTCGCCTGTAGTCACAGCATCACCGATCGTTGCAGCGCGGCCAGTCGTCACAGCGCCACCAGTCGTTGCAGCGCCACCAGTCGTTGCAGCGCGGCCGGTCGTCACAGCGCCACCGGTCGTCAGCTATCGCCCGGCCCCGGTGGTGCCGCTCGCGCCGACACCCGTCGCAGCCTACTCGGTTCCGGTGGCTCCGACTCCGGTTCCGTTGGCGCCGGTGGCCGTCGGGCGGCCTGCGGTGGTCGGGACGAACGTCGCCGGTCAGCCTCGGGTGTATGTGCCGGGCCAGCCGATCCGCAACGCTTTCCGCGCGATCACGCCTTAACTCTCGCGGTCCGGTGACTCGCCGTCCGTCCCCCCTTCCTCGGCGCCGGGAGGGGGAGCGGACTGGATCAGCAGCACGATGTCTCGCGGCGAGAGGAACTCGACTTGGAGTTGAGGCGGATGCCGTAGATCATTTTCAGTGATCAGCAACTGATTGAAGCCGCGGCGAACCTGCGAGACGTCGAGCGCGATCAGCAACAAGCTCGGGTCGAGCGAGCGGAAAGCAATCTCCGGGCCCGCCAAAGTCACGCGTGCCTCGCTCGGCGCATCCTCGTCGATGGCCAGCGATTCGGGCAGGTTCCGGTACTCGATCGGTACCACGAACGTGCGATGGATCGTGCCGGGTCCGGCGACCAAAATGCTCCAGGCGGCGATCGAGAAAGCGACCGACAACACCTTCAGGTGCGCGTTGGCCGTAAGGGCTTTCCAGAGGCTTCCCGAGACGCGGGGAAAACGCGAGTCGAAAAATTGTTGCAGGCGCTCGCGAAGCACTTCGCCCGACGCCATTTCGTGGATCTCCCCTGCTTCGGCGACGCTGATCACGCCCCGCTCTTCCGAGACGACCAGCACCATCGCGTCACACCGCTCGGCCAGCCCTACCGCGGCACGGTGGCGCGTGCCGCCCATCTCCGCGCCGAGCGGGCGGTGAGCCAACGGCAGATGGGCGGCAAACTCCCAGAGGCTGCCCTGGTCGACCACCACCGCTCCATCGTGTCCGGGCGAGCCCGTATGGAAGATGCTCAGCAGCAGCTCTTTATTTAGCTCCCCTGAGACGCGAATTCCGCTCGAGAGGTGCGCGGTCAGCGGTTCGTTGCCTGCGAGCACGAGCAGCGCTCCGGTCTTGGTGGCGGCCAAGCGGAGTGCCACGTCGACCAGCAATTCGACCTCTTCACGCTCCCGCTCCGGCGAACGCGAGAAGCGGCGGAAGAACTTTGAGAGCTGCAGCGGAAGGCGTTGCAAGCCGCGCCGCACGTCTTCCTGGAACACGACCACCAGGGCGACCAGCCCCACCAGGGCTCCGGCATGAAAGACTTCGGTCGTCAGTACCATGCCCAGCCGGCGCGCCAGAATGTAGAGCACGCCGAGAGCGATCGCGCCGAGCGCTGCAGCTCGAGTCGCAGTGCGGTTTAGCCAGGAGAGTAGAGCATAGAAGAAGAAGCTGACGATCAGGATGTCGAGAACATCGACCCAAGGGATTGCGGAGAGCGAGTTCAAGAAAGTCACCGAGTTCGAGCGCGATTGACGATGCATTATTATTCGCTCGTCACTCCCCCCTGTGGTGCCTCGGCGGCGGAAATGTTTTCTCGTAACGCGGCTGACCCAATCGTTTAACGGCAAGCCGAAGGCGACGGTGTTTTAAAAAGCAGTCGCCTTCGGCTTGCCGTTAAACGACTCTTCCACGAGCGGCTCTGCTGTGAATGAATCTTCCTGGCCGTGCCTCGTCCGATAAATCAGAGGCCGAATGTTCGCAGCGTTTCGCAGAGCTCGGTGAGCATCTCGTCGGTGTGCGCGGCGGAGAGGCTGATGCGGAGCCGCGACTGATTCGGTGGTACCGTTGGCGGGCGGATCGCAGGCACATAGAAACCCGCGTCAGCCAGTCGCCCGGCCGTCTCAACCGTCTTGCTCGCCTCACCGATCACGACGGGAATGATCGGGGTGCCGTGGTCGACGATTCGCCGCTTCGCCGGAAGCTGCCGGTTCAGTTCCTCGATCAGACGGCCGGATAAATCCAACACGCGGCGACGGCGTTCGGGTTCTTCGCGGATGATCCGCAAACCGTCGAGGGCTGCAGCGATCGTCGCTGGCGACGCGGCGGTGCTGTAGATCAACGGTCGGGCGCGCTGCAGCAGATAGTCGGTGACGACCTGCGGACCGGCGACGAACCCGCCCTGGGCGCCGACCGCCTTGGAAAGCGTGCCGATCCGGATGGCGATCCGGCCCTCCACGCCCAGTTCCTCGCAAAGGCCGCCGCCGCGGTGGCCGAGCACACCGGTCCCATGCGCCTCGTCGACGATGAGCGTCGCCTTGTACTCGTCAGCCAGATCCGCCAGCGCGACCAGCGGAGCTCGAGTTCCGTCCATGCTGAAGATGGAGTCAGTGACGATAAACACGCGGTCAAAACGCTTGCGATGCGCGGCTAACAGTGAACCCACTGCGCGGTGGTCGCAGTGCGGGTAGATGAACCGAGTCGCTTTGCTCAAGCGGCATCCGTCGATCAAGCTGGCGTGGTTCAGAGCGTCGCTGAGCACCAAATCGCCTGCTTCGGGAAGCGTCGCCACGACTCCACTGCAAGCGGCGAACCCGCTCGGAAAGAGGACCACCGATTCGACCTGTTCGAGGTGGGCTAACTCACCGCAGAGCCGCGCATGCAGGGGCGTGAAACCGCACACCAGCGGGCTGGCCGCGGCACCACTGCCGAATGTCGCGGGAGTCTCGCCACGCTCGTCTGAGCCAGTGGCGGAGGACGAATCCATTGCGATGCCGAGATAATCGTTAGCACCGAAATTCGCCAGCCTGCGGTCTCCTTCCAGCAGATACGGACCGTCCATCTGACGCGGAACCAATCGCCGCCGCATCCCTTGCTGGTCCGCTTCGTCCAGCCGCCGCTCGAGCCAAGCGAAGGGGCGATCAGGTTTGGCGGGCTGCATGGATGCTGTCACGATTCGAGGCTTCGGAGAATCCGTTGAAGGCTCTGTTCACAGGTTCGGACGGATGCCGGTCGCGATGCAGTATCCGCCTCCGGTCCGCGCGAGCTTGACGCGGTCGAACCAGCGCGGCACGTTGCTCTGATACCAGTCGGGCTGCTTGCCGACGATCCACAACTGGCCTCCCGGGCGGAGGGCGGTTTGAGCCGCTTGCAGAAACAGTTCGGCGATCCGGAAGTGGGCGAAGTAGGGAGGATTCGCGACCGCCACGTCGTAGCTGCCGCTCTCGGGGACCGAGCCGTCGGAGGAGAGGATGGCCGTGATGCGATCCTCGAGTCCGTTCAGTTTCGCACCTCGCCGCGTGCACTCGATCGCCCGCGTCGCGCTATCGATCGCCGTCACCTGCACGTCGGCCGCACGCAGTGCCGCGGCCAGCGCGACGACGCCCGCTCCGCAGCCGATGTCGACCACGCGGTCGCCCGCTGCGATCTGCATCGCGTCGATCAGCCGCCGGGCACCGAGATCCAAGCGGCGGTGTGAAAAGACGCCCGGTCGGCTGAACGCGCGGATCAGCCGACCGGAATCGCGGAAGGCGAACTCGCAGGAGAAGTCTCGAACGCGGAGCCGAATGTCCGATCGCCGCACGACGTAGGCGGTCGCTCCGCTCGCCGCGTCGGCTTCTCCCGATTGGTAGCGACGGATCGCTTTCGCGTCGGCCAATGCACGGAGTTGATCGCCGAGCCAGCTGTCGTTCGGGTGGTCGGCCACGGCGATCAGCGTGCCCGACTCCTCCAACGCCGCGATGAACCCCTGCAACAGGTCGCGGGCGAGCTCCGCACCACCGTCGCGGCGGACCGGGAGGATCGCCAGCTCGAACTTTGGCTCGGCCGGCGGATCGGTGTCGCAAACCAGCCGCACGGGACTGCCCTCGCCCAGCCAGTCGCGGAGCAAGGCAGCACGAAAATCCTCCAGCTCGAGAAGCGTCACGTCGGCACCCGCTTGGGCCAGCGCCGCCGCCGTTTGGCCGCGGGAGGTGCTCGAGGCGAGGACCCGCGGAGCCGTTGGCTGGTGATCCGCGAAGACCCGCCGAGCCGCTTCGAGCGCGAGGCGTTCAATCGGCGGCGCCAGCGGCTCGTCGGCCGGTTCATTCGTCGCAGCGGGATCGCTCATACGCGTTTGCTTGTCTGCTTTGCTTGTTATCAGCCGCCACGCGCTAGCGTTCGGTTCCTGGGGAATTGCAAATAACCGGACGCTAGCGCGTGGCGGCTGATGGTCTAAAGTAGATGGCATTGTGCTAGCGCCGTCGGCTCAGGGACTTCGGGCGGTGCTTATCCGGGGGGCCAAGCGAGGGAGCGGCCGCCGAGCACGTGCAGGTGCAGGTGATCGACCGACTGGCCTCCGTCGGGACCGATGTTCGTCACCACGCGGTAGCCCGAGCCGAGCCCTTGTTCGGCGGCGACGCGGGCGGCGACGCCCAGCAGATGGCCGAGCAGCGCGCCATCCTCCGCTTCGGCGACCGCGAGCGAGACGATTCTCTTTTTGGGGATCACCAAGAAATGCGTCGGCGCTTGGGGGTTGATATCGCGGAAGGCGAGGCAGCGGTCATCCTCGAACAGAATGTCCGCCGGAATCTGCCGGTCGATGATTTTGGAGAAGATCGTTTCAGCCACAGCCACTGACCCCTCGGGAGTGCAAACGGGAACACGCTCGGCCGATTATGCCATAACCCCCGCGAGAGCGAAGGGAGGGGGGCGGGAGGCGGGGAGGCAGGTTTCAGGGAGCAGGTCGCGGATAGAACCTTCTTCTCGTACTCGTACTCAGCGCAGCGGTACTCGTACTCGTACTCGACTCCCTTGCGCCGGGCTGTCTCCGCACTCGATTCGCCTCCGAGTACCGCTTCGCTGAGTACGAGTACCGCTTCGCTGAGTACGAGTACCGCTTCGCTGAAACCTGAACCCTGAAACCTCCTTTCCGGTTATGCGGATCGCTCGATTCCTACGTCGTGGATTTGGAGTTGGGGGAGTTTTTGGGTTGGGTGAGCTGAAATTCTTGCGTTGGGGTGGCCGATCGAAACGGCTGTCGGGGAATTTGGAGCCCCGGCGACCAGTCACATCCAGCGGACGGAAGCCGCGCTCTCCCGACCGGACGCGAGGTCCCCCTGATGATCGATTGCCCCGAGCCGTACTTGCCCGATTCGTACTTGCCCGATTCGTCCTTGCCCGATTCGTCCTTGCCCGATTCGTCCTTGCCCGATTCGTCCTTAGCCGACCAGTACTTGCTGGTTTGTGAAGCCCGCTTGGGCGATTCCGACCAACTGGGATCGTGGCGGTTTGTACTCGAGCGACTCGACGGCCAGCCGTTCCTCGAAGCCACCGACTGCGAGTTGGGAGACGCCAATCGCTTGGCGCTGCTGGCCGTGGTGCGGGGACTGGAGGCGCTCCCGGGACCGGCGGCCGTGACGATGCTTTCGAGCAGCCGGTACGTGATTCGCTCGCTCAGCGATTCGTTGCCCCGCTGGCGCGAGGCCGGGTTCATGTGGGAGCATTTCGGTCAACGGATGGAGGTGACCAATGCGGATCTCTGGCGGCGCGTCGACCGGGCGCTGGACATTCATGCAGTCAGCGCCTGCTGTGTCGCCGCCGCTCCGGTCGTCGGCCGCCGCGTCCCGCGGCTTGCGGCGGCAGCCGCGGCTCCGTTGCGGCCCCAGGGACCGGTTGTGGCTGGGGGGACGCGCGGAGCGGACCCTCGGCACGAGCGGAAGGGCGGGGTGACCGATGGACTTCGCCGCTGGCTGATCGGCCAATGCCAGAGCGTCGCCGGGGGTTACCCGGCGGAGGCAAGCCGGCAACTGGCGGTCGCCTGAGGTTGCTTCCCGACACCATTCACAGTCCTCACAATCGTTTTTAGAAGAACACCTCGCTATGCACACGGAAGTCACGCTCTCTCAGCTCGGGCAATTGGTCGAAGGTCGTCACGAGAATCCCGCTGCGTTGCTCGGTCCGCACCAGGTGGTGTATCAGGGGCGGCCGGCGACGGCCGTGCGGACGTTTGTCCCGGATAGCCTGCAGGCCTGGTTGATCGAGGGGCCGCAGGGTGTGCCGCGGCCGATGCGGCGGATCCACCCGGCCGGCTTTTACGAAGCGATTTGCACGCCCGAGGAGGGGGCGCGGATCGCTTCGGCAGCCTCTTCGGTTCCCCATTCTCCTTACCGCATTCGCGTTGCCAAACGCTCCGGCGAGATAGTCACCATGAACGATCCCTACGCAGCTCCCTCAATCTTTTCCGACTTCGACCGCTACTTGATGGGCGAAGGACGCCACCGCAAGTTGTATGAGCGGATGGGGGCTCAGATCCGCACGGTCGATGGAATCGAGGGAGTCAACTTCGCGGTCTGGGCGCCGAACGCCCGGACCGTGCAAGTCATCGGCGACTTCAACGGCTGGGACGGACGGCAGCATGGGATGCGGGGCAGCGACGCGGGGATTTGGGAGCTGTTCATTCCCGGTGCCAAAGATGGCCAGAAGTACAAGTACCGGTTGCTGACGGCTCACGGATCCTGGATCGACAAGAGCGACCCGTTGGGCTTTGCCGCGGAGATTCCTCCGCACACCGCCTCGATCATCAGCGACTTGAGCTCGTTTGAGTGGAACGATCAGTCGTGGCTCGAGCAGCGGCGGAAAAACGACCAGCTCGCCAAGCCGATGTCGATCTACGAAGTCCATCTCGGCAGCTGGATGCAGGGAGGCGATCGCGCCCACGGCTGGTTCAACTATCGCGAGCTGGCGAAGCGGCTCGTCGAGTACTGCCGCCGCATGAACTTTACGCACATCGAGCTGATGCCGATCAGCGAGCACCCGTTCACCGGCTCGTGGGGCTACCAGACCGTTGGCTACTACGCTGCGACCAGCCGCTACGGCACGCCGCAGGACTTCATGTTCTTCGTCGACTACTGCCACCGCCACGGGATCGGCGTGATCCTCGACTGGGTTCCGGCCCACTTCCCTCGCGACAGCCACGGCTTGGCCCAGTTCGACGGCACGGCGCTCTACGAGCACGGCGATCCGCGGCAGGGCGAACACCCGGACTGGGGCACCAAGATTTTCAATTATGGACGCAACGAAGTCCGCAACTTCTTGGTCGCTAACGGCCTGTTCTGGCTCGATCGCTATCACATCGACGGGCTCCGCGTGGACGCCGTCGCTTCGATGCTCTACCTGGACTACAGCCGCGAGCACGACCAGTGGATTCCAAATCAGTATGGCGGCCGTGAAAACCTCGAGGCCCTGCACTTCCTCCGCGAATTCAATTCGGCCGCTCACGAGGATTATCCCGGGGCGCTGACGATCGCCGAGGAATCGACCTCCTGGCCGGGCGTCTCGCGTCCGGTCGAGGACGGTGGACTCGGCTTCTCGCTGAAATGGAATATGGGCTGGATGAACGACAGCTTGCGGTACTTCCATCACGAGCCGATCCACCGCCGCTTCCACCACAGCGAGCTGACGTTCAGCCTGATCTATGCCTTCAGCGAACGGTTCATGCTGCCGCTCTCGCACGACGAAGTGGTGCACGGTAAGGGAGCGCTGCTGAGCCAGATGCCGGGGGACATGTGGCAAAAGTTCGCCAACCTCCGCCTGCTGTACAGCTACATGTGGACGCACCCCGGCAAGAAGTTGCTGTTCATGGGGGGCGAGATCGGGATGTGGAACGAGTGGAACCACGACCGGGGGATCGAGTGGTCGCTGTTGGATTTCGACAACCACCGCGGGATCCAACAATGCGTTGCCGACTTGAACCGCGCCGTGATCGACAACCCGGCTCTCCACCGTGACGACTTCACGAGCGGCGGATTCGAATGGGTCGATGCGATGAACGCGGACGACAGCATCCTCTCCTACCTCCGCAAATCGGACAAGGACGACCCGCTGGTGCTCGTCTGCTGCAACTTCACTCCGGTGGTCCGCCGCGGGTACCGAATCGGAGTGCCGACCGGAGGCTTCTGGCGGGAGATCTTCAACAGCGATGCGTCGATCTACGGCGGAAGCAACGTCGGCACCCATCCCGGAGCCGAAGCGACGGGCCACGGCCACCACGGCCGAGCCGACTCGTTGGTGATCGATCTGCCGCCGCTGGGCGTCTCGATCTTCCGGCACGAAGGAGTCGCTCGGCCTCGCGTGCTGTAGGCCCCGTTGCCGGAGAAAACTTTCTCGTAAATGAGTTGAAGCTGTTCCGCGAAAGAGATCACCCTCCCCCCGGGAGGGTCGCGAGGAACGAGCGGGGAGGGGCCGGTAGACGCTCGCGTGATGAGTGCGTGTGACCCTTTTCTTCAACGCATTTGCTTCTTTTCTCACGGCTCAATCGAGAGTTCGTGCCGAAACCCATTGCCCTCCCCGGGCCTAAGAGCCCGACCCTCCCGCGGGGCGGGAGGGTGAGATTTTGACTCGCCGTTTCTACTTCTGGCGACCTTTTCCTCCGGGCTTTTCACCATCCCAGGGCGAGGCTCCTTCGCGTGCTGCCGGGGCGGTATACTGGTATCTCGAGCGGGCGAAGCAGCAGCCTCCCCGCTTTTCCTTTTTTTCCTCTTCTCATGAGCGAGCAGCGATGCCCGTGCAAATGCAGCTGGCGCGGATCATCATCAGCGAAATCAGCGACAACCAAGTGATCTACTTGCGGGAAGTCGACGGAGATCGGCAGTTCCCGATTTTGATCGGCATCTTTGAGGCGACCAACATCGACCGCCGGGTCAAAGACGACTACCACCCGCCGCGGCCGCTGACCCATGATTTGGTCGTGCACGTCGCCGAAGCCTTGGGGGCCGAAGTCGACAGCGTCGTGATCAGCGAACTTCGAGACCACACCTACTTTGCCCACCTCCGCTTGAAACGGGACGGCGAGATCATCGAGATCGATTCCCGCCCCTCCGACGCGATCGCCGTTGCCGTCACGTTCCATCCCCCGCTACCGATCTACGTCTCCGAACAAGTCCTCGAAGACGCGATGAAACCGTAGCCGGGAAACCGCAGAAAAGTGCGGCACCGTTTCCGATGCCGCACTTTCGCTTTGCAAGTCGTTGTGCCAGTCGCACGCAAGCGTCTTAGAAGTCGATCGTGACGCCCAAGTCGATGCCTTGGATCCAGAAGCCAGAATCGCGGATTGTGAAGTCCTCTTGGACCGGATTCGGATCGTCCGTGAGGAGCAGCGCGCCGTCGACTCGGTTGTCGATCTGATCCGAAGCCAGCGCCAGATCATCCCAGTAGAGGAACGAGTAGCCGACCGAGAGGCTGATGTTGCGACGCAGCATGTAGGCCAGCTTGAGGTTCAGCTCGGGGACGAACGTGAACTGGTCGCGTTCGTATTGTCCCTGCTGACCCTGGACCAGGAAGCCGTTGTCGAACGTTTCGAGCGGAACCGGAGCCGCGACCTGTCGCGTCGACGAGCCGTCGATGTTGACTTGCTGGCGGACGTTGCCCAAGTGGACCTTGGTCAGCGTCAGCAACGACCAGCGACCCTGCTTGAGGATCGTTTCCAGACCGATCTGGCCACCGTGGAAGTGGTTTTCGGTCTCGTAGCTGTCACGGAACGTGCGCACCAGACCTGGGTCGGTCGTCACGTTCGTCGTCGAGCTGTTGATCGTGAGCGTGTCGTCGATTCCGAAGTAGCTGTAACCGCCGAGCAGGTCGACGTGGAACCCGGCGCCTTGGCCGAGCATCATGCGGCCGTAGGCTTCGGTCGCGATCATATCCAGTTCCGACTCGGCATTGACGCTGCCGGTGAAAGTCTCGCCCCCGAGGACGCCACCGATGATCGCAAAGTCATCGCGGGGCGGTCCGAAAACGGGGTTCGTGTTGAAGAACGGCCGCGCCAGATCGCGAGTTCCGTCGCTCGACGCCGAGAAATCGTCGCTGGCGTCGTACAGGCCCCAGACGCGGGCGCCGAGACCATACTGGCCACCGGCAAAGTAGTGTCCGAAGTCGAGCCGGAAGCCGGGAGCCAAGCCTTCGCCGATGTCGTTGCCAAACACCGTTTGGAGCGGATCACCGGTCGCCGTGTTTGCGCTCACCAGCGGCGAGCCGTCCCGCCCCTTGGGGAACCAAAGCAGCGTCTCGGCTCGCAACCACTTGGGGTTGCAACCATGGAGCACGCTGCCGATCTCTCCACAGTACTCGCTCGAAGCATAGCTGCTCGGCGCGTGGTAGTGTCCCTGGGTCGCATGCTGGCTACGGTGAGCCGAGTGCGAGCCGGGGAGGTGGTGCGAGCCGCCGGCCGCCGGAGCTGTCTCCGACCAACCGACCGTCTCGCCGCGGACGGAGCTTCCCGAACCGACGTAGGAATCACCCACGTAGGTTCCTGTATCGGCGGTGTCGCCGACGAAGACGGCGTCGTCGTCGTACGATGGGAATCGGGTATCTTGGGCGTTCGCGTTCACCGCTCCGACGAGGAGCAGGAGACACGACAGCCTCAGTTTTCTGCGTTTCATTGGACCACTCTTCAATCCGTGAAATCTGGCACAACTGCCGTCTTTGCATCGACGGATTCCCCCACCGACTTGCGGTACGTCCCGGACGAGCGGCAGCGCCCCCCTATTCTTCCTATCTTCCGGAGTAAAGCCGGACTTATCTGACTCCCCTTCGCGGCAGGGTGGGATAAGATGAGAGAAACCGGACGTTTTCCCGAGAAAAGTCGGATTTAGTTGCATGACGTCGACCGACGCCGAAACCAACTTGCCCCAGTCCCAGCCGAAGCCCGAGAGTGCGCCCCTTGAGGATGAGGGCGCGGCGGTGGCCGCTGATCGGTCGACGGGCGACCCATCCTTGCTGGCCGTCGCGGAGCGCAACGATGGCGGTTTGAAACTCTCGACCTGGATGGCCGTCGGCACCCGCCCGCGACTGCTCCGCTGGAAACGCTGGCTCCAGCGGATCGGTGACTTCGAACCGCTGCTCCAGGCCGAAAGCGACGCCCAGATCCGCAAACGGAGCTTGGCGATCCGCTATCGAGCCAAAGCGGGCGAGCCGCTCAAATCACTCCTGCCCGAGGCCTATGCCCTGGTTCGCGAGTCGGGACGGCGGACGATGGGCATGCGGCACTACGACGTCCAGCTGATCGGCGGCATGTCGTTGTTCGAAGGGTGCATCGCCGAGATGCAGACCGGTGAAGGGAAGACGCTGACGGCGACCCTGCCGCTGTATCTGCACAGCCTCGTCGGCAAGGGGGCCCACCTGGCGACGGTCAACGATTACTTGGCCAAACGCGACGCCGAGTGGATGAAGCCGCTGTTTGCGCTCCTCGGCGTCTCGGTCGGAATCATCCAGACGCAAGACGATCAAGGTTCGCGACGCAAGAGCTACTCGAGCGATGTGACCTATGGGACGGCGAAGGAGTTCGGTTTCGACTTCCTCCGCGACCGCCTCCTGCTGCGGGCCCAGAACCGGCTCGGCGCCGAAATGCTCGGCGATTCCCGCACCCAATTTTCCGACGGCGGCGACGCGCCGGTAATGCGGGGCATGCATTTCTGTCTGGTCGACGAAGCGGACAGCATCTTGATCGACGAGGCGCGGACGCCGCTGATCATTGGTTCGATCGAGGACACGGTCCGCGACCAGATCGTCGAGACCTACCGCTGGGCTGCCGAGCATGCACCCGCGTTTATCGAAGACGAGCATTACACGATCGACAAGGAAACGAAAAAGTACGAGCTGACCGGCCGCGGTCGAGGGCTTGTGCGTTCGCTTCCCAAATCCGACCTCGTCCGCACGATGGGCCTAGTCGACCTTTATGAATTCACCGAGCGGGCTGCCAAAGTCTATAAGGAATTCATTCGCGACCGCCAGTACGTCATCAAATCGGGGCAGAAAGGGGACGAGATCGTCATCGTCGACGAATTCACCGGTCGCTTGGCCGAGGGACGAAAATGGCGCGACGGGATCCACCAAGCGATCGAAGCCAAGGAGCAACTCGAGATCTCCGTCCCGACCGGACAAGCGGCTCGGATCACCGTCCAGGACCTCTTCCTCCGCTATCACCATCTGGCCGGGATGACCGGAACGGCGGCCAACAGTGCCGGCGAGCTGAAGAAGATCTACCGCACGCCGGTCATCCGCGTCCCCACGAACCGGCCCCCGAAACGCGTGCAGTTACCCGACCGCGTGTTCGGGTCGATGCACGATAAATTCGTGGAGATCGTCAAAGAAGTCCAAGAGATGCACAGCCAGGGCCGACCGGTCCTGATCGGGACTCGCTCGATCGACAAATCCGAAGCCATCTCCAAGCTGCTCGACGAGGCGGGGATCGAACACGAAACACTCAACGCCAACAAGGTCGCTGAGGAGGCGGACATCGTGGCTCGCGCTGGCGGCTTTGGCAAAGTGACCGTGGCGACGAATATGGCCGGACGTGGTACCGACGTCAAGCTTGCTCCCGGTGTGGAGGCGATCGGCGGAATGCACGTGATCTGCACCGAGTTGCATGACGCGGCCCGCATCGACCGCCAGCTGATCGGACGCTGCGGCCGGCAAGGCGATAACGGCTCCTACCGCCAATACTTGTCGCTCGACGACGACATCCTCAAGAACGGCTATGGGCCCGACAAAGGGCTGAAACTCAAGCGGCTCGGAGAGACCGCGCCGGGGCCCTTCCACAACTTCGCGCCCGCGTTTCGGAAAGCCCAAATCAAAGTCGAACGGAAACACTTTCGCGACCGAATGGTGCTTCTGCACCACGAGAAGGAACGCAAAAAGCTGCAGCGCGAAATCGGACAGGACCCGTACCTCGATACGCCCGACTGATCCCAGCCTTCTGCCGGAAACCGGAAACCGGTTACCGGCTACCGGACACCGGCCTGTCGGCTATCGGACTGGCGGTGCCACCCGCTCGGCCAGCGAGGCGGCGGCCAGCTGCCAGTAGGTCATCGTGCCGTAGCCTCGAGGCAATAACGAGGCTCGCTGCCCAGCCGGCAAGCGATCGTGGACGAGCTGGAACAGATCGCGGAGCATCGCTCCGTTGTCGCCGTAATAGCTGTGTCCGAGCAGCGACAGATCGATCCCCGACACGTCGATCGTTTCGACCCCGGGGACGACGACGATCTGCGAACCGCTCTCGCCTGCCCGCGGATAACCGTGGACCTGTTTTGAGGCGATCAACGCCCGGTCGTCCGAGGATGCGTAGAGCGTCACGTGCCGCGAGGTCTCCAGCAATCGCGGAGCGAGGTCTTTGCGGAAGTGATCGGCATCGACGTCCGGAGCCGCCAACACGACGCGGTCGAACGGTGGCTGCTCGTCTTCGGACAACTGGAAACTGATTTCACTCAGCGCCGACGTCAGCGCCCGGTTGCCCATGCTGTGGGCGACCAGATTGATCGAATCCGCTCCGCTGGATTCGGCCAGCTCCATCAGGAACGAGCGGAGGTGCGACGTTGTCCAGGCCACGTTGTTCTCGTCGACCGGGTATCCGAGCAACGTGCCTTGGCTGGGCCAGCTGTAACAGATCGGGACACCGTGAAACGGAAGGTCGACGGCGATCTGCGCGGTCCGCTGCACGGCCGACTCGAAGTCGACGTTATAGCCATGGATGAAGACCAGCAGATCGCGCTCGTCCGACTCGTCCACCAGTTCGGCCAGCCGCCGTTGGAAATCGTTCTGCGTGAGCTCCACGGCGCTCGTGAGCACGACGTGTTTCCGCTGGTCCTCGCGAAATTCGAAGCGGAGCAGGCTCGGCCGCTCGACCTGGCCGCGCTGGTGCGAATCGGGAACCGTCACCTCGCAGACGCCGCGGGTGAGCGTCCCCCGTTCGCTGTTGTAGATCACGCCGTGCTTCTCGATGTTCGCCGAGCCGAGCACGACGCAGGCTGCGGCCATCCCGCCGCTGCCCACCGCTCCGAGCGCCGCTACCGCACTCGCGGAGCTCCGCCCCCGAAGCATCGACAGGAGTGCAAGGAATCCGCAGCCGACCGCCAGCACGCCGAGCAGCATCACCGGCTGCCGAGCACCACTGATCTGATACGCTTCGAGCGAGAGCGGATCGCGGGCCCGGTCGGTCGCATAAAACACTTGAACCGTGGCATAGCCTTCCTCCGCCGCATGCGTCGATCCGGCAGGCAATTCATGCAGATGCTCGGGCCCCTGCAGTTGATTGGACCCCTGCAGCTGATGGGACATCGGAGCCGCCGACCGCATCGCCATCGGTGCCATGGCTTCGGCCGCAGCGGCGGATTCGGGCGCCGGGTAATTGGCTGCCGGGTGCTCGGGGGCCGGAGCCGGGTACGCAGAAGCTGCGTGTGCACCCGCATCGATCCGCGGAGCTTGGGCCTCTATGGGCGCGGCCGTTTCGCGACCGGATGCCGCCGTGGACTCCGCGGTCTCCGGAGGAGCCGTCGCCACGTCGGGGCGCTCGGAGCTACAACCTGCCATGAAGGCTAGATGGCAGAGGAGCAGAGTCGCCACGCTCAAGACACGGGGGGCGGACGAACCGAGCAATCGAAAGGAGTGCGGGTGAGTCATCGTCGCAACCGGCTTCCAAGTGCAGTGCCTGAAAAGTACCGCTTCTAACGACTGGGAGCTCGCCGAGTCCACAGCAACTTCTCTCCCGACCTGACCGTCCCAATCCCCCCCTCGCCCCGGCAGCAACCGAAGACTGTCTACCAGCATCGAGCCGGCATACGATGGAGTTTCCTCGTCAAGGTCGTCGTCGGCATGCGCTACTATCCAGAAGCAGGTTCCTACGGCTATCTCAAGCCGGACTACGACCGCCACGTCAAGGCCGCGAAGTGCCTTGGAGAAACAATGTCAAACCGGCTCCTGCTAAGAGCGGGATCGCTAACCTAGAGCCCCAGCGAGAGACGATGCGCAGCACAAGCAGTCACGACGAGCGGTTCGCGGCAATGACGTTTGCTTCGGTTTATCCGCATTATCTCCGGAAGGTGGAAAAGAAGGGCCGAACTCAAGAGGAGCTGCACCAAGTGATCGAGTGGTTGACCGGGTATGATGAGCCGGCGGTGCAGAAGCATCTCGAGCAGGGTACGACGTTCGAGCAGTTCTTTCAGCACGCTACGATCAACCCGAACGCGCACCTGATCACCGGGGTGATTTGCGGTTACCGCGTGGAAGAGATCGAAAACCCGCTAACGCAGCAGGTCCGGTACCTCGACAAGCTGGTCGACGAACTGGCCAAAGGACGAAAAATGGAAAAGATTTTACGGAGCGAATGACACGAATCCAACGAATGGTGGCCACGGAAGGACACGGAAAAGCACGGAAAGGGGAAGGATTGCGTCGTGTGGCCATTGTCTCGGAAACAAAAAACTTCAGCCGTTCCTGGAGTCCGCTGTCAGGGGGTCTTGGTCCAGTGGGATTCGAGTGGCGAACGCTGGGAGTTTACCGTTGGGGGGATCGACTATGCGGTTCATCAGAATCCGATTTTTGATACTTCGCTGATTGCCAAGCTACCGCTCGTTTCCGAATGGTTGACGGACCTCGATTCGCAGATTGACGAAGAAATCCGGCGAAACCTGAAGGGTTGGTGCGAGTGGACCGGGGAAAAAGATTTGGTGGCAATCGACCTTTCCGGGCTGATTGAACGCTCCGAGATCGATGTGTCCTATGCCTATGACGACTGGGGCGACCTGGGAATCAACGTCGTCATCCAAGATGGAAAAATCACAGGCTCGTACGCGGGGGATTAAGGGCCGGCCCTGAACGCCGGCCGCTGCCAAGTGGCACCGTCTACCATTGGCGGTTCGAAGAAAACGATGGACTGGCTGTTTTGATCGCGATTCGGAGTCAGTGGGGGAAGGAACCGCAGGCAGCACGGGTGGGAAAGGTGTGCCCCTTGGTTCTGTGTTCGGAAACGGTTGACTCTGGACCCCCCATTGCGAGTGGTTGGTGGTATGCTTGGGCTTCTACGGCTGTGGGTGCCGTGGGACGTGCCAACCGCCTCAACTTCTGGATCGTGAAATGAACTCTGAGAGGAAGACCCTTTTGCTTCCGATGCTGTTGATCGTCGGAGGAGTTCTGATGCTGGTAGCAAGGTCTTCCTTGATTCCGCCCCCCCAGTGGATGCTTCAGGATGCACGTCCATCCGACCGCGTGCCCGACGCGCCGTAGCAGCGGACGGGAAGCATCCGGTGAATCGCCGCGGACGTTTGATGTTCACTCGGTGGCGAAGGTGACGTCGTTGGAGGTGAGCCGGAACTGGTTCGGCAGATCGCGGGCGTCGAGCCGCACGAGGACGGTGTGGCGGCCGGCGTCGAGCTGGGTTTTATAGGTACCTGCTCCTTCGATCTGTTTGCCGTCGATCCAAAGCGTTGCCGAGTCGGTGCCGTGAATCGTGAGCGTCGCCGAGCCGGCTTGGGAGGCTTCGATCTCCGTCCTGAGGTAGACGTGGACCAGCGCGATATGTGGCGGCTGCTCGGTCAGCGCGGCGAGTGTCTCCCGATCGACGGTGCCGTTGACGCGTGACTGGAGCGGCTTCCAGCCTTCTTCCAACTCGCCGCTGACGATCCGTCCGGCCGCCTCTTGCTCGACACGGTGTGTCCCGGCGAGGACCTGGTAGAGCCTCGCGACACCACCACGGCTGGCGTCGAACTCTCCCGGCTTGCCGAGCTTCGACAGGAAGCTGATCAAGTCGATCTGTTCCTGCTCGGTCAGCCGATCGACGACTCCGGTGGGCATCAGCGATTGACCCGGTTTGGTTCCGACGATCTCCGCTTTGGGAATGCGGACGAGTTTGTCGTTGGCGTCGCGGAGCACCATTTCCGCATCGGTGCTCTCGGTTTCAATGCCGCTGACGATCGTTCCGTCATCGCTCAGAACCGTGACCGCATGGTAACCCTCCTTGATCTTGGCGCTGGGATCGAAGAGCGATTCGATCAAATAATCGACCGGCGCACTGGCTCCGAGACTGGTCATGTCGGGGCCGACTTTTCCGCCCACTCCCCCGATCGCATGGCAGTGGATGCAGGCGAGCGCTTCCCGCATGTAGACCTTCTCGCCATGGGCCGGGTCGCCCTGGGCGGCTACCTTTCGGATCAATTCTTGAACGCGCTCCGGCGTCATCTTTTCGGCCGTCAGCGACATCTCGCTGAGCGGAAGCAGGGCGGCGAGCAGCTCGGGTTCCTCGCGGCCTCCGTCGCGCGAAGCGCGTACTCCAGCCCGCGCCGCGGCGGTGGAGATGCCTTCGCTCGGCAGATTCGCCGCCAGCACTTGTCCGACGCCTTGGCCGCTGAGCATTTGTCGCCACAGCTCCAACGCTTCCTCTTCGCTGGGGAGCTGAGCGAGCAGCGCATAGAACGGCTGTGGTGCCCGCTGAGCGTCGAGCGCTGCCAGCAGGACCACCGCCCGTTGACGGATCGTGCGATCCGGGTCACTGGAGGCGAGTTTGGCGAGTGCATCGGCGGCAGGCTGGCCTCCGATATTCCGCATGGCCTCGAGGGCGGCCAGCCGCAGTGGAGCCGCGGCCTCGGAGCGTGCAGCGACACCTGTCAGAGCGGGAATCTGTCCCCCCAGCTTCCAGACGCCCGCCAACTGGATCGCCGCCCGCTGGATTGCCTCCTTGTCCGAGTCGATCAGTGTGCCAATGCCCGCTGGCAGATCGTTGGGGCGCATCTGCCTCAGCCGGGCCGCATCGGCGAGTGCGCCGAGGGCGCGGACCGCGGCGTCGGCTTCAAAACCGTCGGCGAGGAGCTGCCCATAGAGTTGCCGCAGTTCGTCGGGGCCGCCGGCCTTGCCGATCAGCTCGATCCAGGGCCCCGAGCCGTCGCGCGAGAGCGGCCGCTGCTCCAGTTGTTCGGCCACAAAGCGACCGGCACGCGCCGGATCGATGGACGTCAGGATGAACGCGAGCTGCCGTTCTCGAGTGGGCGTATCGGCGGTCCAGGCACCCGACTCGATCGCCGTCATCAGTGGCTCGGCCGACTCTTCGATGGTCGTCGCCAGGGCATATTCGAGGAACCGGTCCATCGGCTTGGCGAGCGACTCGAGGGCCAGCAGCGCCGCCTCGGCAGTGCCGATCGCGCCCAGTGCTCGGATCGCTTCGAGACGCACATGGGGATGCTCGTCGACCACTCGCCGAGCGAGCAACTCTTCCGCCGCAGCCCATTCGAGCCGCTGGGGATGGTCGGTGGCCGGATCGGCAAAGTCGCTGAGCACGCGAACCGCGGCGGCGCGGATCCGACCGTCCTCGCAGTCCAGCAAGTCGTAGGGGAGTTTGTCGAGGGCACCGAGAGCTTGGTAGAGCCACATTCCTTGCAGACGGGCCGCGGGCGCTTGCTGCTGGCTCATCCACTGGTCGACCTCCGGTTCGATCCCTCCACGCTCGAGCAATACGCGGCGCGACTGGTCGCTGGTGAAGCGATCCTTGCTGAGCAGGTTGTCGAGCAGCTGGGGCGTCTCGAGCTCGCGGAGGTTCACCTTCGGCTTGGCTTTGGCCCCCTTCCATGAGACCCGCCAGATCCGTCCGTGCCAACGGTCACGGCGCTCGTCGCGGAAGTCGACTTCGCCGTGGTTGATGATCGGGTTGGACCAGTCGGCGATGTAGAGGGCTCCGTCGGGACCTTGCTTGACGTCGATCGGACGGAACGTACTGGCGCTGGTCCGCATCAGGTCATCTTCCTGCTGCGTCACATAGCCCGCGTCCTGCTGCTGGAGGCTGAAGCGGACGACGCGGTTGGCGCGAAAATCACAAGTGATGATCGAGTTCTGCCACTCCGGCGGAAAGGAATCGCCGGAGACGATTTCCAACGAGCAGAACTTGGGATAGCTGCCGGGGCTGATCAAATCGAGTTGGCGGCGGGTCCCCGGGGCGGGGTTGAAGGCGGCACCGGGAAAGGCGTAGGCGATTCCGGCGAAGCCCGCGCCGTCGGTCAGGAACGACTGGCCGTACTCGTTGAACTGATGGCCCCAAGCGTTCCACAAGCCGCGGAAGAAAATCTGCATCCGCATGCTGTCGGTGTTGTAGCGAAAGCCGCCGCCGGCTTTGAGACGCACGACGCCGTGCGGAGTTTCGGTGTCGGTCCGCGTGTAGACCGACTGGTTCATATACAGCCGACCGTCGGGACCCCACAGCAAGGTGTGGAGATTGTGGTGCGTATCTTCGGTCCCAAAACCGCTGAGCACGCGTCGCTTGACGTCGGCCTTGCCGTCGCCGTCGGTGTCTTTCAGATGCAGGAGGTCGGTGCTCTGAGCGACATAGACTCCACCGTCGCCGGGCTGGACGCCGGTGGGGATCAGCAGCCCTTCGGCGAAGACGGTCGATTGGTCTGCCTTTCCGTCGCCGTCGCTGTCTTCGAGCACCAAGATTTTGTCGGGGGCCGATTGGCCGACTTCGATCATTGGATAGGCCTCGCTGCTCGCCACCCAGAGTCGGCCTTCGGGATCGAAATTGATCTGGATCGGTTTATTCAGCAGCGGGTTTTCGGCCCACAGCGTCACTTCGAGATCTTCGCCGAGCGTGAACTCGGGCGTCGCCTGGGGAGTGAACTCGGCGTACCGCGACTCGGTCCGCGGGATGGGCTCCTGGACCGCGACCGGCTGCAAGCCACGCAGGGCCGCGATCCGCTGTTCTTCGGTTTCGATCAGCTTGTCGAACTGGGGAATCTCCGCAGCGTTCTGACCCTGCTCGTGTTTCCGAAAGCCGAACACATAAGCCATGTTGGCCGGCCGCGAGCGGTGGAACCACCACTGGTTCTTGCGGAGGATCACCTCGCGCAGCGGCTCGACCAGCGGATTCTCTTGCCAAGCTCCATCGCCCCACTCGAGTGCCGATGCGATCGCCGCGGCGACCGCGCGGTAGCCTTGCTCGTTAACGTGGATCGGGTCTTTCCGTTGCGCGGGCTCGAGCGCCGTCGTGGTCAGATCGACGAAGGGCGAAGAGTGCTCGGCCGCCAGTCTGCGAATCGCATTGGCATAGCGGGCGAGCACGGCCGCGTGGGGATGGCCCGTATCGAGTCGCTGCAGCGGCGAGAGGAAAATGAACCGGACGTCGGGAGAGATTTCACGCGCCGTCTCGAGCAACCGTTGATAGTTTCGCACAAAGCCAGCGAGCCCCTCCGCTCCTCCTTCGAGTGAGCTGGCCATGCCGTAGCCGAGCACCAGCACGGTCGGCCGCGTCAATTCCAACTGCTGCTGGAGTTGCTTCCAACCTTCGTCGGTCGGCTCACGGCCCGCCTGCAGCAGGCTCAGCCCAAACCGCGAATCACCCGCCGGCGTGTCGCCGTTCCAACCCAGATTGCGGAAGGTGACGTGGCGCTCGGGAAAGGCCGAGGTCATCATCACCTCGATCCAGCCGAAGTACTGCTCTTGTTCGATCAGCCCATCTCCGAGCAGCACCACGCGGTCGCCGTCGCGCAGTTCGTGTTCCGCGGCCCTGGCTGCGGTGGACGCGGCTCCGCTCGCGACGAGCCCGCTCGCGACGAGAAAGCCCAACAGAATCCGCACCGCGCCGAGGTGAGCAAAAGGGACCGAAGCGTTCACGGAAAATCCTACACACGGGAAGAGAAATCGAATGCTGAATTTGACACGGCCCCGCGAGCCCTTTCAATTCACATCTGTGGACTGAGCCGACGGCGCTGGCCGCGGGTTCCGCAGCGGAAAATTTTACAGCCGAGAGGCCCGAGGCTAGCGCTCTGTCAGAAAACCGCTCTTCCCCATCACCCTCCCCCCGGGAGGGTCGGGCTCTCAGGCCCGGGGAGGGCCAGCTGAATCCGTTCGCATTTATGCCTGTACGTCGCGGATCGCCCTCCCCGCTCGTTCCTCGCGACCCTCCCGGGGGGAGGGTGTTAGCTGGGTTGTTCTGACAGAGCCCTAGCTTAACTGCTCGAGCCGGTGAGTTGAATCGAACAACAGAGGATGCGGCGATGCGGAGTCGAGAACTGCACCACCGGCTTGCGGTTTTATTGTTCATCGCCGGGAGCCTGTCGGTCGAGATCGCGGCCAATCTCACCCCGGCACGGGCCCAGGGTTTCGCCCCCGAAGAAGCCGCCCGACGGATGACCGCTGCTGAGGGATTCGAAGTTCAGTTGGTCGCGAGCGAGCCGCTGGTCAGGCAGCCGGTGGCGATGGAATTCGACGATCGCGGGCGGTTATGGGTGATCCAGTACCTGCAGTATCCGAACCCCGAGGGGCTGGCGCGGGTGGAGGTCGATCGGTTTTCGAGGACCAAGTACGACCGCGTTCCAGAACCCCCGCCGCACGGGCCGCACGGTGCGGACAAGATTACGATCCTTGAGGACACCGATGGTGACGGCCGGATGGATCGCAGCCGCGATTTCGTCGACGGTTTGAACTTGGCAAGCGGTATTGCCTTTGGCCATGGCGGGGTGTTCGTGGTCAATGTGCCGTATTTGCTGTTCTATCCCGACCGCGACCGCGATGACGTTCCGGATAGCGATCCGCAGGTGCTGCTCAAAGGTTTGGGAATGGAAGACGCGCACAGCGTCGCCAATTCGCTGACCTGGGGACCTGATGGTTGGTTATATGGCTGCCAAGGGAGCACGGTAACGGCGAACATTCGAGGCATCGAATTTCAGCAAGGTGTGTGGCGGTATCACCCGGTCACCGACAGGTTTGAGTTGTTTTGCGAAGGGGGCGGCAACTCATGGGGCTTGGATTTCGACCGCCGAGGCAACCTCCTCTACAGCACGAATTATGGAGGGCATGTGCTGCTGCATGGCGTGCAAGGTGGCTACTTCATCAAATCGTTCGCCAAGCACGGGACGCTGCACAATCCTTATACGTATGGATTTTTTGATCACGCCCCGCATCACAACTTTCGCGGCGGCCATGTAACCGTTGGCGGTCTCGTCTATCAGGGAGATCAGTATCCCGAGTTCCTGCGAGGCAAATACATTGGCGGTGATCTGCTCGGCCACGCAGTCTACTGGCACGATTTGGAGCCGCGAGGTTCGACGTTCGAGACAGCCCACGGTGGCGAGTTGCTCGTCGCGAATGACACCTGGTTCGCCCCGACCGATTTAACCGTCGGACCCGACGGGGCCGTTTACGTGGCGGACTGGTCGGATGCGCGGACCGCCCATCCCGATCCGGATGCCGAC
Source organism: Candidatus Laterigemmans baculatus (assembly GCF_010367455.1). Lineage (GTDB taxonomy): Bacteria > Planctomycetota > Planctomycetia > Pirellulales > Pirellulaceae > Laterigemmans > Laterigemmans baculatus. Next base: position 1,148 of record NZ_WRPR01000073.1, on the reverse strand, counting down.
TGGGATCGCTCGAACGGTCGCATCTATCGCATCGTGGCGACTCAAGGCGACGGTGCGAAGAGGCCGCCTGCGACCCCGCAGATCGACTTCGCGACGTTCAGCGACGAGCAACTGCTGCGGCTGCATCAACATCGCAATCAGTGGCATGTGCGGCGGGCGCGGATGGAACTCGCGCGGCGGGGCTCCCAGGCTCTGGCCGCGACGCTCCGCGAGCAGGCCCTCTCGGCCCGGGAGGAGTCCCCTGCCCTGGAAGCTCTCTGGTCGCTGCACGTGATCGGCGGCTTCGATGAATCGCTCGCCGCGGACTTGCTCGACAGTCCCCATCCGGCAGTCCGAGCGTGGACGGTCCGCTTGCTTGGGGACCGAGAGACGATCTCGGGGGAGCTCGCCGAGCGGCTCGACGAACTGGCCGAAGTGGAGTCGACGGTCGAGGTGCGGCAGCAATTGGCTTGTCTCGCCACGCGGCTTCCGGCTTCGCAGGCAATGCCGATCATCAATGCCCACATCATCCGGGACGTCGACCGCGAGGATCCCTACCTGCCGCTGCTGTGGTGGTGGGCGGTGGAGCGACATAGCGTCAGCGGACGTGGTGAGGTTCTGCAGCGATTCACCCGGCCGAGCCTCTGGAGATCCGAACTCGGCAGAGAGTTTCTGCTTCCGCGGCTGGTGCGGCGCTACACGGCCGAAGCGACTCCCGCCGGCTGGGATGCGGTCGTTGAATTGTTGAGAGCGGCACGCGTCGCTTCCACACGGGAGCCCGCCGCACGCGGCGAACCATGGGAGAAGCTTTGGTCCTCGGTCTTGCAAGGCTGGCAGGAACAGACGGGCGAGCCCGCCGCGCGTTTTCGACGGGAGGCGGCACCGACCCACCCTCTCTCCCAACTTATCCTCGACGCGTGGCGGGAGCGGCGGAGCGATCTATCATTGCAGCGATTGGCGATCGCCCTTGGGCACGCGGAACCAGCCGCTGCGGCAAAGCGTGAGGCCTTTGATCGCAGCACTCCACCGGACCGCCGCGTGCAACTACTCCAGGCATTGCAGGTACGTGTCGAGCGGGCTCGTGGAGTGGGGGCTGGTGGAGTGGGGGCTCGTGAAGTGGGGGCTCGTGGAGTGGGGGCTCGTGGAGTGGGGGCTCGTGGAGTGGGGGC
>NZ_WRPR01000072.1 GCF_010367455.1 Candidatus Laterigemmans baculatus | reverse complement strand
GTAACTCCAATGTCTACCGGAACTAAGGCTCTCGCGCTAGATACCTACGCTGATCAGCGGATGAAATATCCGGGCTAGCGCGTGGCGGCTGATTTGACACAACGTTAGGCGACGATTTACCGGCCTAGGCTGTCGTCGGTGCGGCGGGCGGGGCTGGCGGAGCGGGAGCTTGTTTCTTGGCCCAGGCGGCAGCGCCGATCACCGCCGCGTCGTCGCCGAGTTTCGCCGGGACCACCTCGAAGCGGTCGCGGTAGGCTTCCAGCACGTTTTGGCGGGCGGTCTTGCGAATCGTGCCGACGATCAGCTCCTCCATCGCCTCGACCAGTCCACCGCCGAGCACGATCTTGTCCGGCGCCATCAGGTGGACGATGTTGACCACCGCCATCCCCACCGCTTCCATCGCGTCGACGACCAAGCGGCGGACGACTTTGTCGCCCGCGGCGATCGAATCGGCCAAAGCTCCGCTGCGGATGTCGGCCAGATCGGTGCCGGCGTGTTTTAGCAGATGCGGCGCCTCGCCCCGAAAAGCCGCTTTGGCGGCGTCGGCGGCAATCGTCAGCCGACTGGCTTCCGCTTCGAGGGTTCCGGTCAACGCAAATCCGCTGAACCGGTTGCTGCTGCTGATCCGGGTGTGTCCGATCTCCATGCAGGTGATGTCGCGGCCGCGAAAGATGTTGTCTTCGTAGACGCACCCCCCGCCGATTCCGGTGCCGGGAAAAATCCCCACCGCGCACCGCGAGCCTTGGGCGGCCCCGCAGGAGTATTCGCCGTAGACCCCCGCGTCGACGTCATTCAGAACCGCCACCGAACACTGGTAGCGGGCGGCCAGCAATTGGCCGATCGGGACGTTGTGCCAACCGAGGTTGACGGCCGTGTAGATCGTGCCCGAGACCGGATCGACCGGACCGGGGCAGCCGATCCCGATGCCCACGACACGCGACGGATCGACGTTCGCTTCGGCCAGCGCTTTATCGATCGTCGAGCCGATCCGCTCGACGCCCGCTTCAATTCCCTCGTTGCCGCGCGTCTTGCGACGCTTGCGAGCCAGCGGTCGGAGTGCGTCGTCGAAGACCACCGCCAGCATTTTGGTGCCGCCCAGGTCGAAGCCGATCCAGACCGGTCCCTCTGCTTCACTCATGACTTTCGTTCGGCTTACGCGGCGGTTGGGGGCAAAGAAGTCTCAGCGAACGCTGCGACAGAACTTAATTGCCGAGCGTCCCTGATCCTAGCCCTGTCAGAAAACCCTGAGCCGACGGCTGATGAAGACCCCGGACGAGCCGCGGAGTCTGCAGCGGAAGCGTTCGGCGAGAACCGAGGCATGGTAATCCGCGGGCTAGTGCCCTCACACGGCTTGCCCTTGCGCGGCCGCTCGCCAGAAACGAAAAGAGGGTCGCGATGCAGCCCTCCCTGCCGCATCGCGACCCTGCAATTGCTGGAACGAATGCACCGCTCGTTCCACCCTCCCAATCCTTGGTGCTGATAGTATCGGGCGTTGGAGGGTGGCAGCTCGCTAAAATTTCTCGGACCGCCGCAGAGCCTGCCTAATCGCTACACCGCCCGCAACCTGCTGCCGGGCCGCCGGCGAGATGCTTTCCGAAGCAGTCGCAGTGACCATGCAGATGCTTGTGATGGTGCTGGCAGTCGGCGAGCCGCTTCTGGTGGTACCCGGCCCACAGGTCGCGATAGCAGGCCGGAGTGCGGTAGTAGCCTTCGAGCGTCGTCGGTGGCGGAAGGTTCGGCCGATCGAGACACGGCGTCGGCTGCACGGAACCGGCGAGCGACGGGCAGTGCCCTGCATCGCTAGCCGCTGGCGGAGCGGAGCGGACAAGGCCGCCGCCGTGGTAGCTGTCGCTGGGGACAAGCCCCGGATGCGGAGGAGAGAAGAGCCGCGTGGGAGCCTCGTCGCAGTCGCTCAGGAGGGCATCGAAATCGATGGAGTGAGCGGACGACGGAGCGGTGGGCAGTTCGTGAGGCGGAGCGGTGGGCAGATCGAGCAAGCTCCGCTCCGTGGCATCCAGCTCTCCGGCCGCGAGTGGCTCCACCGAGCGAAGCGGTTCGGGCGAGCGGAGCGGTTCGGGCGAGCGGAGCGGTTCGGCTGGTGGTGCGGGGGGCAAGTCGGAGGAGGCGTCGGAGGCAGACGCCTCGGGCGTGGAAGGAGGCTCGACGGGAGCCGCTTCGTCGCTGAAGGCGAGCGAATTGAAAAGATCGTCGAAGTTGACTTGAGCGCGAGCGAGCGGGCTGCTGAGCACGACCACGGCGCATGCCAAACCGAGCGTTCTGAGAGGCATGATCGAATCCCGGAAAAAAGCGGACGGGAGGAGGCGGATCAGCAAAGCTCGAACGGCGCAACCGGTAGCGGCAATGCGCTACCGGTTGCTTCGTCGAGCTTGGCTCCAGCCAGGTTCGTTTGCCCAGTGCCCGTGGTAACGTGAACCACATTCAACCGCGGGTCGGTGCCGCGGCGGGAGAACCTAGAGAGTGGGTGTGGCTTTCACACCACCAAACCATTGCCGCGCCGAACCGCCGCGGCAACTGATTTCAGCCCCGAGTGGGAGAACTTTCCGCGAGCCGACGAGGCGCGATCGCTATCGCCGTCAACCCTTCACGCACCGGCGCAGCAGGACGCTGCCGGAACGGGGCTTCACTCTTACCCTCCCCCCGGGAGGGTCGGGCTCTCAGGCCCGGGGAGGGCCCGCTGGATCTCGCCAAGTGGAGGCTCTACGTCGCGCATCACCCTCCCCGCTCGTTCCTCGCGACCCTCCCGGGGGGAGGGTGATGCGTCCGCTTTCCTGAGCCGCGGCTAGCGATCCCGTTCGGCCGCTTGGATCAGCCGCGAGCGGATCTCGACTTGCCGCTCCTCGTCCTCGACTTTGCTGCCGTCGAGCTCGGCGACGTAGAACACGTCGACTGCTTGGTCGAGGTGGGTCGCGATTTTGGCGAAGTGCAGCACCAGCTCGGCTTCGGCGAGCACCTGCGCCAGGGCATACAGCAAGCCGGGGCGGTCGTAGGCGTAGAGCGTGATGACCGTAAACCGCTCCGAGGTGGTGTTGTCGAACGTCGCCCGGCAGGGAAGCATTTGCACCGCGTCGGCCGGTCCTCCGCCGCGGCCTCGCCAGACGCGGCGGAACTTCAGCGGCTTGGGCGAGGACGACTGCAGGCCCTCGACCACCGCTCGGCAGACGTCGTCGAGGCGAGCTTGGGGGGGGCGGCCTGAGAAATCGGGGTCGGCGACGACGAAGCGGTCCCAGGCGAGATTCGAAGGGAGGGTTTCGATCTGGCTCCGCATGATCTCCAGCCCCTGCGAGAGCAGCACGCCGGTGACCCGCATGAAGGTCCCGATCGGCCGCTCTCCCTGGCGAAACACTACGGTGTACTCGGTCGCGTCCTGATCTTCGGAAAAACGGCCCCAGCAGCGAACCGGATCCTCCTCGCTGATCTCCGCCGCCGAGAGTAGATCGCTGACCAGCGCCACTCGATCGGCCCGGTCGATCAGGGCGTCGGAGAGCTGATCGAGCAGCGAGAAGGCGGTCGGCGGAGCGTCGGCTGCTCGCAGTTCGACGCGGACCGCCTCGCGGGTTTCGGAGAGTTGCCGGTCGATGTGCTCGGGGAAATTGCTCTCGGTCAAATAGCGACGGGCCCGGTGGTAGAGCTCGACCAGCAGATTCTGCTTCCAATCGGTCAGCACGTCGGGGCCGACCGCCGAGAGGTCGCAGATCGAATGGATCAGCAGCATCTCGAGGACTTCGATCGAGCCGATCGACTTCGCAAAGCTCTCGATGATCTTGGGATCGGTCAGGTCATGGCGGAGGGCGACGTGGTTCATCAGCAGATGGTGGAACACCAGCGTCTCGAGACTTTCGGTGTCCGCTTGGCTGAGCCCCAAAATCTGGCCCGTCTCGCGGGCGATCTCGCGGCCGACGGTGCTGTGATCGCGCTCGTAGCCCTTGCCCAGGTCGTGAATCAAGAGCCCCAGGTGGAGCAGCCAGAGCTTGGGCTGTTCGCGATACAGTTCGCCGACAAAGCCCGGATCATGGACCAGCTGGGTCGCCGCTTCGACGGCCCGGATGGAATGCGCGTCGACCGTGAACTTGTGGTACTCGTTGAACTGCAGCAAACACCGCGCGTGTCGCATCCCGGGGATGATCTGCTCGAGCACGCGGAGCTCGTGGAGCCGCCGCAGGAGGTCGGCTAGATGTCCGGGGCGGTCCATCAGCGAGAGGAACTGCTTGGCCGCTTCGGCGTCGGGGCGGCCGACTTCGCGGCCCCGCATCGCATCGCGGATCGCCTGCCAGGTGCGATGGGAAATCCGCCGCTCGAAGCGATTGGCGAGCTCCATCAAGCGGAGCACGCCGGTGACATTCCCGGCGACTTCGGCGAGCCGCTTCTCGCGGATCCAGATGTGGTAGGGGCCGACGCGAAAGTCCTCGCCGATCCGCCGACTGAGCAGCACATCGATCGAGCTGACGCTCAGCGAGCGGTACTGGGTCGTGTCGGCGAAGTGGGCCGCCGCATACCGGACCTCGCGGGTGTGCTCAAAATAATCCTGCATGAACTCTTCGACCGGCAGCTTGCCCGTCTCGCCCTGGTACCCCCACCGTTCGGCGATCCGCATCTGCGCGGTCCGGTCGAGAATGTCCTGGCTGCGGCCGCTGTCGAAGTGCATCTCGTTGCGAAGTCGCAGCAAGAACGCCAAGGCGGCCCGCAGCCGGGTGTAGTCCTCGCGGGGCAAGGCACCGAGCTGGACCAGCTTTTCCAGGTCCGTGTCGCCGTAGCGAGCAAAACCCAGCCAGCGGATCAGCTGGATGTCGCGGAGCCCGCCGCGGGAGCGCTTGACGTTCGGGCGGAGCAGGTAGACCGTGTCGCCCCACTGCCTCCGCTCATCCCGCCGCGCCTGATAGACCTCGCGAATCAACCGCCGGTCGCGGCGCATCGATCCGAGCCGCAAGTTGTGGAAAAATTTGCCGAAGACATGCACGCTGCCAGCGAGAAACCGAGATTCGCTGAGCGAGGTGAAGACGGTCGTGTCCTTCCATGCCCACTGGCATGCCTGGGCCGGCGTGCGGACGGAAAAGCCCAGATCGAGTCCCGCGTCGACGATATCCCGGCTGAGCCGCGCGGCCAGCGGCTGGATCAATTTCTCCACGCGGCGGAGCGGCGTCAGCATCAGATCGACGTCGGAGAATGGCGCCAGATCGCGGCGGCCATAGCCCCCGTGGGCAATCAGGGTCAACTGCGATGCGATCTCCTCGAGTCCCAGATCGGCCACCGCCGCATCGAACAGCTCGAGGATCACCCCGTCGACCAAGTCGGTCTGGAGGTGGGTCAGCTGCACTCCGGGAGAGCCCCGTTCATGGGACTCCCGAAGCTTCCGCCGCCCCTCCCGCAGTCGCTCGCGGGCTGCGAGAATGGCTGGTGAGAGCGAAGGGGCCGCCATGGTGGCTCGCGGTAAGCGAAGGCGTCTTCCTACAGAGACTCTGCCTCGAGGGACTCTTCTTAAAGGGCGTCTTCGCCACGCTCGCCGGTACGAATCCGGATCGAGTCGGCGAGGTCGGTCACGAAGATCTTGCCGTCACCGATCTGGCCGGTTTGGGCGGTCTGCAGGATCGTGTCCACCACCGCCGGCAGATTGGCGTCGCTGCACACGACCTCGATCTTGACCTTGGGAACGAAGTCCACCGCGTACTCGGTGCCGCGGTAAATCTCGGTGTGCCCCTTCTGACGACCAAATCCCCGCACCTCGCTGACCGTCATGCCGTGGATGCCATGTTCGGTGAGGGCGTTTTTGACGTCTTCCAGCTTGAAGTGGCGGACGATCGCTTCGACTTTCTTCACGGTGCGCTATCCTTCGTGTCAACCCAGGGCCGCGGAGGGCCGTGCCAGAACTGGAGTTCGAGTATAACCAGGCATCGTCGCGTCGTCATCTGCCCTCTATAGGTTCTCCTGTAGAAGGTTTCCCCACAGGCTATGGGCTCAGCGCCCACTCGACCTTTCAACCTGCATTCCATACCAATGACGAATCGCTCACCGGCAAAAAATCTAACGCAACGGTAGCAAGTGAGATGCAAGCGAAAGACACCGCTATGGACCAGAACGAGCCACTAATCGCTGCTGGGGTTCTGCTGATGACCCGTGCCGAACCCCGGCAGTTCTTGTTGATGCGGCATCCCGATCGCTGGGATTTGCCCAAGGGACACGCCGATCCCCACGAAACGCTCGAGCAGACGGCGCTTCGGGAAATGGCCGAAGAAACGGGTCTCGAGCCGAGCGACGTCCAGCTCGATCCCGATTTTCGCTTCCTCGTCGAGTATCTCGTCCGCTATCCGGAGGACGAGGCCGAGCGGCTTAAGCAGGTGCATTACTTCTTGGCCTGGATCGACCAGCCCCGCAATATCGGCTGTACCGAGCACGACGAGGCCCGCTGGTTTGACTGGGAACCGCCGCATGCGATTCAGTCGCAAACGATCGATCCGCTGCTGGAAGAAGTTGAAAAGTTTCTCAAGTATCAGCGGCCGTGAGTATTGCGCGGGGGCCGAACTCAGCGGGACTCTTACAATACTGGAATCCGCCTAGGAGTTGTTAGATTTCCGTTGAAGCAGACCCTAGGTAATAATGAGTCCCGTTGTTAGCGGCGTCGGGAAATCGGCGAATCCTTGCAACCATAGATCGCACACCCGCGGTTATAATGCCAGCAATCCGCGTGGTGGGGAGCGCCACACTTTTCACAATAGATGATTTCTTCCGCCGCCGGTGGGAGCCCACAGACTTGGCAGCTTGCCTCGGCTCCAGCGTTGCCGGGTCGGGTGGGGGAAAAGGCGATCCCCGCTTCCGTCTCGGCCATCATCAAATCGTAGAGCTGGACCGTTGTGGCAAACCACGCGGTCACCGGGGCGAGCTCGCCCGTCGTCAGGATGGCCTGGGAGTAAAAATGTCCACCCGACGCTTCGACCCACACCCACTGTGACTCGATGGCTGCGGTCGACTCGAGCCGACGTGCCACTTCTCGCAGCTGCTCGCTGCCGCTCGCCGGATCCATCGTCCCGATGGGTTGAGTGGGTCCAGAATCGGAAAAGCGGATGCGCGTCGGCGTGGACCAAGCGACGCTCGGACGGCCCTGCCCCCACGGGGCGCGAAATTCGGCCGCGTAGCGAGTGCCGAACCAGGAGATGCAGCGGAGGAAAACTCGCAGCTCGCGCCCGCCGCGGTGGAGGACCACGGTGTTCGGGGTGATGACGCCGCCGTTGAGAAAGCGACCGCCAGCCTCGCGGGCCAACCGGCGGAGCGTGCGTTCGGCTCGGCGGGGCCCGATCCGCACAAGGCACCAAAAGAAGATCGCCAGCAGGATGGCGGTGAGAATCCACCCGTTCACGGCACGTTCTCAAGGGACAACAGAGGAAAAAGGAGCACGGTCGGCTGGAGGTTTAGTGCACTGGAGGTTCAGTGCACTGGAGGTTCAGTGGTCGCGGCTGCGGTCGCCCGCTGGGATTCTCGCTGGGATTCTCGCTGGGATTCCTGCTGGGATTCCTGCTGGGATTCCCGCTGAAAGTCTTGCTGAGATTTTCGCCGGGTGGCCAGCGCGGTGACCAGCCAGCCGACGATGAGACCACCGGCCGCTCCGGCGAGTGCCGCTCGCCAGTCGAGCCAGGGAGTGGTCAAGGTTGCTGGGGAGAAATCGTCCGAAGGGGCGTCGCCCGCGGGATCGTTCGCTGCCGAAGCGGCCGCTAGATCGGCCCGCAGATCGGCCCGCAGGTCGGCCAGTTGGCGCTCCGCCTGGTCCAACTGCTGCGTCGAGCGGGTCAGCTTTTGCTGGGTTTGCTGACGTTCTTGACGCTCGGTCTGCAGTTCGGTGGTTAAGGTGTCGACCCGCGAGAGCAGCCCCAGATTGGTCGCCCGAAGTTGTTCGTTCGCCAGCGCCGTCTCGCGCCACGACTGGGCAGCCTCTGTGGGGCCGTCGCTGGCGATCTTTCCGATCAGCTCGTCGACCACGGCTTCGCGAATCCGGATCGCTTCCGAGGGGGACGGTTCCGGATCGGCCGCGAGCGGTGCGGGATCGGGACGGCTCGAGAGGGCGACCAGGATCGCGAGCAGGATCGCCAGCTGGCCCCCGAGCAGTCCCGCGGCCAGAGCCATCCAGCCGCGAGTGGGTCCAGACGCGTCGCCTCCGGTCGTCACGATTATCGGTGGCGTTTGGAGCGAGGGGAACGCGGCCGTGCGGTTCGATCCGAGAGGGCGTTCGGGAATGGAGGAGGCAGGGGACATGGTTCCAACTCCGGAGAAGTAGGCGGCCCAGGCGGCCAGTTCGGTCTCGCGCCGGCGGTGCGCGTACAGCTGGTACACGTCGAGCCGTTGGGGCGGGCGGTCGCGAGGACTGCCGCGGCGCACGAACAGCCCGGTGTCGCCGCTGGTCGGATCGATCACCAGCGCCACGTCGTCGGGATGGGCAAAGAAATGGTCGCAGATGAAGATGTCTTGGTCGCTGAGGAACACGCCCCAGCCCGGATGGGTGTGATACCAGCCGACGATTTCCGTCGACTCGGGAAGTTCGGCTCGCCGGGCGTTCAGATCGGCCCAGGTCTCGTGCGTGAAGCGGAAGCTGCCGCGAGTGGCCCGGTAGTGCCGAGCGCGGAGCGAATCGACGATCATCACCCAGGGAGTCCCGTCGGGGTGCTGACCGCGGCGACCGAGCAGCAGCCCCCCGAGCTCGATGCTGGTGTTCTCTGCAGCGTGTTGCTGCATGTCGAGAAAAGCTTCGAGGGCGATCGAGACGTGGGTCGCCGGGGGGGCTGGTGAGGCTGGTTCTTGCGTAGGGAGAGTCCGCACGATCGCGGCGGTCGCCAGGTGGCCGTTGCGATCCGGAGCCAGCGGAGGCGGTTCGGGGAGGTGTTCTTGCACTTCCCCAAACTCGAGATCGTCGGTCGAGCCGCTCATGGCTCCGCCTCCCCGGACCGCGAGGCCGCCTCCTCCGAGGGAGCGCCCGGAAGAGAGCCCGTGGGAGCGAACGTCGGGTCGGCGAGCCGGAACCGCCGTGGGCCGGCAGCGAACTCGAGCGTCACGATGTCCGCCGCTGGAATCCCCAGCTCCGAGAGCTTTTTCTCGCTCAGCTCCGCCGCACTGGTGGCGACGTCGCCGACGATCTCCGCGGTCATCGTCGCTCCGCAGCTCGGGCAGACCGCTTCGCTCGCGCGCGTTGCCAATAACCCTTGCAGCAGCGTTTGCTCGTGGCCGCACCCACCACAGGCGAACCCTCGGACGAGGTCGCGATGGAGTCGCAGGCGAAGCGGGGCATCGTTCACCGCTCGGGCGGCTGCGGCGAACAGCTCGGCAGCGGTCGACTCGGCGGTGACTTCGGGCAATCGCTCGGCCGGATCCCACGGATCGTGGCTGAGGCACGCTTCGTGGCGCGGCAGGTTGGTGCGATAGACGTGATTGGTCATCCCGTGAAAGACCATCGCCGAGGAGGCCGACGTCGACTGGGCGTGCACCAGCTTGAGCGCTTCCTGGACTTGCCAACCGGCCATGATCGAGGCGATGGTGGGAGTCGTGGGAACGCGTCCCCGCCGCACATCTTCCTGGCGAAGCAGCGGGCAGGAGTAGCGGAGGTTGATCAAGCGGTAATCGGCTTGCTTCATCCCGCATTCATAGCAGGTGCCGTCGGGCGGCACGAACACTTGCACGACGCCGCTGATCTCCTGGATTCCCGCGTCGATCCAAGGTGTTCCCACGTGCCAGCAGCAGCGGTTGACCCATAGCCGGGCTTCGCGATTGTCGAGGCAGCCGAGGACGATGTCGGCATCGGCAAACCAGCCGAGTCCAACCCCGCTGAGCACATCGCTCGCTAGCGGAGTGATCTGGATCTGCGGATTGATCTCTGCCGCCCGCTCGGCCGCGACTTCGGCTTTCCGTCGCCCCGCGTCGGAGGCGCGAAACAGGACCGAGCGGGAGAGGTTCGAGGACTCGACCGTATCCATGTCGACCACGGCCAGGTGCCCCACGCCGAGCAGCGCGAGATTCTTGATCGCTTCATTGCCGAGCGCCCCGGCGCCGACCACCAGGATCCGCGTTCGGGACAGCCGCTCCTGGTCCCACCAAGGGATCAGCCGCAGCGATTCAAAGCGGTCGCCATCGTCGATTCGCAGCAGCTCGGGAGCGGCGTCGTTCAAGGCATTCAGTCGAGAAAGAGGATATCGGGGGGCGGTGCGATTCGAGCGGCGTCGGCGCTCGCAGGGCCGGCAGTCCGCGAGGCGGAATCGCGAAGCTCCCGCGGGTCGAGCGGCAAGCGGTAGGTTCGCTGGGCGAGCAGCCACGCCGCGGCCTGCTGGTTGTAGGGGCTGCGGGTGTCGTAGTTGGCGAACCGGAGCATGTCCCAGAGCATCTCGCAGAGCCGATCGAGCTGCAGGCTCGGAGCCCAGTGGGTGCCCCAGCCACCCAGGCAGACCGCACCGGCAGCGCTCACGTTAGGATGGAACAGCGGGGTGAGCCACCGCATGTGCGGAGCGCTCCGCGGATACTCGGCGACCAACTGAATCAGCACTTCATGCTCGTCGATCCCCCGGACCTCGAGCTGGCCGCGGTGCGAGCTGGCCTGCAAGCTCGGACCGCGAAAGCGGACGCGGTAGACTTCCGCCGCGCCGTCTCGCGGAAGCGGAGCGGGCGTCGTGAAGCTGAAGATCGTGCTCTGCTCGGCGAGCGCTTCGAGCCGCTGGCGATCGCTAGCCAGCCGCCGCTGGCGAGGGCCGAGCGTGGTCATCGAGGGCTCCACGGGATCCGTAAAGTCGGGAGCGCCGGGCCCGCCCCAGCGACGATCTCCGGGTAGATGATCAAGTGATCGCCAGTCGCGACTCCCGCTTCGACCAGCGACTCGTCCTCGCGCAGCCGCCGTCCCCCTTCCTTGTGGTCGAGGCTATAGGTCATCGGCTGGCCGTCGGGGCCGGTGACGGGCAGGTTCAGCTTGGTAATTAGATTCGGGACGATGCGGGCCACGGTGACCGAAGGGGCAATCATCGCCTCCACCGATTTCGCACCGGTCTGGTCGAGAAACGTCACGCGAACGCCGGGAGGTGCGTCGCGTGGAGGATCGCTGGAAACCATGCTCGACCTTTCGCGTAGGAGGGACAGGGGATCGTGGTGATTCGTCAGCCGGGGCGGATTCTTGGTAACCAGAGTCGCCGGGGAGTGGCCCGAATTGCATCAGCCGCCGAGCGCTAGCCCGGATTATTCATCAGCCGCCGGGCGCTAGCCCCCGGTTCTCGAAAACGCCGCAAGAACCGGACGCTAGCGCGTGGCGGCTGATTTTATTGACCGGTGCCTACTGCTCGCTCGGGGTCTCGGCATGCCGTGTGGAGCGGACTTGGATCTCCAGTTGTCCGAGGCTCTGCATCACCGGAGCGACCATCGCGTACTCGGTGCCGCTCGCCAAATTGTCGCTGACCAGGGTGATCCGATCGGCCGCGGCCAGGCCGTCTTGCATCGTACCGTCGAGCGGCAGCCAGCCGCCATCGACGTGAGCGAGCGTCCACATGTGGAAGGCCATCGCGGGGCCCTCGGTCGAGTCGACGTACATCAAACCTGCCGCGACGCGGGCTGGGATGTCGCGGGCCCGGCACATCGCAGCGAGCAACACCGCATGTTCGGTGCAGTCGCCTTGGCGGCTCGCGGCGACTTCGGCGGCTGAGGAAAAGCCGCTCTCGAGATTCTTTTCGCTGATCGTGGTGTAGACGAGCCTCGCAAGCTCTTTGGCGAGTGCGACCTCGTCGGTCGCTTCGGGGATTGCCGCCAGTTCCTGGACACCGCGATTGGTGCTTTCGATCAGCGGATTGCTGCGGCGGTCCTCTTCGCTCGGCGGCAAGCCTGCGAACTGGCGATCGAGCCCCTGCTCCACGGTCACTTCAAAGACCTCGCCCTCCGCCTGGCGAACCCGCTGGCCCGGAGCGTCCTGAAGAAACCGCGAGGCCAGCTGGGGATCTTGAGTCTGGACCGCAAAGACCGTCTCGCGAAGCTCGCGCGGCCGCTCGATCGGCGCCTCGAGCGGGATCCGCGACTGGACCATCAAGTCGATCTCGGGCGTCGCGAACTGCTTTGCCGTCTGTTCGTCCGTGCGGAAAATACTCAGCCCGAGGCTCGGGGCGTACGACTTCAGCACGTTTCCCTCAGCGTCAAACCAGAGGTGCATTTTCAGTAGCGGGTTGCCCTCGATCGAGGAGATCGATTCGGCCTCCAAGAGCTGTTCCGGTTCGGCGCTGAGCAGCGGGACCGCGGTGAGGCCGGCGCCGCGGACGTCGAGCACGCCGACCTCGTAGAACATCGGGGCCAGGGCTTGGATTCGCCGTTGCTCGCCTGCAGCGAGCGGTTTTTCCTTGAGCGATTGCTGCAGGGCCAGCAGCCCACCGATCGACCGCTCCCACTCGATCCGCCGCTCCTGCACTTGCGGTTCGGCTTGCCCTGCCCGCTGGGTCTCGATCACCAGCTCGTCGCCTCGGACTTCGCCCCGCGTCTCGGTTCGCTCGCCATTGACGTCGAGCAGCGCTTCGAACCGCAGCAGGCGGCCGTCGAGCGTTTCGTAGCTGGTCTGCTGGAGGTGCTGGTCCAGGATCGAGTCGCCTCGGCGAAGCCGCATCCGCTCGGTCACCTGGTAGCGGATTTCGTCGTCCTTGGCTGTCGGTTCGGCGTGGATGTGGCTGTAACCGATCTGTTCGCCGCTGAGGAAGTACGCATCCCACAGATCGAAGGGCGCCTCGAGGGCAAACACAAGCGGCTTGCCGCTGGTCGGCAACCCGCTGGGGAGCGACGGCGGGGCTGGCGGCGGAGAGGGTACCCGCGGCCGTTCGGGAGCCACGTGCTCAACTTGGGGCCGTGGCGGCCGGTCGCACCCGAGGCCGAGCAGCAGCAGCCCGCAGAGCCACCAGGAGCCGGCGGCGAGGCGAGCGATCGCTGGAGTGGGCTGAGGCGTGGGGGCTTCCAAGCGGTGAATCATGGCATCCGAGCGAGGCGGGGAGAGGAAACGAGGCGCGACCAGATTCTTTATACCCGAAGCTCCAGTCGAGTTGGTACGAATCGCCTGCAGCGGGGGGCTGGCGGTCGTGTTGTGCCGGTCGGGCGGGATTTACTGGGGGGTGCCGCGCCGACTCGGCCCAGTTCTCTTCCTCCCGGTCGGTCTGCCCTTGCGATTGTGACCTAGCGTTGGGTGTTGATCGAAACGATCGACTTGGCGTGTCCCCGCAATCGGCCGCCCCCCCTCTGCAAAGTGGGCGAGCGGAGCCGAGATGATTTGAAACCGACCGAGAGCAAACATGGGTTTTCTCAAACGGATCCTCCGTAGCACTGGACCAGAAGGGTCCATGCGTTTGGGTACTGCGAACAGCTTCGATCAGCTCAGCGACGAAGAGTTGCAGGCACACATGGGCATCGATCGGTACGGCTCGTTCGAGCTGACCGAAGCGGTTCGCCCCTCCTACGACCTGCAGGTGGTACCGCGGCAAGGATTCCGTCACGACGAGTACTGCGACGAAGCGAGTGGCGATCGGATCCCGGTCGTGATGGCCGCGGCCAGCCGCGACTTTCTGCTCGACGTATTGATGGATCTGATGGAGACGCTCGGCCCCGTGGTCGACGTGGTGCTCGAAAGTAGCCATCAAGGAGGTCACGGTCATCGCGATTACTACCGCGAGCACATCGACATGCCAGTGCTCCAGAGCGTGCTGGTCGACTTCGAAGATCTGCTGCTCAACGATGGCTGCTGCGGAATCGCGATCGTCAATCCGCGCCGCCGTCAGGAAGTTCAGCTCGACGAACACAAGCTGCTGATTGCCTACGGCGAACCGCTGCAAGAATTCGAAGCCCGGCTGATCGAGCACGACGTCTATCCCTCGCCCGATATCCGCTTCATCACCGAAGCCGAACACGTTCACAGTAGCAGCGAACGGTTCGCCCGCGAATTCGACGTCCTCCGCTCCCGCTTGGGGATGGATGTGGAGTACTGAGTCCTGAGTCCTGAGTCCTGAGTACTGAGTACTCCGTACGGCGTTATCCGCCGCGGTAGAGCCCGTTGGCGGCGATGTACTCTTCGACCGCCCGCGGGGTCCGGAAGCGGATGCTGCGGCCGGCGGCGATCCGCTGCCGCAGTTCGGTGCTGCTCAGGCGGATCTCGGGCATCGGAACCAGCCGCGGGCTGAAGCCCGCCCGCTCGGGCTCGTCGAGCAGCTCGGCGGCACGGGCGAAATCGGGGGCCGGTTCGCCACCGCGGAGGACCACGCCCAGCGGAACGCGCCGCAGAAGTTCCGCCGGTTGGTGCCACAGCTCAAGCGTGGCGATCGCGTCGGCTCCCATCAATAACACCAGCTCATCGCCCGGCCACCGCTGCTCGAGGGCGGCGACCGTCTCGATCGTGTAGCTGACCCCGCCCCGCTCAATCTCCAGCGTCTCGAGCTCGAGCGTCTCGGTTCCGGCGATCGCCAAGCGAACCATCTCGCTCCGCGCCGCGTCGCTGGCTCGCGGCCCCGAGAGCTTCAGCGGCGACGTGGCCGTGGGGACCAGCAGCACGCGGTCGAGCTCCAATTGCTCGCGGCATGTATCGGCCAAGATCAGATGGCCCACGTGGATCGGATCAAACGACCCGCCAAAAATCCCAATCCGCAACCCCATCGTCTCGAAGTCCCCCTCCCGCTCTCGGCGTCAATTCCCCCTCGCTGCGTCGCCCATTCTCCACTGGGCCGGTGTATTACGTCACCCTCCCCCTCGGGCATTCGAGCAGTTCAGTCACACAGTCGTTTAACGGCAAGCCGAAGGCGACTGCTTTTTGAAACACCGTCGCCTTCGGCTTGCCGTTAAACGATTTTTCCGCGCGCGGTCTTGCTGCGTTTTTGCCGATTTTTCCTTGCCGCTTTGACCAAAGGTGTCACTCGCCGGGCGGATAATCCTCAGCAGATCCCCCGGCGTTGCGGCGGATCGGTTTCGGCGATTCGATCCTGAGGACCAGAGCGATGTCAGCTCCTTCAGCGACTCCTCCCCAGCAACTGGGTGCTTCGGCAATTCCGGCGGCGGACGTTATCCTAGGAGCTCCCGTGGTGACTTCTCCTCCTGCGCTGCCCCCGCTGCTCATGGCTCCCTCTCCGAATAATCCCCGAGCGGCGAACGAAGATCGAGCGGCGAACGAAGATCGAGCGGGCGAGGAAGTCCAGCAGGGAGAGTTGTTCGAGCGCGATGCGCCGCCGTGGGAAATCGAAGCGGACGACGCGACGGTGGCTGCGGGAGTCGTCTTTTCCGAAGCCCCGCACGGGCCGTTTCACTATCGGGTCCCGCCGCGGTTGGTCGACTCGCTCGCTCCCGGGATGCGGGTCCGCGTACCGCTCGGCCGCAGCAATCGCACGGTCCTCGGCTGGTGCACCGAGGTCGGAGCGGGACTCCGCCCGGCGCGATCGATGAAGGATGTCGCCGAGCTCGTCGACGACGACCCGCTGTGCAGTCCGCAGATGGTCAACTTGGTGCTCTGGATGAGCCACTACTACCAGGCGCCGCCGGGACAGGTCTTCGATGCGCTGATCCCGGCGGGAGTCCGCGGCGGGGCGGGAACTCGCGAGCGGACCTTCGTCAAACCGACGCCCCAAGCGCTCGACGACGCGGTGGTCGACGCCTTGCCGGTCAAGCAGCGATCGGCGCTGCGGCATTTGATCGCCGCGGCCCGGCCGCTGACGACCAGCCAATTGGCGACGCTCGCCGAGTGCACCGAGGATCCGATCCGGCGGTTGCGGAAGAAAGGTTTTTTGACGGCCGAAGTCAAACGCGTGATGGAAACCGGCGGCGCGCTTGCCCCGCCCCGCCCTGCCGCCGCGCTGCCTCGCCTCGAGTTGACCGACCAGCAGCGGATGGGGCTGGCGCGGATCAATGCGGCGATCGACGCGGGCGGGGCTCACAATCTGCTGATCCACGGCGTCACCGGCAGCGGCAAGACCGAGGTCTACATCCGCGCGATCGAACACCTTCGGCGGCTCGGCCGGCAAGCGATCGTGCTGGTCCCGGAGATCAGCCTGACGCCGCAGACGCGGCAGCGGTTCGAGGACCGCTTTGAATCGGTCGCCGTCCTGCACAGCCAGATGTCGCCGTCCGAGCGGCATTACCACTGGCAGCGGATCACCGCGGGCGAAGTGCACGTGGTCGTCGGGCCCCGCAGCGCCGTCTTCGCCCCGCTGCCGAACCTGGGGCTGATCGTGATCGATGAAGAGCACGACGCCTCGTTCAAACAAGACACCGTCCCCCGCTATCACGCCCGCGACGTCGCCCGGCGGCGAGCGGCGATCGGCGGCTTTCCGCTGGTGCTCGGCTCGGCGACCCCCTCGCTCGAGTCGTGGAACGCGACTAAGAGTGGGCGAGCCACGCTGGTCCAGATGACGCACCGGGTCGAGAACCGCCCGCTGCCCGATGTCCAGCTCGTCGATCTACGGATGAAGGACCAGCGGAGCAGCGGATCGATCAGCCGCCCGCTGCACCAGGCGATCCAGCAGACGATTCGCGACCAAGGCCAAGTCATCCTGCTGCTCAACCGCCGCGGCTTCGCGACCTCGATCCAGTGCCCAGCCTGCGGCCACGTCGTCGGCTGCCCCGACTGCGACATGCCGCTGACCCACCACCGCGACGGCAGCAAAGCGATCTGCCATTACTGCGACTACCAGATCCCCACGCCGCCGTGGTGCCCGGAGTGCAAGTTCGACGGGATCCGTTATGGAGGGCTCGGCACCCAGCGGCTCGAAGCCGAGGTCAAGGCCCGCTTTCCCGAAGCCCACCTGGCTCGCATGGACAGCGACACGATGCGGAAGCCGGGGAGCCACGAGCGGGTCCTCTCGGCCTTCCGCCGTGGCGAGCTCCAGATTTTGCTGGGCACGCAGATGATCGCCAAAGGGCTCGACTTCCCCAACGTCTTGCTTGTCGGCGTGATCAATGCCGACACCGCCTTGCACTTTCCCGACTTCCGCGCCGCCGAGCGGACGTTCCAGTTAGTCACGCAAGTCGCTGGTCGCACCGGGCGCGGCGACCGCGGCGGCCGCGTGCTGGTCCAGACCTACACCCCCGAGCACCCGGCGATCCAAGCGGCCGCGCGACACGACTACGAAACCTTCGCCAAGGAGGAACTCGAGCAGCGACGGAAGTACTCTTACCCGCCCCACGGCCGAGTCGCGCGGATCATCATCCGCGGCTCCGACGAGCGGGCCACCGAAGCGTTTTCCGAATCGCTCGTCGAACGCCTTGAAGCGGTCCGGACGCTCAAGGGAGCCG
This sequence comes from Candidatus Laterigemmans baculatus, assembly GCF_010367455.1. Classification (GTDB taxonomy): domain Bacteria; phylum Planctomycetota; class Planctomycetia; order Pirellulales; family Pirellulaceae; genus Laterigemmans; species Laterigemmans baculatus. The sequence goes on along the minus strand of NZ_WRPR01000072.1, from coordinate 54,628 downwards.
ACGTGCGGATCCTCGGTCCCGCTCCGCCGCCCATCTCCCGACTCCGCGGCAAGTTTCGCTTTCACGTCTTACTGCAGTGCGGCGACGCGGCCGTCTTGGGAGGCGTGATCCGCCGCGCCGCGGCCGATCTCAAGCCGCCTCCCAAGTCCGATATCCAGTTCGTGATCGACATCGATCCGATGGACATGCTGTAGCCGCCCGGCAGGCGAATCGTTTAACGGCAAGCCGCAGGCGACTGCTTTTTAAAACACAGTCGCCTTCGGCTTGCCGTTAAACGACTGTGTCACAAACCGCCGTCTGCTGCTGACGTACTAATTACTGCTTGCCCTTGGTGACTCCGTCCCAGTCGTCGGTCCGGAACGGGGTCAGCGGCAGGTCGGTCTGGCTGTACATGTTGACGACCGGGTTATCGGCCCAGCCGTAGCGCACGGCGACCGGCTCGGAGACTTCGCTGCTCGAGACCTCGATCCGCCCGTCGGGGAGAATCTTAGCATCGGCCCAGACGAACTTGCGGTCTTCGCCGGCGATCGCAAAGCCGCGCGGCTGCGGGACGTCGAACGGACGCCAGCCGGGACCGACGTGATCGAAGCTAAGGATCGCTTTGGAGCCCTCGATCTCCATCGATTTGAACCGCGGGCTCTGGAAGGGAATCTCGATCCCGTACTGGTTCGCCAAGGCCCAGCGAGCCAGCCGCAGCGCGACGTCGTACTTGTTGCGGGGGTGGATGTCCTTGCCTTCACCAATGTCGATGATCACCGCTTCCCCCGTGTGGGGCAGCTTGTCCATCGTCATCGTCTGCGCTTCGCGGAGCTCGGCCCAATCGCTTTCCTGCGGCTCGGCCGTTTCGGCGCGGAAGTCGGCTAGCTGAACCCAGTAGAACGGGAAGTCGCCTTGGCCCCATTCCTCCCGCCACCGGGAGATCATCAGCGGGAAGAGGTCGCGGTACTGGTAAGCCCGACCGGCGTTCGATTCGCCCTGGTACCAGATGGCGCCGCGGATCCCGTAGCCGAGGTGAGATTCGAGGACGCCGTTATAGATGTTTGCCGGCCGCTGGTTGCCTCCCATCGCCCGCATCAGATTCGTCAGCTCTTTCTTCTGGTTCGCATCCAGATCATCGCGACCGGAGAGCTCGGCATAACGATCTTCCATCGACTTCCAGCGTTCCATCAGCCCGTCGAACCGCCCGTCCTCTGCGAGCGTCTTGCGATCGACCCAGGCTTCCGCCGCCGAGCCGCCCCAGGCGTTGTTGATCATCCCGACCGGGACGTCCAATGTTTCATGGAGCTGGCGGGCGAAAAAGTATCCGACGGCCGAGAAGTTTCCGACCGTCTCCGGCGAACACACCTGCCACTGCACGTCGTGCGTCCAGATCGGCTCCTGCGAACCCACTTGGGGGAAGTTGATCATCCGGATCTGTGGGTAATGGGCCGCCAGCCGTTCGAGGTCGGGGTTGGTCGAACGATCCACGGTCCAGGCCATGTTCGACTGGCCGGAGCAGACCCACACTTCTCCGACCAGCACGTCGTCGAACTGGACCTTGTTGTTGCCTTGCACGACGAGCGTGTAGGGACCGCCGACCTTGAGCGGTTCGAGCATCACGTGCCAGCGACCTTGGTCGTCGGCTTTCGCTTGATGGGTCTGGGAATCGATCGTGACAGTGACCGCCTCACCTGGCTCCGCTTTGCCCCAGACTTTGTTCTGTTGCTTCTGCTGCAAGACCATCGAACTGCTGAACACATTTGGCAGTTGCACGTCGGCGCTGGCCGGTGCGGCCAGGAGCGAGGTGATCAGGACGGCGGCCGCGATGTGCCGGAAACGCTGAAGCATCGTGAAGCTCTCCCAGGGGGGCAGGAAACGAAAGGCGACAGTGTACCGGGTTCCGGAGCACCGTTGTCGCTCATCGCTGGTTCGGGCGTGCCCCTCCGATTACCAGCCGCCACTCGCTCGACCGGATTATTCATCAGCCGCCGGGCGCTAGCCCCCGGTTCTCGAAAATGCCGTGAGAACCGGACGCTCCCATAGTCGCCTTTCGCTCCGCGAAAGTAGCGCAGGCCCGCAACTTTCGCGGAGCGAAAGGCGACTATGCACCGCAACTTTCGCGGAGCGAAAGGCGACTATGCACTGCAACTTTCGCGGAGTGAAAGGCGACTATGGCCGCGAGAGCTAGGGGGAGAGCCGCTTCCGCTGCCAGCCGCCGGCGTCTTCGCGGAGGTACACGATCCGATCGTGAACTCGGTCTGGGCGGCCTTGCCAGAATTCGTAGCGGTGGGTCAGGAGTCGATAGCCGCCCCAGCTCTCCGGCCGCGGAACCTCTTGCCCTTGGTACAGGGCATCCAGTTCGGCGACGCGGTCCTCGAGCACCTGACGGCTGGCGACGACCGCCGATTGCTGGCTCGCCAGGGCACCGAGCTGGCTGCCTCGCGGGCGGCTTTGGAAGTAGCGATCGCTGAGTTCCGGATCGACCTTTTCGACGCGCCCCTCGATGCGGATCTGGCGTTCCAGATGGGACCAGTAAAAACAGACTGCCGCCGCGGGGTTCTCGGCCAGCTGCCGGCCCTTGTCGGAGTCGTAGCTGGTGTAGAAGAGGGGGGAGTCGCCCTCAAAGCCTTTGAGCAGCACGATCCGGGCGGCGACTCGTCCCAAGGAGTCGGAGGTCGCCAGCGTCATCGCGTTTGCTTCGAACCAGTCCCCCGGCGACGAGTCGAGCGCTTCGGCGAACCAGCGATGGAACTGCTCGGCCGGGTCGGCGGCGACCTCCGCTTCGTCGATTCCGCCGCTCATGTAGATCCGTCGCATCTCTTCGTAGTTCCGCGCCATCGTTCCCGTCGCTCAAGGTTTTGCCGTGATTTTGTGAGGTCTGTTGAGCCGTCGGCGCTAGCCTCTGTCCGAAAACCGAGTGATTTCAGTCTTTTGAGCCGTAGGCGCTAGCCTCGGGCCTCGCTGGCCCGGAATTTTCGCTGCAGCACCCGCGGCTAGCGCCGTCGGCTCAAGATTTTCTGACAGAGCCCAGCGCCGTCGGCTCAGGATTTTCTGCCACAGCCTCGCGTCGCCTAATCGTAGACGTTTCCGGGGGAGCGGTGGCACATGCTTTGCCACTTTAGGGGGCAAAGCATCGAAGCTTGCCAAGGGGGACGAGGAGGACAACACATGATCGCAGCAACGATGGGTGCGAAGACCAAACGCTCGGCGAAACTGTTGACGGTCCTCGAACCGTTTTGCGGCGCCGTCGTGGTGATGCACGACAACCCTGATCCCGATGCGATTGCAAGCGGCTGGGCGATCAAGTACCTGCTCGAGAACCGCACCAACAAACCAGTGCGGCTGATCGGTGGCGGGGCGATCGTGCGGGCCGAGAACCGCCAGATGGTGAAGCTGCTGAGCCCGCCGATCGAGTTGCTCGACGAGCTGCGTACCGACGAGCGAACTGCGGCGATTCTCGTCGATTGTGGTCTCGAAGCGACGAACCACCTGCTCGGCAGTGCCGCGATTCGGCCAGTGGCGGTGATCGACCACCACGCGCCCCTGGAGGGGCACCCCCCCGCCCATCGCTCGCGGCGGACGAAGGGCCGCCGGGGTGAGCAGGGCCATCGAGGTGAGCAGGGCCAGCCGCCGCGAGTGTTCTTCGACGTCCGTCCGCACGTGGCGGCGTCTGCCACGATTGCGGCTACGTACCTGCGCGAACAGGGTTTGGAGCCGCCAAGCGATTTGGCGACGGCGCTGCTGTATGCGATTCGCACCGAGACTCGGGGCAGCGAGTGGGGGTATTCACGCATCGATCGGGCGGTCCTTCCCTGGTTGACGCGGCTGGGGGACCCTAGCGTGCTGGCCGAGATCGAGGAGGCCCCGCTGACGCGCGGCTACTTCAGCGACCTTGTCCTGGGCTTACAGAACACGTTCGTCTATGGCGATGCGGCGTTCTGCATGCTGCCCCACGCCGAAGGGCCCGAAACGGTTGGCGAGTTGGGCGATTTGCTGATCCGTTGCGAGGGAATTCAACGAGTGCTGTGCGGGGCCGTGTTCAACGCCGACGTACTCCTCTCGGCACGAACGGCCCGCGACGCTGGAAACGCGACGCTGCTGCTGCAGGAGACGATCCGCGGCCTCGGCCACGGGGGAGGTCATCTGCATCGAGCCGGCGGCAAATTGGCAGCCACTGCCGCCGGCCATCGCGTGCCAACCGCCATCCAGGACCAGCTGCGGAGGCGGTGGCTGCGGGCCTGCGGGGTCAGCGGCGAGGACGGCGAGCAGCGGCTAATCGATCGAAACGCCATCATCGGGAATCTCGTCTAGGAGCGGCCCGAAGATGCAGCCCGGAGGAGCAAGGCTCTTCCCGAGGGATGTATGGAAGACCGCCAAACGACCTCCAAGCGAATCACCACGGCTCTGGTTCAATACCTCTCGGCAATCTTCGAGGCTTGTGGCGGTCAAGCCGTCTTTATCTATTCCGATGCGCTCGGTTGCGAGCCGCTTCCTTTGCCCCCGGAGTTGGCCAGCAAGGCTTACTACATCTGTCGGGCGGGAAGCCCGGCCGGAGCCCTCGACCCGGCGCGGATTATTCGGATCCCGAACGTCAATCTCACACGCATCGGGCTGGTGAAGATGGGTGTGTTTCTCACCTGGTCGCACGGCGTCGTCCGCCGCGGCGACACGGTCATCTGTGTGACCGGAGCTTCCGACAGCGGCCGGCTCGACACGATCGTCGTGGCCGAAGTCGGATGGGGAATGGAAGGCCTCAGCACCCATGGTGACGAGCGGCTGCCGGCCGACGTGATGCCGCAGGTTATCGAGCGGGTGATCGACATCGCGGCGGAGCTCGGCAGCGAAGGGCGGGAAGGCAAGCCGGTCGGCGCCTTGTTCGTCGTCGGCGACACGCCCAACGTCATCCGGCTCTCCAAGCAGATGATCATCAATCCGTTCCGCGGTTATCCCGCCGAAGAGCGGAATCTGCTCGACCCCAACCTGGAGGAGACGACTAAGGAACTGTCGGCCATCGACGGAGCGTTCATCATCGAAGGAGACGGCGTCATCGTCACCTGCGGCAGCCTCCTCAAAACCGGGCCCCAGCAGGTCGAGTGCATCCTGCCCCACGGGCTCGGCGCCCGCCACCACGCCGCCGCCGCAATCACCTCGGTGACCAATGCGATCGCGATCACCGTCAGCGAGTCGACCGGTACGGTGACGATCTTTCGCCATGGACAAATCGTCACCGAAATCGAAAAGCCCAGGAATCCGCGACGGCGGGAGTTCTGAGCAGTTGCGGTTGACAATCTAACCACCATGATGGGGTGCTCGTAAGCGAGTGGCGCGCTGCTTGCTATTTTCTCCTTTAGCGTCCTTCGGGCTGTCAATTTTGCAGTGACACCCAGGAGTGGGGCACCACACGTACAAAATCTCACAATTGGTTTCCGTACCTTGATCCTAAGGAGCGACTGCGATGGCATCGATGCGATGGGAGCCGTTGGCGGAAGTGAATCGGCTGCGGAATGAAATGGACCGCGTCTTTGGTCGCTATGGAGATCGGCGTTCATCGCCGCTGGCGGCCCCGGCCTATCCCCCCATGAACCTTTGGGAAGACGACGACAACTTGTTCTTAGAAGCGGAGTTGCCAGGCGTCGGCCCCGAGGATCTCGAGATCTATGTCACGGGAGGCAATCAGCTAAGCCTTAAAGGGCAGCGGAAACGTCCCGAAACTCCGCAGGGAACGTGGCATCGCCAAGAACGCGAGGAAGGCAGCTACAGCCGAATGCTTGAGCTCCCCTGCCGAGTCGACAGCGAACACGTTTCCGCCGAATTTCGCCATGGTGTGCTGACTTTAACCTTGCCGAAGAGTCCCGAGGTGAAGCCGCGGCGGATCACGGTGAAAGCGGAGTAAAGTCTACTTTCGGTTAAAAAAATATATAGGAGGATTTTGCGATGACTACAGCGATGACCCGAGCCCAAGTGGGAGGAGACAAGCCGCAGCGCGAAGCGACTCGCCAAGCGACGTACATGCCCCAGTTCGATATCCAAGAAATGGACGAGGGATTGGTGCTCTACGGAGATATGCCAGGCGTCGGTCCAGAGGATATCGACATTCGTTTTGAAAATGGCGAGTTGTCGATCCATGGAAAGGTGGCTCCGCGGCAGCAGAATGTGAGTTTTCTCTATCGGGAATATGGAGTGGGAGATTACCACCGCACCTTTGCCGTTGGCGAGTCGATCGACGTCGAGAAAATCTGTGCCGAAATGCGTCACGGTGTGCTGACGATCCATTTGCCGAAATCGGAGAAAGCCAGACCGAGGCGGATTGAGGTGCGAGCCGAATAACGGCTCGCCGAGGGGGGAAGGTGTCCTTTTGTGGAACTGTTCAGGAGGTAATGAACCATGTTCGAGAAATTACTCCCGCACCGGCAACAACAGCAGGGCGGGCTCAAGCGGCGGCAGGAAGAGAGCCATCCCCTGGCTCGCTTTCGCCGCGATTTCGATGAGCTCTGGGATCGCTTCCTCGAAGAAGGAGCGACCGGTCTCGGCTTCCCCGGTGATCAGTCGTTGATCGGCGGCCAGGTCGAGTGGGACGATCAGGAGAACGAGTACCTCGTGCGGGCGGAACTGCCGGGGTTCGAACCCGATGAAATCGACGTCAAGCTCGCCGGCAACGTGCTCACGATGACGGCGGAGCATCGCGAAGAGCAAAAAGAGGGAGATAACGGTTACCGCCGGTACGGTCGTTTCTACGAGTCGTTCACGCTGCCGCAGAACGTGCGGGAGGAAGAGATCGATGCGCGCTACCACAATGGCGTGCTCGAACTGCGGCTCCCGAAGTCCGAGAGCAGCCAAGCGAAACGGATTTCGGTGAAGGCCGAGTAGAAGAGCACGCGCGCGGGGTACGTCAGGCTCGGTCGAAAAACCCTGAGCCGACGGCGCCAGCGCGAATTGTTCATCAGCCGCAACGCGCTAGCGTCCGGTTGTCACGGCGTTTTCGGGAACCGGGGGCTAGCGCCCGGCGGCTGATGAATAATTCGGGCTATCGCGTGGCGGCTGATTTAGCTGATTTAACTGTGACCTGCTCGGACTTTCCGGGGCCCGGTTTTGGCGGTTTGCGCAATCGTGCGGATTTGGGTGCGACGGGGAAAAGTTTTTCGTCTGTGGCGTCCCCTCGGCCGCAACCATTGGTCCGCAACTTGCGATTTTCCTAGGGACTGATTGGTTTGGTCTGTCAGTTTGGCAGTGCTTTCCCTCTTACCTTTAGGTTTTGATGGCAAACCTTCCCATGTCCGATTCCTTCACGGGGAAATTGCTCGTTGCGTCGCCCAGCATGGTCGACCCCTTGTTCGGTCGATCGGTCTGTTTGGTCATGCATCACGATGAAGATGGGGCGATTGGCGTCTTGCTCAACCGGCCCTTGCAGCCGGGCCCGGAAGAGCTCTGGAAGCTGCTCGATGCGGGCGAATCGCGGATTCCGCGGCCGAATAACCGCAGTATCCATTTTGGGGGGCCGATGGCGGGGCCCGTCGTCGCGTTGCACGCCCAGCAGAAATTGGCGGAAGCCGAGACCGGCTCGGGCGTCTATGTCGCGGCTCAAAAGGAGCATCTGCAGGAACTCGTCTCGCACACCGCCGACGGTCCGATGCGGTTGATCATCGGGCACGCTGCGTGGCAGAGCGGGCAATTGGAAAAGGAGATTGCTGCCGGGGCTTGGTACCTGCTGCCGGCCACCGCCGATCGCGTCTTTGAGGCGGATGAATCGATGTGGCCCCATCTGGTTCGCAGCGGAGTCGGTCATTCCCTAGCGTCTTGGGTCGGAGTCGACGATACTGAGTGCGACCCTCACCTGAACTGATATGACCGAAAAGAACACTGAGCCCTTTATCCTCCAGCGTCGTCGGCTGGGACGGATCCGGCACATCGACGAAAGCGGCAAGTACGGCTTCATCGAAGCGGAGGACTACCGCGAGGACGTCTTCTTTCACGTGACCAAGTGGGAGCCTGCCGGACCTCGCGACGCGACGCCACGCAAAGGGCAGTTCGTCGAGTTCGAGATCGACGAGCTCTATCGGCGCGCCGAAGGCAAGCTGCGGGCCCTCGTCGTCCGCGGCACCAGTCGCCCCGAGGGAGCCAAGCTGCTCGCCAAAAGCGCCCCCCACTTGCAGGTCCAGCACCATCCGAAGGCGCGGCAAAAGAAACCCGCCTGGCGACGCAAGCCCGAGTGAACGGGCGATAAGAGATCACCCTCCCGCCGGGAGGGTGCGATGGGTTTGACCCGCGAATAGGAGACCCTTAGTCGCCTTTCGCTCCGCGAAAGTAGCGATTCCGCGCTACTTTCGCGGAGCGAAAGGCGACTATGCTTCCTCCGCCTCGTCCTTGGGAGCCGGCTCGGCTTTGGGGGCTGGCTCGTCCTTAGGGGGCTTCTTTTTGGCTGCCGCCACTTCGGTTTCGAGCGTGCGGATCAGCGAGGGGCTGATGTGCTTGACCAGCAGCGTCCGCGTCTCGCCGAACATCGTGTCGATCTTCCGCTGCTCGCTGCGGTTGCTCGACTTGATCACGGTTTGGGCGACCGCCATGTCGTTGGCGATCTTTTCGTAGCTCGGCTCTTGGCGGAGCGCCTCGAGTAATTCGGTCGCTTCGTCGATTTCGCCATTCTCCAGCCGCAAGCGGATGCGGGCGGCGAGCAGGCTGCGGATCGCGACCAAGTCGATGATCGCGTTCTGGACGCCTCGGATGTAGGCTTCGGCCTGGAGGCGAATGTCGTCTCCGACCAGATCCGCGGTCTCCATTTCGGTCAGCCCCGGGACCAGCGGCAGGCGAGCCAGGACGGCTCCCCCGTTTTTGACGTACAGCAACCGCATCGGAGAGTCGGCTTTCTCGACCCGCAATCGACCGTCCCAGTCGGTGTGGCCGATCAGCCGCATCTCGTCGGACTCCAGGTCGCGTTCATACACGTCGTAGCCAACGAGCGGCGACTCGGGATCACCCTTGGCATGCAGCCGGAGCGTCGTGGCAGGACGCGTGGTGCGGACTTTCAGAGCGATCCGTTCGGTGCGGCTGTTGCGACGACCGGCCAGCGCTCCGGCCCGCCCGGAGTGGATCTGCATCGAGACCTTCGAGTCGCTCTGCTCGGTGACGGCCAGGTAGGTCCAATCGATGACCTGCAGGAACATCGGCTCGCCCATGCGGTCGTTCTTGCGGATCATCGGCTGCAGATAGTCGCCGACGGTGATCGCGGCAGGAGAGTTCTTGGCGGTGATCAGGCTCCCGGCCCGCACGCGTCCCTGACCCTCCCGGCTGCCGACATCTTCGACTCGCACCATGGGGGCAAAGGCGTTCGAAACCGCGCGAGCGATCGCTGCGGGGATCTCCTCCGCGTCGCCGGCGATTTCGCGAATCTCGGGCCCCGGATAACGCATCAGGCAATCGAGTTCGCGAGCCGCGACATCGGCTCCCATGCCACGGTCTTCGAGCGAGACGAAGAAGAACTTGTCGTAGTTCTCCAGCATCGCTCCGACGCGTCCCTCGACCTCCAGTTCGATCAGCTTGGGTTCGGGTTCCAAGCCGATCGCCATCCCTCGCGGCAACAGGACAGCCTCGGTCGCTTCCTCGGACCACAGCGACTGGACCGTCAGCAGATCGCCCTCGACCGCTTCGAACCGAGCGACCGCCCCGTGCAGCGTGGGGTTGCTCGCTGCTTTGCCTCGCTCGGCCACTTCGGCGGCGTGCTCGGCGGCGACGCGGATTCGCTGGACCTTTTCCGCCAGATCGCTCGGAAAGCGAATTCGGGCGGCGTTCTCGTGATCGCGTTTGAGGGCGATCACCGGATCGTTCGCCGTCAGAGAGTCGTAGGTGATCGAAGTCAGATCGCGGCGGGCCATGGCGGTCAAACCACGCGGTGCGGCCGCCACGTCAGTCCGCCACAGAGCGGCAAAATCGCGATCGAGAAACTCCAGCAGCGGCTCCCGCAAGTGTTCCTCGACGCGCGCGGTGTCGGCGCCGGCGATCCAGATCATCACCCGGTAGGGATCGTAATCCCAAGGCAACTCGGGCTGCTCATCGGCGCGGCTCGAGCGAGGCGTGAGCAGCAGGAAGCAGAGAACGGACAGGATCCAAAGAGTGCGGTTCATCGCGCCAACCTCCAGCGATCGACGTTCTGGTACAGCGACACGATATTCGTTCCGACTCCCGAGAGCTCGCTGCGGTAGGCGTAGGAGTCCACCAATTGCCACAGCGGGATCACCGGCAACTCGTGATGCACGATGCTGTGCAGATCGAACAGCCGCTCGCGAACCTCTCGCCAATTGCGAGCCGATTCGAGCCGCCGCAGCCCGAGCCCGATCAACTGGTCTTGGCTATGGGCCAGCCCCTCCGGACCGAGGACGCGGCGGGCGTCGGTGATCGGCTCCCACAGCGCGACCGTCATGTAGACCAGGTCAGCGGTCCCCGCCTCGGGCTGCGACACGCCGGTCGGCAATTCGACCAACTCGACCGGGATTTCCAGCATCGTCAGCTGCTGTTTGATCGCTTGGCAGGCGATCCGCGCCAGGTCGTCTTGCGGGTGGGCGATCCGCAGCGGCGTCAGCTCGGGCGGGGTGGTTTTGGCTCGATCCGCTTCCCCCTTCAGGCGTTGCTCGGTCATCGTCGAGAGCAGCTTGGCCAGCCGCGGCTGGTAGGTGCGGGCGGCGATCGATTCGTCGTAGGCATACGCCAGCGGATCATCCGGCGTGACTCCAGCCGGGAATGGCCCGGAGATCACCCGGCAACCAGGAAGCGACGTGTTGCCGAGCAGCTCGCCCTTCAAAATGTCTTGGCGGTTGATGCCGTAGACGAGTGCCCGGCGGAACGTCCGCTCGCTCAAGTACGGATGGTCCGAGGTCGGGATCAGCAAATGGACCGTGGGCAGCGGGTAATTTTCCACGCGGATGTTGGGAGCATCGCGGAGTCTCGCCGCATCGGCTGGAAACAAGTGGTCGAGCACATCCAGGTCGCCTCGCAGGAGCGAAGCGACTCCACCGGCCGCGTCGTCTTGCTGGACTTCGGCAACCTCTCGCGGCCGTCCTCCTTCGTAGGGAAGGTCCTCGGCCAGCAGGTAGCGGGTGACGCCTTCTTCGTACTGCTCGTCGGCCACTCGGTAGGCGCCGGTTGGCGAGTTCTCCGGAAGACCCACCCAGCTGCCATCGACTTTGACCTGCAGCAACGACTGCGGGAGGACGTGCGGGCGACGCAGAAAGATGTCGAGCCGCTTCGGTCCGGGAACCGCCAGCGAGTCGACGACGCCGGCCCAAGCGGGGCGGTAGTCGGACGAGTCGCGGAGAGCCAGCGACGTGAGCCGGTCGGCCACCGAGAACGAGCTGATCGCCGACAGCGGACCCTCGAGCCGTTCCGGGCGGAACTCCAGATTCAGCTCCAGGCGGTCGGGCGATTGGCTGCTGTCGCCAAACAGGAATTCGTACTCGCCCCCCTCGGAGCCGGCGTTCCGCATTTCGAACAGCGCGCGGTACACCAGGCTGCCGGAGCGGCGGGCGGGCCAGTTGTCGATCCGGGTCGGGTCGAGCACCGTCGCGGTCTGCAGGACTCCGACGTTGACCAGCGGATAGGCCTGTTCAATCTCTCGGACCAGCTCCCGGCCGCCGGGAATCGCCGGATAGAGGTGGTAGCTGTCAAGCGCCAAACGCCGGGCTTCCCGCCAGCGGTTCGCATCGCGGGCGGCGAGCGCCTCCTCGCGTTTTTCCTCGGCCAGCTTCAGGAACTTGGCGTCCCAGATCGGAATCGATTCGACCTCTTCGGGGCGGTAGTCCTCTTTGAGGCGGGCGAGCAACTGCTGGGCATCCTGCAAACGCCCCGCGTCCTGCATCGACTGCATCAAGCGATCGGTGATCTGGCTGATCGCGCGGAGGACTTGGTCGGTGCGATATTCGGGAGCGAAGGCACGCAGCGATTCGAGGATCGCCAACGTCTTGCGGGCGTCGCCGTCGGTGTATTCCGCCGCGGCGTTTTTCAGCAGGTACTCCTTCCGCAGCTCCCCGACCTTCGGCAGATTCGGATTGTCGCGATACAGCACCGACAGGAACGGATAAGCGGCACCAAACTCTCCGGCCGCCATCAGCCGCTCGGCTTCCTTGAGCAGCCGATCCTCCCAGAGCTCGATCGATTCGATGGAGGTCCACTGGGCCTCGTAGGTTTTGCCAGGCAGGCCGAGCACGCTGACCGCCAGAGTCCCTTTGGGGTCTCGAGGGATTTTGCGCCCGGGGAAGTCGATCGGCATTACCTTCGCCCAGCCGCCTCCGGACCTCTCGGTAAACCGAATCAGGTCGTACGGCTCGGTCTGCAGCAGCTCGATCCCTTCCTGCTCCGGTTCCCCTTCGGTGGCGTAGTTCGCGGTGATCTGGGCGAACGCCGAACGGCTGTCGAGCAGGCAACCGCCGACCAGCAGAGCGAGGCCGAGCAGCTGGGTTACGCCGAGCAGCTGGGATAAGCCGAGCCGTTGGGCGGTCCAGTCGCGGTTCATCGATCGAAACAAACTCATCTCGGGTTTCCTCAGACCTCAGGGCATCTCGACGATGAAGACGATTCCCTCGGAACCGGGGACCAGTAAACGCGAACCGAGTGGGAGCGGATTGCCCGAGAGGGGCTGGCCGATTTCGACTCGCCCGGTCTCTTCACCGCTCGAGGGATCGATCGCCACGAGCCAGCCTTCGGCACCGGCGACCAGCAAGCGGCCATCGACGATTTGAGGCGTCGCGACCGGTTGACCGCCGGGCAACTGGAGCGACCACATCTCTTCAGCCGCCTGGTCGACCCGCCGTAGCTTGCCGTCCTCGGTCTGCAGCAGCACGGCATCTCCGACGGCCACCGGCCCGAAGACGATCCGCCCGCCCATCATCCGTTGATGCGACTCCTCCAAACTGGTCGTGCTGAACGTGACCAGCGTATCTCCGGCGGCCCCGGTGACCGCGGCCATCCAGCTTCCTTGGATCGCCGCGGCGGGACCGACGAACTGGTGCGTGACTTCCTTGCTGCTCAGCTCGCGGACTTGCTCGCCCGCGCGGAGCCGATAGAGCATCCCGCGGCTGTCTCCGATCAGCACCTGGTCGGGATCGGCCGGACTGGTGACCGGGGTCGTCCAGCGGACTTTCTCGCCCGGCTTGGCGGGAGGCTGGAAGGGGCTCCCCAGCGGCATCCCGGTCTGCCAGTTCATCAGCACGATTCGGCCGGTATCGAGCGGCATCAGCAGCCCGCCGGCGACCAGGATCGGGTCCGCCTCGGAGTTGCCCGGGGGCATCGAGAGCGTCACCAACCGCAGCTTTTCGCTCGAGCGGGCCGGATCGAAGAGGACGATCTGCTCGGCCGATTCTTGATTGGTCAAGATGTAGCGGCCGTTGTCGGCGTCGAGCGGATCCTCGAACCGCATTGCCACCCCTGCCCCGCCTGGATTTTCGACCGGACCGGCTGTGGTCTCGTTTTCCAGAGCTTCGCTGTCGAGATGGTAGAGCGCCGCCTGCGAGGTGATCGCGTAGATCGACTGCGTGGCTCGATCGGCCGTGATCATCGCCGTCGGAACGCCGACGTCGGTCTGCCAAAGCATTTGGGCATCTTCGGGCCGCGAGGCGGTGATCCGCACGCCTTGCGTGCCCCGCAGCTGTCGAGCGTGGATCAGCGTTTGACCCATCAGGATCGGCTTGGCGATGAACCGGTCTCCTTCGTGGCGAACCCAGTCGCGGACGACTTTGCCGGTGTTGATCTGCAGTTCGAAGCGACCGATCCGCGTCCCGGTGACCCACATCTGATTGCGGCCCACGGTCATCTGCGTCTCGGTCGGCCGATCGTAGGTCGCGACCTGTTCGGCCACCCGCGAGACCTTGTCCCGTTCGGCGCTCGGCTCGACATCGAACACGGCGACTTGGCCGCGGTCGGTCAGCACGATCAGCCGCCGCCCTTGCACTTCGGGCGAGACGGTGACGTTGCCGGTCAAGCGGAAGTTGCCTTGCGCTCGTTCGACCTTCCCCGTTTGCTCGTCAACGCGAAGGATGTGGACGAGTGCATAATCGCTCCCCGCGTTCTCGATCACGAACAAGTGTCCGAGCAAGGGAACCGGGGGGACGCGGATCGTTCCCGCTTCGTGGCCGATGTAGTACGACTGCAGGCACTGGCCGTCGCCACTCTCGAGCACGTACAGGTTGCTGTGTTCGGCTGGCAGGAAGAGGTGCCCGCCACGATCGGATTTCCCAGGACTGACCTCGAGCGGTTGCGGGATCTGGCGCCCCCACTTTGCTTCACCGCTCTCGGCGTCGAGGGCGAGCAGCCGGCCCGAGGTGGTCGAGGTGTAGATCGTTTCGTCGTCGACCACCGCCTGGGTGAACGGTTCGCCAATTTGCGACCGCCACTGCACCTCGTTCTCCGCGATCCGCTGCAGCTCGCCGTCGCGGCCGTCGCTCAACAGCACGCCGTCGGCGGCCGATTCGCCGAGTGGCAGTGGAGCGTTGTCGTTTTCGTAGCCGACAAACCGCCGCCAGAGGACTCGGCCGTCATCGGCGGCCAGCGCCAGCACCGAACCGCGGGCCCGAATGTAGACCACGCGATCGGCCAGCTCCGGAACACCGCTCCCGGTGCGGTTGGCCAGCAGCACCGAGCGGAATTCGCTTCCGGCAACCGGCTCGCGGCTGACCGCCGGGAGCGACTCGAGCGGCTTGACGAGCGATTGCTGGATGCGGCTCGCCTCGAGCACCAGTTCGGACAACCGCGCATCGTCTCGGAGGCGTGGGTAGCGACGGACCAGCGAAGTGCGGACGTCGTAGGCTTTTTTCGTCTCTTGGGCTTTGAGCGCCGATTCGATCGCCGCAATCGCCTCGGCCAAATCGCGGTCGCGGTTGATGTCCCGCTGCACGCGAGCTCGCGTTTCTTCGATTCCTGCGATCCGCGGACCGAGCGTCTGACGCAAACTGGTGCTGACATACAGCGGGTTTTGCATCAGGGCGAGCAGCTCGTCGAGCTGGCCGAGCGTCGCTTGCTTGTCGTCGGCGACCGTCAGCGAGTCGGCTTTTTGGGCGATCTGCGAACCGATGTCGACCAGCAAGCCAGCCACGTCGGTGCGTTCGTCTTCGAAGGCCGGCTCGTTCTCGATCGTCGGCAGGATCTCCTGTGCTTTGACGAGGGCCTGGGTGGGATCCGAGGCGGATTGTTTGGCGATGAAGATGTCGGACAGCCCGATCCGGACTTTGGCCATCGAGGACTTCTCGTCGACGTCGCCGTAGGCATCGAGGAAGTCGCGATAGACCTCTTGGGCTTTAGGAAAGTTTTGTTGGCTGTAGAGCCCATCGGCGCGGGCGATGAACTCTTCGGAGCTGGTCCGGTCGAGCACGTAGTAAAGCGCGGCACCGGTGGCGAGCAGGACGGCGATCACGCCGACCGTGCCGTAGATCCAGATCGAATCCCAGACGTTCTTGTGCGATTTGCGGCGGTCGCCGACCGGGACGACCGGGTGCGGGGCGAGCGAGGCCATGTCCTCGACCGCTTCGCCCTCCTCGATTGCTTCGGCTTCGGCGATCTCTTCGCCTTCGTCCCAGGGCTCCGCTTCGACGAGCTCGTCGTCGCCAGCCTCTTCGTCGATGATCGCCGCTTCGGCGAACTCGGCGTCGTCGGCCGCCAACTCGTCGGCCTCGTCGTCATCGAGCACCATCGCCGTGGGGGGGCCGCCTTTGGGAGCCGCTGCTTCGTCGGCCAGCGACAATTCGCCCTGGCTCGAGGCCGCCTCGGCAGCTCGCTCGTCGCCGCCCCCCTCGCTGAACCCGGAACTCCGCAGTTCCCCGATCAGCTTCGTGGCTTGGAAGCGGGTCAGGTGGCCGTTGTCGACCAGCAGTTTAGCGACCGCCTCGGGGGTGACGCGTGCACCGCTCTCCTCCAACTGTTGGCGGAGCGCTTCGATGATTTCCTGATCTAGCAGGCCACCCGTTTCCAGGCGGTCGATCAATTCGCGAACCAGCATATGCGTTCAAACAGGACGTTTGGGGGCGTAATCAGATTGGAAGAGTAGGTGGCGGGAGCTTAAGGGATTGCTCAGTTGAATCCATCGACCTGGGTCACTTGCAGCTCCCCGTAGCCGCTGATCGTCCCGGCATCCATGGCGTCGACCAGGCTCTGGAGTTTGGCCGCTTCGTGGCATTCGATCACCAGCCGAGCTCCGCCGCCGCTCGACGGCTGCGCTTCGCGAAGCGCGCTGACCAGCGACGGTTTGCCAGCGACTTCGCGTTCCCAAGTAGCGGCCAGCACCAGGAAAGCTCCGAACTCGTCGATCTGCACCGTGACTTGATCCAACTCATCCTGCGGTTCTTCGACCGGTTGGCTGCTCGGCGCGTCGCTCTGTTGCCGGGGCATCGCGATCGATTTTTGCAGGGCGAACGAAGCGGTCACCATGAAGAAGATCAACAGCAGGAAGGTGACGTCGACCATCGGCGTCATGTCCATCTCGGTCTCTTCCCGCTTGCCTCGGCCACCGATCGGCAACGGTTCGAAGCCGGAATCGTCGGAGCGGCCCTCGAGCTCGCTCCCCTGCCCTGCCGGCTGCGAGGCGACGGGAATCGCGGCGGCCCAGGGAATTTCTTCGGCCGAGGCGAGGGCTGCCGAAGCGCCGCTCTGATTCCCACCGTGCGGCAGTGTCACGCCCGCCGCGGCGGATTCGGCGGCCGCCCGCTTCCGCCGCCGAGCCTCTTCAATCTGCTCGGCGGTGGGGATCTGGATCAGCTCTTCGCAGCTGGGGCACCGCATCTGGCGGCCCACCATCCGCTGGTGGACGCTGGACCGTTTGCCGCAGTTCGGACATTGAATTTTGATGCTCATCACCATCGATCGACCGCGTCCTTCATCGGGCGCGGCGACTCATTCCTCCTTCACGGCGATGTAGGTGGAACCGAGGCTCTCGAACGCGTCGCCGATGACCCGCTGCACTCGGGCGACCTCGCCGACCGAGACGTCTTTCTCACCGAGGATCATCACCTGCTGTTTCCCGAGGTCGAGCTGCTGGGTGACGTAGTCGACGATCTCCGACCGCTGGGCTTCCTCATCGTCGCTAAACGGCGACTCGTCGCCGCGGAGCACTTCGGCCTGATCGCCCCCTCCCCGCCGCATGAAGATCACCGCCGAGTCCTTGCTCGAGACCGACGTTCCATGGGTGGCTGCCGGAACCGCCGCAGTCTGCGTCGGATCCATTTTGGAAGCGACGACGAAGAAGATCAGCAGCAAAAACACGATGTCGATCATCGGCGTGATGTCGATCTCGTCATCGACCCGCTTCTTCGCAGCGAGTTCCAGTGGCGGTTCCGAGTCGCCGGTCGTGGAGACGGTGAAAGCCATCGGCTCAAGCCCCCTGGCGGTAGGCCGACGAGGTCCGGTCCAAACCGACTTTGAAGGCTTCGAGGAACCGCGTCAGTCCGGCTCCCACCAAGTCTTCCATCTTTTCGATCCGAATATTGACGCTGGCGATCAGCAGGATCAGCGGCACGGCGATCGCCAATCCGCAAGCGGTCGTCCGCAGCGCGATGTTGATGTCGTTGGCCAGCTTCGAGGGGTCCATCGCCTCGCCGCCCGAGGCGAGCGTCTGGAACGCCCCCATCATTCCGAACACCGTCCCGAACAGCCCGATCATCGGAGCGCTCTTGATGACCGTGTTGACCCAGCTCAAGCGGTGCTCGAGGTCGGCCAGCACGTCGCGCTGGAAGCGGTCGAGGATCAGCTGCCGAACCCGCGCGTAGCCCAGAGCTCGGTTCGCCAGCGCCAGCTCGATCATCTGCGGCAGAGCCCGATCATCGTCGTGGCAGGCTTCGGCGGCGAGATCGAACTTGCCCGCCGCGACCGCCCCTTCGATCTGCTCGAGGAATTCTTCCTGAGCAGCCTCGGTTTTGAATCGCTTCTGTTTGACGCGACTCCAGACGACGACGATGCAGAACAAACCCCAGATCGCGACGGCAGCCAGCGCGAAGTAGATCGAGTTCGCGATGATGTCGAAGACCGACATCCCCAGGAGCAACATGCATCAATTCCTATGCGGAGAGGAGAATGGGAGTACCGCCGGTCGCCCTACTTCTGCGTCTTGGGCACGCGGTAACGTTGTTCGATGACGACGAAAGTGTAACCGCCGTCGGCCGGCTGCGATTCGAACACGGTCTGGGCGATCTCGGTGACGCTCTGGTGACCCTGCCCGCGAGCATACTCCAGTTCCGCCGCGGCGAGCCGGTTTTCGAGTTCCGGGGGAACGAATTTGAGCATCTGCCGACCGTTGAGCGGGATTCCCGCCTTTTGCAGCAACTGACGGTCGTACTGCATCAGCGGCCCGGCGACGGTCCACATGAAGTACAGCCGCTTTTCGGTCTCGCTCTCGCCACGCCGCGTCTGCGGAGCGGCGGCCAAATTCTTCGCGTAGTCGACTCCCTGGATCTGGCCGCCGATCGCCGCCAGTTCGATCCCGTAGTAGTCGAGCTGGGTGGCGTAGGCGACGAGGTTTTTGGCAGCGAACTTCAGCTTCCAGCGTTCAAAGCGGGGAACGATGTCGTCCCCTTCCCCTTCCGGACCCGCTTGGCGGCTGTCCCCCGCCCCGCTCCCCTGCGTCGTCGCCGTGGCGTTGGAGTCGACCGAATCGAGCGAAGCGGCGACCGTGCTGACCGCGTCGGTCACGGCGGTCAGCGTCTCCTCCATCGTCGGCTCGAGCAGATCCTCGACCTCCTCGGCTCCCGGCGGTTCAAAATCGCGCTCGAACCCTTCCGCGTTCTCGCCGCGACCCGCCGGGTTCTCGGCGATCGGCGGCATCACCTCGGTGACCACTTTTCCGCCGCTGGTGACCCACAGCAGAAACAGCAATCCGACCAGGATCCCGATGAACATCGCGAAGGCCAGCAGGAATGAGCTGACCTGGTCGAACCGCGAGACCTTCAGCTCCTGGCGGACGACCTGCTTCGGACCGGCCGCCGGAAGCGCAGGATCGGACGCCGCAGCAGTCGACGGCTTGGCGGGGCGAGGGGGGGACGGAGCTTGGGGCATCGACATCAATCCAGAAACACGTAGCCAGGGTCGAGCTCGTTGTACCACGACCGCCACGCCTTGGCGGCCTGCTCGGCCTCTCGCTGCGAGGGGGCGTCGGGCGTCCCAAAACCATCGAAGCGGCGGCTGATAAACCGTAGCCCATCGCGGGCGTATCGTTTGACGACCGAGTCGGGATCGCTGAGCGCGTAGATCAGCGTCGGCACGACCTTCAATTCATCGCTCTGAGCGAGCAGGCGGACCGCCACGCGGCGGGACTGATACGACTCGCTGCCGCGGGCCAGCCGCTCGAGCCGCGCGAGCTGCTGCTTCCGCTCCTCCGGATCCTCGGCCAGCTTCAGATCCTCGGGGATCGAACCGGTCTCGACGCTCGCCTCTTCGTCTTCGAGCAAGCTGAGCAGATCGGTCACCGCCGTGGCGACCGGCTTGCCTTTGATCTGCGTCCCTTCGACCCGAATGTCGGTGGTGTCTTTGGGCAATTCGTAACCGCCCGCGAGCATCCCCTCGCTCATCTCCCCGATCGCCTTCTTGGTGCTGCGGATCAGGAACAGGATTGCGAACGAGGTCGCGATCTGAGGCGAGGAGTGCGCCGCGTCAGACGCCTGATGAGCCCAGCCGCCATCTTTCGACTGCGCACTCTGGAGGGCTTCGACCCCCGCGTTGTACCAGTCGGGCTCCTTCTCCTGACGCCCCGCGGCGATCTCCAAAAAGCTCTCGTACCGCTCGAGCGTGTAGAGGTAGTAGTAATGCCACGAGAGGCCGGTGGTCCGACGATAGGGGTTCGCCGTGAGCCAGTTTTCGGTCCGCCCGACGAACTGCATCAGCCCGGCTGCGGGGACCGACAGGCCGGTCCGCTTCTCTTCAGCCTTTTCTTCCGGCTTCTGTTCCTTGAGCGCCGCCGGCAATCCGGTGACGTTGTTCTTGATCTGTTTGGTCTTCCGCCACAGCCCGAAGTAATCGCCGCCGATCAACACGCTGCCGCCGCCAGCGGTCGTCAGCGAGTGACCCTTGCGATTGTCCTGCGGGACCAGCTTGCCAATGCTCCCGGAGTCGACCCCTTTGTAGCCCCACTGGCCGGTCGGGTCCTGCGTCCGCAACAGGTAGTGGACCGCCCGAGCCATGACTTCCGGCGGGACCTTGAAGTTCATCTGGTCCATCGTCCACATCGCCAGCACGACGTACTGCGTCTGCGAAGTGTCGCCATCCTCCTCCGAGAGATAGCCAAAGCCGCCATGGGATTTTTGGGCCGCGAACAAGGCGTCCCCCAAGGCTTGGATCTCCTTGGCGTACTTCGTCGGATCGACATCCATCATCAGCAGCAGAGCGACCGAGGTCTCGTAGGTCACCTTGGAGCTGTTCGAGAGCTTGCCCTGCATCGCCTCGCGAGCCTCTTCGAGCGCCGCCTCGAGCCCTTTTTGGACGACCGGGTTCGTCGCGTCCTGGCGGACTTTGTGGTGCGCGTAAGCCGCGAGAATGACGCCGCCGTGACGGTACGTCCGGGCCGCGTCTTCGAACTTTCCAGCCTCCACGGCCTCGAGAAAACCGATCCCCCGCTCGACCATCTGCAGGACGACCGGGTCCTCCGGCGTGTAAGCCAGTGCCGGGGCGGCGGCCAGAGCCAGCCACAAACCGAGGCCAACACCGAGCAGCCCCACCCTTCGCCGCGCGACCGACCCTGCACCCAGCGGATGACGCGGCAGCGGCGAAAGCTCCCGTCGCGAAAGCTCCCGTGGCGAAGATCTCAGCGGCGTGGATCCTTCCAGCGAGGGGGATAACGATCCGCGGACCGCTTGCAGGTGTCGCATCTGTTCGCTTCAGCTCCGGCAATACCCTCGACTCGTCTCATTCCGCGCCCCAGCGGAAGACATCCCGACGCAATAATATAATAGTCGCCTTTCGCTCCGCGAAAGAAGCGTGACATGCGCAACTTTCGCGGAGCGGAAGGCAACGATGGGCGACGATGGCGCCATCCGCACCATCGGTACATCTGGAGCGGGGGCGATGAAAATTGGGGTGCGGTCGAAAAACCGCAAAGCCTCCGATTGACATTCCTCTGCCCTGCCTTCTACGATTCCTGCCATGCGATGGTTCTTCGTCCGCTCGCCGGGCACGAATCGCCGCTGCGGCTGGTTGGGTAGCTCAGTTGGTAGAGCACTGCACTGAAAATGCAGGTGTCGCCGGTTCAATCCCGGCCCCAACCACTCCTCCTGAAATCCAAAAACCCCGATAGACTTCGCGTCTCCCGGGGTTTTTTCGTGTCTGGACCGCTCGGTCAGCGGCCGAGCGATGCGGCGCCGGTCCAACTTGGGATCGAGCAGGCCGATGCCGGCGAACGGGTTGACGATCAGCCGCTTGTCGCCGTTCATGCTTGACCGCCGGCCGTGCATCCGCTTCCCGATGCACCAGTAGCCGAAAGCCGTCCAGGCGGCTGCGTAGCCGTTGACGACCGAGACGGACCGCCCGGCCGCGGTCTGCGCGTCGAGGTACTTGCGGAGCGTGTCTGCGCGAAGGTCGGCGAGCCGCCGGAATCCACACGCCTTGGCCGATTCCTTCAGGCGTCGCTTCGTTGTCTCGATTCGGTCGGCATTCTTCTTTCGGCTCCGCAGGTAGTCGATGTGCGCGTCGATGTGCGTATCGAGCGGCAGCAGTTGGTGGTCAGCAACCGTGCTCTCGTCCCCGGTGAAGACCCCGACGCGGATTTTCTTGGTCCGGGCGACCAGTTCCGCCAGCTTGGCCTAGGCCGCTTGCTTGTCCCGGCAGCCGGTGGCGACTTCGCGAACGATGTCGTCCCCGTCGCGGTACTTGGCGGTGTACGTCGCCGCCTCGGTGGTAATCCGCTCCGTACCATCCTTCCCGACTGTCACCGGCGCCGTCCGAGTCTTGCCGTTGCGGAGCTTCCAGCGGGCGATTCGCTCGCCCTTCCGCGTGACGATCTCCGCCCCTTCCGGCAGCGGGCGCGTGGTCTTCTTCTTGAACACGCTGGCCATTGGCCAACCTCCCCGTGGTTGCCCCGAGAGAAAGAAAACACGGCGAGCCGGATCGGGGAATCTAGCGTTCGGGAGCTAACCTAGCCGCGGAGAATGCGAGTATACGCCAGCAGCAATTGACGCGAGCCCGGGAAGCAGTCCCCGCGGCGCCCCCCCCGCCACCTGCCGGTGTGATCGACCGGGGGCGGTGGTGGGTTGTCCGTTCTCCCCGGTCCTCGTCGCCAACTGGATCAGCACGGGATCTCGCTGCACGAGCGCCATGCGGTTGCGTCTGGTCCGGTCGGTCCGTCGGATCGGCAGGATGCCCCGGGGATGTGCGGGGCGGAAACTTAATACCGTGACACACACCCGCTGGGCGATTGATCGAGTAGTCGCAGCAATGCGGGCGCCCGACCGAGTCCGAAGATCGCCTTTGTTGTGCTGGTACCACACGTTCCGCCTCATGCCCGTGGGGACGCCAGTGCCAGTGCCGCTTGGCGCAGGGCCACGGCGACAACGCCCCCCGAAAGACGACGAAGACGGGCTTCCGGACTCGTCACCTCGCAGCCGTCGGCGAGACCGGCCGTCGGTCCTATCGTGGATCAACCCTGCCCAAGCGATTGTTCCCGGCGGGGGGCGTCGATCGAGGGAGGCTGGACCGCGGGGCCCGATCGTGGGGAGCCGGAGCGGACTAAGCCAGCCCGCCCCTTTTGTGATGGACCCGACTCCAGGAATCGGCGAGATTACCGGCCGACACGATCTCGCCAAGGGGCGAGAACAGCGATCCGAACCGGCGAGAATTGCCTCTTGCGCGACGATCTCGCCGTTTCGACCGATGATAAATGAATTCGGCGACAGAAGTGGACGCTCGCCCGGTCGAGAAAGCAGAGGAACTCATGGAAGCACTTATTGGAGATCGCGAGGCAGCGGCTGACCACGAGGTTGGGCATGCTCTCATCGGCACATTCGAGAACGGTTGGGACAGCTTGAGCCGGGCTTGGATCGTTCAAGCACACTGCGGCTGGGGTGGTGGAACAGACTTCGCGCGACTTACCCCAGATGCCAATGCGCTCGCAAAGGTTGCGCTTGCCGGCACTTTGGCAGAGGGAAAGCGAGCAATAGAGAGGCAAGGGCACGCGGGCCAACTCTTCGACCACCAAACCCACGCCCAAAATGTGCGTACCGCACTGACCCAGCTCGCGAACAATGACGCGATCGTGGCAGCAGTTGTCGAGATACACGCGGCTGGTCGCACGATGCAAACGGCATTGTCACGTCAGGACGCGGCATACTTGGCCCCGTTTACAGAGGCACAACTCATCCCGCTGATCGAGCAGACGAGCGAGATGCTGAATACTGCCAAAATTTGGGCTGCGCACGGCACCTTGGCGGATCGACTCTTGAATCCGCCTGCTGGGCAAGACTCGGACATCAACTATACACACATTTGGCAACAGGTTCTTTGAGTGGGCGCAGCCGCCGAAATCGGGTAAGGGCGGCCATTGCTGACCGCCCTCCCCACACCACCTCGCTTCCTATCGGTCGACAGCACCGGGTGGTTGCGTGCAACGCTCGCCCATTTTTCTAACTATTTGATAAGTATAGAGCCCGGAGAAAAGCGGGAGATTTCTTGCCCGCTCCGAACGCGCCGGCTCGGCACGCCGCGTCTTCCGCGGCGGTCGCGATGGTGTAGGCCGCTCGCAGTTCGTTGGCGACCTACTCTTGATCGCGCCCGGGAGGGGTGCAGATCATAGCCCCAACCGCCTGAACTGGTCGAAGTGATCCATCGAAGTGGCCAGGAGCGGCCCGAAGCTTTGGGCGGCTGCTTCCAGAATTTCCGCGTCTGCTTTCTCCGGGGAGTCGCAGAGGATTACCCGCGGCATCCCGTGAGCAGCGAGGACGTTCAGTGGAACATCGCTGGGGATCGCTAGTGCGATCGATAGGAGAGCGTCGGCGAGCTGCTGGTCGGTTAAGGCGGTCGTGGCGATGGTACTATCCATTTTCGGCTTCGTGCAGGTTCTCGTCTCGATCGATGAAGTAGGTCACCGAGACGATCGGCGAATCTCGAACGGCCTTAAGAACGACCTTTCTCACGTCTAAGGGGCCCACGGCCTCGTTCACTCGTTCGATGACGTACTGGGCGTCGAGCCCTTTTGCCTCAAGGTACTCAAGGTCTTCAGCATCTACCGAAACGAGAACCTCCGTTTGTCCTCCGTGTCGCTCGAAGGTGAATGCCATTTGGCACTTCAATCCCTGACTTTCCTCGTCCCGTTGCGCCTTGGCCAACTCAAGGATTTTCTTCTTGAGGGCAGTGTAGCTATCCTTGCCGGCTTCTTGTAGAAATCCTGAAAGTATTGCAGCAGACCCGAATGAGAGGCCCAGGGCGACATACTCTCCCATCCCCTTTTGGTGTATCTCCAGGGCGTCTACTTGTAGGCCGCCGTTGGACGCAGAGCAAATCTCAAGGATCTTTCTTGCCTCGAATACTCTTGGGTTGAATTCCAAGGTGACATCTGCCACACGACTGAGATTCAGCGAATATCGTTTCCCCGAAAACGTCATACTGAAACCGCCATACTTGGCGAGTTTCGATTCGTCGAAAACCTCGACATCCGCACGAATCGCCCAGTGCCCATTATCGAGCTGGACGAACTGCTTGTTGTAGCCGCGAGCAATTGCAGGCAGTGATGGATCGTGATTGTCCATCATGAGCCATGGATCTGGTATCTGGCTGTACATGTGCTCAAGCACGTACCGAGGAATGGTGTCTCCGTGTCGGTCGAGCTCTGTGGTTGCAACTATCTGTGAACGCAGCGTCTTCATGAAAACTCCGAATGTCAACGAACACCGGCCATATCGTAAAGCCGCCGGCGATCATCATAGGCGACCGACAGTCTGCAGCGGACCACGGGGCGAATTCTCTTTATCACCCGGTCTTAGGACGCCTGGCTTCCTTCTCTCTGGCTGTCTGGCCGGTGGGTAGCGCTCGCATCCACTCGTCCAGCTCCTCCTTGCAGAACCGAATGAGCTTTGGTCCTACTGTGCGAGATGGGATCTGTTTGCCGGACACCAGCTTGGTGATGGTCCGCTCGCTGATGCACAGGTACTCAGCCGCCGTCGGCTTGTCCATCAGGCCGGGCCACCGAGTCTTTTGTGCCGTAGTCACTGTTCTTCACATGCTGGGCTATGGGAAAGCTCCGAGGCTTCTACCGTCCCTGGACCGGATTGCCACGAAGAGAATCGATGCCGGCGACAGCATAGTGGGCCGGCGGCTCTTATCGTGTCGTCTCCCCTACGCCCCCGCCTCCAGTTCCATCGCGTGACGTTTGTCCGCCTTTTCGGATCCGTCAGCCTGAGCCGAGACCGCTGCGTCTGAGGCCGATCTGGTTGCGGGTGGCGGCGGTGGGCTATGCTGCTGGGCCCCTCATTGACGAGGCGGGTGCTTTTGGGCTGGTTGGGCCCTTGGATTGTGGCGCTCGCCTCGGTTGACGTCGCCATGGATCTCCGATGCCCCTGACTTTGCCCCAGCTGGAACGCCACCTGTTTGCTGCCGCGGATATTCTTCGCGGGAAGATGGACGCCTCGGAGTTCAAGGAATACATCTTCGGCGTCCTGTTTTTGAAGCGTTGCTCGGACGTTTTTGAGGAGCGGTTCGAGGCGGTCGTGGCCCAGGAGCTCGACCGGGGCCGCTCGGCGGAGCAGGCCCAGCAGCGGGCGAATCACCCCAGCTACTATGCCGGCGAGCACTTCTTCGTGCCCGAGCAGGCCCGCTGGGGGCACCTCCGCGACGAGGTGCACCACAACGTCGGTGATGGGCTGAACAAGGCTCTCTCGGCCCTGGAGGAGGCGAATACGAGCCTCGAGGGGGTGCTCGCCCACATTGACTTCAACCGCAAGGTCGGCCAGTCCAAGATCCCCGATAAGCGGCTGCGAGACCTGATCGCCCACTTCTCCAAGTACCGGCTGCGGAACGAGGATTTCGAGTACCCGGACCTGCTCGGGGCGGCCTACGAATACCTGATCCGGGATTTCGCCGACTCGGCCGGTAAGAAGGGCGGCGAGTTCTATACGCCTCGGGCGGTGGTGCGGATGATGGTCCAGATTGCCGAGCCGGACGAGGGCCAGCGGATCTACGACCCCTGCTCGGGTTCGGGCGGCATGCTGGTGCTGGCCAAGGAATACTTGGACGAGCGGCGGCTGAATTCGCGGAACCTCGGGCTGTACGGCCAAGAATCGAACGGTGGCGTGTGGGCGATCAGCAAGATGAACATGCTCCTGCACGGCATCCCCGACGCCAATATGCAGAACGGCGACACGCTGGCCGAGCCGATGCACACCGAAGGGGGCGAGCTGATGCGGTTCGACCGCGTGCTCACCAATCCGCCCTTTTCGCAGAACTACTCCCGCGATGGGCTGCCATTCCCCGAGCGGTTCCGGTTCGGCTTCTGCCCGGAGAGCGGCAAGAAGGCCGACCTGATGTTCGTCCAGCACATGATCTCGGTGCTGCGGCCGGGCGGGATGGTGGTCACGGTCATGCCCCACGGCGTGCTGTTCCGCGGCGGAGCGGAGAAAGAGATCCGTAGCGGGATTCTCGACGACGACCTACTCGACGCCGTAATCGGACTCGGCTCGAACCTATTTTACGGCACCGGCATCCCGGCTTGCCTGCTGGTGCTGCGAGCCCCCGGGGCCAAGCCCAAGGAGCGGCGACAAAAAGTGCTGTTCATCAACGCCGACCGCGAATACTACGAGGGCCGGGCCCAGAACTATCTGTACCCCGAGCACATCGAGAAGATCGTCAGCGCCTGGCGGAACTTTGAGACGATCGACGGCTTCGCCCGCGTCGTCACCCGCGACGAGCTGCGGGAGAACGACGATAACCTGAACATCCGCCGCTACGCCGACAACGCCCCGCCGCCGGAGCCACACGACGTCCGCGCGCATCTCTTCGGCGGTGTGCCCCAGCGGGAGGTCGACGCTCGGCGGCCGTTGTTCGAGGCCCACGGGTTCGACCCGCAGCACCTGCTGGTCGATCGCGAGGCGGGCTACTACGACTTCGCCGGCGACCTAGCCGACAAAGCGGACCTCAAACAGCGGATCGAAGCCGACGCGGGCGTTCAGGCCAAAGAACGCCAGCTGGCCGAGAAGGTCGAAACCTGGTGGGCGCACCACCGCAAATCGATCGCCGCGCTCCCCGAGACGCAGCGGTTGATGAACCTCCGGGCGCTGCTGCTCTCCAGCTTCCAGCGGACGCTGGAGCAGATCGGGCTGCTCGACCATTTTCGCGTCACCGGCGTGATCGCGACGTGGTGGGGGGACGTGCAGAACGACCTCAAGACGATTACCGCCCGCGGGTTTACCGGACTGGTCGAAGCCTGGGAGGTGAGCATTCTCACCGCGATGGAGGATAAGCGGAGCAAGGACAACCCGCTCGAGCACCGGCTGGTCAAACGGCTGCTCCCCGAGTACCTAGCCGACCTCTCGGAGTTGGAAGCGAAGCGGGCCGAGCTCGACGCGACGATCCGCGGAGCAACCGCGGCGAGCGACGAAGAGGAGGAGGAAGGCGATGGCGGCAGCGACGAACCGCTGAGTGACGAGGAGCTCAAAACGCTGAAGCAGGAGCTGGCGGCGACGAAGAAGAAGCTGAAGACCAAAGAAGGCAACTTCACCAAGCGGCTCCGTGAAGCCCGCGAGGGGCTCGACGAGGGCGCCGCTCAGGAGCTGGCGCTGGCGATCCTACGGAGCGATCTCGACGCGATCCTCGACCGCTACGTCGCCGACCACCGCCAGCAGATGGTGGCCGCGTTCGAAAACTGGTGGGACAAGTACCGGGTGACGCTGACCAGCATTGAGGAGGAGAGGGACGAGGCGGCGAGCAAGCTGCGGGAGTTTTTGGGAGGGCTGGGGTATGCCTGAGGGAGAGAATGCACCTGCAGGATGGGAGCGTACAAAGCTCGGCGATGTTCTTTCGCTAATCCGCAACGGCACTACAGCGACTCAGGTGGGTGAGACGACAGCCTTCCCTGTCACGCGAATCGAGACTATCGCTAGCGGGACGATCGACTGGTCGCGTGTCGGGCATTTAGCGAAACCCGTTTCGCAGTACAAAATGGAGCCTGGCGACATCCTGTACAGCCACATTAATTCCATTTCACACATGGGCAAGGTGGCTATATACGAGGGCGGGGACGCGCTCTTTCACGGCATGAACCTAATGTTGCTGAGGCCGTTACCGGAGAGAGCGAATCCGTGGTTTTTGCACGCAGTGCTTGCTGCGGATCATGGCAGGGCATATGCCCGACGCGAGTGCAAGTCTGCAATAAATCAGGCGAGCCTTTCGCAACGCGACATCGTGCGGTTCCCTTTGAATCTCCCTCCGCTCCCCGAGCAGCGGCTGATTGCGGAGATTCTCGATACGGTCGACGAGGCAATCCGCAAGACCGAGCAGATCATCGCCAAGCTGGAGCAGGTCAAGCAGGGTCTGTTGCACGACCTGCTCACCCGCGGCATCGACGACAATGGCCAACTCCGCGACCCCGACCGCCACCCCGAGCAGTTCAAGGATTCGGAACTGGGAAGGATTCCGAAGGTGTGGGAGGTTAAGGAGCTCGAGCACCTGGTCGATCGCCTGCGCCCGATCGTGTACGGCATCCTGATGCCGGGGCTAGAATTCCCGGGAGGAGTGCCTGTGGTCAAGGTCAAGGACATTAAGGGAGGTGCTATTAACCTCAACGAGCTGCTCCTAACGAGCCCAGCGATTGATCTCGAATATCGACGGTCTCGGCTTGCGCCGGGGGATCTACTGTTCACAATTCGCGGCACCGTCGGCCGCATGGCATTTGTTCCGTCCCAACTCGATCAGGCGAATATCACTCAAGATACGGCTCGAGTAGCTTTGGTGCGATGCAACCCCCTTTTCGTCCGCGAATATCTAAATATGCCGGGCCCCCGGTCCTTCATTGAAACTCATACAGTTGGCGTCGCTGTTCGTGGTATCAATCTTAGAGACCTTCGACGCGTACCAATCGCATTGCCGCCAGCCCATGAAGCTAATGAAATTGCCGATCGGCTAGGGGCAGCAACCGACCGGTCTAGAGCGGAGGACGTGAAACTCGCGAAACTTCACCTTCTCAAGCAGGGCCTCATGGACGACCTCCTCACCGGGCGCGTCCGGGTGACGGAGCTCCTGCAGGAGACGGCGCAGTGATCGGCGGTGGAGAGAGGGTCTCGCGTCGTCGCGGAACCAGGCCTGGAGGGCTTTCACAAGTCAGCCCAGGGCAGAGCGTCGCGGCGTAGCCGTAGAGCGACGCCCTGGGACAGGCGTCCTCCGCACGCACCCCGAAGCGTGAGCCGCAGCCCCAGCGGGGCGACAGAGAATAGCCCAGGGCGTCAGCCCTGGGACGCGGGGCCAACACGCGTGCCAGCCCCGTAGGGGCGATATAGATTGGATTTCGGGGCCGGGTTTCCGGATTCGATACGCGTTCGTCGCTCCGAGAGGCATTCATTGAGGCAATGCGGTTTGCTATGCCGCCCCGCTGGGGCTTTCGCGCGGGGATTGCACCGGATCCAGGGGCTCACGCCCCTGGCTATTTTATGTCGCCGCTACGCGGCTGGTGCGTCTGGAGTTGCCTACACCAGGCCCGCCCTGCGACGGGCCCGCTGGCGGACGTTTTCCCAGGAGTCGGTCTGCAGCGTACCCGCATCGATCTCCGCGCTGCGGCGGTTCGCTTCGCGGATCCATTCCTCGCTGGGCCGATCCCAATCCTCGGGAGCCATGCCGTCCCAGAGCAATGCGATCAGCCGCGCGCGATCCGAACTCGGCAGGGACTGGGCGGCCGCGATGATGTCGTCGAGTGATTCCATACCGCGATTGTAGCAGCCGGCCCTTCTGGAATGGACAGAGAGTCGCTAACCGCGGTGCGGCGATCGGGAGTCGCTATGACCCAAAGTGTTCATAGAACCGCGCATAGAACCTGCCCCTACGCTGCGTGAATCCGCCGCAACTCGCCTTGCTGCATCACCTTGCGGTCTAGCCGAGCTATACTCGCCCCGCGTATAGACCGCGTATAGAGCCATCATCGAGGGGGTGTCGACTTGGGACGAGTCGACCTACGAAGAGGAAGATGCCGATGACCGGCGGACCGGAGTGGACCGACGTTGAACAGCCGCTACTCGACCAGCTCGCCGCGATGGGCTGGCGGACGCTGTGCGGCAGCGCCAGCGATCCCTCGGTGACCGGCCGCGAATCGTTCCGCGAGGTGTTCCTCGGGACCGAGCTCCGCGAGGCGATCCGCCGGATCAACCTCCGCGACGGCCAGCCGTGGCTCGACGACGACCGCGTCTCGCACGCGGTCAGCTCGCTTGAGCGGATCGGCCACCGGCGGCTGATCGAGGCGAACCAGGAAGCGACCGACTTGCTGCTCGGCGGCGTCCAGGTCGAGGGGCTGCCGGGCTGGGACGGCGGCCGCGCCCAGACGGTCCACTTCATCGACTGGGACCACCCCGAGCGGAACACGTTTACAGCGGTCAACCAGTTCAAGGTCGATTGCCCGGGCGGCCAGTCCAAAGGCTCCATCCGGCCTGACGTCACACTGTTCGTCAACGGCATTCCGATCGTTGTCGTCGAGTGCAAAAGCCCGACTAGCTCCGAGCCCGTAACCGCCGCGGTCGATCAGCTCCGCCGCTACCACAACGCCCGCAAGCACGCTGGCGAGTGCGAGGAGAACGAGGGGAACGAGCGGCTCTTCTACACTAACCAGTTTCTGATCGCGACCAGCTACGACGAGGCCCGCGTCGGCACGATTGGAGCCGAGGCGAGGTACTACCTGGAGTGGAAGGACACGGCCCCGGTGCCGCTGGCCGATGTGCAGCGGGAGCTCGGGAAAGAGCGGCTCAGCAGCCAACACACGCTGGTTGCCGGCATGCTGCGGCCGGCCCACCTGCTGGACATCATCCGCCACTTTACGCTGTACCAGCAGAGCGGCGGCCGGACAGTTAAGATCGTGTGCCGGTACCAGCAGTTCCGCGCCGTCCACGCGGCAGTCGACCGCTTGCTGCACGGCAAGACGCGCCAGCAGGACGGCGAGCACGATCGGCGGGGCGGGATCGTCTGGCACACCCAGGGCTCGGGAAAGAGCCTGACGATGGTTTTTCTGGTCCGCAAGATGCGCTCGCTCTCCGAGCTGCGGCGGTTCAAGATCGTCGTGGTTACCGACCGCAAGGACCTGGAGCGTCAGCTGTCGGACACCGCAACGCTGACCGGTGAGACGGTCGAGCGGGCGCGGAGGGTCCGTGAAGTGAAAACGCTGCTCCGCCGCAAAGGGCCGGGGATCGTGTTCGCGATGATCCAGAAGTACCAGGACCGAGACCTGGAGGAACGCCCTCTCCCTAACCCTCTCCCGCAAGCGGGCGAGGGGACAAGTGGAGCGGACGACGCGGTCGGCGACCTGGGGCTGCTGAACGACGACGAGGCGATCCTGGTGATGGTCGACGAAGCGCACCGCAGCCACAGCAGCGCCCTGCACGGCCACTTGCTGCAGGCTTTGCCCAACTGTGCCCGGATCGGCTTTACCGGCACGCCGATCATCATGGGGGCCAAGAAGCGGACCCACGAAATCTTTGGCGAGTTCCTCGACCGCTACACGATCCGCCAAGCCGAGCAGGACGGGGCGACGGTGCCGATCCTCTACGAAGGCCGCACCGTCTCGGGAGCCGTCGCCGACGGCCGCGACCTGGACGAGCTGTTTGAGGACCTGTTTCAGGAGCGGAGCGAAGAGGAGCGGAAGGCGATCCAGCGCAAGTACGGTACGCGGGGATCGATCTTCGAAGCCGAGAAGCTGATCCAGGCCAAAGCCCGGGACATGCTCTGGCACTACGTCGAAAACATCCTGCCGAGCGGCCTCAAAGCCCAGGTGGTCGCCTACAGCCGACGCGCGGCGGTGCGGTATCAGGCGGCGCTCACCAAAGCCCGTGACGAGCTCGTGCAGGCGGCTCTGGAGCTCGACGAAGCCACGCGGCGGCTGGACGACTTGGAGCTCGATCGCAAGCCACGGGCGACGCGTGCGGCCGTCAGGGCGTGGCGGGTGCTCGGCGTGCTCCGGCGGCTCGAGTTCGCTGCGATTATCTCCGCTGAAAACAATCAGTTGCCCGAGCTGAACGAGTGGTCGGACGCGGCGAAGATCGAAAGCCGGATCGCGCGGTTCAAGAAACCCCTGCCGCCGATGGATGTGCGTCGAGCGGCCGACGCCGCGGCGGACGCGACCCGCAAGATCGCCGAAGGGGAGCCGGACTACGACGTGCCGGCCACGCTGCCGATGCGTGCGGCGACTCGGGCCGACGGGGCGAGCGACAACAGTGACCCGCTGGCGTTCCTGATCGTCAAATCGATGCTGCTGACCGGCTTCGACGCGCCGATCGAAGGGGTGATGTACCTCGACCGTCCGATCCGCGAGGCGGAGCTGCTGCAGGCGATCGCTCGCGTCAACCGAACTGGCCACGGCAAGAGCGCCGGAATCCTGGTCGACTACTACGGCGTTGCCGGGCACCTTCGGGACGCCCTTGCGGCCTACAGCGCCGAGGACATCGAAGGAGCGCTGCAGAGCTTGAAGGACGAGATCCCGACACTCCGGGACCGTCACGCTCGCGTCGTCGACCTGTTCCATAGCCACGGGGTGGACGACATCACCGACACTGACGCGGCCGTCTATCTGCTCGCCGACGAGCGGCTACGGGCGGAATTCTCGGTCAAGCTCAAGCAGTTTCTGGCCACGCTCGACCTGGTGCTGCCGCGGCCCGAGGGGCTGCCGTTCGTGAAGGATGCAGAGCAGCTTGGAGAGATTTACGAGCTGGCTCGGAAGAAGTATCGCATCGGTCTCGCTGAACTCGGGAAGGACGTGGGACGCAAGGTCCAGCGGCTGATCGACGAGCACGTGATTTCGCTCGGGATCGATCCTCGCATCCCGCCGATCGCGATCACCGACAGCAACTTCGCCAAACACATTCGCCGACAGGTATCGGACCGGGCCAAGGCGTCGGAGATGGAGCACGCGGTCCGCAGCCACATCCGCAAGAAGATCGACGAGGACCCGGTCCACTACCAAAAGCTCTCCGAGCGGCTCGAGGAGATCCTCCATCAGTTCGGCGAGGACTGGAAGCAGCTGGCGCTCGCCTTGGAGGATTTTGTCGACGAGGTGGTTCAGGGGCGCGGTGACGACGCCGGGTGCGGGCTCGATCCGCAGCTGCACGCTCCCTTCTTCGATCTGCTCCGGCAGGAACGGGAGCGGGATACGCTGGTCGGTGATGGCGACGCGGCACGGCTGGCCGAGCAGACCGTCGAGATGGTCGACCGCCTAATCCGTCCCTCGATCGCCGTGGTCGACTTCTGGAAGAACGCCACGCGGCAGGACGAGCTCCGCGGCCAACTGTTCCGGTTCCTCGACGAATCGGAGATTATTGATTTCGACCGGCTGGACGCCGCGACGGCTCGGCTGATGGAATTGAGCCGGGCTAACCACGACAAGCTGGTAAAGAGCGAGTGAACGGAAGCACGATCACCGTCGACGACCTGCGGTTTGAGCTCCGCCACAGCACGCGGCGGAAGACCGTGCAGATCACCGTCGATCGCGGCGGCGAGCTCGTTCTCTACGCCCCCGAGGGCTGCCCGGCGGCGGCGATCGACGACTTCGTCCGCGAAAAGCGTTTCTGGATCTTTACGAAGCTGGCCGAGAAGGAGGCTCTTCGGCCGCCAGCGGTGACGAAGCAGTACGTCAGCGGCGAGGGGTTCCCGTACCTCGGCCGCAGTTACCGGCTGCAGTTGGTCGACGAGCAGGACGTGCCGCTCAAGCTCGAGCACGGTCGGTTCCGGATGCGCCGCAGCGACGCGGCCGACGGGCGGAGCCACATGATCCGCTGGTACACCGAACACGCCCGCCGCTGGCTCCCCGGCCGCGTCGAGCGACTCGAGACCCGGCTGGGCGTCCAATCCGCCGGCGTCACCGTCCAGGACCTCGGCTACCGCTGGGGCTCGTGCGGCAAGGGGAACCGCCTCTACTTCCACTGGCGAACGATCTTGCTGCCCTCGCGAATCGTCGAATACATCGTCGCCCACGAGCTGGTCCACCTCCGCGAGCCTCACCACACCCCCGCCTTCTGGACCCACCTAGCCCGAGCCGTCCCCGACTTCGCCACGAAAAAGCAATGGCTAGCCGAAAACGCCGGAGAGGTGATGGGGGTGTAATCGCGCCGGCGACATTATGGAGAGGTGCTGAGCTGAAATCCTTAAGGCTCGAAGAATGACCAATTGAGCCCCCGCACCATGCTCCGGTCGATCCAACCGACGCGTGACAAAGATCGCGCACTCTTGGGGCCGAATGCAAGCGGTTGTCGGCGGCGCGTGGATGCCAGTGAACTTGGGATAGTGGCGACACTTGACTCAAAAAAGGAGAACTGCCACTTGAGCGGTCCTTAAACTCCGGGTTTAATGCTCGCCAGACAGTACGGCTCTCCTAAGCACGTGATTGTCACGTTGTCCCATATGGGACCTGAACCGGCGTCGCAGGACGCTGAAAATTTCGACGGACGGCATCTCAAGAGGATGAACGCGCCGGCGAGTGGTTTGGGAGTCACTTTGACTCGTTCGTTGGCCTACTAGGAGAGCAATCATGGCAACTTTGTCACGAAGCGTGCCGTCACCGGGAGAAACAAAGACGCAAGCCGAAAAGGAACTCGAATTGATAGTCGAGTTTTGGAACCGGCTTCGCGTCTGCGAGGATCTCGGGACAACGAACTGGGAGGCGTTGGAGCCGATCGAGCGGGAAGTTACCGATTGCCTGAGCCTGCGTCCGCCTGACTTGCAGCGTGCGAGAACGGCAACGGCAAGGGCACTCGATTTGATTCTCGGCCGCATTGACCTCTAACGTCTCCCAAAACCAAATTTGACAGGCATTGGCCTTATGAAATATCTCGGATTAACGGCTCGACGATTTCGCCAACGGCTTGAGTACAGTCAGGTTGCAATGGCTGAACGACTCGGCATAACAGCTGTGCATCTAAGCAACATTGAAAACGGCAAGGCGATACCGTCGCCTAAGCTGCTGTCGAAATATCAAGAGCTTTGGGGCATCGATCTCTACGTGTTGGCGTGGTGTGACGAGCCCAACAGCGACCAGTTGCCGCCGTCCGTTCGTGCGGTAGCGGGCGAACTGAGGAATGTCTGGAGCGGCATCGTTGAACACGTAGTAGCCACGGAGAAAAGCGAGGACCAGCGAGCACATGCTTAATCTGTGGCGTCTCGACCAGTTGTGTAGGCTACTCAAGACGGATCCTGAGAAACTAGCATCGGCACTTGAGTCGCCCAGCAAGTTCATAAAGGAGCTGTTGCTCTGCGATCCTGCAGGAGAAAAGAGGCCACGTCGCGTTATCGACGTTTCGGGAGATCTGCGTTTGGTACAGGAGCGGTTCTATCGGCGCGTCCTGTTGCAAAGGCTTTGGCCTTCGCATAATAGCCACGGTGGAATCCGGGGTAGAAGCATCAAATCAAACGTGATTGCCCACGCCGGGTCGCGATTCGCGTTCAAGAGCGACATCCGGAACTTCTACCCCTCAATTCACCGACGCCGAGTCTACCGCTTGTTCGCGGACCGACTGCATTGTTCCGCTGATGTGGCCCGCGCTTGTACGGCACTCACTACCTTTAATCATCACCTAGCACTGGGGTTAGTGAGCAGTCCGATACTGGCCGATCAGATTCTTTGTCCGATCGATAACCGCATCGCCGAAGCATGTAAGAGCATCGGCGTCGTGTATACACGTTTCGTTGACGACATCACCCTGTCTGCGCGGTATGACTTGCGTCGGAGCAATGTCGCCTCAATCGTCCGCAAGATTTTGGGAGATCATGGGTTCGAAATCCATCCCGGAAAAGAAGCATTCGGGCGTCTTGAGGATCTAGCGATCACGGGGATCCGTATGCGAGATAGCAAGCTCGACGTCACCCGTGAATACGCTGACAGGCTCGATCAGCAGCTTAAAGACGCAAAGTCGCTTGCGGACGGAGCGCATTTCGACGGTCCGTTTCAGACGTTCAATCAACTGCGAGGAAAGGTGCAGTTCGTGGGATGGGTGAATCCCGGCAGGAAGGCGTACCTGATGAGGCGTTTATTCTCAATTGGGCGCGAAAAGTATCGGCGGGAGGCAATCAACCGCGGGCTAGTCGCCAGCAAGACCGGGCTGATGAGCCTCGATCCCACGCCGGCGGCGCAGTTGAGAGTATTTACCCCCGGTTAGCTGCCTTTCGTGACGCACACCGACTTCTTTTTCCAGCCTCATATGCCGCACGGAAAACAACAAGATGAGTCTGACCCCGCACTCCGACTTGCGAAATGTGTCCGGACTAACGGAACTAGAGTCTATTTCGATCCGGATCTTTTTGCAGGGAGCCGTCTACTGCTGGTGTAAAAATAGGAGAGATGAGTGGTTCTCGCTGAGAGACCTGATGGGCGGCGATAACTTCTACTGGGAAGGAACTCCGTTATTCGCCCTATATAGGAAGCACGAAGGGGTAAGCGCCGACCCGGTGAAGAGCGCTGGACAGGACGGAGGGTGGATGTTGAAACAGATGATCTCTGAAGATGCCCGAGTGTTCGAAACTCGCGAAGGGCCCATGATCCGAGAGTATCGCTGGATCTCCGAATCCGTTTAGCTCAGGTTGTCGCGTCTCGGCCCTGTGGCAGCGCCGCTGTTGGTCCACAGCAGCGACCAGAAGAGGAGAATGTCCCCGGGGACGGCTTTCGCCAGGCTACCGGCGCGAGCGTTCGCACAGTTGTCCCCGTAGGTCAGATTCTCCCAGTCCGGATCGGCGTGGGTCTGGAAGTGGGGAACGCCGTTGGTGAATGGCCAAGCCGAGCTCGGGTAGGGGCGGGGGTCGCGCTCTCCGGCCTTCCGCGGAAACGGTACGTACACGAACGTCCCGTCCTCAAAAATCGGGCATCGGACCCGTTGCTGTTTTCCGGTTCGCTGGTGCAACCAGTGGAGCAACCGGATTGCGGGGGCGGCGCTTCGCACTGGGTTTTACGGGGTGAAATGGTCGCGGTTCCCTTCCCTGAAAATGCAGGTGTCGCCGGTTCAATCCCGGCCCCAACCACTTTTCCTGAAATGCAGAAACCCCGGTAGACTTCGCGTCTCCCGGGGTTTTTTTGTATCCGCCTTGTCCTGCCGCATCCATGCTCAATCGGCTGCAGGAGGATTGGCGCTGGGAACCGGATCGGTCTCCGGATCTTGTTCTGGGGCCGTGCGTTGGAGGGTTAGGCGGTAGCGGTCGTCGTCGAGCGGGTCGCTGAAGACTTGAAGCTCGTCGCCGTCGCCGAGGCGGTGGGTCAAGGCCCGAGAATCGTGCTTGGTGAGATCGCCGCCCGTCTGGTCCGACTGGCTCCAGCCTCCCTTCCGCAGGGTGAGCATCTGAATCCGCAGCGACCGCTCGGGGTGAACCCCGTGCCGGCGAATGGGAGTCAGCAGGAGCCACCGCTGTCCTTCGTCGTCTTCGCCAAGCCCAATCGCTGCCGGCTGGTTCTCGCGCACCGTCAGCTCCAGTTCGCCCGGTTCGCGAAGATCGCTGAACCCAAGCGCCTCCATCATCTCGGGAGAAATGTCTTGGGGAAGCCGCTCGATGCCGAGGTCTTTGGCGAGCTTCTTCATCGACGAGTCGGCTGACTTGTGGTGGAACACCCACTGCAGGGCATTGGCCCGCAGAAGGGCCTCGCGGGCCGCGTCCGGATCACGCTTTTTGCGGAACCGTGCCAGCTGCAACCAACTCTCGGCTGTGGTGGGAGCTTGATCGCTGAAGTACTCCTCCACCAGCTCTTGGTGCCGGTACCAGTGGTTCTGGAACATCACCAGCACCGACTCGTCGGCCCGCTCCTCAAACAGTCGTCGCACCGCCTCGTCCAGTTCCTTCACTCCCATCCCTCGGTGGTAGACGAGATACATCGAGCGCGGCGCCTCGGCATCTTCGCCGGCAACGTAGTGACCGTCGTTCTCGCGAAAGACTTCGAAGACTTGGTTCCCCTTGGTCGCCCGCAAATAGTTGCCTTCGGAAATCGACTCGGGAATGTCCCAGTCGGCTTCGGCGAGCGAGCGGCTGACGATTGCGAGCACTTCACTCGGCACCCGAACGGCGGGCGTCTGCCACACTGCGACCACGGGGGCCATGAACAGAGGCCCATCGATCCATTTCTCGGCCTTGAGCTCGGCGAGAAAATCGAAGGCAGGCGGCTCGACGTACTCGGGGTAGAACGGTTCGGGAAGCTCGCCGGGAACGCCGTGCTCAGAGATCTTCTCGTCGAGCAGTTTCGTGAGCCGCTCGGTGATTTCTTTGGCCAAGTCGCGGCTGACCGCTTGATAGCGGGCGCCGGAGGTTTCGATCCCGAGCTGCGTGGCGGTGTAGTCGATCTCGGCTCGCCAGCGATAAGACAACTGCGGCGGGGAAAGTGTGTTTTGATAGGAATGGCTCGACCGCTGGAAGCGATCGCTGGCGGTGACGAGGATCTTTCCTTCAAAGCGACGATTTCCCGGCAGCCCGCTTTCGTTCCACTCACGCTTGTCGAGCGTCAGGAACGCCTCGGGAAGCCGCTCGCCATCGGGCAGCCGTTTGCCGGCCGGCAGGTACTGGACCCGCTCGAATTTGCCCGAATCCCGCAGCCGCTCGAAAACCTCCAGCCCGACGCGCTGCATCAGCAGGTCGTCGTCGAGGTTGTAGATCGCCAGCGTCCTGGCAAACATCCGGTCGCCGCCGGAGCTGGCCGAAGAGTGCGCGGCCATGACGTTGCGGGTGGACTCGAGCTTCGTTGCTGCCGCTTCCACGCCCCAGCTGTCCGAGATCTCTCCCTCCTGCCGGTAACCACTCGCCTTGGCTTCGTCGGCCGTCGCGACCACGACACCTTCAGCCGTCCGCGGCTTGGGGCCAAACAAAACGTACAGCCCGCAGCTGACCGCCAGCGTCAGCAGCGCGAACAGGACCCAGCGGCGGAGCGTGGGTGGGTGGGCCGTGACTGTTTGATCGGGAGTTGTTTGCTTCGAGTGCTCGCCGAGATCGCTGCTCATTTGCCCGCACTCCACGCTCGCGACTGGAGAATGACCCGGACCCTCAGTCTACCGCACGTTTGACGGCAACAAGCAGCAAAAACCGGCCGGCGAAATCAGTGCATTCCACCGTCACCCTCCCGGGGAGAGGGTGATGTCCAGGATCTCGGAGACCGGCTAGCTCGCGATCAATTCCTCGAAACCGCGGCGGGCTTCGGCGTCGGTGGGGCGGACGAGCTGGCTGACAACTTGGCCGTCGCGGAGGAAGACGAGGGTGGGCCAGAGTTTGACGCGGAAGGAGCGGCCGAGCTTTTTGCCGCGACCGTCGGCGATCCGCACGTGCCGCACGTCGGGGGCGTTGCTGAGCAGCGCCTCGACCGTGGGAGAGAGCGATTGGCAGTGGCCGCACCAGTTCGCTCCGAACTCCAGCACCATCGGCCCACTCGACTGGTCGATCTCCTCCCGCGTCGGTCCCTCTTCGTGATATACCGGATCGTAAGGCATCGTTAGGCGCTCCCGTAGAATCTCGCTCAAGTGGCGAAAACGGTGGTGAAAATTGTGTGCCGCGGCGCGTCCACCCTATGATAGGCGCGGCCAGCCCCAAAACAGCGCGGCCAGCCCCAAATCAGCGCGGCGAGCAACCAGGCTTCCGACCGATGAGCGAAACAGCACCGCTTGAAGAGCCCCTTGCGTATCACGCGGCCGTTCGCGATTACCTGCAGCGGGAAGAGCCGGAGGTCTGGCAGTGGTACGCGTTGAACCGCGTCCGAGCCGAGCATGCCGAGGCGAACCGATTTGAGCTGTTGAAGAAGACGTATCGCGTCGATCGCGGAAGCCAGAGCGATCTGTACCGGATCGCCGACGAAGTGGCCGGCCGGGTCGCTCCGGGAGTCGCCGTCACCGTCTACCACGCCCAGCAACCCGCAGGCCTTAACGCCTCGCTCGCCTACCTCCCCGGCGAAGCCCACGTCGTGCTGCACGGACCGGTCGCCGAGAAGCTGAACGAAGCCGAGCTGCGAGCGCTGTTCGCCCATGAGCTTGGCCACGTAATGCTCTACGAACGCTGGGAGGGGGAACTGCTGATCGCTTCCCAAGTGCTCTCGGCGATGACGCACGACCGCCGAGCCGCGGCGGCCCATTTCGCCACCGCTCGGCTGTTCGACTTGTACACCGAAGTCTTTTGCGATCGCGTTGCTCTGCGGGTGATCGGCGACCCGCACGACGTCGTCTCGATGCTGGTGAAAATCTCTACCGGCCTCGATCGCGTGGACCCCGAGGGCTATCTGAAGCAAGCCGAGGAGATTCTCGGCCGAAGTCCGGCGGCTGCTTCCGAAGGGCTGACGCATCCCGAGGCCTACCTTCGGGCGCATGTCCTCAAGTTGTGGCAGGAGCAGCCCGCCGAAGCGGCACAGCGATTGGCGGAGCTGATCGAGGGCCAGCCACCACTCGACGAGCTCGACTTCATCGCCCAGCAGCGGCTGCACGCTTGGACGCGGTCGCTCCTCGACGCGTTTTTCGAACCCGCCTGGGCTCGCACCGACTTGCTGCTTTCGCACGGCCGGCTGTTTTTTGACGACTACCAGCCCCCTCCCCTCGCGAGCGCCTCGCCGAAATCGGCTGCGTCCGATTCCCGGCTCGGTGCGCTCCAGACGCCCGTTGCCGAGGCCCACGCTTCGGTCCAAGATTACTGCTGCTACGTGCTGCTCGATTTCGCTTCGGCCGATCGCGAATTGGAAACCGCACCGCTGGCCCATGCGCTCGACATCGCCGCCCGCCTGGGGCTCGAGAAACGGATGGGAGAGATCGCAGCCAAGGAGCTCAGGCTGCGGAAAAAGCAGCTCGAACAGATCGCGGCCGATCGGGAGCGGCTGATCGCTGACGCGGCCAAACTGGGGACTTCGCCATGACGGCTTTCGGGGATTTCCTCGGCGATCGGCTCGAGACCGGAGGCTTCAGCACCGAAGACGCCCTCGCCAGTTTTCTGCCGCTGGCCAGGGAGACGCTCCAAGCTCATGCCGACGGCTTCGTCGCTCCGCTTGCTGGGCTCGATGACTTGCGCGTCGAGGGAGTCCGGATCTGGTTCGAGGAGGCGAAGCGAGGGAGCGTTCGGCGGTCTTCCGCGGTCGAGAAGATCGAGCGCGAAAGTCGAGCCGCCGTCGATGTCGTCGCGGAGACGCGGATCACGACGGACGTGGACGACGGTGCGGTGAGGGTCATCGACTTGGCGATCGGTGACGGCCAACAACCGATCCAGCGCCCCGTCTTTCTGCCGGGCTACCAGTCGTGGGAGCATCTCTGCGATTGCCATGATCCGCTGACCGACATCTTCAGCCTGGGGATGATCTTGGCCAGCCTGGCGTGTGGGCTCGACTTCCGGAATCTCGAGTCGCTGGAAAGGTTTGTCGCGCACCGCCGCAATCTCTTTGCGATCACCGACAACCTGCACCCGGTCGTCGCCCGAGTGATCGGCCGGATGACCGAGATCCATCGCAAGCGGAGAGCGCCCGATCTTGAATCGCTGATCCGCTCGCTGGAGAACTACCGTGACCAGCCGGTCGATCTGGAGACGGATCTTGCGGCGACCAAAAATTTTGCCCAGCGGTCGAAGCGCGACAAACGCACCGTCGTGTTGACGAAACTGCGGGAGCGACTGTTTGAGATTTCTCGCCGCAATCGTCTGCTCCACTTCCAGCCGACGATGCAGAGTATCAATCTCACCCATGCTTCGGTGCCGCTTTCGTTCGACATCAAGAACATTCGCCCCGACCAGATCCTCACCTGGAGCGGAACTTTTGAGCGGAGCCTCACCGGCAGCAAGCGGGTGTCGCTCAACAGCTATCTGAACTTCGCCGAAGTGCTCTATCTGCCGAGTCAGTTGGAACGCTTGATCGCCGAAACGCGACGCGATCGAGCCGAGTTTGGTTTCGCTCAGCTGCGATTGGTCGCCTGCTTCCTGCACTGGGCCAACCTCAAAGAAAAACCGGTCGAGTTCTACCAGTCGCCGCTCGTGCTCCTGCCGGTCGAGGTCCAAAAGAAGAAAGGGATTCGCGACACCTATACTTTGGAGCCGGCCGGCACGGAGGCGGAAGTCAACCCGGTCGTGCGCCACCAATTCAAACAGCTCTACAACATCGATCTCCCCGAGTCGCTCGACCTCTCCAAAACCTCGCTCAGCGCTTTCGGCGACGAGCTGGCGCGAAAGATTCAAGCCTCCGAGGCGGCCGTCGCACTTACCAAAATCGAGCGGCCGCGGATCCAACTCATACATGAAAAGGCTCGCCGCCGACTCGACCAATTCCGCCGCAAGGCGAGGTTGGCTGGCAGGGGAGTGCGGAAATTTCTCGATCTCGACTACAGCTACGATCCGGCGAACTACCACCCGCTGGGCATTAAACTTTTCAGCTCCTTAATTCGGCCTCCGGCGACGCATCTGCGGGAAATCGTCGAGCAGGCTCCCCGCCCTCGCCAATACGTCGCTCCGGAACCCGAGGCGCCGACGGTCGAAAAGGAGAAGCAGTTTTACGCGCTGCAGTCGGCCGCGGAGGCCAACCCGTACGAATGGACGTTCGACCTGTGCAGCGTGACGCTGGCGAACTTCCGGTATCGGCGGATGTCGCTGGTCCGAGACTACGAAGCGCTGCTGGCTAGCGACGAACCGAATCCGGCTTTCGATGCCGTCTTCTCTCTATCGCCGCGCCCCGTGGGCCGCGACCTCGTCGAGCCGCGATCGTTCGCCGAGCGGTTCGATGTGGTGCCCTGCGACCCCACCCAGGCGATGGCGATTGCCGAAGCGGCGGATGGGAAGAGTT
Source organism: Candidatus Laterigemmans baculatus (assembly GCF_010367455.1). Classification (GTDB taxonomy): domain Bacteria; phylum Planctomycetota; class Planctomycetia; order Pirellulales; family Pirellulaceae; genus Laterigemmans; species Laterigemmans baculatus. Next base: position 11,787 of record NZ_WRPR01000072.1, on the reverse strand, counting down.
ACATCATTCAAGGCCCGCCGGGGACGGGTAAATCTCAAACGATCACGAACTTGATCGCCGACTTTGTGGCGCGGGGTAAACGCGTGCTCTTCGTTTGCGAAAAGCGAGCGGCGATCGACGTCGTCTATGCACGGCTCAAGCAGTGCGGCTTGGATGAGCTGTGTTGCCTGATTCACGATTCACAAACGGACAAGAAAGCGTTTGTGATGGATCTCAAGCGAACTTATGAAGATTGGATCTCCGCCGGCGAGAGCGATCGCAAGAGGGGCAAAGGTCGTCATACGGTTCTCGACGCTCTGGATCGGGCGCTTCGACCGCTTGAGCGATTCGATAGTCTGATGCAGTCGACTCCCGATCGAGCGGCAACTTCCGTCCGCGGGCTGATCGATCGCTGCATTACGCTTCGCGACGATTTGCCGGAGCTCGACCCCGTCGCCAAAGAATCTCTGCCGAGCGAGGCCGAGTGGTCTGCGAGCCGTGATGCCGTGCAGCGGTTCGAGCAGGTATGGCGGGAGGTGGGAGGGCACGATGCGGTTTTCGCACAGCACCCACTGCGAATTCTTGCGGCCCGACTCGCCGACAAGGAGCGGCCGCTGCAGACCGTTCTTCCCGCGGCAGCCCGGGCCACCAAATTGCTCGGCGAAGTCCATCGACCGCTCGCGCAGTCGGGGATCAACCCGGCACACTGGGAACACCTCGGCGACGCGCGGCAGTTGGTCGAGTACGGCTCGCGGCTCGCGCACGTCGCGGCGGCGAAGAAGTTGGCTCTGTTAGGAACCCAGGGAGCTGACGGCCGGTGGCACGGGAAAGTCTCCAAACGGTTTGCCGCCGCGGAGCGAGCCATCGCCGCTGCCGCTGAGGCGAACCAGAACTGGAGAGAAAAGCTCAGCCCCGAAGAGACGGAGTTGGCGCTCGAGCAGGCCACGGCGCTGGAGGCGACGAGCCTCGCTTGGTTGCGGCCGGCGTGGTGGCGTCTTCGCTCGGTCCTCCGCCGCAGCTATGACTTCAGCAGTCACCGGATTCGCCCTCCCTGGTCGCGGATCCTGCAGCAGCTTGCCGACGAGCATGCGGCCCGGCGCGGCTACGACCGAGAGCTCCACGCCACGGCTGATTCGCTGGAGATCGAGCCGGCGCAGGTCGCCGACTTCGTGCGGGAAGTCGGCGAGCTGCGGGAGTGGCTGCCGCGGCTGCCCGCTTGGCTGCGGGAGATCCATGGGGAATTCCTCGCGGCGACCGGCACGGCCCGCGGAGAGGAAGCTCTACAAGCCATCCAACAAGCCGCCGCTCCACTGGCTGAGGCCGACGCGGCGATTGCCGAGCTGGCCGACGACGTCTCGCGGTTCACCTTCGAGGAGCTCGGCGAGTCGCTGCACGCGATCACGGCGAATCCCGAGTCGGTCGTGCAGGTGCTCGAGGCGTTGAAGGAGTTGCAGACGGTTCCCGCCGCGGTCCGCGGGGCCTTGCAACGCCTTCCCTACACGCCGCGGCAGATCGAAGCGGCCGTCGCCGAGCATTGCCTCACGACTGCCCTCCGTGCGGAGCGCGAGGTAGAGCGGTTTGGCTCGGTGCAATTGCGGGAAACGGCGGAGCGAGTCGCTGCGAACTACGACCAATGGCTGGGGACCAACGCGGCGGAAGTGCGGCGGCGGGTGAGGCAGAGGTTTTTGGAGAACCTCAGCCTTTCGGAGGCACCGGCGGCGAATCTGACCGCGGAGCAGAAGGAGTTCAAGAAACGCTACGCGCGAGGCCGCCGCGAGCTCGAACACGAATTCGGCAAACAGATGCGGTACAAGGCGATCCGCGACTTGGCCGCCGGGGAGACCGGCGAAGTGGTCGCCAATCTCAAACCAGTGTGGTTGATGAGCCCGCTGAGCGTCTCCGACACGCTCCCCCTCGACGCCGAGCGGATCGACGTGGTGATCTTCGACGAGGCCAGCCAGATCGCCTTGGAGGACGCGGCGCCGGCGCTCTGCCGAGCGCCGCTGACGATCGTCGTTGGCGATGAAATGCAGTTGCCGCCGACCGACTTCTTCTCCGCCAAATCGTCCGACGAGGAAGACGAAGCGACGCTCGTCGAATCGGACGGCGAGTGGGTCCAGTACGATCTGGACGCTGGCAGCTTCCTGAGCCACGCGGCGAAGATGCTCCCCTCGACGATGCTCGGCTGGCACTATCGCAGCCGCAGCGAGTCGCTGATCAGCTTCTCGAACTGGGCGTTCTACGACGGCCGATTGCTGACCGTGCCCGAGGAATCGTTGCCGGGAGTCGCAATGGCAGCGATCGAAACCAGCGCGGCGGGCGACGGTGCGCTCGGCGGTGCCGAGGCGCTGCGGCGCGCGATCAGCTTCCACCGGCTGCCTTACGCGGTCTACGACAAACGGCGAAACCGCGGCGAGGCCGAGTACATCGCGGAGATGGTTCGCGAGTTGTTGCAGGATCCGCAGCGTCAGACAATCGGGATCATCGCTTTCTCGGAAGCGCAGCAGGATGAAATCGAGCAAGCGCTCGCTCGACTCGGTGAGGAAGACAAAGCGTTCCGCGAATCGCTCGAAGCGGAGTACGAACGCGAGGAGGGGGGACAGTTCGTGGGGCTGCTCGTGAAGAACCTTGAAAACATCCAGGGCGACGAGCGGGATCTGATCATCCTCAGCATTTGTTACGGCCGCCCGCCCGACGGCAGAATGCGGATGAATTTTGGCCCGATCAACAAAAGCGGTGGCGAGAAGCGACTGAACGTGGCCTTCTCACGCGCCAAACGCCACATGGCGGTCGTCAGTTCGATCACTGCGAACGAGATCACCAACGACTACAACGATGGGGCGAGCTGTCTCAAAAACTATCTGCGGTACGCCGAAGCCGCGTCGGTCGGGGACGCCGCGACCGTCGAGCGGATCCTGCAGGGCCTGTCGCGGTGGAGGGATGGAAGCGCCGTCGAGGAACCCGCTGCGGACGTCGTCTCCGAACGACTGGCCGAGGCTCTGACCGCCCGCGGCTACCGGGTCGACCGCGCGGTGGGGCAGTCGCATTTCCGCTGCGATCTGGCCGTCTACCGCCAAGGAGACGATCGCTATCGGCTCGGCATCCTCGTCGACACCGCAGCCTACTACGAGCAAACCGATCTCGTCGAACGCGACGTGATGCGGCCGAGATTGCTGCAGGCGTTCGGGTGGCGAGTGGCGCGCGTGCTGGCTAAAGACTGGTACGCCGACCCCGACGGCGTGACGGAAACAATCGTGCAGGTTGTCGACGAGGCGGTCGCGGCGAACGGCTAAGATACTCGGCGGGCAGCGGCCAAGACGGCCGCCGAGAACGGAAAACCCGAGGTTTACGGAGTCAGCGAGGGCGTTTAACCTCGATGAGCTGACCTCCAGGTCCTAACTGTCCTTTTATCCGTGTCCGTTTTAACCGCAAAGGTACGAAGCTTATGATGCTCCGTAACGCCGCGCCACTCCTCTTCGTGCTCCTATCGCTCTGGGGCAGCCCTTCCCTGCGGGCCGCCCCACCTCTACAGGCCGCTGAACCTCTACAGGCCGCTGAACCTCTGGGGGCCGCTGAGTCGCTGGGGGCCGCTGAACCGGTCTTGGTCGCCCAGCTCGAACCGGCTGGCGATCCCGCAGCCGACCCCGCCGCTGCGGAGGCGGCGGCCGAAGCGGAAGCGGGCGTCGACGGTGCGGCTGCCGAGGGAGTGCCGGGGGAAGCCAAGAAAGAGAGCCGGGCGGCGGGCTGGATGCGGCAGATCGATGCGTTCTTTGGCTCCTACGTGGTCACGCCGATCGAGACGGTGATTTTCTACGACTTCGGCACCAAAGACTGGCTGGGGACGTCGGTTCCGTTCGTCGTCGTCTGGCTCTTCGGCGGCGGCGTGTACCTGACGTTGCGGATGGGGTTTATCAATGTTCGCGGGTTTGGGCATGCCCTGCGGCTGGTCCGAGGGGACTATGACGATCCCAACGAGCCGGGAGAGGTCTCGCACTTCCAGGCGCTCGCCGCGGCGCTTTCGGCGACCGTCGGCTTGGGGAACATCGCGGGAGTCGCGATTGCGATCGGCACCGGGGGGCCCGGAGCCTCGTTCTGGATCATGCTCGTCGGGCTGATCGGGATGTCGTCGAAGTTCTCCGAGTGCACCCTCGGCCAACTCTATCGGGTGCAGGACGAGGACGGGCATGTGCTGGGGGGACCGATGCGGTATCTCCGCTACGGCTTGGCCGAGCGAGGGATGGGGGGGCTGGGACGCGTTCTGGCGGTCGCCTTCATGATCCTCTGCATCGGCGGCAGCTTGGGCGGGGGCAACTCGTTTCAGGTCGGTCAGTCGCTCGAGGCGATCCGGGCCGACGTCCCGCTGCTGCAGAGCTATCCCTGGGTGTACGGGCTGGTGATGGCGGTTCTCGTGGGGGTGGTGATTGTCGGTGGGATCAAGAGCATCGGAGCGGTCGCTGGAAAGATCGTTCCCTTCATGTGTGCCGCCTACGTCCTTTCGGCTCTCTACATTCTGGCCCTCCACGTCACGGAAATTCCGGCAGCGTTCGGCACCATTTTCAGCAAGGCGTTTTCGCCCGACGCGATCTATGGAGGCTTCCTCGGGGTCTTGGTGGTGGGGGTCACGCGGGCCGCGTTCAGCAATGAAGCGGGAGTCGGTTCGGCGGCGATCGCCCACTCCGCCGCCAAAACGGATGAGCCGGTCAGCGAAGGGATCGTCGCGCTCCTGGAGCCTTTCGTCGACACGGTCGTGGTCTGCACGATTACCGCTTTGGTGGTGATCGTCACCGGAGCCTACAACGCGCCGGAAATGGCCGGAGCGATCGCCGATAAGGAAGGGGCCAAGCTGACCGTGTATGCCTTCAGCGAAGGAGGGCACGAATGGTTCCGCTACATGCTTTACGGCGCGGTCGTGATGTTCGCCTACTCGACCTGCATCAGCTGGTCCTACTACGGGGAACGCTGCTGGGCGGAGTTGTTCGGGGCGCACACCTCGCCGATCTATAAGCTGCTCTTCTTGACCTTCACGTTCCTCGGCTCGGTCGTGACCCGCGGCAACATCCTCACCTTTAGCGATTTGATGATCCTCGGGATGTGCATCCCCAACCTGCTCGGGGTGTTCATCCTCAGCGGACTGGTGCGCCGCCGCCTGACCCACTACTGGGACCGGCTCCAGAGCGGGGAGATTCAGCCCTATGCGGGTCCCGGAGCGGTCGCTCCTCCGAGCGAGACTTCGGCGACCGAAACGCCCACCGTCTAGGGGCAGCACCGTTCATTTTCATGGCGGTCGCAGAATCAGCCGCCACGCGCTAGCGTCCGGTTGTCACGGCGTTTTCAGAAACCAGGGGCTAGCGCCCGGCGGCTGATGAGATGGAAAACGAACGGAATTGCGTTTAAGGGCAGCCCTCAGGAAGCGACCGGCTGCGGCTCGCGGGGAAAGTACTCTTCCACCACACGGGCGAACTCCTCGCCCGTGGTGACGCCCGCGACGTGGGTGCGGAAGTGGCGGGCCCCGTGCTTGCCCTGGGCGTAGCAGCAGGCGTATTTCCGCATCAGCATCGTCCCCTTCGCTTCACCGAAACGCTCGACGACCAGCTCGTAATGCCGCAGCATGCACTGCCGCTGCTCCTCGAGCGTCGGTTCCGGCGGGACCGGGTCACCGCGCAGCGCCGCGGCCGCTTGAGCAAAGAGCCAGGGGCGTCCGAGCGAGGCGCGGGCGATCATCACTCCGTCGACGTCGTAGCGACGGAAGGCCTCGACCACCGCGTCGGCGGAATCCAAGTCGCCGTTGCCGATCAGCGGGATCTTCCGCAGGTGCTGCTTGATCTCGCTGATCCGGTCCCAATCGGCCGAGCCTTTGAAAAAGTCCTGCGCCGTCCGCCCGTGCACCGTCAGCGCCGCCGCCCCCGCTTCCTCGACCACGCGGGCGATCTCGTTGGCATTGATGTGATCGCGGGTACAGCCGAGGCGGATCTTGGCGGTCACCGGCGTCGGCGCACAGGCTTCGACCAATTGCCGAATAATCGCGTGCATCCGACCGGGATCGCGGAGCAAGTAGCTGCCGCTGTGAGCTTTCTCGGTGACCTGCCGGACCGGACAGCCAAAGTTGATGTCGACGACGCTGACCCGATACTCCTCGGCCAGCCGGCGACCCACTTTGGCCATCGTCTCGGGATCGTTGTCCCAGATCTGCACCGCTAGCGGACGGGCTTCTTCGGCCACGCCCCACAGCCGATCCGGGTGCTCCGCTTCGTGCTCGTCGAGCCAGACGAAGCCGCGGGCGTTGACCATCTCGGTCGCTTGCAGCCCGGCTCCGCCGTAGCCACGGACGATTTGGCGAAAGGCGTAGTTGGTGAAACCCGCCATCGGTGCCTGTAGAATCGGAGGATCGATCCGCAGCGGGCCGATCTCGAGCGGCGGGGGAGGAAAGGCTTTTTCCGGCATCCGAGAAAATAATCCGAGAGCGAGAAGGTCGGGGGCGCGGACGAGCGAAGACGGAATCGCGGTGGCGTTCGCTTATTCTACGAATCGACAAGGAAATGACCAATGCTCTTCAGCCCCTTTGCGATCCCGGTCGTGGCGATCCTCGGCGCCTTCACCTATCTCGTGATTCAGGCAGTCGCGCAGGCGATCAGTCAAGCCCGCAGGCACCGGATGGACGTCGAACTCAAGATCGCCCTGGCCGAGCGGGGCATGTCGGCGGCCGAGATCGAGCGGGTCGTCACGGCCATGCCGGCCCGCAGCGGCAAGGATTTTCCCGAGCCGAGTGAGCGAGCCACACCCTCCTCACCCCTGCCGCCGCACAAATCCCTGCCGCCCCATCAGCCGGTTCCCCATTCGCACGCCTAGCGGCGGCGGATCTTCGCCTGCTCCTCCGGCGAGAGCGGTTCGGTGACCGTCTCGTCGCCGTACTTCTGCCGCAGCTGTTCGAGTTGCTGCTTGAGCTCCGCGATCACGTCGGCGTACTCCGGATTGCCGTACTGGTCGGTCAACTCGTCGGGATCTTGTTCGAGATCGTAGAACTCCCACTCTCCAAACTGATAGAACTGGATCAGCTTGTAGCGGTCGGTGCGAATCCCGTTGTGGCGGGCGACCATGTGGACGCTCGGGTATTCGTAGTAGTGGTAGTAGATCGAATTCCGCCAATCGTCGGGCTGTTGCCCCTCGAGCAGCGGAACGAGTGAAGCCCCCTGCATGTCGTCTGGGATCTCCACGCCCGCCGCATCGAGAAAGGTCTCAGCGTAGTCCAGGTTCTGGACCATGGCATCGGCGGTTGAGCCCGGTTGGGTTACGCCTGGCCATTTAACGATCAGCGGCATTCGCAACGACTCTTCGTACATCCACCGCTTGTCGTACCAGCCGTGGTCGCCGAGGTAAAACCCTTGGTCAGAGGAGTAGACGACGATCGTGTTCTCGGCCAACCCCGCCTCCTCGAGGTGCGCCATCAATTGCTGGACGCTGTCGTCAACCGATTTGATGCACCGCAGATAGTTCTTCATGTACCGCTGGTACTTCCAGCGGACCAGATCTCGCCCCTTCAGATTGGCTTTGTGAAAGGCCTCGTTCTTGGGGCCGAAGGCGGCATTCCAGGCGGCCAATTGTTCGGGCGTCATGTGCCGCATGTTGCGGCGAGCCGAGACGTCGGTGGGCTTTTCGGGTTGCTCCGAATCGGCCGTCAGATCGACAAACAGGTCGAAGGTCAGATCCATGTGGCGATCGATCTCCATCTCCTGATGCCGCGCCGGGCTGGCGTTGTCCTCGTAGTCGTCGAATAGCGTCTCGGGTTCGGGAATATCGACGTCGTCATACAAGGTGAGGTACCGCAGCGGTGGCATCCAATTGCGGTGCGGCGCCTTGTGTTGGCACATCAGCAGAAACGGCTTGTCCTGGTCGCGGCCTCGCTTGAGCCACTCGAGCGACAGCTCGGTGACCACATCGGTGCAGTAGCCTTCGATCCGTTCGCGTCCTTCCGGGCCGATCATCACGGGGTTGTAGTACTCCCCCTGCCCCGGCAGGATCCGCCACGCATCGAAACCCTGCGGCTCTCCCTGCAGGTGCCATTTGCCGAACAGCGCCGTTTGATACCCGGCCTGTTGGAGCATCTTCGGGAAGGTGGGCTGGGAGCCGTCAAAGCGGTTGCCGTTGTTCATGAAGCCGTTGATGTGGCTGTGCTTGCCGGTGAGGATCACCGCCCGGCTCGGTCCGCAGATGCTGTTGGTGCAAAAGCTATTGCGGAACGTCATCCCCTGCCTGGCGAGCGCGTCGATGTTCGGCGTCGGATCGAGCGAGTCGTAGCGGCCGCCGTAGGCTCCGATCGCGTGCGGCGCATGGTCATCGCTGAAGATGAACACGATATTCGGCTGCTCTGCCGCCGCCCCCCGATGAACCGGACCGGCCATCGCGAGCACGACCAGCAACACCCCCCGGACAAAATTCCGTTGCAGCAACATCCAGCTCTCCACGTTCGCGTTCGAGATACAAAAGCTCCGCCGGAAAACCCGCGGCGAGCGCGGATGATTCATCAGCCGCCGGGCGCGAACCCGCGGTTACCCAAACGCCGCGAAACCGGACGCTAGCGCGTGGCGGCTGATGTCAGCGCCAACCGCGTGCAGCACCCGCGGCGAGCGCCGTCGGCTCAGGGGAACCCGCGGCTAGCGCCGTCGGCTCAGGGGAACCCGCGGCTAGCGCCGTCGGCTCAGGATTTTTGGACGGAGCGGTTCCAAGTCCCCCGATGATAATCCAATTGCAACTGGAGAGGGTGGGCGCGGTGCGGGGGTGCTTCGGGCCACGCAAAATTTTGATGCTTTTTCACCTTTTTTTCTGCACCTCCTCCGACCGTAACCTAGGTTTCAAACGCCCACTGATGTCGATGCATGTTCCCCCTGTTCGCTTATCCAATCGATAAGGGCAAAGCGGTCGTGAGGCCGTGACGCAAAGCTATGGGTCCACCCCGTGTGGTGGATCGCCAGGCTGCCGAAGGGCTGAGTGCAGGCATCGAGACGGCTGGTGGCGCCTCCTCGAATCTCTCTTCTCGTTGGGAACTGTAACCATGGTGCGTTCTGCGTATGCGGCCGGATTCTTTCGGCCATGGCCCGGTCTCGCCGCCTTTCTGCTGATCGCTTGTGCGATTGGAGTCCAATCCAGTCGTGCTGCCGACATCTATCGAATCGAAGAAGATTGGGAGATGGTCATCAACGAGCCCGACTCGTCGATCCATTCTCCGCAACTCACCTTCTTCCTCCCCCCGAATCCGGCGGATCCCGACCGTTACTTCCAGCTGCAACTGAATCATGCGGTCGATCACGAGTTCTCCGGGGGCGGCTTCCATGTGGTCGCCGCGGACGGCTCTGAGCATCTCGACAGCTTCCGCAGTAGCACGTATCAGCCCCTCGTCTCCCATGCTCAAACGGTCCGCTGGACGAGCGTCATGAACGTCCATGGAGACAGCGTGTATTACCACGTCAAAGATGGGTACGCCGCGGACTGGGGATCTTTTGGTGGATATTGGACTGCTGTGCGAATGGCAGCGCAAGGGACATTGCATTTCAATGCTTACGATCCCTCGCAATCACTGGAAATGATCGACATTGGGTTTGGCGGCAATCGAGTCGAATCGCTGGTGCTAAGGGATGTGCGGCTGTATCGAACCGATGGAACGGTGAGTCAAGTCAGCGTGAACCGTAGCCCCTAATCGGGTCTTGGATTCCGCCTTGCCTGTGCTTCCACGCATCATTCCATCCTGTGCAGCGAGTTCATTTCGATGTCTAGATTTCTACCAGTATCGCATCCCCTTGTTCCCAACTGCCCCAGCCGAACGAAGGAGCTCCGGTTGGCTCCGCGGAAAAGGGCCGGGCGGAGAGCTAGCCGTGATCGTCGCGGTGCGGCCGCCGTACTCGGCTTGTTCTTAACGACTGCGCTGATCGTTTTGATGGCGGTCAGCATCGATTTGGGGTACGTGTCGGTGGCCCGCGGCGAGCTTCGTCGCTCGGCCGACGCAGCGGCCATGGCTGCGTGCTGGCAGCTGTTTGACGAGCGAGTCAAGGGCACCGGCGAACACGATTTGGCGCAAGCGATCACCGTGGCCGCCTCGAACGTGGCTGCGAGAAACACGATCTGTACCGAATCGCCACTGTTGAGCGACGAGTACAGCGACGTGCAACTCGGGTATTACAACAGCGAAACGCCCGCGTTGTTTGATACGAGCGACCCGAGCAAGTTCAATGCGGTGCGGGTTCACTTGCGGCGTCAGGATGCGGTCAACGGCGAGGTACCGTTGTTCTTCTCGCAACTGCTTGGGCGCGGCAGCCTGGGGCTGCAGTGCTCGTCGACGGCTGCGATGTCCGCGTCGATCGGCGGTTTTCGGACTCCACCTTCGGAAGACCACAACATCAATTTGCTGCCGATCGCGCTCGATCGAGAAACTTGGGAGGAGACGATCGCCAAAAACACATCGGATGATTTCTGCGTGGTCGGTGGCGTGGTAAAAAAGGGTGGCGATGGAATCTATGAATGCAATCTCTACCCTCAGGGCACCGGCTCACCAGGCAACCGGGGCACGGTCGATATCGGGGGCCGCAACAATAGCACCGCCGACCTCTCGCGGCAGATCTTGCACGGAATCTCACGGCAGGATTTCATCGACCTCGGCAAGCCTCTCATGTTCGACGACTACGGGAAGCTTTATCTCAATGGCGACACTGGGATCAGCGCGGGCATCAAAGATGAGCTGGCGTCGATCATCGGCCAGAAGCGGCTGATTCCGATCTTTGAATCGGTAAGCGGCAACGGGAACAACGCCAACTACACGATCATCCGCTTTGAAGGGGTGCGGATCCTGGAGGTCAAGCTAACGGGTCCAATGAAGCAGAAGCGGCTGGTCGTTCAGCCGGCGATGACGCTGGCTCGCGGGGCGGTGGTGACCAACGCGGCGACCACCAACAGCCACTATGCGTTCGCTCCCGTGCGGCTCGTCCAGTGAGCTTCGGCATGTTTTCATCGCCCACTCAACTTTCCTGGATCACTTCCATGTCGCTGACCCCCTCCCTCCGCCGAACTGCACGCCGCCACCGAACTACACGCCGCCGCCGAGGCGCTGCGGCGGTCGAGTTCGCTTTGATCGCGCCGCTGATGTTGTTGTTCACCTTTGGGATGATCGAGAGCGCACGGCTGATGATGGTCAAGAATGCGGCCGTTCAAGCCACCCGCGAAGGAGCGAGGATGGCCGTGCTACCGAGCGCTACCGAAGCGGGGGTGCGGAAGCGGGTGATGGAGGAGCTGAGTTTGATGTCGGTCGAGGCCGCGACGATCGAGCTTGAACCGGAGATCCTCGCCAATGCCGAGCCGGGTGCGGACATCCTGGTCCGCGTCCGGATCGCTCCGGAACAAGTCAGCTGGCTGCCTTCGATCTTGACCCTGGCGGTTCCCGAGATCGCGGCCACCTCCGTGATGCGCCGCGAAAGTACGGACTGATCTTGCCGCGAGACGTGGGCTTCCCGCTTCCCCTTTTATCCGCGTTCTCCGTGCTATCGGCGGTCCCTTTCCTTTCCGTGTTTTTTCGTGTCCTTCCGTGGCCACCATTCGTGTAATTCGTGTGATTCGTGGTTGTTTCCCCGGCCCGGTGCGCGCAGAGATTCCGTTAGAACTAGGGGATTCCAGATCTGAGATTTCCTGACTCTAACGGAATCTACCTACGCGAGCTGATGCCCGCGGATCGCCGCCCGATGGGGGAAACCACGAAGGACACGAAGAGCACGAAGGAAAGGTGGGGAGCTGAACCAAGGCTAACACCGATTATTGGCTTTCCGCTTCCCC
>NZ_WRPR01000005.1 GCF_010367455.1 Candidatus Laterigemmans baculatus | reverse complement strand
TTTAAAAAGCAGTCGCCTTCGGCTTGCCGTTAAACGATTTTTCCGCGAGCCGTCCTGCTCCGAACCAATCCAAAGTGGCGCTGTCCAGCTAGCGATCCGGCGTCGCACGTGGCGGCTGATACAATCCAGGCATGAATCGAGAGAGACACTTCGAAGCGGGGGAGCGGATCGGTCGCTACCGGATCGTCAAAACGCTCGGCAGTGGAGCCACCGGAACGGTCTACGAGGCGGTCGATGAGCGGCTCGACCGGCCAGTGGCGCTGAAGTTCGCTACGGTTCCCGAGCCATTGGCGGACGATGACGAGCTGACGGCCCGGTTCACTCGCGAAGCCCGCTTTGCCGCTTCGCTCTCCCACCCGAATCTCTGTCCGGTCTACGATTTCGGCAGGCATCAGGGGCGGCCCTACCTGGTGATGGCTCTGCTGCCCGGAGCGACGCTCGCCGATCTGATCGCGCGCCATGCGCCGCTGCCGGCTGACCGGATCCTCGTCCTGGTGCGGCCGATCGCCGAAGCGCTGGCCGAAATGCACCGCGTGGGGCTCGTGCACGGCGACCTGAAGCCGCAAAACATCCTGCTCGACGCTCGCCTCGAACCGATGCTGACCGATTACGGGTTGGCTCGCCCCGAACTGTTCGTGCGGCCGAAGGGCTCCACGCCACGGCAGCCCCCCCGGGCGGATGCGACGCCGGGCGAAGCAATTGGAGTTAGCTCGATCGGGAGCGGCTCGACACCAGCCTACCAGGCACCCGAACAGATCCAGGCAAACACCGCTGGCGGCGGGTCTGTTGGAGCTGGGCCTTTTGGGATTGGGCCGCGGCTCGGGCCGGCGGTCGACATGCATGCCCTGGGAGTGATCCTGTATCTCCTGCTCAGCGGCCGGTTGCCGTTCGCGGGCTCGGCCGAAGAGACGGTGCAGAAGATTCTCGAGAGCGAGCCCGAGCCACCGTCGCGGATCGCCACGGGCGTTTCCCGAGACCTCGAGCAAGTTTGTCTGCGGCTGCTCCGCAAGAATCCGGCCGAGCGGCCTTCGGCGGTCGAGGTTGCCCGCCGCTTGCGGCTCATCGCCGACCGCGGAGGCGCTCCCGTCGGTCGCTGGAGCGACAGCGGTGAGAGTGCCGAGGGGGAGTCGCCACCGGAAAGCCCCGAAGCGTCGGCTGCCGAGAGGCGTCGGGATCAGGAGCGGGGGCCAGCTGCGATCCTGCTCGCCCTTGGTGGATTGCTGGCCGTGGCGATCGTCGGCTATGCCCTCTATGCCTATCTCCCTTGGCAGCGGATTGTGAGCGAATTGCCAAAGACTCTTGCTCCCGCGACTCCGGCGGACTCCGAGCCTGGCGGCGACGCGCCCCGCGGGGGTGTCACCGGGGCTGGGAGGGGCGCCGGGGCGGGCGGCGAGCCCGGAGCAGCTTCGGTGGGAGGAGGTCCTGAGGCAGATCGCGCTCCCGCTTCCCGCGGCGCGGGGACGGCGGACCGGCGAGAGTCGGCAGGCTCTCGCTCCGGCTCGCCTGAGCGTTCGCCGGTGGCGGTCGAAGAGATCGATCCTCAGCTGGCGGCACCACCGGCTCGCATGTTTGTCGCGGAGGATCGCGTCGTAGTGGCCGCCGCCACGCTGCCGCCCGCCGCCGAGCTAAATGATGCCGCCGAGCGAAACGCTGTCGCCGAGCGAAACGCCGTCGCCGAGGGGAACGCCGCCGCCGAGGGGAACGCCGCCGCGTGGTGGAAGGCCGCCAGCGGGGACAGTGCCCGGGGGGACGCTCATGGGACCGATGGCGAACCGTTCAGCGAGGGAAGTCTCGCCGCCGACGCGCTGGTGGCGGTTCGCCACGGGGGGAGCATCGCGGGGGTGTTGCTGAGCGACTCGGGAGAGACGGTGGGGATTCTTGCCGAGTCCTGGTATGGGCGCGTCGCGATCGACGATGGCTCGCTCGCAACCAATCCGGTCCGTGGCTGGGTGACGGTCGAGCAAGCCGCCGTGTCGCCTGCCGGTCGCTTTGCGCTGCTTCAGAAAACGGGGCTCCAGAACCGCAAGCGGATCAGTGTGTGGGAAATCGTCGATGGGGCGAATCCCGAGGAGTTGCTCGCGACGTATGTCGAACCTTCCACGACTGCCGTCGCTCTCTCGCCGAGCGGCCGCGGGTTGGCCGTGGGGGATGCGGAGGGACGAGTCACGCTGCGACCGGTCAGCGAAGAAGGGCAAGTGTTGGCGGAGTTGGAGGTCGCGGGCCCGGTCACCGCGATCGCCTTCACTCGGGACAACCGGAAGCTGGCTATCGCTCATCGCCGAGCGACAAGTGAGACTGGGGCGAGTGAGACTGGGGCGAGTGAGACTGAGGCGAGTGAGAGTGAGGGTGGCGAGCAGGCCGGGTCCGCAGCGGTCGTGATGTTTGCCTACCGCGAGGGCCAGTGGCACGAGCAGCAGCGACTCCCGCTCGCCGGCGCCACTTGCGGGTATCTGACCTGGTCGGCCGACGGGGCTTGGCTCGCTGGCGTCCTACAGCCAAACGGCTCTGAACCGAATTTGACAAGCGCCGCTGGGCCCCTGCCCTTTGCACAGCTGTGGCCGGTCGAGCGTCCGGCGGCGGCGGTTCGGATTCCCGACGTGGCCGGGACTGCGATTGGGTTTCTCGAGTCGGGCGAGTGGCTCGTCGGGCACGGCGACGGGCTGGTGCGGCGGTGGCGGCTCCAACAGTAGCGACTTGCCCAGTAGCGGGCAGCGAGCGGTCAAAAACCTTGCCCGTAGTGTTTGGCGACGATGCTTTGGATGGGCTCGTGGAGGTGGCCGTTGCTTGCCAGGAGGCTGGTTTTTTGCATCGGCAGCGGCTCGCCGGTCGCGGTGGTCACTCGCCCTCCGGCTTCCTCGACGAACAGTCGCCCGGCGGCGAAGTCCCACGGGGAGAGGAGGTATTCGAAGTAGCCGCCAAAGTGACCGCAACCGACTTGGCAGAGATCGAGGGCGGCGGTGCCGAAGCGGCGGATCCCGTGGATCTGGTGGGTGAACAGCTCTTCGATCGAGGCCAGGGTGGCTCGCATCATCGCGCCGCGATCGTAGTAGAAGCCGCAGCCGACGAGCACTTCGTCGAGCTTCGTCGCGGGGGTGACCTGCACCGAGCGGCCGTTGTGGGTGGCTCCGGAGCCGCGGAGGGCGACGAACCAATCCTCGCGAGCCGGGTTGTAGATCACACCCAGCTGGGGCTCGCCGCGGTGGTAGTAGGCGATCGAGACGGCGAAGTGCGGGAGGCCGTGGGCGTAATTCGTGGTCCCGTCGAGCGGATCGATGATCCACAAATGTTCGGCATCGGGGGCTCCGGCGAGCGTCTCTTCGCCGAGCAGTTCATGGTCGGGAAAGGCGTTGCCGAGGAGCTCGCCGATCCGCCGCTCCGACTCGAGATCGGCGTCCGAGACCAGATCGTGAGCGACACCTCCGCTGGCCGTTTTGTTCCGCATCTCGACTCCTTCGCGGAGGTAACGCATCAGAATTTCGCCAGCTTCGGAGGCAGCCTGGCGGGCGACGGCGAGCGGATGATCGAGAGACATGGGAGCGAGATTCGGGGAGCGAGTGAAGGGAGAGTACTGAGTACTGAGTGCTTCTTACTTGCCGGCGTACCAGACTCCGCGGAGCCAGTTGTGGCGTGCGAGCAAGGCGAGCATTTCGGGGGTCAAGTTCGGCAGTTCGGAGGCGGCCGCGTTCTGCTGGGCTTGGGCAGCGGTTCGCATGCCGACGACGACGGTGCTGACCGGCGGAGGCGCGAGCGCGAATTTGAGGGCCAAGTCGACCAGACTCAGCGGTTCGCCCAGCCCCAGCCGCTGGAGATCCTCTTCGATTGCGGCGACGCGGTGGACAGCCCGCCGGAGGCGATCGCCCGCGAAATAACGGTGGCGAAAGTCGTCTTCGGGAAAGCGGTGGTCGGCGGCGTATTTTCCGCTCAGCACCCCTTCGTCGAGCGGCACGCGGATGATCACGCCGGTCCCGGTTTCGGCTGCCACCGGGAGGAGCTGGGCGAGCGGCTCTTGGTGAAAGAGGTTGAAGATGACTTGCACGACGTCGACCAGCCCGTCCCGCATCAGCTGGACGACGCAGTTCTGGTCCTGCTCCGGGGTGCTGACCCCGATCAGCCCGAGCTTGCCTTCCTCCCGCAACCGCCGCAGCACCAGCAGAGGCTGGGGGTCGTCGTTCCAGGCTCGCGTCCAGGTATGCAGCTGGAGCAGATCGAGACGCTCGACGCCCAGGTTTCTCAGCCGTTGCTCGACGTTGTCGCGGAGGTAGGCCGCTCCGTAGCGGTCCTCCCAGCGGCAGTGGGGGCTGGGCGGCCAGGGGCCAGCCGAGGGGGGTGTTTTGGTGGCCACCAGCGGCCGCTCCGAGGGAGGCAGGCTGGCGAGCAGCTGGGCGATCAGTCGCTCGCTACGACCGTCGCCGTAGCCCGCGGCGGTGTCGATGAAGTTGACCCCACAGTCGACCGCGGTGCGGAGCGCCCGGATCGATTCGGCATCGTCCTGCGCCCCCCACTCTCCGCCGAGCGCCCAGCCGCCGAAGCCGATTTCGGAGACCGACGGGCCGTGGCTGCCGAGGGTTCGGTACCGCATGGAAGGAGGTGCTCGTGGGAGTGGAGTGTAGGGATCAATCAGCCGCCAGCGAGGCTAACGCTCTGTCGGTACACCCTGAGCCGACGGCGCTAGCCGCGGGTGCCGCAGCGGGAACCCCGGGGCTGCGAGGCCCGAGGCTAGCGCCTACGGCTCAGGAAGAGAGACCGTGAGTGGCAAGTTTTGCCGATTTGGCAAAGGGTTCGTAGGGGTTTGCCCATTTATCCGCCCTTTCCGGCGTCGGGACCAGCTTGGTCTCAACTCTCCGGGGCGATGCGTCCGAATTTCACTGCGTGCAACGGAGTTGGCGGCCGGTAACGGATGCGGTCGCCCGTTTAACAGAGCCGTAGGACACCCCCGCGGTCCACCGCTGGTAGTGCGGTGGCCGAGCAAGGGGCATTGCCTTGCGGTTGGCGACACACCCTGGAGGTTCGAACCGTGTGTCGGCTCTCAATCATTGTGCCTTACAACCGTGACGAAGCCGCGTTCGAGACAACGTTGGTCTCCGTATTGGAAAATCGGCCGGAACACAGTGAAGTGGTCGTCGCTCACGACGGCAGCTACAGCGATCCGTTCGATCTCGGCGACGAGGTGCGTTTCGTCGTCGCGGATTCCGGAGAGCTCGTGGCGCTGGTCCAAGCCGCGGTGCGAGCGGCGTTCGGGCGGGTGGTCCACATCCTCCATGGCGGAGCGCGGGCCACGGCCGGCTGGGCGGACGAGGCGGTCGAACTGTTCGAGCAAGCCGATTTGGGTGCCGTGGCACCGGTGATCCAGGACCTCTGCTCCGGCGGCCGGATCGTCGCGGCCGGATGGCGCGACGACTCGCGGGGGCTGCGGCGAGCGATCGCGGCGGGGGCGGCCGAGCCGTCGCGGCGCGACGTGGCTGGGATCGAAGGAGTTTATTTGGCGGCTTCGTTCTGGCGCCGTTCGGCGCTGGAGAGCCTCGCCGAGTTGCCCAGCGGATCCGCCCCAAGCGTCGTCGATTACCTCTGGGCCAGTGCCCTGCGGACCGCCGGGTGGCGGTGCCGCGTCGCCACCGAAAGCCGCGTGCTGGCCTCGCCGACCCTGCTCGCGCCGGCCGAAGGGGCCCGCCGCGCCGGAGCTGCCATGCAGGCGGTGCGGAGCGGGCTGAAGCGGGAAGGAGCGGCCACGGTCGCAACGGCCGCCGCCGTGGCGATCCTCTGCCGGCCGCTGAGCCTGAGCGCCTGGAGCGAAGCCCTCGGACGACTCAGCGGAGCCTCGGGGGGAGCGTCGTTGGCTCGCTCGATCCGCCGCTACGCCGAGGACGCCAGCCCCGATGCCTCGCAGCCGATGGTCCTCAGCCTGCCCGAGCGGCAGACGACCTACCGCCGCGCCGCCTAAGGGGCGGCGATGGCCGCGGAACACGTTTCCGTGACATCAGCCGCCGGGCGCCTAGCCCGGATTATTCATCAGCCGCCGGGCGCTAGCCCCCGGTTCTGAAAAACGCCGTGATAACCGGACGCTAGCGCGTGGCGGCTGATCGTGTTGAACAATCGGGAACGCAACTTTCGCGGAGCGAAAGGCGACTAACAGCGACTCAGAGCCCTGCCAACTGGTTCCAGGCCCAGAGCAGAAAGCCGCCGAAGAGTGAGAACACGATCGCCGTGTAGATGATGATCATCACGGTCCAAAAGCCTTTTTCCGGTTTGGAAAAGGCGGGGCTGAGCAGCAACAGCGGCAGGCCGACGATTCCGGAGACCAAGAACAGCGTCGCCAGGATCCCGACTTTGTTGTGGCCAAACCGCCCGAGCGGCTCGTTCGAGGTCGCCGGGGGCGAGACCAGCCGAGCCACCACGGGTGGCTCGCCGGTCGCGTGCGGGCGATGCGGCGATTCGGGTTGGCGGTTACTCATGGGGATTAGGGCTGGAGGTCATCGCGGGAAGCCGGCGGGGCGCTGATCCGGGCCAGGCGGTCTTGGGCGGCGGCCACCATCGGGGCCATCTCGCGGTTGTCTTCATAGAGTTCGATGATGCTGTACCAGATTTTGCGAGCCTCGATCGTCTCGCCCTCGCGGGCCAGCGCGTCGGCTTCGGCGAGCCGCTCGCTGACGATCCGTTGCCCTTCGTCGATCCGCCCGCCGCGGGTCTTGATGGCGGCGATTTGGCGGCGAGCGAGGTTGACGAACGGCCGCTGCTTTTCCCGCTCGCCGAGCAACGTGATCAGGCTGTCGTACTTGTCGAGCGCTGTGGCCGTGTCGCCAAATTGTTCGTACTGGCGAGCCGCCGCGTAGAGCCGTTCGCCTTCGCTGCTGAGCTTCGCACCGCGGCTGAGCTTCAAGTCGAGCAGGCGTTCGGCTTCGACCATCTCGATCTGCTCGATCTGGTCCTGGGCCCAGGCGGCATGTTCGCCGTCGGGGTACTGGCGGAGCATCGGTTCGAGGTACTGGACCTTGGCCTGATTGAGCGCCCCGCGGTGACCCTGGGCGATCAAGACTTCGGCTTCCTCGCGAAGCTGCGATTCGTTCAGCGGCCAGAGGACCCAGGCGATCACTCCGAGCAGCGCGAGCAACGAGGCGAAGAGGAACCAGGCGCGTTCGTAGAAGGCGGTCCCGTCGTGCGGCGGCTTTTCCTCTTCTTCGGGCAGATGGCCGAGCAGAGCCCGCGCTTCCGCTTTGTCCACGCCCAGCTGCAGCGGACTGAAGCCGGCCGAAGTGTGTTCGGCCACGCCGGTTCCCTCGGCGGCGCGCCGCCGCACTTCGCGGAGCGCCAGCGAGACGGCCGCCGCCCCGTGGGGACGGGCCGCGGGATTTTTTTCCAACAGCTGGGCGACCAGCGAGCTGAGCCAGATCGGACAGTCCAAGACCAGCGAAGCGACCTTGGGAGGGATTTCCGAAGCGGCTGCGGCAGTCACCTCGGCCGCGGTTTCTCCTTGGACCGGCGGACGCCCCGAAAGCGCGTAAAAAAGGAGCGCGCCGAGCGAATACAGATCGCTCTTGGCGGAGATGTTCCGCGGATTCTCCAGCACTTCCGGAGCTCGGAAGGCCAGCTCAAACGGGCTCGGCGGCCGCTGGGAGCGATAGGCCGAACCGTAGCGGTCGACGCGGAAATCGACGATCGCCGGGGCCAGGCCGGCGAGCCGAATTTTGTCCGGCGCCAAGCCACCGTGGATGACTTGGCGGTCATGGGCGTGGGCCAGCGCCTCGGCCAGCGGTTCGGCCTCGTCGAGCACCACTTCCCAGGGCAGCCGTTGGCGGCGGATGACCCGATCGGCGAGCGATTCGCCTTCGATGATCTCGTAGGCCAAGTAGGCGTCGTTCTCCTCGAACCCGCCCCCGTAGCAGCGGGCGATCGAGCCGTGTCGCAGACGCTTGAGCGTTTCCCATTCGCGGGCGAATTCACGCCGCGCTTCGGGGGTTCCTCCGAACGGGACGGTGAAGATTTTGACCGCCAACGCCTTCCGCTGCTCGACGTGGATCGCCCGCCAAACGCTGCTGTGCGGCGGGTCGCTGCCGAGTCTGGATTCGAGCGCCAGCGGTCCGAGTCGAGAGCGTGCCATGGAGAGGAGCCAGAGGAGCCGAGTCGCGGGGGGGAAAGCGGGGAGAGGCGGCGGAGTGAATGCGCGATCGCACTCCTTCATCCTAGGTTGCCGGTACCATTGTGTTCCTCGAAAGATACAGATGCGAGGTCAGAAACCCTTCGCCGATTCGCCGCTCGTCCCGATGCGACCGATTTTGGGGCTGGCTTCGAAAACCGTTTGGAACGTCCGTCTTCACTCCCGCTGGAAAGTTTTTCAATCATGCGCGCCCTGCTCGTCGGCCTCGCCCTGATCGTCCTGCTGTTCGTCGCCGGCTGGCTGACGTTCTCCAGCGGCGACGGCGACGCGTCGCTCAACGTCGAAACCGAAACGATCCGCCAAGATACCACCGAGCTGACCGAAGGGGCCGAGCAGCTCGTCGACGGAGTCCGCGACAAGGTGGATGTGGACATCGAGGAGTGAGCTTTTCCCGAGCCCTCCCCCCAATTGCCCTCCCGGGGAGGTCGTGCAGTTTTTAGCCAGAGCCTGAGCGGCGGCTTATAGCGGCATACGCTTTGCGTTTGCTGGGAGTTCGCGCGGTCGCCACTGGAGCGGTGGTCGCTCGAACCCCCTCTTATTTTCGGGGGGTTCTCTCGTCTTTTGCTGAACCCTTTTCGACTGTCGAGAGTTCTCTCATGCGTTCGCTCAGCCGCTATTTCGTCATCGTTGCGCTCGCCGCTTCCGCGACCGTCGCCCTCAGTCTCCACTCGGTCGCCAACAAACCGCTGGCACCCGAAGAACCGGGGGCGCCCGCGACCGATCCCCAATTGGCCGGCATCTGGCTGATGGAAAGCGGTGTCAATCAGGGCCAGCCGATTCCGAAGGAGCAGATCCGCGGATCGCGGATGATCGTCCGCGCCGACTCGATCAGCGTGGTCGACAAAGACGAAGCGGAGCTGTACCGCTGTACCTATGACTATAATCCCTCGGCCAAGCCGACCGCGATCACAATGACCTCGACGATGCCCGATCGCGAGGAATCGAAGGTCCTGGGGATCTACAAAGTCAGTGAAAAGGAGCTCACGCTCTGCTATGCCCTCCCCGGCGGCGAGCGGCCCACCGCGTTCAAATCGACCAAGGAAGGGAAGACGATGCTGTTCAAGTTCAAGCGTCCCCCCGAGGTGGACTGATCGGTCCCCTTCTTTGGAGAGGTAAAGTGGGCGAGCGGTGCGGATTGGGAGAGCGGTCGTGCAGGCGGCGAGCGGATCGGGTCGATAGTCTTTGGGTTCCTCAAGGCCTCCAGCTCCTCTAGCCCCCGCGTGAACCGTGCGAATCGACCGTCGAGAGTGGCTCCGATGTTCCGCGGCCGCGGTGGCCAGCCTGCCGGCGATGCTCCGCGCCCAATCGCCTCCAGCAGTCACGGGGGGCGTCGAGCACGTCGCCAGTGGATCGCGAGGCGCGATCGCGACGGTCAGCGAGATCGCGACCCGCGCCGGACTGCGAGTGATGGAAGAAGGGGGCAACGCGGTCGACGCGGCCGTTGCCGCGGCGCTGATGTTGGCGGTTGTCGACGGCGGCAATTCCGGTCTCGGCGGTGGCTGTTTTATTTTGGCCCGCGGGGTCCATGGGGAGGTCGTGGCGATCGATGGCCGCGAAACCGCGCCGGCAGCGGCCCATGGGCGGATGTTCTTTCGCGATGGTCGCCCCGATCCATCGCTGAGCCAAACCGGCGCGCTCGCTTCGGGAGTTCCCGGAGCCGTCGCCGCCTACCACCGGCTGAGTGAAGAGCTGGGGACCGGGCGGTGGAGATCCGCCGCCCTGGCTGCGGCCGAACAAGCGGCGGAAGGTTTTCCGATCGATGCTCGCTATGCAGCTCGGATCGCTTCGAGCGCCGAGCGGCTGGGGCGGTTCGAGGGCTCGCGGAAGGTGTTTTTTGACGCCGACGGGGAGCCGCGGAAAGCGGGAGAGCGGCTGGTCCAGCCCGATCTGGCGGTGACGCTCCAGGAGTTGGCGAGCGACGGGCCGGACGCTTTCTATCGCGGCCGGATGGCGGAACTGACCGCGCGGTGGATGCAAGAAAATGGCGGGATGATCACCGAGGAAGATTTCCGGCACTACCGCATCCGGCACCGTGAGCCGGTGGAGAGTGCCTTCGCCGATCACCGCATCCTCGGCTTTCCGCCGCCGAGCAGCGGGGGAATCCACGTCGCTCAGATTCTGGGAATGCTCAAGCGTTTCGACTTGGCGTCGATGTACGACGAGGATCCGATCGCCTACTACCACGTGGTCGCCGAAGCGATGCGGTTGGCATTCGCCGATCGAGCGGTGTGGCTCGGCGATCCCGCCTTTGCTGATGTCCCGCGAGGCTTGCTCGACGAGGAGTATCTCGACAAGCGTTCGGCGATGATCGATCCGGAGGGGCGAATTCCGGTCGTCACCGCCGGTGGGCCACCGGGCGTGGGGGTCGACCTGTTCGGCCGCTTGCCGCGGCACACGACCCATTTGACGGCCGCTGACGAGGCGGGGAATTGGGTGGCGATCACGGCGACCGTCAACACGACGTTCGGCTCCAAAGTCGTGATCCCCGGCACCGGGGTCGTGATGAACAATGAGATGGATGACTTTGCGATTGCCCCAGGAGTCCCAAACGCGTTTGGGTTGATCGGCACCGAAGCCAACGCGCCCGCTCCAGGCAAACGCCCGCTCTCGAGCATGAGTCCCACGATGGTCCTGCGGGGCGACCAGCCGGTTCTCTCCTGTGGTGCCGCGGGCGGACCGCGCATCATCACTGCCACTGCCCAGATCGTGCTTCGCGCGTTAGCCCTCGACGAACCGCTCGCCACCGCGGTGGCTGCCCCGCGAATCCACCAACAGTGGCGACCGAACGAGCTGTGGGTCGAGCAGCGGCTCGATCAGCGGATCGTCGATGGCCTCGCCCAACTCGGCCATTCGATCCGCCGCAGCAGCGGCTTGGCCACCGCTCAAGCGATCGCCATCACGGAATTCTCAGGGGCCGAGGCGGGGCAGATCACTGCCGTCGCCGAACCGAGAGCCGATGGCCACGCCGCGGCCTACTGACCGAGTACTGAGTACTGAGTCGGCACCGAGCGGCACTAGCTTTGCTAACGGCTCGGGGATAGGTTTAGAGCGTCCAAAAATCTGTGGGGACGAGGCGTCCTCCGCGCTGTGCATCCGACGATTCGATTGCGTTTCCCGTGACCGCTCCCGCCGATCCGAATCCGTCCCCCGCCGAGATGGAAGGGCCTCGACTCCCCTGCTGCCACGAGGATCCTGCCGAGAGCATGGCGGGGATGACTTCCGGAGGCGACGATCAGGAGCGGAAACTCGAGCTGTGTCAGACGCTGGTCGGGTATCGGTTCCAAAATCTTCAGCTACTGCTGGAAGCGTTGACGCACGCTTCGGGTGCCTCGCATCGCTTGGCGAGCAACGAGCGTCTGGAGTTCCTCGGCGATGCGATCCTGGGAATGCTCGTCTGCGATTGGCTCTATCGCGAGTACCCCGATTATTCCGAAGGGGATCTGACGAAGATCAAATCGGCCGTCGTCAGCCGGCGGACCTGTGCGGGAATCGCCAAGGATTTGCAGCTCGACCGGTGCCTGATCGTCGGCAAAGGGGTCACGCGGAATCGCAGCTACCCGAAGTCGCTCATCAGCGACGTGTTCGAAGCGGTCGTCGCGGCGATCTACCTCGACGGCGGGCTTGAAGCCGTCCGCCCGCTGCTGCACCGGTGGATGGCCGAGGAAGTGCGGATGGCCGTGAGCGGCCAGAGTGGGGGCAACTACAAGTCGGCCCTCCAGCAGCATGCCCAGCGGGTAATGGGAAGCACGCCGATCTACCGCCTGCTGAGCGAAGCCGGTCCGGATCACAGCAAGTCGTTCCAGGTGGTGGCGGTGATCGGCGAGCGGACGTTCGCGCCGGCGTGGGGCCGCAACAAAAAGGACGCCGAGCAGCACGCCGCCGGCAACGCGATGGCGGAGCTGAACGACCTGCCGATTCCCTACGCCAGCGATTGAGCGCGCGGCTCCACCGGGTGGCTGCCAATGCCGTTTTGATTTGAGCCGACGGCGCTAGCCGCGGGTTCCGTCGCGCTGTCCAGCGGATCGAACTCATGTTTGAACCCCGCTGCAACGCGAAATTTTCCCACGGCGCGGACCGGATTGGGCCCGAGGCTAGCGCCTACGGCTCACCGGATGCGACGCGTGGCGACTAACCTGGCGCTACTGAATCTGGCCTTTGATCGTCCGCTCGGCGACTTTCCATGCCGACTCGAGATGCTCAAGATAGGCTTGGGGCGAGAGAAGTCCGGCCGCTTCGGATTCGATCTCGATCAACCACCCTTCTCCATAGGGATCGACGTTGATCGCGCTCGGATCGTCGAGCGACTCGGCGTTGATCGCCACCAAACGACCGGCGAGCGGCGCGTAGAGATCCGACTCAGCTTTCTTGCTTTCGATCGAACCGATCTGCTGGCGGTGGCCCAGCAGCGTGGGAGGTTCGACCGTCCAGTCCAAAAAGTACACGTCCTGCAGCAACCGGACGGCATAGCGGGTTAGCCCAAAGCGGTACCGCTGTGGGCCGGTGGAAAGGGCCCACATGTGGTTCGTCGCGTAATGGCGATCGGTGGGGAATTCCGCTCGGTATTCGCCCATCAGGAAGACCAGCGTGTCGGAGCGCGGCATACGGCGGCTTAGGTGTAGCGAACGTTTTGGTGTTCGGGTTCAAAGAACGCGGGCAGCAGCGAATCGACTCGCAGCAAGCCCTCCCGGGTCAGCGTGACGCGGTCACCCTCGATCGTGGCGAGACCGTCTTCGACGTACTCGTTCCAGACCCCTTTCCACTCCACGAGCGGATCGACGCCGAATTTACCGCGGAAGTAGTTCAAGTCCAGATAGCCGCGTTTGAGCAACAGGATCGTTTCGCGAATCAGCGCCTGATGCGGCGTCGGCCGATAGGCGCGACCGAGCGGCAGCTCGCCTCGTTCCAAGGTGGTGAGATAATCTTCCATCCCTGCGACGTTCTGGTAATGCACGCCCGAGGCGTGTCCAAAACTGGCAATCCCCGTGGCCAGCAGATCTGCTCCCTTCCAAAGATTATCTCGATACGAGAAATTCACCTTCGACGGATCTTTCACGACCGTGTAGGCGCTCGAGACGGAGTAACCCGCCGCCTGCAGTTCGTTGAATGCAAAGTCGACCCAGTCGCGTTTGGTCTGCCAATCGGCAACCGGGCTTTCGACCTTATTGCCGAGGATGTCTTTGGAGTAGACGGTGTTGAACGGCAACTCCATCTGGTAAATCGTCACGCTCTCCGGGGCCAGCTCGATCGTCTTGGTGATGTTGTCTCGCCAGTTCTCCCACGTCTCGCCCACCATCCCGCTGATCAAGTCGATATTTACATTGGGAAAATCCGCCGCGGCGATCCATTCCCAAGCGTTATAGACTTGTTTGGAAAGGTGCGCTCGGCCGTTCTCCTCGAGCAGCGTATCGGAAAAATTCTCGACTCCCAGGCTCAGCCGCGTCACACCCAATTCATTGCGAAGCGTCTTGACCTTGGTCTCGCTGAGCGTTCCGGGCTCGCATTCGAAAGTGACTTCTTCCGCCCCGTCCCAGGTGATATGCCCGCGGAGCCGCTCGGCGAGCGACGCGAGCTGCTTCGGGCTCAGGAAGGAAGGCGTGCCGCCGCCGAAGTAGACGAAGCGGAAGGGGCGATCTCCCATCACCGCCAAGCGGCTAACCAATTCGATTTCCCGGTCCAGGGCATCGACATAGCGTTGAATTTCTTTGGCATTCACATCGGTGAAAACCTTGAAATAGCAAAACTTGCAACGCTTGCGGCAAAACGGAATATGCAAATACAGCCCGAGGGGCGTGTCGACGTTCGGGGGTGCATGCAGGGCCGCTTCGATCTCCGGCAATGCTTCGCGGTTCCACTGCGAAAACGGAGGGTAGTTGGAGATGAAGTAAGAGCCGACTTCCGTCTTCTTTGCGTCGGTAGCCATAGGAGGGGCGTTCCCGTTGTCAGTGGATTCGTGTTCGATCGGTCCGCGTGGGGGCTTGGGCTCTGTCAGAAAATCACCCTTCCCCCGGGAGGGTCGGGCGCTTAGCTCCGGGGAGGTCCAAAACAGATCACCACTCCGTCGTCGTTGGCGACGATCAGCCGATCTCCGGCGATTGCGGGGGGAGCGACAAACGCGCCGCGAACCTCAAACTGCCATTTTTCTTCGCCGTCGGCCAGAGCGAAGCGGTACAAGCGGCCGTCGGATGCGGCAACCCAAACATCTTCCCCGGCGATCACCGGTGAGCCATCGGCGCGCCGCCGCAGGCTGCGTTTCCAGAGGACGTTCCCCGAGCTGGGGTCGAAGGCGATGACTTGGCGATTTTGGCTGGCGACGACCACTCGATCGGCGGTGGCGGCGGCCGAGTTGCGGAACTCCTGCGGACGCTCCGGGTCGCTGTACGACCACAGCGTCTTTCCGGCTCGCCAATCGAAAGCCATCACCGACCCGGTTTGGGTGGGCAAGAAGGCGCGGTCGCCGACGACGGCCGGAGTGCTGCCGGTCGGCCCGTCGAGCGGGAGCGGTTCGGCCGCTTGCTTGCCGCTCGAGAGCGTCACGCTGTGCAGCCTTCCGTCGCAGCCGCCCAGGAACACGCGGTCGCCAGCGATCGTCGGCCGGCAACGAATCTGGTCGCCCGTCTCGTAGACCCACCGCAGCTGGCCGTCCTTGCGGCCGAGCGCGTACAGGTTGCCATCCTGCGAAGTCACCAAGACCGCCTCGTCGGTGATCGCCGCGCCGGCATCGATCTGCCCCTCGGTCGCATACTTCCACCGCTGCTTGCCGCTGGCCGGATCGATCGCATGCACCACCCCGTCGAGGTCGCCAATCACCAGCAGATCGCCAGCGACGGCCGGGGAAGCGAGAAAGCCCGCTTCGGTTTTCAGCTTCCACAGCTCCGCTCCATCGGCCAGCGCGATCGCGTGCAGCACCCCGTCGACGTCGCCGAAAAATACCCGCCCCTCGGCGACCACGGCAGTCGTCTCCACCGGCTCGCCCGCTTCATACCGCCACAGCTCGACCAGGTTCGGCGGCAGCGTCTGAGGTACGGCCCCGGTCGCTCCGAATGTTCCCCGGTCGACCGGCCACTCGGCGCCTTCAGCGGCGGGCGATGGGGCGGCCTGCTGGGCGGCGGCCTGCTGGGCGGGGGCATCGGGCGGCGGAGCGATCGCAAGGGCGAGGGTGACGAGCAGGAGGCTGCCGAGGCGGATGCAGCGCGGCACCGAGGTCTGCGGAGTCGAATCAGGCATCTCTTCGTGCTTTGAGGGGGGAGAGGGCTTTGCGGGAGAGAGGGCTTTGCGGGAGGGGGAAGTGGGGGCCTCCATTATAGAAGACGTCCCGCGGAGGGGGCGGGGTTCAATCGGAACGGCCCATCGCCACGGGAGCCCTAGACCTCGTCCTCCTGCGCGGCACGCATTTTTGAACCCGCCCTTCCCACGAGAGGGGGCTAAAAACTGCACGACCTCCGGGGGGAGGTGTGGTGTTGGGCTTTCGGTCGAGCTGCATTTTGCGGACAATCGGTCCTACATGTTACCGCAATGCAGGGAGGCATCGGGTGATCGTGGTTGGGTTCGAGCGGCGACGGATCGTCGGATTTCTGTTTTTCTTCAGCATTCTGCTGCACGGCGGACTGTCCCGCCCGGCCGGCGGCGAGCCAGTCGAGGCACCGGGAGCGGCTGCGGCCCCGGGTAACGCGAGTGGGGGCAGCGCGAGTGGGGGCAACTCGGGCGCCGCCCCGGCAATCGCGCTGCCGACGATCGAGGAGAGTCAGCAGCGGCTGGCCGACGTCGCCGCATCGACCGAGCTCTCCGCCGAGCTCAAGGCGCAGCTGACCGAGGAGCTCGAGAAGCTGATCGAGACCCTCAAGCTGCTCGACGACGCGCGGGCCCGCCGCACCGGCTACGAGGAGCAAGCTGCGTCGGCTCCGGATGAGATCAAGAAGTTCAAAGCCGAGCTGGACCGCACTCCGCCGCCGGCCCCGCAGGTGTCGATCGGCACGCCGCTGGAGACGGTTCGGGAGCTGAAGGCCGAGCAGGAGGCGCTGCTCGCAGCGGTCAAAAAGAGCCGTTCCGAGACGCAGATCGAGATCACCGATCGCAAGACTCGGCGGGCCCAGTCGCCGCAGATGGTCGCCGACCTCCGCACGGAACTGCAGGGACTGGAGAGCCAGGCCTCGACCGAGAGCGACGACAAGACCGATCCGCGGTTGATCATCGCGCGGCGGATCAAGCGAACGGCGCGGGTCGAATTGATCCGCGAATGGCTGGCATTGCACCAACAGGATCAACGCACCGCCGAGGCGGTCGAGGAGCTGTTGCCGCTGCGGTTGCAAGTCTACGACCGCGAGATCGCTCGGCTCGAGAAGATCATTGCGACGCTGACGCAAGCGGTCAGCAGTCGGCGCGAGAGCAAAGTCGAGGAGGCGCTCCAGGCGCACCGGAAGCTGCTGCTCGACAACGGCGTCGATCCCGATTCCTCGACCGTGCTGAAGCTCGGCCCCAAGTGGACCGAGCTGGTGAAGAACCACGGCGAGGTGCAGCGGGAGAAAATCGCCGCCGAAGCTCAGGCGGAGAAACTCGCGACGGATCTCAAGGCCACCCGCGACGAGATCCTACGCGATCTGGCTCGCAATGGCAGCTTGCGGAGTGGATTGGGGCTCAAGCTGCAGCGGCAGCGAACGCAGTTGCCCATCCGCGGCCAACTGCAGGCGGAGATCGCCGAAATCGACGTGCAGATTGAAGAGATGGGATCGCTGAAGGCCCAGCTCGAAATGATGATCGAGGAGATGGAGGGACGCGACGCTGGGATGCGGTCGCTCCGTCCGGCCGTCGCCAACGCGGTCGCCTCCCGCGAGCTGGCACAGCTGCAGGAGATCCATCGCGACGTGGACAAGTACACGATGGATTTGATCGATCTGGAAACGCATCTGGAGACGGTCCTCACCACCACCGCCGAGTTCCGCAACGAGATCGACAGCAACGTGCTGTGGATTCGCAACGCCCAGCCGTACGCGCTCTCGGACCCCGCCCTCGCCTGGACGTCGTTTCAGGAGCTGATGCATCCGGCCAATCTCCGCTCGCTGTGGGACACGGCGGTCTATGAAGCGCTGCGGCGACCCGACATCGTCCTGCTGTGGCTGATCTTGAGCGGGTTGTTGATCGGCTTTGGGTCCCGGCTTCGCCGGCAGGTTGCGGCGATCGGAGAGGTCGCCGCCAAACGCAATCAGACTTCGATGCGGCCGACGATGGCGGTGATCTGGCGGTGCGGGCTGTTGTCGCTGCCGCTGGTCGTGCTGCTGGGGATCCCCGGTTGGCGGCTGACGACCGACTCCAATACCCCGGGCTATGCGCAGGCGGTCGGCAACGCGTTGATGCTGATCGCAGCGGCCGTGCTGCCGCTGGAGCTCGCCCGTCAGCTGGTCCGGCGGAACGGTTTGGCGGTGTTGCATTTTGGGCTGAGCGAAGAGCACGCCCACGTCGTCCGCCGCTCGCTGCGGTTCGCGATCGATATCGGATTGCCGCTGATGCTGCTCTGGGGGATCGCCTTCAATTACGGCAAGACGAGCATCAGTTCTTCGCTGGCGCGGCCGCTGTTTTTCAGCGGGATGGGGCTGATGGCCTTTGCCGTATGGCGGATCATGCATCCTCGCACCGGGTTGATGGCCGGGGTGATCGAGAAGCGGTATGGAGGCTGGCTCGACCGCTTGCGGTACGTCTGGCATCCGGCGCTCACGGCGATCCCGCTGGTCCTCGGTGGGCTCAGCCTGGCCGGCTACAGCTACTCAGCGCGGCAATTGGCCGAACAACTCTACTGGACGCTCTGGCTGGTCCTCGGGCTGGTCGTGATCGGGGGATTGATGCGCCGCTGGGTGACGATCAGCCGCCGGCGGTTGATCCTGGCCCAGGCGCGGCAGCGAGCCAGCGAGGCGGAGCGCCGCGACGGAGCTCCGATCGAAGTCGCTCCGGAGAACACGCAGTTGGACATCACCGAGATCAACGCTCAGACGTTGCGGTTGATCCACGCGGTGTTGACGGTGATGACCGTCGTCGGGCTGTGGTACATGTGGGCCGACGTGCTGCCGGCGGTGAAATTTCTCGACGGAACGGTGCTCTGGGACAGCGGGGCGCTGGACGACGATGGCAAGCCGATTCCGGTGACGCTGGCCAACGTGCTGATGACGCTGCCGGTCCTGCTGCTGACGTTCGTCTCGGTGCGGAACCTGCCCGGTTTGATGGAGACGGTGCTGCTGCAACGGTTGCCGCTCGAGAGCGGAGCGCGGTACGCGATCGCGACCCTCAGCAGCTACGTGATGCTGATGGTCGGAACGATCATCAGCGCCAACACGCTCGGCTTGCGGTGGGAGAGCATCCAGTGGCTGGTCGCCGCCCTCGGCGTCGGTCTCGGCTTCGGTTTGCAGGAGATTTTCGCGAACTTCGTCAGCGGCGTGATTCTGCTGTTCGAACAACCGATCCGCGTTGGCGATGTGGTCACGATCGACGGCACAACCGGAGCGGTGCAGCGGATTCGGATGCGGGCGACGACGGTGATCAACTGGGATCGCCAGGAGCTGATCATCCCCAACAAGGACCTGATCACCGGTCGGCTGATCAACTGGACGCTGACCGACTCGACCAACCGCGTGGTGATCAACGTCGGCGTGGCCTTTGGCAGCGATACGCGGATGGCCTGCACGCTGCTCGAGCAGATCTGCCGCGACCACCCCAACGTCTCGGACGATCCGGAGCCGGTGGTTGCCTTCGACCAATTTGGAGAGTCGTCGCTGAAGCTCGTGGCCCGCTGTTACCTGAAGACGATCGACGTGCGGGTGCGGACGATCCATGAGCTGAATACCGAGATCCACGAGCGGTTCAAGGAAGTCGGGCTGGAAATTCCCTTCCCGCAGCGCGATTTGAATATTCGCATGGTTCCGGCGGCCATGGAGTCGCTGCTCCACGAGTCGAAGGCCGCCTGAGCGGTCCCATTCCACTTAGGAGGGCGGAAGCAGAAGCGCCGGTCGTGATGGATGCATCGCGGCCGGCCAGAAGAGTGGTCGCCGCGCGGCGGAGCGGTCGATGCAGTGCCAGGACGCTGGTCTCGGAGTCGAGGCCAGTCCGCTGGCCACGCAAGGAAGCGTCAGCCAGTATTCCTTGCAGGGAAGCACCGGCATGCAATCTCCGAAGTACACGGTTCGCCAGCGGTCGATCAGGAATCTGTGGTTGGGGAAGGGACTCCAGCCGTGGAGAACTCAGCTGTTCCTCCTGCCGCTGCTCTGCGGAGTGGCGCTTTCGGGAGGCTGTTGGGCTCCGCTTCATTCACCGGGGATTCCCGCCAGCACACTGCCCGACTCGTTCCGGGTGCCCGTGCGAACGGCCGGGATGCCGCTGAACTTTGCCAACCTGACGGCCCAGCCCCCGGCGGACTATCTGCTCGGACCGGGAGACGTGCTCCGCGTGACCATCCCGGATCTGTTTCCGCAGAGCGAGACCCAACCGCTCGAGGTCCAGGTGATGGCCAGCGGCGAAGTGCATCTCCCGTTGGTCGGAGCGGTCAGGGTCGGTAACGGGAACCTGATGCAAGCCCAGCGGGTGATCACCGAGGCCTACGCCGATGGCTACTTGAAGGAGCCGCGGATCAACGTCGCCCTCGCTCAGAAGACGACCATCGACGTGCTGGTGCTCGGCGAGGTCGCTTCGCCCGGCGTGCATCCGCTGCCCAAATATCAAAACGATGTCGGCCATGCGCTGGCCGCCGCCGGCGGGTTGGGCGAAGATGCGGACGCGGTGATCGAAATCCATCGCCGCACCCCCGATTCCGAATTCGCCCCACCGCTCGAACGCGAGGGGCTCGATATCTATGAATGCAATCCCAAAGATCCCAAAAAGATCTTGCGGATTCCGCTTCGCGGCCTGATGCCCGGGGCGATCGACCAGTCGGATGTGGTGCTCAACCCCGGAGACGTGGTCCTCGTGCCGAGCCGCAAGCACGAAGTCTTTTTCGTGGTGGGGCGACTGAGCACGACGAATCTCGTCCGCTTCACCCTCGGCGATCGCGAGCGGGAACTCGGAGCCGGATTGATTCTGCCCCGCGACCGGGACATCGACGTGGTCACGGCCGTCACCATGGCCGGCTACATCGATCCGATCGAGTCGCCGACGACCGTCACCGTCCACCGGACCATGCCCGATGGACGACCGATGCTGATCCTCGTCGACCTGATCGCTGCCCGCTACGATCCGCGCGAGACGGTGCTGGTCGAACCCGGCGACATCATCTACCTCAATCCCGACTCAGCCTGGTATTTCCGCAGACTCTTCGATCGCTTGGTCGACGATCTGCTGATCATCCCCTACGCCCGCTGGGCAGGCCCGCGGAATTAGCCCCGCGGTGAAACCCTTAGCCGACGGCGCTAGCCGCGGGTTCCGCAACCCTGAGCCGACGGCGCTAGCCGCGGGTTCCGTGACGCCGCCCGACGGCCCGAGGCTAGCGCCTACGGCTCAGGAAGGGGCCCGAGCGGGGACTGGTACTCTCCGGAGGCGAGCCACTCCGGAGTGAAGATGGTCCAGAAGTCCATCGCCAGCTTCTCTTGCAGGTAGCTGTACGGCAGCCATCCATACCCTTCCTCGCCCCACTCGCGTCCCCAGCTTCCCCGCACGAGCAGACAGCCGCGATCGGAGCGGAGGCGGCGGTGGTCGTCGTAGCCGACCGCCAGCAAGGCTTGCCCGCCCTGCAGGTCGTCGAACACGGTCGGAAACGCAATCTCCCCTTCCTCCCCCGCGGAGCGGCTGAGCGGAATCCCGAAGACGCATAGGAAACCGGCCGCCAAGCAGGAGCGGAGGGAGGCGAGGGTCTCGCTGCCCGGCTGCCCGCAGCGGTCGAGCCGGACGTAGTGGAGCTGGGGAAAGCGGCAGGCCGCGGAGTACGAAAAAGCATCCGGGGCGGAGCGGCTGTGGCGGAGCGACGGCGGCTCTTGCACCTCCGCGCGGCAGAACGCATCGACGACGACCCCGATCCGCCGAATCGATTTCCAGACCGTGCGGATCGCGAGCGGTGGCCCGCCTTCGGCGCGGGCCGTTCGCCACGCGTTGTAATGCACGAACCGCCGCGAGAAAACGGGCCGCTTCCCCTGCAACCGATAGAGCGTTTGCTCGAGCAGTTCCAAGCAGCAGTGGATGCTTCCGCGGTCTCCCCCCCTGCGGGCCCCCTTCCCGCGGTCTCCTGCCCCGCGGTCATCGCGCTCGCCCTGCTCCCCGTCGGCCTGCTCCCCGTCGCCCTGCTGCGGGCAGGATGAACAGAAGCTTCTCCAGTCGACGCGGGAAGGGTTCAGGGCCAGCGGCGGGAGGATGCGCAGCTGCGCCGCGACCCGCTCGTGGGCCCAGGTGTAGTCCCGCCGATCCGGGAGATCGGGATGCCAGCCGGACGCGCGGATCGTGAGCATCGGACAATCTCCGGAGAAAAGCAGGCCGGGCGCTGCCGCTGGGCGCTAGCCCGGATCTTTCCTCAGCCGCCGGGCGCTAGCCCCCGGTTCCCGAAAACACAGTCGGAACCGGACGCTCGCAGCGTGGCGGCTGATGGAACCCACCTGCGGCCGAGCGCCGTCGGCTCAGGGTTTTCCATCTTTTGAGCCGTAGGTGCTAGCCTCGGGCCTCGCAGCTCCGGGATTTTCGCTACAGCACCCGCGGCTAGCGCCGTCGGCTCAGGATTTTTTGATAGCCCCAGTCCTACCAAGCGGCGGTGCTCCGCCCTAGCGGCAGCCTGGTGGCAGGTTGGCGGCAGCTTGGTGAGTGGGGCTGCGGCTTCACCAATCCTTCACTCGGCCTTCACCTGATCTTCACTAAAGCGTTGGTTGTGAATCGAGCGGCCGGTGCAAAGATGCTCGGAGTGGACTTCCTCCGCGTCTTCCTGCGAGCGATGCCATGCTTCCCGATCCGCCCCCCGCCGCGGTCCCCGAGGCTCCGAACGCAGCCTCCCCGAAGGAACTGGAGCCCCGGGAGTCGGGGCTCAGCGAGGTTGGGCTCAGCGAGTCTGGGCTGGGGATTCGCGAGCTGGCGACCATCGCTTGGCGGCGGAAAGGATGGATCGCAGCCAGCCTAGCGGTCTCGCTGTCGCTCGGGGCCGCCTACTTTGTTCGCGCCGAACGGCTCTATCAGGTCAGCGCCCGGTTGCTCGTGGAGACGCAAGGGTTGCCGATGGCCGCGGCTCCCGAGCAGCGGGAGAAGGAGTTTCTGGCGACGCAAGCCGAGATCATCGGAAGCTCGGCGGTCGTCGCTCCGGCAGCCGAAGCGGTTCGGTGGCCGACGCCGCTCGCCCCGGACGCCTCGCCCACCCGCGCCCTGCTGGCCGCCCTCGACGTCCATCCGGTGATGGGCACCCATGTGATCAGCGTCGCGTACCGCAGCCACGACATCCCGCATGCCTTGGCAGCGGTCGAGGGAGTGATCGGCAGCTATCGGCGATACCTGCAGCAGTCCGAGCAGGACAGCTCGCTCGAGACGCTCCGGTTGCTCGCCGCGAGCGAGAAGGAGTTGCGGGGCGAGCTCCAAAATCTCGAGTCCAGCTACCGCGAGCTCCGCAAGGCGAGTCCGGTGACGGGCAACGGCAAAAACGGTGCAGACGTCCAACTGATGCTGGTCCAGCAGCTCGGCCAGAAACTCACCGACATGCGAAACCACCGCGTCGAGCTCGAAAACCAGCTCGAGGCGACGCAGAGCTGGGAGCTCGCCCGCCGCGAGTCGCTCGCCCGCCGCGAGACGCCGGCGGAACTGGCCCCCCACGCGCTGGCGCCCGACGCGCTGGCCCCCCACGCACTGGCCCCCCACGCGCTGGCCAGCTACGCGCTGCCGGTCCCGCCGCCGCGGAGCACGGCGAGCGAACGGTTGATCACGGCCACGATGCTCACGCAGATGACTCAGATCGACAGCACCGAGCTGCACGCCCTGCAAGCGCAGCTCTCGGAGGCCGAGCTGCGGGAACAGGAGCTCGCCGAGCGGTTCGGTCACAAGCACGCCGAGCTGCGGGCGGTTCGCGAACAGGTCCGCGCGCTCAACGCGGCCTTGCACGATTCGCTCGAGGCGGCACCAGAAATTCTCCAGCGGCAGCTGACCGCGGTCCAAGCCAGCGAACAACGGCTCTCGGAGCTGTACGCCGTCGAGCAGTCCAAGGCCAAGGAGATCGACGCCTACTTGCTGCAAGAGCAACAGGCTCGCGACCAAATCGCCCGGGTCCATCTGCTCCACGACTCGCTGCTGACCCAGCTGCGGCAAACCGAGTTGGCGAGCCAAGCGGTCTCCGAAGGTCGTTCGGGAGTCAAAGTCACGGTCCTCGAAGCTCCCACGGCTCCCTCCTCTCCGCTCTGGCCCTCCCCCTTGATCCTCGGTCTCGTCTGCACGGCCGTCGGGCTGGCTCTCGCCGGCGGGCTGATCCTGTTTGCCGAATACCGCCGGCCGACCTTCCCCGGAGCCCTGGCACCGGCACACCCGACCCACCCCTGAACCGCCATGCAATTGACTCTCAATCCCGTCCAGGTCCGCCCGGTCCGCACCGGCTATTTGCTCACCAAGCGAGCCTTGGATCTCGGCATCTGTTTGCTGATTCTCCCGTTGGCCTTACCGCTGATGGCGGTGTGCGCGGCGCTGGTCTGGCTGGACGATCCCGGACGAGTGATTTTTCCCCAGTGGCGGACCGGCCAAGGGGGAAGGCGATTCCGGATGTATAAGTTCCGGACGATGTTAACCAACGCGGAAGAATTGAAGAGCCAGTACATCCATCTGAATGAATTGACTTGGCCGGATTTCAAGATCGGCGACG
Source organism: Candidatus Laterigemmans baculatus (assembly GCF_010367455.1). Classification (GTDB taxonomy): domain Bacteria; phylum Planctomycetota; class Planctomycetia; order Pirellulales; family Pirellulaceae; genus Laterigemmans; species Laterigemmans baculatus. The sequence goes on along the minus strand of NZ_WRPR01000005.1, from coordinate 60,368 downwards.
ACCCACGTGTCACGCGGGTCGGAAGAGTTCTGCGGAAAACGAGTTTGGATGAGCTGCCGCAGTTATTCAATGTGCTCAAAGGAGACATGTCACTGGTGGGGCCCCGTCCCACGTCCTTCGATGCCAGTACCTACCAGTTATGGCACACCGAACGGTTGGAGGTGACGCCGGGAATCACCGGCCTGTGGCAGGTCAGTGGCCGCAGCGACATCGACTTTGATGAGCGGCTGAAGCTGGACATTCAGTACATCGAACAACAAAGCATCGCGATGGATCTGTGGATCCTCGTACAGACCTTGGTGGTCGTGTTCAAATGCCGAGGGGCATGCTGACGATGATGAGAAAACTGCGAATGTGGTTCGCGCTGTTTTTCTGCTGGTTGTTCGTGTTGTATAACATCGAACGCTTGCACGCGCCGATCAATATCGCTTCCTTCGTGTATGTGTTGGCGGCACTGCTGGCGGCTGCCGTGGTAGTGTTTCCGCCGCTGCAGAGGCTGCCGGCAGTCGGGGTGGTCGCCGCGGTCACGCCCCTGGTCGTGGGCCTGAAGTTTCAGCTCGGCTACCCGATCACCGGCGTCGCCCTCCCGATCACGGTGACCGAACTCGCCGCCACGGCGCTGACCGTCGTATTGGCTCAGCAGTTTGGCCGAAGCCTCGATGAGCTTCGCTTGGCGGCGATCGCCACCCTCCTGACGCATCTGCATGACAACACGCGTCCTTTCGAACAGGGCCAGGCAGAGATCTATCGCGAGATCCGCCGCGCCCGCGTGCATGGGCGTCCGCTGGCGCTGCTGGCGATTTCGGCCGATGCCGATTCGCTCGACAGGAGTCTCGATCAGCTCACCGCATCGATGCAGCGCGATTGTATTCGCAATTACGCCCACGCGAAGATCGCCGAGCTGCTCACGAGGGAACTGAACAGTTGTGAGATCATCACCCATCAGGGCAAGCATTTTCTCACCGTTGTTCCCGAGGCGGGACGCGAATCGGCTCGTGCGCTCGCCGATCGCCTCAAGGCGGCAGCCCGCGAGCGATTGGGGCTGGATCTCGCGATCGGCACCTCGCTGTTTCCGGAAGAGGAGATCACGTTCGTCAAGCTGATGGAACGCGCCGAGTCGCAAATGCGGGCGAGTTCGGGAGACAGCGAGCTCTCGTCGCCGAACCAGGACGCGCTCCAAGATTGGCAGGACAGCGAAACGGTCCGGCGGCCTTATAAAGATCCTTGCCAGGTCGCCTCCGATGTCTGATGCGAGCTCTGCCCTTTCTCATTCGCCAGCGAATCGGGTCCGCTCTCAGGAGAGCCGCGATCGGCAGAGGCCTCGTCCGCGGGACCTGCGGATCGCCTATCTGACTTCGAGGTTTCCCAAGCTGACGGAAACATTCGTGCTCTTCGAGATGCAGGCTGTGGAGTCCCTTGGGGTACAGTTGGAGCTGTATCCACTCCGCCGCGAGCGGACTCGGGTGATGCATGAGGAGGCGCGACGGTATCTCGAGCGGGCGCATTTTGCAAATTTGCTTCATCCCCGCGTTGCGGCGACGAATCTCACGACCTTGCTGCGACGGCCGAGGGCTTATCTCCAAGCGCTCGGGGAGGGGCTTCGCGCGAACTGGGGGAGTCGTCGGTATCTTCTGGGTTTTCTGGCATCGTTTCCCAAAGCGGTCGCCTTCGCCCGGGATCTCGAGCGGCGAGGAGTCCAGCACGTCCACTCCCACTTCGCAAGCCATCCCGCTGCCGCCGCTTGGGTGATCCATCGCTTGACGGGCATCCCCTATAGCTTTACCGCTCACGGATCGGATCTGCACCGCGACCAACACATGTTGCGGGAAAAAGTCGCCGAGGCGGCCTTGGTCGTGGCCATTTCGGAATACAACCGCTGCCTGATCTTGGAGCGGTGTGGTGCCGAATCTGAAAGTAAGGTGCGGGTGATCCACTGCGGTACCGACACCCAAATCTTTCATCCCCATTCGTCGCCCGCTTCCGAGGGCCAGGAGCCTGCAGGCGAGCGGCAGGCGAAATCTGCCGCCCCACCGCCGACGTTGCAGCTCGCCTGCATCGGGACGTTGCACGAAGTCAAAGGACAGGTGCATCTGATCCGCGCGTGCGGCATCCTGCGGGCACAGGGGCTTCGGTTTCGACTGCATCTGATCGGAGACGGTCCGGATGAAGCGATGCTCCGCGCCGAGGCGCTCGAGTGCGAGGTGCACCCGGTCGTCTTGTTCCATGGCCGGTGTACCCGCCAGAGGCTGGTGGAACTCCTGCGGCGGACCGACATCGTCGTGGCCCCCAGCGTGCCGACTCCGGATGGGCGCCGCGAGGGAATCCCGGTGGCCTTGATGGAAGCGATGAGCGCGGGAATCGCGGTCGTCGCCAGCTCGCTTTCCGGAATTCCTGAACTGGTTCAGCACCGGGTCACCGGTCTGTTGGTTCCCCCCGGCGAAGTTGCGGCGATCGCTGCGGCAATCGCTGAACTCGCCTCCGACACCGATAAGCGGCATCGTCTGGCCGCCGCCGCCCGCCGCTTCGTGGAAGCCGAGTTTGATCAGCACCGCTGCGCCGCCCAGTTGATCGCTGCGATTCGCAATCTGCAGGAACTCGAGTCGCAGGGGCCCGAGGAGTCGCAGGGGCCCGAGGAGTCGCAGGGACTCGAGGAGTTGCAGGGACTCGAGGAGTCGCAGGGGTCGAGGGTATCGGCGGCGTGGAGGATCCCGCGATGACAGCCGAATGGACATTTTGGATCGCGGCCGCAGCGATCGCCTACACCTACGCCGGTTTTCCGTTGCTGGTCTTGCTGCGGGGGTGGCTCCTGCCGCGTCCCATCGCTGCCAAAGACCCGCTCGCTTGCGGAAATGCAGACCCTGCGGATTCGATCCCCAGCGTCAGCTTGATCATCGCCGCTCACAACGAAGCGGAGAGCCTCGGGGCGAAGCTCGAGAACGTGCTTGGGCTCGACTATCCGCGCGAGCGGTTGGAGGTGTGGATCGCCTCGGACGGTTCCACCGACCGCACCGAAGCGATCGCCGAGAGCTATGCTGGGCGCGGCGTCCAACTGCTGGCACTGCCTCGCCTCGGAAAGGCGCGGACGCTCAACGCGGCCGTGGCGGTCGCCCGCGGCGAGGTGCTGGTGTTCTCCGATGCCAACAGCATGCTGGAAGCCCGCGCGCTGCGGCAGCTGGTGGCTCCCTTTGCCGATCCCGGGGTCGGCGGAGTGGCCGGGGACCAGCGGTACCTGCCGTCGCGCGGGGACGCCGACGGATGTGGGGAGCGGAGCTACTGGAGTCTGGACCGCTGGTTGAAGCGGGCTGAGAGTCGCGGCGGGCATGCGGTCTCGGCGACCGGGGCGATCTACGCGATTCGGCGGAAGCTGTTCGAGGAGATTCCGGAGGGAGTCACCGATGATTTCGTCACTTCGACGGGCGTCATCGAGCAGGGCTATCGGCTGGTATTCGCCGAGGAGGCCGTGGCTTGGGAGCCCGTGGCCGAGTCGCAGCAGTCGGAGTTCGCTCGCAAAGTTCGCGTCATCACCCGCGGTCTCCGCAGTCTGCTGCGGAGGCGTTCGCTGCTGAACCCCTGGCGGTACGGTTTCTACTCGCTGCAGTTGTTCTCGCACAAGCTGCTGCGACGGGTGATGTTCGTCCCGCTGCTGGGACTTTGGTGCGGCAGCCTGCTGCTCTGGGAGCAAGGACCGTGGTATCAGGCTGCGGCGGTCCTTCAGACGCTGTTCTACCTCTTGGCCGTAGCCGGCGCCGTGGCCGCCGTCGGCCGGCGGCGGGCCGGGAAACTGCTGACCGTCCCCGCCTACTTCTGCATGGTCAACCTCGCCTGCCTGATCGCCTGGTGGCGGCTCGCCCGCGGCCAATCGGTCGTGCTTTGGGAACCGCAGCGACCCGCATCCGTCGCCACGAGCCGGTCGGAGGCTCCATGAGCACCCCGCCCCCACCCTGCAAGACCGGGCGCGGCGGTGCTGCCGGACTAGCTGGCGCTAGCCCGTTAGCCCCACCCGCCAGCCAGATCCCGTGGCTGTTGGCCGGGCCTGCCGGCGGTTGGCTGGCGCTCGGTTCGGTGGCGATGGTGGCGGTGGCGGCGATCGCCCTGGACCAGCCGCTGCTGGCGCTGCTGGCGGGAGCGGCCGTGCCGGCCGTCCTGCTGACGGTGGTTTGGTCCGAGGGGCTGATCCCTCAGGTGATCTTCATTCTCTACAGCAACGCCGCCGTGGTGGCCGTGCGGTTCCATGGCGTTCCCGGTCCCGCCGCGGCGCTGCTCCCGGCGGTGCTCGCGATCCCGCTGCTCCGCTACATCTTGCTCGACGGCCGGCCGCTCATCCTCACCAGCACGCTCCCTTGGGTTCTGCTGTTCATGCTGGTCCAGACGTTGGGGGTGCTGGTCGCGCGGTATCCCGAGGAGGCCTGGAAGAACGTGCAGACGATGGTGCTCGAGGGGCTGGCGCTGTACGTGGTCATCACGAACGTGATCCGCAGCCGAACGACGCTCCGCTGGGCCATCGGGGCGCTGCTCCTGGCGGGCGGCTTCATGGGAGGCTTGTCGGTATACCAGCAGGCCACGCGGACGTTCGACAATCACTACGGAGGTTTTGCTCAGGTTCCTGGGCTGGGGTTTGCGGTCGCCGAAGACGGGGTCGAGCACCGCCAAGCTCGGCTGTGTGGGCCGGTGGGCGAGCAGAACCGGTACGCCCAAATCATGCTGATGCTGGTGCCGCTCGGTTACTTTTATTGTCTCAGTGAGACTTCGAGAAAGCGGCAGGCCTGGGCCGCGGTGGCGACGTTGCTGAGCGCCGCTGGCTGCGTCTTGGCATTTTCTCGCGGCACGGCGGTGGCCTTTGCCCTGATGCTGGTGCTGATGACGATGATGGGCCAGTTGCGGATCCGTCATCTCCTCGTGCTGGTGCTCGCCACACTGCTGTTGCTTGTGGCCTCGCCCCAATACCTCATCCGCCTGGCATCGATCCAATCCTTGGTCGACGTGGCCGTCTCGGGGCACACCGCCGAGGGTGAGTTGGACGGTGCGACCCGGGGGCGGCTGACAGTCATGTTTGCCGCGGCAAGAGTCGCCGCCGATTACCCGTTGACCGGGGTCGGGCCGGGGATGTTCAACCATTACTCGCGAGCCTACGGCAATGATGGTGGGCTGCGAGCCCTGGAGGGAACGCGCGAAGCCCATTGCCTCTACCTCCAGCTCGCTGCCGAACATGGTTTGCCAGGCTTAGTATGTTTTCTCGCCATGCTCGGCGCCGCCTTTCGCGGCTTGGTGCAGACCCGCCGGATCTGGCAAGTCCACGATCCGCAGCTGGCAAACTGGGCCACCGGCTTTCTGTTGGCGCTGGCCAGCTACGTGGCGACCTCGCTCTTTCTGCATTTTTCTTATGCCCGCTACTTTTGGCTGATCCTCGCGATCAGCGATGCGACAAGCTACCTGGGCCGCCAGTTCGCGCTCCGCCACCCGCTCGCCCCGCCAAGAGCTCCCCGAGCCTCGCTGGCCAGCTCCTGTGTTCCCAACCCCCACGCCGTCTGACGCCCCGCAAGGATCCGCTCGGAATGCCCCGCTCGACTGAATCCACTCCCGCGCCCCTGAAGAGCACACGGAAACACGTGCGGGGATCGAGCTTACTCCTGTTGGGACGTGGACTGTCAGTCGTGATCAACTTCGTGGTCCAAGTATTGATCGTGCGAATGCTGACGGTTGGGGATTTTGGGGCTTTTGCCTATGCGCTGGCCACCGTCGCATTGCTTTCGACGTTGATCGAGCTGGGGTTGGGGAAGGGGCTCAGCCGGTATTTACCCATCTATCAGGAGCAAAAAGATTATCGACTGCTGTTTGGTGGCATCCTCCTCGGATTTGGTTCCATCGCGCTCTTCGGAGCCGCGGTCGTCGTAAGTCTTTTTGCCCTGCAGGGATTCATCCGAGCGGAGCTTGTCAGCAGTCCGCTCTCGCTCGCGGTGCTGCTGATCTTGGTGGTGCTTGCTCCCTTGCAGGCGCTCGAGAGCGTCATCGAAAAGATGCTGGCGGTTTTTGCAGGAGCGCGAGCGGTCTTCTTTCGTCGGCATCTCCTCGGCCCCCTACTGAAGTTGGCTGCGGTCTGCGCCGTGATGCTGTTCAGCAACAACGTGCAGGTGCTGGCATTTGCCTATTTAGGTGCAGGAATCGTGGGGTTGATGATCTCCCTGGTGGTGTTGCTTCAAGTGCTGCGGAGCCGGGGATTGGCGGAACATTTTGCCTGGGGCCAGTGCCAATTGCCCATTCGCGATGTGTATGGGTTCAGCCTCCCGCTGCTGAGTTCGGACTTGGTCTTTATGTCGCGGGCAGCGGTGGTTGTTTTTCTGCTGGAGTTTTTCGTAGGCAGCGCAGCGGTCGCAGCGTTTCGGGCTGTTTTTCCCGTGGCTCGCTTGAACATGATTGTTTTTGATAGTTTCAAAACATTGTATGTTCCGACGGCGGCGCGCCTGTTCGCCCGAGATGATCACCGCAGCATTAGCGACCTCTACTGGCAGAACGCCACTTGGTTGGCGGTGCTGACGTTTCCCCTGTTTATCGCCACGTTTTCTTTGGCCTATCCGACCACGACTCTGCTGTTTGGCGATCGATACGCGGGGAGCGCGAGCATCCTGGCGATCCTCTCCCTGGGTTGCTACGCGCATGTCGTTTTTGGTTTCAATACCTTGACGCTGCGGGTTTACAACCGCGTCCGATCGATCGTGATCATCGACGTGGCGGCTGCCACCTTAGCGATCGCTGCCAATTGCATCTTGATTCCGCGCTATGGTGCTGTGGGTGGAGCATGGGCCACGTGTGGGACGCTGTTGCTCCAGAATCTCCTGCACCAGGTGGTGCTGGTCCGCGGTGGCCATGTGGCCGCCATGGATGCTCGGTTTGCACAATCGGCCGCGACCCTTGTCAGCGGCGCCTTATTGCTGTTGCTAGCTCAGTCCCTGCTGCGTCCGTCGATGCCCGTCGCGATCGGGCTAGGGATCAGCACCGTTGCCATTGTCAGCTGGCTGAATCTGCGGCACCTGGATGTGGAGTCAACCTTCCCAGAGCTGCAGCGATTTCTGCGAGTCCCGTATCGCCTCCGACTGCGACAGAGTTGAGCTTCCCATGGACTCTTCCCTCGATTTGACCGATTACCTGCGGCACCATGCGCGAGCGTACTTCGCGGGCCCCCAAAGTCCTGGCCCCCAAAGTCCTGTTTCCCAAAGTCTTGGCGCGCAAAGTCCTGGCGCGCAAAGTCCTGGCGCGCAAAGTCCTGGCGCGCAAAGTCCTGGCGCGCAAAGTCCTGGCGCGCAAAGTCCTGGCGCGCAGGGTCCTGGTACGACCGGCGCGGCGGTTCGCGTCGAACTGCGGCGGACGAGCCGGCGGATCAATTCAACGCTGCTCGAATTTGCCGTGGGAGTTGGGGAAGCCGAGCACCGGATTCTGGTCAAACAACCCTCGGCGCAGAAACCCTCGACGCAGAAGCGCTCGGCTGCGGAACCGGTGGCGGACGATCGGCCCCGTCTGTTTCCCAAGGCCCAGCCGGAATGGAAGAGCCGCTTCGAGTTTCGAGCGATGTCGGCGATCGAGCAGCACGTTGCTGGGCTCGATGATCCTCGGTTCGGAGCGGTGCGAGTGCTCGAATTGTTACCCGATCAGCAATCGTTGGTGCTGGAGAAGGTCAGTGAGAAGAGCTTAGGCCGCTGGCTATTCTGGGCATCGCTCCGCCCGTCGCGCCACGCTCCGGGAGGACCGCTCGATCAAGCCCTCCGCAATGCCGGTGCTTGGCTCCGCCGCTATCACGAGCTTCCCGCTCTCGAGCACACACAGCCACGAGGCGGATCTCGCGAGGAGTTCCTCGATCCGCTGGCCCGGCTCTGCGAGTTTCTCGCGCGAGCGACTCGAGACGGTTCGCTTGCCCGGCTGGGATTGGAATTGACGGCGAGGGCGACCGCCATCTTGCCGCCACGGTTCCCACTGGGTTTAGGGCACGGGGATTATGCGCCGCGGAACGTGCTCGCCGGCCCTACCGGCCGGATTCGCGTGATCGATACGCTGGCCCGATGGCGAGCGCCCATCTATGAAGATCTCAGCCAGTTCCTGACGGCACTCAAGGCTTCAGCCCCTCAAGTGCTGAGCCATGGGTTGCTATGCCGACCCCAATTGGCGGCCCATTTCGAGCGGCAGTTTCTTTCCGGTTACTTCGAAGGCGATCGCATCCCGCTCGATCGGATTCGGCTGTTCGAGTGCCTGACGCTGATGGAACGCTGGGCCGCGATGACCTACCGCTTCCACGAAGCTCGTGGCTGGAAACGCCTTGCGAAAGGGGGGCGAGCGGTATGGTCCAAAAGATTTTTGCATGACCGGATTACCCATCTGCTGGCGGAAACGCGGACCGCTTCGTCAGCTCCCTCTCTGTCGGCTGCCTACCTGCCAGCACGTGAGGCCGTGCAATGATCATGTGTCCTAACTTCCTCTACATCGGCACCAGCAAAGCGGGGTCGACTTGGATCTTCAAGCTGCTCCAGGACCATCCCGAAATCTACACGGCGCCGGGAAAGGGAACGTACTACTTTTGTGCTCACTACGATCGCGGCTGGGACTGGTACCAGTCCCAGTTTGCACCCTCGCGCCAGCACCTCGCTGTCGGTGAAATCTCGCACACCTATATGGCATCGAGCCCGGCATGTCGGCGGATCGCACAAGACCTGCCGGAGGTAAAGCTGATCGCCTGCGTCCGCGATCCAGTCGAGCGAGCCTTCTCCGATTATCTCGATGGGGTCAAGAACGGACGCTTCGCGGGCAGCTTCGAAGACGAGCTCGAGCGGGTTCCCGAGTTGATCGACATTGGACGCTATGGCACGCAGCTGCAGCGGTACCTGAACCATTTCCCCCGCGAGCAGATCCACGTCGCCCTGTTCGATGATTTGGCAACTCAGCCGGTAGAGTTTTCTCAGAAGATCTACGCGTTCTTGGAGGTCCAGCCGCGTCCAATCGCTGCTGGACTGCAGAACAACAAACTGATGCCGGCGGGGGTGCCGCGTTCCAAACGAATGGCGCAGATGGCCAAGCGGGTTTCGAAGCTCGCCAAGCGTGCCGGAGTGAAAAAGATTGTCGGTCGTGTGAAGACTTCGGCATGGATCCGCAATCTGCTGTACCGGCAGTACACCCCGGAGACGAAGCCCAAGATGCGGCCCGAAACCCGTCAGCGGCTTCGTGAGCTTTTTGCGCCCGAGGTTGCCCGGCTGGATCATCTGCTCGGCACGCAGTGCGCCCGCACGTGGAATTATGAGAAGGACTCAATCTCATGCCGTGTTTAGGCTGGAATGTTCGATGGTTCACCGCCTTGCTCGCCTGGTGCGGATTGCTTGCCAGTGCGGCCGTCGCTGCCTCCGCGCCGCCGCAGACGATCGGTATCTGGACCAGCCCCGAAGAACTCCGGGCGAAGCCGATACAGGGGCCGGCCTGGGAGGCGGTTTTCGAAGCAGCGAATCAGGACACGTCTCGGCCCGATGTGTCGGACAAGGACGATCGCACGAATACGCGCGTCCTGGCGGCGGCGATCGTCTTTGCGCGGACTGGCGACACGCGGTTCCGCGCTAAAGTCGTCGAGTCGCTCGAAGCGCTAATCGCCCGGGGCCGTCCAGCGGGGAGAACGCTCGCGTGGGCCCGGGAGACGGGTGCGTACGTCATGGCCGCTGATTTGGTGCAGTACCGGACAACTGAATTCGAGGCATGGCTACGGCAGATTGCCGACGTTTGGGAAGGGGGCGATGGGCGAACGCTGCGGACGATGTTCCACCGTCGACCGAACAACTGGGGTTCGCATGCCTTTGGGACGCTGTGTGCCATCGACGTCTATCTGGGTGACCGAGTCCGACTTGCGGCGCTTCGCGATTACTGGGTTCGGGGAATCGTAGGTCCGAATCCCGGCTATCGCTTCGGCGACGATTTGTCCTGGCATCCGGATCCGACGGATCTGAGATTTATCAATCCCGCGGGCGCTCAGATCGGTGAAGTATCGGTGGACGGACTGGTGCCCGATGACATGCGGCGCGGCGACAGCTTCCGTCCCCAGCCGGTCTACACCGGCTACGCCTGGGAAGTGTTGCAAGGCCAAATCATGGCCGCTCGCATCCTGGAGCGGCAGGACATGCCGATCTGGCATATCGGAGATCGAGCCCTCTACCGCGCGGCCTATGCATTGCAAGAAAGGCTCGGTGGGGTATGGGCAGCGAAGGGAGATGATCGATGGATGCTGCCGTTTCTAGATGAGGCATACGAAACGCAGTGGTCCGAAGGCCACGACGTGTGGGGACACGGAAAAAATACAGGTTGGGCTTATGTACTCGACAAGAGGTGATGCCGCCTCGGTCGGCATTGAGGACGGTCCGGGCGAAGCGAGCCGGCCCGATCCGGAGGCAACTCGCGACGTCGCTCAGCAGCGGACCGAGACCGCTGGTGTGGCTTTCGGAAAGGCGGTGCTTCATCACCTCGATGCCGCGACGTCGTCATGCCGATGAGAAAGCAAGGATAAGACGCATGGGCGATTCAATCGATTTTCAGCTGGATGATATTGTCCGGGTGCGATTGCACCGGGCTTCCGCGCGCGATGAGGCGGCGGTGGGTCGGCAGCTGGGGAGACTGCGGGTGCCGGTGGGCGGAGAGGCGGACATCCATATCCGGTTCGGCGAGCAGCTGCCCAGTCGGTCGACACTGCGGTACCTGGGTGATGGCGAGTTTGCTTACGACGAGAGCGCGTTCTACGTCCTCCGCGGCAAACAGAAGTCGCGAGTGCTGGTGCGGATTCCGATGGAGGCAGTCGGCGAGCCGCTGGAGATTGTTTGTGGTTCCGCGGTGCCAGCGGTTCCTTACCTTCTCGATCTGATCAACCTGAGAGCGCTCGCCAAAGGATACCTTCCCCTCCATGCCTCGGCGGTTCGCGCTCGAGGTCGTGACCTCTTGATTACGGGCTGGGCGAAGGGTGGCAAAACCGAATCGCTGCTGGGATACGCGGAGCAAGGGGCATTGTATATCGGCGATGAGTGGATCTATCTCACCGCCGATGGAAGCGAGATGGTGGGGATTCCGGAGCCGATCCGCCTCTGGGATTGGCACCTGTCCTCGCTGCCTCAGATCTGGGGCCGCCTCCGCAGTCGCGAACGATTGCGGCTCGTTGGGCTGCGTTGGGCCGAGTCGGTCGCGGGAGCGGTGGCTCGGCGGTCGAGCCTGCTGCGACGCGTCAGCGATTTGATCCACCGCCAGCGGTATGTGCAGGTATCTCCGGAGCGACTGTTCGGCGAGGCGCGTTGCGCCCGGGGAGCCGCCGAGCATCTGTTCTTTGTGGTGAGCCATGGGGCGCCCGACTACACGGTGCGACCGATCGCCGCCGAGCGTGTGGCTGCGCAGATGCGGTTTTCGATGCTCGAGGAGTTCTCAGGCGTCCTGGCCTGCTACCGCAGCTACCGGTTCGCGTTCCCGGACCGCATCAGCCCGCTGCTCGAACGGTTGCCGGAAATCGTGGGCGTGCGTTTGAACCAAGCGCTATCTCACCTTCCCGCCTCGCTGGTCCTGCATCCCTACCCGGTTTGCCCTCGAACGCTGCGCAGAGTCATGGATGAAGGAGTGGTGGGAGTGGAGAGAGTCGTCGCCAGCAAGCCGCTCGCCGCCGCCGGCTCGTTGTAGGAGAGGGAGATAAACATGGGATTCACCGTAGCAATGGTGGGGCCGGATGGAGCGGGAAAAACCACCGTCTGCCGCGAGCTGGTGGTCGCCCTGCAGACTCCAGCCCAGTACGTCTATATGGGGATCAATCTCGAGTGTAGCAATGTGCTGCTGCCGACGACACGTCTGTGGCTGGAGATGAAGCGGTGGCGGGGTAAGCGGCCAGATATGAGCCGAGGGGTGCGACGCAAAGATCCTCAAACGAAAAATAGAATCAAAGGTTTGATCCGCAACGGCAAATCAGATTTGCGGCTTTTGAACTTGATGGGTGAGGAGATTTTCCGCCAATCGGTTTGTTGGTACTGGCGGATGCGGGGCCGGTTGGTGTTATGTGATCGAGATTTTTTCTGCGACTACTACGCCTACGATGTGGCGCCGCCGGAGGATGACCGGGGGGTTGTCCAGCGAATGCATGGTTGGCTTCTAAAAACGCTTTACCGCCGACCCGATCTGCTGATCGTGCTCGAGGCATCACCCGAGCAGATGCTCGGTCGCAAAGGTGAGGGAACCGTGGACGAGCTGGAGCGGCGCTGCCTCGAGTACCGCCAATTGAAATCGCAGTTCAAGCATTTTTTCGTGATCGATGCGGCTCTCCCGCTGGAAATGGTCGTTCAGCAAGCGCGGAGCATCATCGAAGGCTACCAGGTTGGCAGACCGTCCTTGGCTGGAGGATCCGGAACATGAGATTGTTGATCGCGAGCAGTGTCGATGGAGAGGCGCTCGAGAAGCTCCAGCGGGATCACGAGATCGTCGACGCGCGGGGGTGCGCTCCGGAGCGGTTGGCGGAAATGGGTACTGGCTGCGATGCGATTATCTTCCGCAGCGGTGTGCAAATCACCGCTGATGTGATGCGGCGATCGAACCGCTTGCGATTGCTCATTCGAGCGGGCTCCGGGTGTGACAACGTCGACCTGGATTATGTCCACCGACAAGCAATCGAGTTTGTGCGGATTCCGGAGCCGGGCGCGCGGGCGGTTGCCGAACTCGCCTTTGCGTTGATGCTTTCCTTGGCTCGGCAGATCCCCCAGGCCGACGCGCTGCTCCGGAAGGGACGTTGGGCGAAGAGCGAGCTGGAAGGGTTTCTGCTCCGCGATAAGGTGCTCGGTATCATCGGCTGTGGAAACATCGGAGCTTGTGTCGGAGAGATGGGCGCGGCCTGGGGGATGGAAGTGCAGGGATGTGTCGACGAGCCCTCCCCGGCAGTTGCAAATCGCCTTGCCCAGCGAGGCATCCGCCTGGCCAATTTTGACAAGGTTCTGGAAGAGGCGGATTTCCTCAGCATCCATGTTCCGCTACTCGAATCGACACGGAACCTGCTGGATTCCGCTGCCTTGCGACGGATGAAGCGAGGGGCCTTTTTGGTGAACCTGGCACGCGGGGGCGTGGTGGATGAACGAGCGCTGCTCGAGGTGCTCCAGAGCGGCCACCTCCGAGGTGCCGGGTTGGATGTGCACGAGCGGGAGGGAGAGGGAGCGATCTCGGGTTTGGCGAGCCTGCCACAGGTTTTGCTGACACCCCACATCGGAGCTTCGACTCGCGACACCCAAAAAGAGATTGGCCGCCGGATCGTACAGATCATTCGAGCTCGATCGGAGGAGCCCCGCCTCGATGATGCGGTCGCCGCGCCAGCCAAATGACGCAGGATGCTTCGGAAGAATTGCGTGATGGTTTTGTTTCGTAGGTAGGGGATCAGGTGCCATGAAGAAGTCGACGCAGCTCCAGCGATTGCTCCGCTCGGGGAACACCGAGTTTCTGATGGAATCCCATAACGGCCTCAGTGCCCGGATCGCCGAGGAGGCGGGGTTCGCTGGCGTCTGGGCGAGCGGGCTGTCGATGTCCGCGGCACTCGGCGTTCGCGATAGCAACGAGGCCAGCTGGACTCAGGTACTCGAGGTGGTCGAATTTATGAGCGACGCGATCAAGATACCAATCCTACTCGACGCCGACACCGGCTACGGCAACTTCAATAATGTCCGCCGACTTGTGCACAAGCTGGAGCAACGCGGTGTCGCCGGGATGTGCATCGAGGACAAACTGTTTCCGAAAACCAACTCCTTTATCAATGGTGAACAGCAACCTCTGGCGGAAGTGGACGAGTTCGTCGGCAAGATCAAGGCGGCGAAGGACTCGCAAGAGGATGGAGATTTTGTCGTCGTCGCCCGCACCGAGGCATTGATCGCTGGGTGGGGAATGGAGGAAACGCTGCGGCGGGCCGAGGCCTATCATGCCGCGGGGGCTGATGCACTCTTGATCCATAGCAAAATTTCGACCGCCGATGAAGTGTTGGAATTCATGCATCGCTGGCGGGATACCTGCCCCGTGGTGATTGTGCCCACGATGTATTACGCCACGCCGACTTCGGTGTTTGAAGAAGTAGGAATCAGTGTGGTGATTTGGGCGAATCATATGATGCGGTCTTGCATTACGGCAATGCAACGCTCGGCGGCGCAAATCTATCGCGAGCGCTCGTTGGTGAATGTGGAACAGCAGATCGCTGCGGTCCAGGAGGTGTTTCGACTCCAGAATGCCGGCGAACTTTCGATGGCCGAGAAGATCTATCTCCCTCAGTCGGCCAGCCTGAGCCCGACGCAGATGTAGATTGGAGCAGCTATGCACACGTCGCATCGAGAGTCTGCGGAAGCGGTCCCCGCGGTGGTCGTCGGGCTCGATTGCATCACGGGTTTGCAGACGACGCGGGTTCTCGCACATCGCGGGGTGCCGGTCATCGGAGTCGCAGAAGTCGCTCGCCATTTTGCGTGTCGCACGCGGCTCTGTGAGCGAAAGCTTTTCGCCTCCACCCATAGCGAACGGCTGGTCGATGCGCTTGAACAAATTGGTCATGAGTTGGAAGCTGCCGGAAGAGGGCGAGCGGTGCTCGTTCCCTGTACCGACAGCAGCGTGCTGTGGATCTCCCGGTCGCGCGAGCGGCTGCAGAAACACTTTCGCATCGCCCTTCCCTCTGCGAGCGTCGTGGAAATGATGCTCGACAAAAAGGCCTTTTGCGAGTTCGCGATGGCTCATGATCTGCCGATTCCACGAACCCTTTTTCTCGCCTCTCGCAAAGACGCAGAGCAGGCTGCCTCCGAGATGGGCTTTCCCTGCATCCTCAAACCTCCGCGGAAAACGCCGCGCTGGGAAGAGGCGACGAAAGTCAAAGCTTTTCGGGTTGCATGCCGCTCGGAGCTGCTCGAACTGTACGATCGATGTTCCGCTTGGGCCGAGATCTTGATGGTCCAAGAATGGATTGAAGGGAGTGATGCCGATCTCTATTCGTGCAATTGTTACTTCGACCGGCAGGGGCAACCGCAAGCGGTCTTTACGGCTCGCAAGCTCCGGCAATGGCCCCCTCGCACCGGCACGAGCTGTCTGGGGGAGGCGTGTCGAAACGATGAGCTTCGGGAGGTAGCGACGCGGCTCTTTCGCGCCGTCGACTACCGCGGGCTCGGCTACCTGGAGATGAAGCGAGATCCCCGCAGTGGTCAGCAGTGGATCATTGAGCCGAACATCGGTCGCCCGACCGGTCGATCGGCGATCGCGGAAGCAGGGGGCGTGGAATTGTTGTACACGATGTACTGCGATCTGGTGGGGCTTCCGTTGCCGGCGGCCCGAGAGCAGACGGATGGAAATGCCAAGTGGATCTACTGGCGGCAGGACCTGCGCTCGGCTTTTTATTATTGGCGGCAGGGGGAACTTGGGTTGAGCGAATGGTTGCGATCGCTCGCCGGCAGGAAGGCCACCGCCGTCTTCTCTTGGACCGATCCGCTCCCATTTTGTGCCGACTGGTGGAGCCTGGTGGGAAAGAGTCTGCGCCGCAGCCGCTCCGAGAACCGCCCCAAGCTGAGGGGGGAGGTGCCGCCGCGGGGCGCGAGAGGGTTGCCCCCGCAATCCGAGCCGGCGGAGGTCCCGATCATCGCCGCCGGGGCAAGAGGCGAGCGATGAGGCAGGTTGCAAAGCTCGCCTGTGCCAGAATCGCTGGCAGCTCGCTGGCGAGGCATTGCGTGGGAAGATTGGAGCGACGCGAGACGCTCCCGGCGTTCGAGTTGCGAGTGCTCACCTACCATCGGATCGGCAGCCCCGAGCGGGACGACGCGGGCGATCCCAAACTCTTTAGCGCCACTCCCGACGCGTTCGCAGAGCAACTGGACGTGTTGGCGGAGCACTACTGCGTGGTTTCGATCGAGGAAGTGCTCGCGGCGGCTGGCGATCGGCGTCTGCTGCCCCCGCGAGCGGTGTTGATCACCTTCGACGACGCGTACGCCGACTTCCAGGAGCTCGCGTGGCCGATGCTGCAGGAGCGGCAGTTGCCGGTGGTCCTGTTCGTGCCGACCGCCTATCCCGACCGCCAAGAAGCCGGCTTCTGGTGGGATCGCCTGGCGCGGGCGATCCGTGAGGCGGACTTCGGAACCGTGATCGCTGAGCCGTGTGGCCGGATGGTGCTAAGTACACCCCGCCGTCGCCAGCGAGCTTCGCAGCGGCTTCGGGCATTCGTCAAATCGTTGCCCCATGACGAAGCGATGGCCTGCGTGGACCGGATCTGCGAGCAACTTCTTCGAGCCTCAGCAGCCGCCCCAGGCAGTCCACCGAGAAGCCGTCAGGGGGCGAACGAGCCAGCGACGCTGGGCTGGGATGCGCTGCGGCGATTGCACGCCGAAGGAGTCGCCATCGGAGCCCATACGCGGACTCATCCGTTGCTCAATCGCATCGGCCGAGAGCGGCTGGAGGAGGAGGTGTATGGTGCCAAAGCGGACTTGGAACGTGAACTCGGCTCGTGTCTCCCGGTATTCGCCTACCCCGCCGGTGCGGTCGACTCGGAGGCCGTTCGCGTCGTTCGAGCTGCGGGATTTCGGGTCGGGCTGACGACCCGTCCGGGCCTCAATCGACTCGATACCGATGAACCGTTTCGGCTGCGGCGCTATCACGTCGGAATTGCGACGACGGCTTCGCTCCTGCGGACGCGACTGGCTCTGCGGTGAGCAGGCGAGCTGGCCAGCGCTCCGGAATGGCACAAGTCGGTCGCGCCCGCCCAGCAACCTTCGCACTCTGAAACGGAATCGATGTGTGCACCTGGACGGGGAAACAACCACGAATCATCACGAATGGTGGCCACGGAATGCCACGAAAAAGCACGGAACGGAGAGGGACCGCGGATAGCACGGAGAACGCCGCTGAAAGGGGAATCCGCAAGCCAATTATTCGTGTTATCCGTGGTTCAGCTCCCCGCCTGTGCTGCGTGGTTTCCCCCGTCTTTCGGCAATCCGCCGGCATCCGTTCTCGCGCATATACTCGTGTACCGATGTCAGTTATGGGTGACGATTAATCGGCTGCGGATTGGGGGATGGTCGGCTCCCAGCGAACTCCCTGGCCGGACCCGTCGCCGAGGAAGCGGATCAGGGGCGTTTTTTGGTTTCGGTTCAAGGAGTTGATCGTATCGTGCAAGCGGCGTTTGGGGTCGAGGTCGGTCCGTGGAGGCAGGGGGTCATCGATCCGCGGCGGCCAACCTTCCTCCTGAAAGACGGCGATCACCATCTCCTGATTGGGAGCGGGCACTTTGAACTGTTTCACGACCAGGGTTCCCATCCGCAGTTCTTGACGATCGCGATCCCAGCAGGGAGGTGCGGTCCGCATCCCGCTGGT
Source organism: Candidatus Laterigemmans baculatus (assembly GCF_010367455.1). Lineage (GTDB taxonomy): Bacteria > Planctomycetota > Planctomycetia > Pirellulales > Pirellulaceae > Laterigemmans > Laterigemmans baculatus. The sequence continues at coordinate 43,025 of NZ_WRPR01000005.1, read as the reverse complement.
TTCGCTCGGCGCGTCAGCTAGATCGGTGAGCCGCAAACCGTTTCCGTTGGATGCCGCGGGTGGATGGGGAGGCGGGGCAAGCGTTGTGCGGGCGAAGGAGACTGGGGCTGGAGGGGAGCCGGAAGCGCCTCCATTGGGCTCGTGAAACTGCTGGACGAATGCGACGCCGTCGTCGGTGAGCACGAAGCAGGAGGTCTCGGTGAACGTCAGTGCACATCCTTTTTGAAAGCGTCGTTCCTCGCCAAAGTCACTGGCGACCTCGGTGGCATGTTCGAGGAATCCTTTGCAGACGAGCCAGCGGAGATCGTTGCAGACCAGCCCTCCCCTCCGCAGGGCCTCGGCTTCGAGAGCAAAATCCCAGAAGCTGCGATCGAGTTCGCGGGCGAAGCAGCGGGCTTCGAGCAGTAGCTGGAGTGCGCTGCCCCCTCGCTTGAGCACGGTGGGAGCGACGTCGCCGGCGGCCTTGGAAGCTGCGGCGCGGATGGAGCCTGCGGCGGGATGGTTCCCTGCGGTCATCGAATTCCTCCCATACTCGACCCCCGCTCAAGCCCCCCATTCGCAGAGGAAGGCCCACGCAATGCGCTCCCTTGAGGCGCGCTTTCTTAGGGGCAGAGCGTGAGTGCAAACAATGTTCCTCGTGTAGGTGGTAACGTTCTTCCGTAGGAGGGGTGTTCCGGTGTCTTGAACATTCGTTTAACGGCGAGCCGAAGGCGTCGGTGTTTCCGGAGAACAGTCGCCTTCGGCTTGCCGTGAAACGATTGGGTGGCAGCTGACGCCTTCCCGCTCGGCGTTCGCGCGGGGGCTAATCGAAGGCGACGATCCGCCGCGTCCGGCCCGAGCCGATTACGAGGTGCGACCAATCGACGGCAACCGGCTCGGTGCCACCGGAGAATTCGCGGATCAATTGTCCCCGCCGCAGAGCGGGCGAATTCAGCGGAGGCATCCGCAGGGCCAGATCGATGCCCGCCGGGTCGACCGAACTCAGCTGCGGGGCGACCGCGCGCAGCCGGGCGAAGTAGCTGTCATCGGACAGCTCGTGGTAGCGGATATCGATCTTTTTGCGGGCCATCCACCGCTCGGCGGCGGCGGCCTGCTCCACGCCTTCGCAATCGAGGCGGTCGAGCATCCACTTCTTAGTCAGCCAGTCGACGTGGCCGAGGGCTGGCAGCGGGTCGATCTCCGAGGAGCGAAAGGCGGCTAGGGCTGCGAGCGTCGCTTCCCACCGCTCGAGGATCCGATGGGCCTCTCGTGGGGCGGCGTCGCCAGCGGCCTCGACGAATCGCATGCAGGCCTGCAGGTAGGCCCGCTGGATGTCGAGAGCCGACAGCTCGCCGCGGTTGGTCAAGACGCGGGAGACGAGGTTCCAGTCGCAGGTGATCCGGTGCAGCGCTTGGATGGGACGCTGCAAGCGAGGCAGATCGCGGCCGCCTCCAGCTTCGATCAGGTCCAAAACCAGGGCGGTCGCGCCGACCTTGAGGTACTCGGCCGTGTCGGAGATGTTCGAATCGCTGAGACCGATCTGCAGCCGCTGGCGTTGACGAAACATCTCACCGAGCGAACGAATCGAGAGCAGCGACCGACCGCAGAGCTGCTGGAGCCAGTGGTGAAACACGTAGATCGGACGCTCGCCGAGATAGCCTCCAAAGCCGGTGACCGTGTCGATCGCCAGCGCTTTGCTGGAGAGCCGAAAGCGATTGCGGCGATCGACGTGCCCGGCTCCAGTGAGCACCACGCGAGAGACCAGGAAGGCGGTCAGGAATTTGCGCTGTTCGCGAAAGGCCACGAAGCGGGCGATCAGGTAGAGCATGCCGGCTGCCGGGAGGCTGATCACCCGCAGGATCACCGCAGTGACTCGCAGAAGCGAGAGCGGCAACTGATTCGCATCGGCTGCGTCGCCCGCCACGCTATCGCCCGCCGAACCCTGATTCGTTGCGGCGAAGCCGAGCAGCCGGCCGAGCGAGCGAATTGCGAACAGCACCGCCAGCTCGCTTCCGAGGATCATGATGCACGCGAACCAGTACAGGACCGCTGCGGGCATCATCATCACCAGCAGCATCCAGTAGAGGGCCAGCCGCAGCCCGGTGGCGACCGGTGCCGCGTAGTTCTCTTGGCACCCATAGATGTGGCCGTACGCGTCGCAGCTGTTCTTAACGATCCGCAGCTCACCGGGGATCGCGGAGGCGGCCGCCGCTTCGGCGATCATCCGGTCCTGGGCTCGCTGGGCTTCCACGACCCGCGCCGGCGAGCACGATTCGGCCGTTGCACCCTCGATCAACCCGCCGGGCCGGTCGAGCCGGTTGGGCGAGCTTTCGATGGAAAAGGCGCCGCCGTTGGCGAGAAAGATCGTGTCGGAGTCGTAACGTCCGCGAGCGATGGGAATCCGAGCGGCGATCTGCTCGCAAACGGCCGCATACACCGCTTGCCGCGAAGGAGGCACTTGCTGGTCGGGCGGCAACTGCAGCAGCGTGGCGTACTCGGTTTCCAGCCCGATCAGACGCTCGAGTATCGGGGCCGGCTTCGCTCTCACTCGCCCTGCTGCTGCGTATCAAACCGCTCGAGCAGCTCCAGCGGGCGGTGCGTCGCATCGCTGAGAATCTCGGAGGCGAGCCGATGCAGCTGCTGAGGCTGATCGGCAAACGTCCGCGCCGCTCGTTCGCCCTGGGGCAGCTCGGCGGGGGGACCTTGGGGACGAACTCCGGCAATCGATTGTGCGGTCATCGAAGGCAGCTCCATGCATGGCTCGCCGCTGACGAGCCGGATAAGCGGAAGGCGATTCACGGGGGGGCGTGAATCGCCCGTCTCTAGTTTACCGGCGTCTCTATTCTACCGGCGGGAAAGCCGCAAATGCGATGCCCGTAGACTCCGCGGCTCCAGCCTTAGACGACTTTCGTTTCACCCGGGACCGGGATTGGATACTGTCCGTCCTCGTCGGGCGTCACCGGGGGGACCGAGTCGAACGAGGTGATGCTGTCGAAATCGGCCAACGCCAAGTCGCTGTTCAGGGCGTCGTCCCATTTGACGATTTTGCCCCCGTAGGTCGCCATGCGGCCCATGATGGCGGTCATCGTGCTCTTGGCACCGTAGTCGCCTTCGTTGGGGATCTCGCCCTTGCGGAGCGCGGCGAACAGGTCGTAGTGCTCCTGCTGCCAGCCCTTGCCGCGAACTTCCTCGGCGGTGCTCTGCCAAGTCAGCTTGCCGTTGGGATCGTAGATCTTCGCTGCGGAGATGTCGCACCAGCCTTTGGTGCCGTGGACGTATTCGCTGACTTCGTTCCAGCAACCTTTGATGTGCCGGCACTGGCTGAGCATGGTCGTGCCGTTGCCGTAAGTGTATTCGACCATGTGGTGGTCGAAGATCTGGCCGGTGTCGGGACCGGTCCGGACCTGACGGCCCCCTTGCCCTTGGGCTTTGACCGGGTAGTCCTGCATCAACCAGTTGATCACGTCCAGGTTATGGATGTGTTGCTCGTTGATGTGGTCCCCGCAGAGCCAGTTGAAGTAGTACCAGTTGCGGACCTGGTACTCGGTTTCGGTCTGTTGCGGCTGGCGGTTGCGAATCCAGACGCCGGCGCCGTTCCAGTAGACGCGGGCCATGATGGGATCGCCGATCGCCCCTTCCTGGAGCCGCTGGATCGTCTCCTGGTAGCGCAATTCGTGATGCCGCTGGAGCCCGACCTGGACGGCCAGTCCCTTTTTCTTAGCGATTTCGTTCGCGGCCAAGACGCGGCGGACGCCTGGGGCGTCGGTGGCAACCGGCTTTTCCATAAACACGTGCTTGCCCGCGTTGACCGCCGCTTCGAAGTGCAGCGGGCGGAACCCGGGAGACGTCGCCAGGATGATCAGGTCGGCATCGCTATTGATGACTTCCTTGTACGATTCGAGCCCCACGTAGCGGCCGACATCGTCGCTGATTTTGTCGGAGTGGTCGCTCTTGATCGTGCGGAAGGCGGTACTGATCTGGTCTTCAAATACGTCTCCCATGGCCACCAGGCGCGTGTCGCCTGGGGAATTCATCGCTTGAATCACCGCACCCCGGCCTCGGCCACCGCAGCCGACCAGACCGATCTTGATCGTGTCGCTGCCGTAGGCGTGGGCTCCGCGGGCCACGCTCAGCTGTCCGGCAACCGCCCCGCCCGCCAGAAGCATGCCGCCATTTTTCAGGAACGAGCGCCGCGACGGTGCACCACCGGCAGTCGGAACCTCGGCGGACGGACGCTCGACGGGCTGGCGACCCAAGGGCTGGCAACTCGGGGGCTGGCGATCGGCGCTCTGGCTGGGCTTCGATTCGGGCATAGGGAAAAACTCCGCAATTGAGTCGATAGTGGGGGGAGTTGGTGATAGCGGGGAGTTGCTGGGGGGGCGAGAGACCGGAGGCGAGGGATTTAGGGGCAATAGTCCAGCGTAACCGCTGGACAAAGGGCGTTCAATCTTTTGCGTTCTCAGCGGCCCGGGGCGGCCGAGATCGCCGCGGCGGGAGGACCCTCGAGGACTTCGGGTTGGTAGTCGTGCGGGCGCTTGCGGAGGACTTCCATGCGGAGGATCCGGTCGGGCACGGCCTCGTGTTCCTCCTCTTCTTTCTTCGCCGTCGGATCGACGCGGGTGAGCGCCGCGAGCGTTCCCGCTCCATCGATCACGCGGCCGAAGACGGTGTGTTCGCGGTTGACCCAGGGGAGCGGCATGAAGGTGAAGAAGAACTGGGAGCTGGCCGAATTCGGGAGCGTTTGGCCGGTCCTGGAGCGGGGGTCGGCGATCTTGGCCATCACGAGCGAGCCGCGGAAGGTATCGCGGGCATCTTCGTCCTCCCCTTCGTCGGCGATCCGATAGCCGGCGCTGCCGGAAGCGTCGCCCGCCGGATCGCCGGACATGGCGATCTGCGAGGCGATGACTTGATGAAAGGTGAGCCCCTCATAAAAACCTTGCTCGACGAGGCTGATGAAGTTGGCCACGGTGTTCGGGGCCTGGTCTTCGAACAGTTCGACGACCATGTCGCCACGCGACGTCGTGATCCGCACCTGCGGGAGATCGTCCCGCTGACGAGCTTCCTGGCGAAACTGCTGTTCACGCTCCCAACGCTGCTGGTAATCGCTCACCGAGTCGACCAGCTGCCGGTGTTTGGGATCGATGAATCCGATCTCAATCGCTTTCTGCAAATGCTCGGCGGCCCGCTCGAAACGATTGGTCGCCCAGAAGCTGACTCCCGCGATTTCGTGCAGCCGGCGCTCTTCGGCGCTCTCGGTCATGCCGGCAGCGATCAGGGCCTCGGCCGCTTCTCCGGTCAGCTCGTACCAGTCGCGATCGAAGCGGTAGCGGGCCGCGGCGAAGAGGAATTCGGCGTACTCCGAATCTCTGCGGGGGTCGTGGGCCAGCAACCGCGTGGCGGCGCGAACCGCCCGGTCGAACTCTTCCCGCCCCTGCTCGCTCAGCTCGCGGTACTGCGTGAGATACTGTTCCTCGGTGGCTTCAGTTCCATTGTGAAACCGCAAGGCGGCCTCCTGCATCTTGCCGATCGTCTCCCGCCATGCTCCGATCGCGTCGCGGTACGCCGCCTGCTCGACTTCGACATCGAGCGTGGGCTCGGCTGCTGCTTCGGCACCCGCTTCTGGGGCCCTCGCGGATTCTTGGGCCCCCGCGGATTCTTGGGCCCTCGCGGAAGCTGCCGGAGAGAGGGTCAGCGGGAGTGCGGCGAGAGCTCCCACGGCCAGAGAACCGGCGACTCGGGAGGCGGCGGCTCGCAGGAACAATTGAAGGTTGATGTGGCGCATGCGGTCTATCGGGTTCGGGGCGTGATCGTAGTAGGATACGCTCTGCAGCGGCCCTTGGTTTAGACCCAGCCGGTGGTTTCGCCCCGACGAGGGTCGGGGCTGCCGGACGCCCGCCGCTCCGTTCATCTTTTCGTCACCTACGTGGGGAGCAACTCGTGAAGCGACCAGCCGGAGAGTCATCCGAGGCGTCCGAGCGGCGGGAGGCCGCCAAGCCGAAGCGGATCGGTCCCAAGGCGCTGCGGATCATCGGTGGCGAACTCCGACGCCGCAACGTGATGTACAACGGCGACCGACTGACGCGGCCGATGAAGGACAACGTGCGCGAAAACCTGTTCAACATCCTCGGCAAAGGGATCGAAGGCACGGTCGCATACGACCTGTTCGCGGGCACCGGAATTTTGGCGATCGAAGCGATCAGCCGCGGCGCCCGGCACGCCATCGCCGTCGATTCTTCGCGGGATAGCGTCCGCTCGATCCGGCAGTCGCTCGACAAGCTCCGGCTGAACGAGCGCGTCGAAGTCCTACTCGGCGACACCTTTCGGCTCTCGCCGATGCGGCTCGAGCACGCCCCGGCCGAACGCCGCACCGTCTTCTGCTGTCCGCCCTATGCGATGTGGGAAAGCCACCGCGAGCAGCTGGACCGGCTGATGGAGACGGCGGCCAAGAATGCCGCCGAAGGGAGTTTGATCGTCGCCGAGATGGACCGCAAAAGCGATCCCAACCAGCTGCCCAGCGGAGAGTGGTTTGCCGAGGGCTGGGACGTGCGGACCTACGGAAACACCCACCTGGCGGTCGCCGAGGTGGGCCGATTACCGGAGGCGGAGAGCGACGCGTCGGGACTGGACCTGCGATAAACGTACGTCAGGCTTTCCAGCCTAGCACGAGCTGGACATCGCTGCTTGCTCACGCAGAACCATCATCGCATCAGCGGTGCACAGCCGTCGGGACCCAGTCGTTTAACGGCAAGCCGAAGGCGACTGTGTTTTGAAAAGCAGTCGCCTTCGGCTTGCCGTTAAACGATTCTGGAAAGACGCTCTCGTACGGATCAGTTCACGGCGACGTCGGGTTGGGCCGGTGCGGTGGGTTGGGCCGGTTGGGCGGGTCGCCGCGATTTCACCCATTGGTCGAGCGTCTTGGAGCTGGCTTCGAGCATCTCGAGGAACTTTTTGCGGTCGTCGTAGACCGGGTTGTTGACTTCCTCGGCAGCGGTCCGCAGTTCGGCGAGCAGCCCTTCGATCTGATTCTTGTCTTCCCCCTGAGCGGCAGCGGCCAATCCCGAACCGGAGCCGTTGGGATCGAGCGAGCCGGCCAAGCCGAGCAGCAGCGCTTCGAAGTTCGCATTGATCCGTCGCCGCGCGGCGATCACTTCCGGCGGCTGGGGCCTGGCCGTGGCCATCGGGCCGTACATCCCGGGCATCCCTTCCATCCCGGGCATCATCATGTCAGGCATCATCATGTCGGGTGACATCGCGCCGGCCTCCATGTCCATCGCTTCCATCCCCGGCATCATTGCGTCCATACCACCGTAACCTCCTCCGCCGCCGCGGGCGGCTTGAGCGAGGCTCTGCTGCTGGGTGACCGGTTGCGGCCGATCGAGCGATTTGAGCCGGCGGACTTCGGCGGCCAGCGCGGTCGCGGCGCGGTCGCCCCAGCTGACCACGGTCGTCGGCGTGACCGGCACTTGCTTGACGGCCTCGCTCAGCGTCGGCAGGACTCGAGCCGCATAGAGAGCGATCACCGGCGAAGCCTGCTTGTCGCTGACGATCGCCGTCAGCTTCTCGGCCAACCATTTTTGATCCTCGGGGCTGCCGAGCGACCGCACGATGTCGACCGCGTACCGCTGCATGTAGTCGTAGGCGCCGCTGTCGAGCTTCTCTTTCTCTAGCCCCGCCGGCGGTTTTCCCTCGAGCAGGTTGCGGCCGATTCCCAAGTACTCGTTCTTTACACTCGCGGGAAGCGCGGGGCCGAGCAGCACCGACTGGCGGCGAACTCCCGAGAGGGCGACGACACGGACGCCGGAGGGGGCGTCTTCCGCCCGATACAGCCTGGTTACCAGCGTTCCGGCCACGCTGACGTCGGGAACGGGAGGCTGACCGTTCTGAGCCGGGCGAGTGTTTAGGTTCGCCAGCAGCAACGCGGCATTGATTCGAGCGACCGGGCGGAAGTATTTACCCTGCGGTTTTCCAGAAGCCACCGTCTCCGCGCTTTGCCGAATCCAGCCATGCAGGGCTTCTCGGAAAGCGGGCGTTGCCGACTGGGCGGCTCGTTCGAGGTTCCGCAGCGCGTCGTACGTCACCTCGTTCATCTTCGCGCCGCTATCGGGCTGAGCCATCAAGTACAGAAAGTACTGGGTGTAGTAGGCTTGCGTCGCTTTCCATTCATCAGACTGCGGCGTCAGGCTCGAGTCGGAAAGGGCGAGGTTGACCTGGCTCTCGATCCGCTTGAGCTTCGTCGCCTCGAATTTCGCCGGCATCGCCAGCGTTAGGTAATCTCCCTCTTGGCCGCTGGCCTGTTTGGCCAGAATCGAGGCCAGCACGAGGGCGGTGAACGCCAGCAGCATCGACAACCGTTTGCCGGCCAAGCGGCGGTGATCGATCGTAGCGGCTTTGGCAGCGGTTTCGACTTTTACGGGCATCGGTGAGAACCGGATGGAGTGTCGAAGGGAACTTGATGAGTCGGAAGAGGGGGGCTGCCGCTGATGCGCATCGGCGAGAACGGCAGGCATTCCCCACTATCGCGGCTTTGGGGAAGAAGTCAAACATTTATTGGATTGTAGCAGCCAGGAGGCGGCGAGCACGACGTCGCAGCCTGCTTCTTGGAGCGTTGCCGCGTCGGCCGCGTCTCGCACCCCTCCCCCGGAGCAGAGCGTCAGGGCGGGAATCGCCCGCTTGATCTGCCGGCACAGTGAAGCGGTCGAAGGCCCTGACCCGGTTCCCACGCGGGCCACGTCGAGCACGATCAATCGCTCGGCTCCGGCAGCGGCGAGTTGTTCAGCAGCCTCCAGCGGCTCGCGGGCAAGTTCCCGCGAGGCCGAAACGACCCGGCCGTCGCGAAGATCGAGGCTGACCGTCAGCGGAAGTGCGGCCGCCGCATTCCCCTGCCCTGCAGCCATCTGCCGGAGCTCGTCAATCTGCCGAAGCTCGTCGAGGCTCCGCAGCGATTCGCTGGCCACGATCCATGTGGTTGGGGCCGGGGCTGCTGGGGTTTGGGGGCTCGAGCCGGCCACCGCTTGAAAATCCGCAGCCGACTCGATCCCGCGATCGATCCAGAGCGGCATCCCGAGGGCGAGGAGGCGATCGATGGCGGGCTGCGAAGCGGCGCTGCGGTCGAGGATCCGGTCGAGGTCGGCAACGTACAGGCCCGTGACTCGCCCCCGGTAGTGCTCGGCCACTCGGACCGGGTCGCCGTCCGGGCAAGCGGCGATCCGCACTGGCTGGTAGGCGTCGCGGCGACCGGCGACCGCGTGCACCGCTTGGCCGAAGCGAAGGTCGATGACTCCCAGCAGCGGCACCGGCGCACCGACAGCCGCAGTTCCCCCGCGGTCGGCCCCGCTCACGCCAGCAGCCGCTGCAGCCAAACGGCGATCGCATCGGCCACGAACAGCACATCGCTCGGGTGCGAGACGAGCAGGTGGTCGGTGGCCGGAAGGGTTAACAGGCTCGCCGGCGGCGGGGTAGCGTTTTCCGCGGAGCGATGCGCGTCTGGAGCGGCGGCCCGCAGCGAGAGGATCCGCAGGGCGTGGTCGTAGCCGACCGTGGCATCGGTGGGAGAGTGGAACAGCAGCAGTGGGACGTTGAGTCGAGCGATTCGCCCCGGGAGGTCGAACTGGCGAAAGTTCTCGATCATCTGGCGGCTGGTCTCCCAGGATCGCCCACCGATCACGACCTCTCCCTGCCCTTCACTTTCCACTCGCCGATCCATCCGCACCAGCAGGTCGGCTAGGTGCCGCGTGTCGCTCGGGGCGGCCAGCGTCGCGACTCCTCGCAGTGGCGCGAGATCGGCGGACCACTCAGCCGCGGCGGCCAGCGACGCTGCTCCGCCGAGGCTGTGGCCGACCAGCAGGGCTGGTGGACCGAGCTGCTCGCTCGCAAATCGGGCGGCGGCCTGCAGGTCCAGAAGGTTGGTTTCAAAATTGGTTTCGCGGAACGTGCCTCCGCTGTCGCCGAGTCCCGTCATGTCGTAGCGGAGCACGACCACGCCCCGGGCCGCCAGCTGACGACTGATCCGCACGATCGCTTTGAGGTCCTTGTTGCAGGTAAAGCAGTGCGAGAAGAGGACGACCGGCGGCCGCTGGGAGTGGCGATGGGGCTCAGCAGGATGCGGCTCAGTGGGGTGCGGTTCTTCCGGCGCATCGACGATCCCGGCCAGCGGAAAGCCGTTGCCGCCGGGGAAGCTGACCCGTTGGCTGCGTCGCGGCGCGGTATGGGCGATCGTCCAGTGTGTTTCGCGGTGGACCATGGGGCTCAGCCGGCGAGCGGATCGTCGTCGGGCACGTCTTGCGAGCGGCTGGGGGCTTCGAGGCGAGCCGAGCCGTTGGAGCCGCTGATGCGGCCGGCGCGGAAGGCTTCGGCCATGGCCATCGGCACGGCCGCTTCGGCCAGCACGAGTTGGGAGCGGTTGTCGGCGACGCGGGCTCGCATCCGTTGCTCCTCGGCGATCGCTTCGGCCCGCCGGCTCTCGGCTTTGGCCTGGGCGACGCGGGTATCGGCTTCGGCCTGGTCGACTTGCAGGCGAGCCCCGATGTTCTCGCCGACATCGATATCGGCGATATCGATCGAGACGATTTCGAACGCGGTCTGAGCGTCGAGGCCGCGGTCGAGCACGGCGCGGGTGATCAGGTCGGGGTTCTCGAGCACGTTGAAGTGCGAGTCGGCCGATCCGATCGAGCTGATCATCGACTCGCCGACTCGAGCGACGATCGTCTCCTCGGTCGCTCCGCCGATCAGTTGTTCGAGATTCGTCCGCACCGTGACTCGAGCCCGGACGCGGAGCTCGATGCCGTTCTTGGTGATCGCACTCAGGGTCGTTTTGCCGCTCCGCCGCGGGTCGGGGCAGTCGATGACTTTGGGATAGACGCTGGTTTGAACCGCGTCGAGCACATCGCGGCCGGCCAAGTCGATCGCCGAGGCTTGGTCGAAATCGAGGGGAATGTTGGCCCGCTGAGCCGCGATGATCGCCTTGATCACGTGCAGCACGTTGCCGCCGGCCAGGTAGTGGGCTTCCATCCGCCGCGTGCTGATCCCGGTCCGACGGTTGATGTCCATCCCGGCCTGGGCAGCCATGATCTTGCCCTGCACGATCAACCGCGGATTGACCTTGGTAAAGTGCATCCGGATCAGGCTGGCCAGACTGAGATCGGCCCGCGACATGTAAGCCTGAAACCAGAGGCTGCCGTAGCGGAGCAGAAAGAAGCCCAAGACCAGCAACAGGAACAGCACCAGCAAACCGCCGGCCATCAGCAGGATCGTCGGGAGGGGACTGCCGATCAGCAAGAATGGAGACTGCATCATCACGCAACTCGGCGTCTCTAGAGGATTACTGTCTGAGTGGACCGGACCTGTTATAATCTCCCGCGGCTCGGAAGTGGCGAGGGGGAGCGGCGATCCCCGTCCTGCGATTCGGCCGATCGAGGCACGTTTTTCGCACTCGAGCCTGCTCCTGAGAAGCCGCGCCGCCCGGGCGTTGGCTCCATCCCCACGGCTGATTCCGGTTCCCGTATTTTGGCGACGCGTCGCCTCTGGCAGGTCTTGAAAGAGTATGTCCGCATCGTATTCCCCCGGCGACTGGGTCATCTATCGCAAGAGTAAGCGGAGCGCCGCCCCGGGGCCCCGCGCCCAGGATGTGATGGCAGCGCAGAAGGGCGAGAAGTACTCGTACGTCGTCGAGAAGTTTTGGATTGTCGACGCCGTCCTCCCAGGGAACCAACTGCGGCTGCGGACCCGCCGGGGCAAGATCCATCAGCTGAGCAGCGACGATCCAAACCTCCGTCCGGCCGGTTGGCTGAAGCGGTTTCTCTACCGCAATCGATTTCGCGAGATCCCGACTTCGCCCGAAGTCGCCACGCCGCCGGCCGACGCCACCAACGCAGCCCGCCGAGCGTAAAGGGGCCAAAGTCGCCTGTAGGTCGGATCAGCCGCAACGCGCTAGCGTCCGGTTCTGCCGCGTTTTCGCAAACCGTGGGCTAGCGCCCGGCGGCTGATCAGAGAACCGGACCAGCCCCCGGCTTCAGCTGAATTTCTTGAGCGCTTCGACCACGAGCGCCGGATCGTCCTGGGTCCGCAGGTGCTCGATCTGCTGTGCCGGCATCTCGAGCTTTTCCAAGTGGCCGACCAGCCGCTTCCAGGTCTGCTCCCGCTTCTTGCCTTCGCTCAAGTACAGTTCGGTGACCAGCTCGGTCGCCTTCTGGTAAGCGATTGCGTCGCGGTTGCGATAGTAGTTTTTGATGATCCGCTCTTGATAGCGGCTGCGCTCGGGGGGCATTGTCGATCGGCTCTCCAAAGGGATAACGAGGAACCGTCAACGGTATCCGAAGGGCGGCGAACCGGGCAAGGGAAACCGCGCGACACCATTACCCTCCCGGGGGGAGGGTGTGGTTTTGTATTCTGGCAGAGCGTCGTCCGAGCGGCTGGCCCGCCTGCCGGTTTGGGCCCGCCTGCCGGTTGGCGGATGGTTCGCTTATATTGGGCGGTTTGTCAGGGAGTAATCATGGCTGCAACTGTTTGCCGCGGGGTTCGCGGCGCGACCACGGTCGACGAGAACGAGCGCGAAGCGATCCTGCGGGCCACGCGGCAGATGTTGGCGCTGATGATCCGCCGCAACGAAATCGACGGGGACGACGTGTGCAGCGTGATCTTCACGGTCACCAAGGATTTGGATGCCGAGTTCCCCGCTTTGGCCGCCCGCCAGCTCGGTTGGCTCGGCGTTCCGCTGCTGTGCAGTTATGAGATCTCGGTGGAGAACTCGCTCCAGCGTTGCATCCGGGTCTTGATCCACTGGAACACCCAAAAATCGGCCGCCGAGATCCACCACGTCTACATGGGAGGGGCCGTTCGCTTGCGACCCGACCTGGTGTCGCTGCCGGCGGCCGATCTGGATGAGCTGGAGGAGTGGATCGCCGCGCAGATGCACAGCGACTCGGGCGCATGAAGGTTCAGTGGAAGACCGATCCGGAGTTGAGCGCCCTGCATGCCGCCGCGGTGGTCGCGGCTGGGGAAGCAGTGGTCGATGCCAAGATCGAAGCGGCTCTGGGCGGCCCGGTCGCGGCGATCAACGAGCGGCTCGAGATGTCCGAGACGCAGGTCGCTGAGTTTTGGCGGCATCTGCTCTCCGCCCGCGATGGGGACGACGCGGGGCGCACGGAAACCGCGCTGCTCGCCGCCGGCTGCCCGGAGCTGGTAATGGATTCGGTGGCGACAGCCGTGGTGGGACGGCTGGCCGACGCTCGCCTCGCGCTCGGCGAACAGTTTCCCAAACTCGCCGACCAGTTGCCGCTTCGCGCCCGCCCGTTGCGCGAGCTGTGGGAGGCGCACGGCCCCGGCGTGCTCCGCGAACTGGGGCGACGGACCAGTGAAAAAATCATCCCCCCGCGGACTACGATCCACCTCGTGCAGCCGGTGCGTGGCGGCGACGGGGGGCTGCTCGGCACGACCGCGCGAAGCGGAGCCAGGCTGACAAGTGGGGCGAGTGGGGCGAGTGGGGCGGGCGGAAACGCGGCGGTCTGGATCGAGGCGATGCTGACGCACCCCGATCCGGCGATCCCCGAGACGTTGCGGCTGGCTTGGCTGATCGCTCGCGCGGGATTGGCCCGCACCGCCTCGAGCCCCGGAGGTGCCTCGAAAGAGGGTGGTGTCTCTCAGGAAGGAGCGGGCCAGAAAGAAGGAGCGGGCTCGAAAGAAGGAGCGGGCTCGAAAGAGGGGACGGGCTCGAAAGACGGGGCGGGCAACCGCTGGGTCGAGCCGCAGCGGTTGCCGCGGGCCGCAGCCCTCGCGTTGCTGCCGATCACGTTGGCGGCGGGCGAGTCGCTCGGCTTGTGCGATGCGTCGGATGCCCGGATCGCCGCCGCTGCGGAGCTTTGGCACGTCGCTCGTCAGCCGGAGAGCGCATCGCTGCTCCGCTGGTGGGCTCAAATGCGGCAGGGAGAATTGCCGCTGCCGGTGGCGATCAAGGCGCTCGACAAGATGCTCGGGTGAACCACCCGCTTGCGGGGTCGGTATGATGGAGAGGACTTGGGGAGGGTTCTTGGATGACAGAGGTTGTGGGATTGATGCGACCGTGGCAACAGCGCCTGTACGCTCAGCTCGTGTGGTTACCGACGCTGTGGTGGAACTACCTGCTCGGCCGCGTGTTTCGGGTGCGGCGGTGGTGGGACCGGATCGATCCGCAGGTCATCGTGGGTGCTTACCCGTTCGCCCGCGACGTGCCCGGGTTGTACTTGGAAGGCGTCCGCGGGGTGGTCAATACGTGTGAGGAGTACCGCGGTCCGTCGCTGCACTATGAAAAGGTGGGGATCGAGCAGCTGCGAATTCCGACGACCGACTTCACCCATCCGCGGTTGGACGACGTGCTGTTGGCGGTGGAGTTCATTCAGCGGCATGTCGAGGAGGGGGACTCGGTCTACATCCACTGCAAGGCGGGGCGGGCGCGGAGTGCGACGGTGGCGATGTGTTGGTTGGTCAAGTACCGGAACCTGAGTCCCACGGACGCTCAGCAGTTGCTGCTCGAGAAACGCCCGCACGTCCATCCGCGGCTGACCGAGCGGGCGGTCGTTCAGCAATTCGTTGCCGGTCTGACGGAGAGCCTCCCGCGTCTCGAACCCGAATGAGGCCACCGGCCGTGCCCCACCGCTACTCCTGCGAAACGCTCGCTGCCTTGAAGTTGGCGCTCCTGCCGGGCATCGGCCCCCGCACGATGGCCGCCCTGCTCGAGCGGTTTGGCACTGCCGGCGACGTCCTGGCCGCCACGCGCGAGCAGCTCTCGGAAGTTCCCCGGGTGGGACCGAAGGTGATTTCGGCGGTGCGCAACGCCGACGCGCACGTCGATGTCGACGCGATCCTGGCTTGGTGCGAGTCGCACGCCGTGCGGATCGTGGCGGCGGCCGAAGCCGATTACCCCCAGGCGCTTCAGACGCTCCCCGACGCCCCGCCGATCCTGTTCGTCCGCGGCAACTTGGAGCTCCGCGACCGGTTGGCGATCGGGATCGTGGGAACGCGGCACGCGACTCAGTATGGTTTAAACGAGGCGGCGCGGTTCGCTCGGGAACTGGCGCGAGCGGGGGTGACGGTGGTCAGCGGGATGGCTCGCGGGATCGACGGGGCGGCCCACCGCGGGGCGCTCGAAGCGGGAGGCCGGACGATCGCGGTCCTCGGCGGAGGACTCGGCCAACTCTATCCGCCGGAGCATGTAGGGCTGGCCGACGAGATCGCTGCCGCCGGAGCGGTGCTCAGCGAGTACGCTCCGGAGGCGGTCCCCAAAGGGCCGATGTTCCCGCAGCGAAATCGGTTAATCAGCGGCCTGTCGCTCGGTGTGCTGGTTATCGAAGCGGCCGATCGCAGCGGTTCGTTGATCACCGCTCGGCATGCCGCCGAACAGGGACGCGAAGTCTTCGCCCTCCCCGGCCCGGTCACCAGCCGAGTTTCCCGCGGGTGCCATGCGCTGATCCGCGACGGGGCCCGGTTGGTCACCTCGGTCGACGACATCCTCGAAGAACTCGGTCCGGTCGCTGAAGCGATTCCCACCGACGATGGCCATCAAGTCCGCCAGCCCGGCGAACTGCTGCTCAACGATCAAGAGCGGACTGTGCTCGAGGCGATCGATACGCAAGCCACTTCGATCGATGCCCTGACTCGGCAAAGCGGGTTGCCGATTCACCGCGTGTTGTCGACGATTAGTGTGCTCGAGACGCGGCGGCTGATCCGGCGGCTCAGCGGCCAGTACGTCGCCCGGCTGTAAGAGAAACGAGTGGCGAGAAGCGAGGGGCGAGACGTTCCTTTTCGACTCTGCTGAAATGGATAATTCGTGACGCAACCTGTCGGCAGCTCCGGCCCCCTCACCGTCGACTCGATCCTCGGCGCGCAGGGACGAATCGCGCGGCGGCTGAGCCAATACGAGGAGCGGCCGCAGCAGTTGGAGATGGCTCGCGCCGTGGCCGCGTCGCTCGCCGGGCGGAGGCACTTGATCGCCGAAGCGGGCACCGGGACTGGCAAGAGCTTTGCCTACCTCGTGCCCGCGATCCTCGAGGCGACCGCCGACCAGCGCGACGAGGAACCCGAGCCGCTCGCCGAGACGCGTCCCGCGGAGCGACCACGATCCGCGGCCGAAGGGGGCACTCCGCGGCACGGACGGATCGTGATCTCGACCCACACGATCTCGCTCCAGGAACAGCTGATGGCCAAGGACTTGCCGGTCCTCAACAGCGTGATTCCCCGCGAGTTCACCGCGGTCTTGGTCAAGGGCCGCGCCAACTACATCTCGCTGCGGAGGCTCAAAGGCGCGATCGCCAAAGCGACTAGCCTGCTGGCCCACGACGAGCAGCATCGTCAGCTCCGCAAGATCGACGAGTGGGCCAAGACGACGACCGACGGCAGCCGCAGCACGTTGCCGATCGTCCCCGATGCGGCGGTCTGGGACGAAGTCCAAAGCGACACCGGCAATTGCCTCGGGCGGAAATGCCCGCACTACAAAGACTGCTTCTATTTTCAGGCGCGGCGGCGAGCCGCCGGGGCGCAGATCCTGGTCGTCAACCATGCGCTCTTCTTCAGCGATTTGGCGCTCCGCCAGCAAGAGATCAGTCTGCTGCCCGAGTACGATGCGGCGATCCTCGACGAATGCCACACGGTCGAAGCGGTCGCCGGCGACCATCTGGGGATTCGGGTCAGCAGCAGCCAAATCGATTACACCCTCAACAAGCTCTACAACGACCGCACGCAGAAAGGGCTGCTCGTCGCCCACGACCTGCGGCGGCTGCAGCGCGACGTCGACCACTGCCGGGCGGCGTCGACCGATTACTTCGCCGACTTGCTCGATTGGTGGGAACAGCGCGGCAAGAGCAACGGCCGTGTGCCGCGTCCGGAAGTGGTCGAGAACGGCGTCAGTGGGCCGCTCAAAGCCCTCGCCGCCGGGCTCCGCAAGTTCGCCGAGGATCAGGTTGAGGAGTCGATCCGCAAGGATTTCACCTCGGCCCACGATCGCTTGCTCGGTTTGGCCGGAGCGCTCGAGCAGTGGAATGGCCAGGAAGTTTCCGACGCCGTGTACTGGCTGGAGCGGGCCCACTCGCGGCGGGGTGGCATGGACCGCGTGAGTTTGGCGGCCGCTCCGGTCGACGTCGGCACAACGCTCCGCGAACAGCTCTTCCAGCGCGTCGGCTCGGTCGTCCTGACCAGTGCGACGCTGGCCGTGGGGCGGCAGCAGAATTTTGATTTCTTCCGCTCTCGCATCGGTCTCTCCGGCGGCGATTCGCTCCGCGTGGGCAGCCCGTTCGATTATCGGCGGCAAGCCAAGCTGGTCGTCGTCACCGGGTTGCCCGACCCCTCGGCGCAGCGGGCGGCCTACGATCGCGCGATCCTCGAACCGATCCGCCGCCACGTCGCCGCCACCGATGGCCACGCCTTCGTGCTGTTCACCAGCTACGACCTGTTGCGGCGGACCGGCGAAGCGCTCCTTCCTTGGCTGATCACCCAGCGATTGGAACTGTACAGCCAGGGGGGGGATCAATCCCGCAGCCAAATCCTGGACGCCTTTCGCCGCGCGCCGCGAGGCGTGCTGCTCGGCACCGACAGCTTCTGGCAGGGAGTCGACGTGCCGGGCGACACGCTGCAGAACGTGATCATCACCAAGCTGCCCTTCTCCGTCCCCGACCATCCGCTGCTCGAAGCCCGGCTCGAAGCGATCCGCCAGCAGGGAGGCAATCCGTTTCGCGATTACCAGCTGCCCGAAGCGGTGATCAAGCTGCGGCAAGGTTTCGGGCGGCTGATCCGGACCGCCACCGACACCGGCCGCGTCGTGATCCTCGACCCGCGGGTGCGGACGAAAACCTACGGCCGCGTGTTTTTAGAATCGCTCCCCGATTGCCAGCTGGAGTACGAGCCGGCCGGAGGGTGAGTACTGAGTACTGAGCTTGAGTCCTAACTCCTCTTTCTTCCTCGCCATCCGCTGGCGGCGGCGGCGGCGCAGAGGATCGCCAGCGGCCAGACGAGTTTGTCTCCGAGCTGGCGGTAGACGCTCCAGCGGCCATCGGCGGTGGGCTGGGCCAGCAGCGGGCGGTCGACCTCGAACGGCAGCGACTCGATCCTGCGGCCGCTGCCGTCGATCCACACCGTGGGGCCTTGGTTGGCGGCCATCAGCAGCGGTCGGCGGTTGGCCACGGCGATCGACTGCGAACAGCGGCGATGGTGGTCGAGGATCGACGCGCCATGGAACCAAGCGTCATTGGTGATGTTGAGGATCAACTGCGGGTCGCCGCCGCGGCGAGCCAACTGCCGCAAGCTGTTTCCGGTCACCTGCTCGACCATCGTTTCGAAGCAGACGCTCGGAGCGACCCTCGTGCCGGCGATCGTCATCTCCACCGGTCCGTCGCCGGGAGTCGCTCCCTGCCGCAGCGGACCGATCTCGTAGAGCCACGGGAAGTGAGTGCCGAACGGAATGTACTCGCCAAACATCACCAGGTGCATCTTGCCATACCAGGCGGCGATCTCGTGATCTGCGGTGATGTGGACCGCTCCGCCAAACGCCTGCGGAGTTTCGCCGTAGCGATGGATCGAGCTGCCGACGAGCAGCTCCGGCGGGGCGTTCCGCGAGGCGGCCAGGGCTGCCATCCGCTGGATGTCGGCTGCTCGGGAGCGGAACATCGCCGCTTGCCGCTCGATCACATCCTCGAACTCGGAAGCCGACATCCCCGTCTCCTCGGGGACCGACCACGACTCGCCGAGCACGCGGAGCGGGAGCCCGCCGGTGAACATCGACTCGGGCCAGACCACCACGTCGGCTGCGGGATACTCACGCATCGCCGCGAGCGTCGAAGAGACGTAGTCGTTGAACACGACCGCTTCCCGTTCGGCATCCATTGAATACACCAGCGGCTCGTTGCGCTGGATCAACAGAGCATCGAGCAGCGGTGGTTGCTCGGCCAAGCGGTCGGCCTCGGCCAGCCGCCAGTAGCCGTAGCCGAGCGTCGCGGCGACTAGACTTCCGGCAACCAGCCCCCCGGCAAGCGCTCCCCCGGTAAGCGTTCCCCCGGCAAGCGTTTCGCGGTCGAGCGTTTCGCCAGCAAGCGTTTCGCCAGCGGGCATCGCGGCTCTGGCGGTCGCCGCGAGCAGCAGCTGGGCGAGCGCCGCGGCGACCGAGGCGAGCACGAAGCTGACTCCATAGGTTCCAAATGTGTCCACGATCTGCATCATGGGAGCGACGTCCGCTTGGCTGTGTCCGAGCATCGCGATCGAGAACCCGGTGAATGCGTAGCTGCGGATCAGCTCCAGCCCGGTCCAGGCGATCGGCACGGCCAGGGCGAGCGGAAGCCGCCACGCGTGGCGCATCACCCGCGCGAGTCCCACGAACAGGGGCGGATAAGCTCCCATGTAGATTCCTAGCACGATCCAGCCCGGATAGAGCGCCGGATGGGCCAAGCGAATGCCCTGCAGCGTCGTCAGCCAGAACAGCGAACCGGCGACCCACAACCCGAGATAGCCGCGGCGACCAAGTGGCTCTGGGCGGGCGACCAGCACTGACCAGGGAACCAGGGCGATCCACCCGACGAGGCTCCAGGCCATTGGCGGCTGGGCCAGCCATAGGAGCAGTGCCCCGGCGGCCGAGAGCAGCCATGGGGGGGCGGCGATGGCCGCACCGGCAGTCTTCCCTCGATCCTTCATCCCTGAACCTCGTCTAGAATAAATCGCGAACCCGCAGCTCCCCGTCCCCTTCGCACCGCCTCATCCATTTTCGCAGCGACTCTCCGCATGACCGATTTTGAATTCTTGGGACCTTACCGGGTCGCTGAAAAATTAGGCCAGGGCGGAATGGGTACCGTCTACCGCGGGGCGCACGTCAAGACGGGCCAACGCGTAGCGATCAAGGTCCTGGCCCGGCAGATGTCGCAGGAGCCTCGATTCCGCCGCCGCTTCGACGCGGAAATCGAGACGCTGAAAAATCTCAACCACCCCAACATCGTCCGGCTGATCGGCTTTGGCGAAGAACAGGGGCTGCTGTTTTACTCGATGGAGTTGGTCGAGGGGCCGAGTCTGCTGGAGCACTTGCGGAAAGTGAAACGGCTCGACTGGGACACGGTGCTCGGCATCGGCATCGATGTTTGCGCGGCGCTGAAGCACGCCCATGATTTTGGCGTCATCCACCGCGATTTGAAACCGGCCAACCTGCTGATGGAGCCCGAAGGACGGTTGAAGCTGACCGATTTTGGGATCGCCAAGCTTTTTGGGGCCAACGAACAAACCGCCGCTGGATCGGTGCTCGGGACGGCCGATTACATGGCTCCCGAACAAGCGGCCGGCGGAAACGTGACGCCGCGAACCGACCTCTACGCCCTCGGCAGCCTGCTCTACGCCTGTCTGGTCGGCAGGCCTCCATTCGGTGGACGGAATCTGACGCAGGTGATCCACGGCCTGAAGCATGAGAGCCCCGTGCCGCTCGATCTGGTCGTCCCGGACGTCCCCCACGAGCTGGCCGAACTCGTCCACGAGCTGCTCGAAAAGGCCCCCGAGGACCGGCCGCCGACCGCTTTGGCTGTCGGCAAACGATTAGCCTCGATGCGCGTCGGATTGCATCGCCGCGGCGAGCTGACGCAGCTCGACCCCGACCGACCCACGGTCAGTGGTGCCCTTCCCTCGAGCGGCGAAGCGGCGCCGTACCCGGACGATCTCTCGGACACGGACCGGACGCTCGACGGCCCCACGCATGGAGGCCGGCGATCCGATGGGCCCACGGTGGAAGGCTCGGGACTCAATCCGATTCATTCCGACGCGACCCGCGACGAAGGGGGCGAATCGGCACTCACCCGGCCCGGCTACGTGGCGAGCGGCCCGGATCAGCCGACGATCTCCGGGAGCGATTCGGACATTCCCACGGGCAGCGGAATCGAGACCGGAGAGGCGAGCCCTGAGCGGTCGCCTGCGGCAGGCTACCCCTCTCCCTCGCACTCCCCCGCGGCGCCGCTGCGTTCGAGCTCCACGCCGCGGGTGAGTCCCGCCGAACCCCACAGTCCCCCGGGGCGACCGAGTCCCCCAGGGCGGGTCGATGCTGGGGGCCGGGCCGAGTCAGCGGGCTGGGCCGATGCAGGGGGCCGGGCCGATTCAGCGGGGCGAGAGCGTCAGGACGTCCCCCCACCGAAGACTCGCTTCGAAGCGGTGCCGGCGGATGGTCCTCGCCGCCGCTGGGGCGACTCGGCCGAGCCGCAGCGCGACCCCTGGCAGTGGGCGTCGATCGGCGGCCTGCTGTTGTTGCTGATCACGATGGTGGGGATCTCGCTGTGGATGCTCCGCAAACCCGATCGCGAGGATCTGTTGGCGGCGATCGCCGCGGCCGAATCGGCGGGCGATCCTCAAGCCGCGCGACTCGCTCGGGAGGACTTTTTGCGGCTCTATCCCCACGATCCCTCGGCGGAAACCCTCCGCGAGACGCAGGATCTGAGCGAGGTTGAGCAGATGGCCCGCAAGCTCCGCGGCCGCGCTCTGCGTTTCGGGGGGGTCGAGATGCTCGACCCGGCCCAGCAATCTTGGCTCAAAGCGATCGAGGGTCGCGACCAGTTTCCCCACGCGGCGGCCGACCGGCTGCGGACGTGGCTGGATGTGTTCGGGCACCCGGCGGCGCTCGAAGGCGACGGCCCGGGAGACAATTCGCTGATCAGGCTGAGCGAGCTGACCCGCCGCGAAGTCGAGCGTCTGGACGCCAGCAGCGAAGCCTGGACCGATCCCCGCACCGAGCAGCTGGCGGCCTGGCTGCGGTGGGGCCGCGAGCATCTCGACGGCAGCGAACGCGAGCGGTTCTTCAAGGGCTTGGCCACGCTCTACGAAGACGAACCCTGGGCGGCCCCCGTTCTCGAACAATTGCCAGACTGAGGACTGAGTACTGAGGACTGAGGACTGGCCTACGACAGGACCAGTTCTTTCTCCGGGCGAGCCGATTCCTGGGGCGGCGTCTGCGGGTTCTCGATCGTCTCGTTGCTGAGCTGCGGGCGGGAGCCACCAAAGATTCGCAGGGCGAGCGTAAAGAGCGTGGGGACGAAGACGAGCGTGAACCCGGTTGAGACCAGCAGGCCGCCGAGGACGACGCTCCCCAGGCCGCGGTAGAGCTCGCTCCCGGCTCCGGGAAACAGGACCAGCGGCAGGAGCCCGAGGACGGTGGTTCCGGTGGTCATGAAGATTGGCCGGATCCGCGTCCGCACGCTCTCGAGCACTGCGGTGCGGGCGTCGAGGGCGTCCTCGCGCATCGAGGTCAGCGCTTGGTGGACGATCAGGATTGGGTTGTTGACCACGGTGCCGATCAGGATCACGAACCCGAGCATCGTGAGGACGTCGAGCGGTTGCGGAGTCCCGCCGGTCCACTCCAAGTAGACTCCCAGCAGCCGCAGCCCGAGGATTCCGCCGACCGCCCCGAGCGGCACGCTGAGGATAATCACTAGCGGGTAGACCCACGACTCGAAGAGCGCGGCCATCAACAGGTAGGTGATCAGCATCGCCAGCATCACGTTCCAGCGGAGCGCCAACCAGGTGTCGCGGAGTTTGTCGGCGGTCCCGCTGACGCCGATCCGATAGCCGCCGTCGAGCTCGCCGCTGTCGCGGAGCGGCGCGATGATCTCGCGGTTGATCAGCTCGAGCGCCGACTCGAGCGGCATCTCCGCCGGCGGCGAGACTTCGATCGTGATCGCCCGCTGGCGCTCGCGGTGGTTGATCTGTTCGGGGCCGCTGGCCAAGCGGATTTCGGCCAACGCTGAGAGCGGGACCAGTTGGCCGGTCGGCGTGGCGATCGGCAGCGACCCGAGGTCCTGCGAGCTCTGCATCACCGCTTCGTCACCGAGAATCGTCAGGTCGACCTTGTCCCCGCCGATGTAGTAATCGGTCGCGTACGCACCGTCGACCAGCGTGTTGACGGCGTACCCGAGCGTCGTCGCGTCGACCTGCATCGCCTCGCTCTGGACCAACTTGGGCTCGACGTGGACCTCCGGACTCGAGAGGTCGAGGCTCGGCACCGGGCGGGATTGGGCCGTCGGCAGCAGCTCGGTGGCTTGTCCCAGGATGCGTCCGCCGAGGGCCACCAGCTTGGGCAATTCGGGGCCGGTGATCTCGATGTCGATCGTCCGCCCGGCGGTCAGCCCTCGCTCGAACAGGCTCGATTGCTTAGCGACGACAAAAGTGCCGGGAACTTTGGACCGGATCGACTGGATCAGCGGGATCAGCTTGGCCGACTCGGTGGGCGAGACCGCTCGTACTCCCATGAAGACTTGACGTCCTCGAGCGACGTAGAAAAAGTCCTGGATCAGCGGGTACTCAAGGTCTCCCGCCGCGACTTTCTCCGGATCGACGTCCCAGTACGGAAGCAGCTCTCGCTCGGCCGTCTCGCCGATCTCCATCAGCTCATCAAGGTTGTACCCCGGAGGGGGCAGGAGAATCCCGAAGACCAAATTGCGATTGCCCGAGGGGAGGTATTCGACTTTGGGCCAGAGCAGATAGGACAGCGTCGCGGCGGCAAGGAACATCGAAACGACGACCGCCAGCTGCCGAAGCAAACCCCGCTGGATCCAGGCGTTGATCCCCACGACGAGCGAGTTAAAGCGGTTGCCCGCGGCCAGCAACCAGCGGACGATGCGGCTCGGCGGAGCGGTCGCTGTGGCGGAAACCGAACCGTCACCCCCCGCCCCACGACCATCCCCCGCCCCGCCACCGACGACACTGCGGCGAGGGTGCAGCAGTCGCGCGGTGAAGGTCGGGATCAGCGTCACCGAGACGAGCAGCGACAGGGCGACCGCGGCGCTGATCGCCAGCGCGATGTCGCGGAACAATTGGCCCGCTTCGTCTTGCACAAACAGCACCGGCAGGAACACCGCCAGCGTCGTGAGCGTCGAAGCGACCACCGCCCCCCAGACTTCTTGAGTCCCTCGCACTGCGGCGGCCAGCGGCGTATCGCCGCGCTCGTAGTGCTGGTAGATGTTCTCGAGCACGACGACCGCGTTGTCGACCAACATCCCGACGGCAAACGCCATCCCAGCCAAGCTGATCACGTTCAGCGAGCGGCCGAGCAAGTTCAGGATGAGGAACGTTCCGACGATGCTGACGGGAATCGCCAGCCCGACCACCAAGGCTCCCCGGGCGAACCAAAATCCGGCCCCGATGATGATCGCCAGCGTGATCACGAACAGCCAGGGCGAGACGGTCGCCGCTGCCACCGCGGTCACTCCGATCAGCGGAGCGACGACGATCGTCTTCCAGCCGAGATGGAGGAAGGTCATCAGGACCATCATCGTCAGCGCTCCACCGATGATGATGTTCTGGTTGACGAGGTTGATCGATGAATAGATGTACTCGGTCTCGTCGTAGACCTGGGTCAGCTCCAAACCCTTATCGGCCAGAATGTCGCGATTCAGCTCCTCGCGGGTTTGCCGGAGTCCCTCCATCACGTCCAGCACGTTCGCTCCGGTTTCGCGAATCGCGTTGATGGCGATGTTCGATTCGCCGAACCGCCGGACCACGCCGGTCGGCTTTTTGAATCCAAATTCGACCTCCGCCACATCGCGGACGTAGACCGGGGCTCCGTCGCGCATCGCCAGCAGCTGATTGCCGACCTGCTCGGGCGAGCGAAACTGGTTCAGCGTGCGGACGACGTAGCGGCGTTTGCCTTCCCAGTAATCGCCGCCGGAAGTGTCCTTGTTTTGCTGGCTGAGGACGCGGCGGACATCCTCGACCGTCAGCGAGCGAGCCGCCAACCGCTGCGGATCGAGAATCACGCGCAGCTCCTCTTCGCGGCCTCCGAGCACGTTGGCGTTGGAAACCCCCTGCACCCGCTCGAACTGGGCCTCGATGAAATCCTCGGCAAACCGCTGCAGCTTGGGGACTTCGATCTCCGGCGGCAGGATCTCGGCCACCTCTGGATGCGCTTCGGCCAAGCGGCGGAGTCGGTGCACGGTCAGCCCTGGCGACGAACCCTGCAGGGCCGCTTCGAGCTGCGGTTGCAAGGCGGGATGTCGGGACGCGAACTGGCGGATCTCCGCTTCACTCGGCGCGATCGGGCTGAGGATGAACCACGCGATCGGCGAGTCGGAGGAGCTGCTCGTCGAGAGCACCGGTTCGTCCGCCTCGACCGGGTACTCGGAAACTTGCTGCAGGCGGCTGTTCACCTTCAGCAGCGATTCCTCCATGTTCGCCCCGACGAAAAACTCCATCGTGATCGTCCCCAGCGAATCCTGCGACTCGCTGGTCATCTTCGTGACGCCCTCGACGCTTTTGAGCTGTTCCTCCTGCTCCTGGATGATTTCCCGCTCGACCTCCTGCGGGCTTGCTCCAGGCCAGCGGGTCTCGATCGTGATCGTCGGCGTCTGCACTTCGGGGATCAACTGCATCGGCATCCGCGCCAAGGCGATCATGCCGAACAGCGACAGCATCAGCGCGCCGACAGAGACTTTGATCGGGTTGCCGACGAAGGCTTGGATCAAGTGCATGGCAGAGAGTCCGCAAGCAGGTGAGGTTTAGGGGGAGGCGGGCGCGGTGGAACGGATCGCCTGGCCCGGCCGCAGCCGCTCGTTGCCCCGAATCACGACTTGATCGCCGGCTTCGAGGTTACCGCGGACGACCAGCGATCCGCCGCTCGCCGCACCGACTTCGACTGGCACCGGCTGGGCGACGCCCCCTTGGTCTTTCCACACCACGGGGCTCGGACCGCCGAACACGACGGCGTCTTTGGGAACCAGCAGTCCGACCGCCGCCTCGCTCGTCGGCAACGTGGCTCGGGCTAGCATTCCGGGACGCAGCAGATAACGGGGGTCCTCGGGCTGGTTGGGGACGCGGAGCTTGACCGGAAAGGTCCGGGCCCGCATGTCGGCTTCGGGAATGATTTGCGAGAGGGTCCCTTCGAACTCGCGGTCGGGGATCGCATCGAGTCGGATGGTGACCGCCATGCCGGGCTGCAGAAAGCGGACGCTCCCCTCGGGGACGTAGACCTCGATCTCGACCGGGTCGATGTCGATCACTTCGGCGACCGGATCTCCCTGCTGAATCCAGGCCCCTTCCTCGGTGTACTCGCGGACGACGTAGCCATCGAACGGGGAGCGCAGCCGGTACTTGCTCTTGCGGTCTTCGAGCAGCGCGACCGCTTCGGCTTGGATCGCCAGCCTCGCTTTTGCCTGCTCGATCTGCTCCTGGCGGGGCCCCATCCGCAGCAAGGCGAGCGATTCGGTCGCTTCGATCCGCTCCTGTTCGGCGCTCAGGAATTGCGAACGGGCCAGATCGAGCTCTTCCTCGGAGATCGCACCGCTGCTGCGGGCTAACTGCTGCGTGCGTTCCAGCCGCGAACGCGTGTAGACCTCGCGGGCTTGGGCTGCCGCCAAGCGAGCTTCGGCCTGGGCGATCTCCTCGGGACGCGATCCATTCTCGAGCTCCGCGAGCTCCGCCGCTCGCAGCCGCTCCTCGGCGCGGGCGCCGGCCAGTTCGATGTCGATCGTGCCGGTCAGCAGCTGGGCGAGCGTGTCGTCGGTTTTGACCGCTTGTCCCGCGTCGACGTTGTAGGCGATCACGCGGCCGTCGACCGCACTGCCGATGATGCTGCGGCGGACCGGCATCACCGTCCCGACAAAATCGCCCGTGCTGGTCACCGTCTGCCCGCGAACCGGAGCCAGCACGACGCCGACCGCTTCCTGAGCCACGGCCGGTGAGCCAGCGGCGGCGGACAGCAACCCGCAAGCGAGCACCAGCGGGAGAACGGCTCGGGACCAGCGAGCCGAAGAACGGGGGCCGCGACCGCGGTGGCCAGTGCGGCTTCCTGAGAGGCTGCTGTGCTGGAGGCTGCTGTCTTGAACGCTGCGCTGTCCGGCGTGGGGGCGTCGGCACAGGCGGTGTTGCAGAAGGCGGTGTTGCAGGAGGTGGGGCAAAGGTCTGCTCGGCTGCGGGATTCGAGTCGTCAGATGCACGGGGCCCGAGGCACGGGACATGGGAGGCGCTCGACCGCACTTCCCCCCCGCTCCTCAGGTTAACCACCCCCGCACGAGCACGCGAGCGCAATTGGGACTGGTACAAGGTGTGCAGTTTTTCGGGAGCCACATGAAGCGGAATTGAGTGGAACAGGGCTGAGAAACACACCTCACGCACACGCTCCGGAGGGGGAGGCTATGGCGATTCAACTGAAACCGATCGATCAGCAAGTGATCGTGATCACGGGGGCCTCGAGCGGGATCGGGCTGGCCACTGCCGACATGGCTGCCGAACGAGGAGCGAAGCTGGTGTTGGCCGCCCGCAGCAAAGAGACGCTCGACAGCATCGTTCGCCGCTACGCCGAGCAGGGGGTCGAGGCGGTCGCGGTTGCAGCCGACGTGGGCGTGCGCGCTCAGGTCGCGGAGATCGCTGAAGCGGCGATCAGCCGGTTTGGCCGAATCGACACCTGGGTCAATGATGCCGGAGTCTCGGTGTATGGGCTGCTGGAGGAGGTCAGCGAGGAAGATAGCCGGCGGTTGTTCGACACCAATTTCTGGGGCGTCGTCAACGGATCGCTCGCAGCCCTGCCCTATTTGAAGGCCGGGGGAGGAGCGCTGATCAACGTCGGCAGCGAAGTCTCTGAAGCGGTGATTCCGCTCCAGGGGATGTACTCGGCGTCCAAGCACGCCGTCAAAGGCTTCACCGACGCACTGCGGGTCGAATTGAAGCTCGGGCAGGCTCCGGTCTCGGTGACGCTGGTCGAGCCCACGGCAGTGAACACGCCCTACCCACAGCACGCAAAGAACTACACCGATCGCGAAGCGGCCCTGCCCACGCCCCAAATCGATCCGGCGAAGGTGGCCGATGCGATCCTCGACGCGGCGACCCACCAGCGGCGGGAGGTCAAGGTGGGGATGATGGCCAAGATCAACACCAACATGGCTCACTTGGCACCCACGATCGCCGACTGGATGGCCAGCAAGCAAGCGGACCGTCAACACTATGACGAGCCGCCGAGAGATCGCGCCGGAGCGCTCTACGAGGCGTGTGAAAAAGGAGCCGGTCCCTGCGGCCGAACCCACGGCCTGGGAGCCCGAGGCGAAGTTTGAGGAAAGGTGCCAGCGGGTGGACGGTCGGGGGCAGCCACCAAAGGACACGGAATCGCACGGAAGGAAGCAGCGATCCGCATTCTCCACGTTATCTGCGGCCCGTCCCCCTTCCGCGCATCCATTCGTGTGATTCGTGTCATTCGTGGTTGTCCCCGACCACCGGCCACCGGCCACCGGCTACCGGCTACCGGCTACCGGCTACCGGCCACCGGCCACCGGCCACCGGCCACCGGCCACCGGCCACCGGCTACCGGCTACCGGCTACCGGCTACCGGCCTGCGGGAGTTGCCCCCTCGACCTGGATTCCGTTTTCTGCTCATTTTGTTCTGCTTCTTGGCTCTCCCCTTTCGGTCGCCCCCTTCCGGGCACTCCGCACCGATGAATGGACTCAATGCTCCGCAAAAAGCGGCGGTCGAAACGCTTTCCGGTCCCCTCCTGGTTTTGGCCGGAGCCGGTTCGGGCAAGACTCGCGTGGTCACGTTTCGGATCGCCAATCTGATTCGCCACGGGACCGCTCCGGACCGGATCCTGGCGGTGACCTTCACCAACAAGGCCGCCGGGGAGATGCAGGAGCGGATCGGCTCGTTGATCGGCAAAGGGGGAAAGTTCCGCAAAGGTCAGCCCCGGCCGGTGATCGGGACGTTCCACTCGCAGTGCGTCCGCATTCTCCGTCGCCACGCGCGGCGGCTGGAGTATCCCGAGCAGTTTGCGATCTACGACCGCGGCGATCAGGAATCGCTCGCCCGCGGCGTGCTGCGGCAATTGAAGCTCCCCACGGCGGCGATCCGCCCGGGCGATTTGCTGTCGATCCTCGGCACTTGGAAGAATGCTTCGATCGGACCCGAACAGGCACTGGCCGTGGCCCGGACCGACAAGGAGCATTTGGCCGCGGCGGCGTACCGGCGGTACCAGGAAGGTTTGAAGGCCTGCGGGGCGATGGACTTCGACGACTTGCTGCTGAACACCGAGCGGCTGTTTGCCCAGCACGAAGACATCCGCGAGCACGAAGCCAAACGCTTTGACCACGTGCTGGTCGACGAATACCAAGACACCAACGGCAGCCAGTATCGAATCATTCGAGCCCTGGCCGACGGTCACCGCAATCTCTGCGTCGTCGGCGATGACGACCAATCGATCTATGGGTGGCGCGGAGCAGACGTCACACACATTCTGAACTTCACCAAAGATTGGCCCGACGCCAAGGTCGTCCGCCTCGAACATAACTACCGCAGCGTGGGCGCCATTTTGACGATGGCCAACACGCTGATTAAATACAATACCAAGCGCCACGACAAACAGCTGATCCCCGCTCGGCCAGCCGGGACGCGTCCCCGCATCTTGCAAATGAAGGATGAGACCACCGAGGCGGAGACGATCGCCGGGGAGATCGCTCGGATGCTCGACCGCAAGCATTATGAACCGCGGGAAGTGGCGATCCTGTTTCGCACCAAAGAGCAGCCGCGGTTGTTTGAAACGGAGCTTCGCAAAGCCAAAGTCCCCTACGTCCTGCTCGGTAGTCAATCGTTTTATGATCGCCGCGAAATTCGCGACATCTTGGCGTATTTGAAATGGATCGACCAACCCGATGATGAGGTCTCGCTGCTGCGAATCATCAACACGCCGCCGCGAGGGTTGGGGGCCAAGACGGTTCAGGAGATCGTCCGCCGCGCGGTCGCGAGCGGCCGTAGCGCCTGGGCGGTATGCAGCGACGCGGCCGCGACTGAGGATCTGCCGCCGGCAGCGAAACGCGGTATCGACTCGCTGCGGATGCTGATCTCCGACGTGCGGATGAAGGCCAAGACCCATTCGCTCGCCGAAAGCGTGCGGACGCTGCTCGAGCGGACGCAGTATATGGATGAGGTTCGGCGGCTGTATGAGAATCCCGACGAACGGGAGGCGCGTTCCAATTCGTTGCAAGAAGTCGTCAATGCGGTCGCCGCTTATGAGGATCGCGAGAGCTCGCCGACGCTCAGCGATTTTCTCAGCGAAACGGCGCTTGCCGGGCGCGAGATGGGGAGCGAAAAAGATAAGGCGGCCGCCCGCAACGCCGTCTGGCTGCTCACCCTGCATGCGGCCAAAGGTTTGGAATTTCCGGTCGTTTATATGGTGGGGATGGAAGAGGGAATCCTTCCCCATCACCGCAGCGTCGCTGGCGAGGATGAGCAGATCGCCGAGGAACGTCGGTTGTGCTATGTAGGGATTACCCGAGCCCAGGAAACGCTCACACTCTCAATGTGTTTGGCACGCCGCAAATGGGGTCAGCTGCGGCCCACGACCCCCAGCCGGTTCCTCTACGAGATCACTGGCAAAGCGGACAATCCCAACAAATACCGCAAGGCAAAGATCTCGCGGTAAGCGGTGGTCCTGTCGGAAAACCTAACCGACACCCTCCCCCCGGGAGGGTCGCGAGGAACGAGCGGGGAGGGCGCCGGTTGCCTGAGACCGAGGGTTCGATCTTATTCAGCCGCAGGCGCTGGCCTCGGGCCTCTTATTGAGCCGTAGGCGCTAGCCTCGGGCCTCGCAGCCCTGGGATTTCCGCTGCAGAACCCGCGGCTAGCGCCGTCGGCTCAAGGTTCTCGGACCGTGATCTCACGCCGCTGCCGCGCGTCTTGCCGACGCGGCCGCTCGGATCCAGGCTCGCAGTTCGTGGTGCGGCGGAGGAGATCCGCCGCGGAGCGCCAGTCGCCCCTCCGGCGTGAGCGCTTGTCGGTGAAGTTTGTCGTGCAGCTCCTGGGGTTTGGCGGCTGCCAGGGTGCCGATGCTGCGGTATCCGGCGGCGACGAGCAGCCGGGCGTCGCGGGCGCGGATCTGCGGCATCGCGATCCGCAATCGCGTCTGCGCCTGCCAGCCCGAGATCGCTTCGACGCTGATCCAGCGACTTTCCGCTGGCCATCGCTGCTGCAGCCGCCGCACCAGCTCTTCCGGCGAGACGTCCAGGAGTTGCCGCACGGTAGCGATTCCGACGGAGCGGAGCTGGAGTGCGGTTTGCGGCCCGACAACGGCGGCTTCGTCGAGCGGGCTGGCTTCGCTGACGTAACGTTCTGCGGTGTCGTGCTGGTCGTGTCGCGGCAAGCTGGGGCATTCGGGTTCTTCCTCGAGCGAGTCCTCGCTGCCACTGGCGGCGACGATTCGCAGCCGCGTGGCAGCCGCCAGCCGATCGTCGCTGCGATTCTGTTCGAGGCGGAGCTCGGCGAACCGCCGCTCGCGATCCCGGACCGCGAGGACTTTGCGGAGCAGGCGGACGTCGTCCGGTGCGAAGGGGCCGACGTCGCCGGTGCGGTGGTAGTGCAGGAGCGCTGCGCGAATCTGGTCCCGCTCCCACACGCTCTGGCGGCGACGGAGGAACCAGCCGTACGGCATTCCCAGCACCGCCAGCATCGTACTTCCCCCGAGCGAGAGGACAGGCAGATGATCGCTCGCTTCGGTGGCCGCCCGGTCGAGGACGCGGGCCCAGCCGACGATGGCGACGCCGCAGAGTTCGGCGAGCGTATCGAGAGCCGCTTCGCTGAGCCCCTTGCGGGGATCGTCGCGACCGGCATCCAAGTCATAGGTCTCGACCAGCGTTTCGAACGACTGATGCGCCAGCTCGGCACCGCGGATTACGGCCGAGGAGAGCCAGTCGCTGCGGGTCGAGAGTCGAAACACGATGCGGAAGGAGTCGTCGCGCCAACGGGCGAGAATCGTGTCGTAGGAGTGAAAAATGCTCCACTCCAGCGGCCGATGGACAATCGCCTCGCGGTCGCTCTGCCCGGTGTGCAGCGGCTGCAGCGGATCGGTGAAGTAGTGGCTGAGGACGCCAGCGGCATGGGCCGCGTCGCTGTAGCGTTGGTCGCGAAGCAGTTGCTGCAGCCGCCCATACCATTGCTGAGCCGATTGGGGAGCGCCGCCCCAGTTGCCGTCGGCGACGTGGACGACGTGATTTTGAAAGTCGCGAAATCGCGTGTCCGGATCGCAGGCGCCCGAAAGATAACGCGAGTGGTAGCGGAGCAGCAGGCGAGCGAGCCGATGTCCCGGTTCGGAGCGGACGTGCCGCAGGGCATCGATTGCAAATAAGTGATGGGTGCTGCGACAGTGTGCGGCACGGAGGATGAATGATAAGCCTTCCATGGCGAGTACCCCGGTCGAAAGGGAAAGACGAGCACCGCGGACCCCGCCGGGGCTGGTACCACACAGCCCCGCACCACAGCAAGCCGAATCGAGAGAGGGCCACGGAAGGACACGGAAGAGCACGGAAGGGAGAGAGAAGGACCGCGGATAGCACGGAGAACGCGGATGACAGGGGAGACGCGGATGACAGGGGAGACGTGGATGACAGGGGAGAGAGGATGACAGGGGAGACGCGGATGACAGGGGAGAGAGGAACGGTGCCGGAGATTTGAAACGTCAGATCTGAGATTTCAAAACTCCATCTGCGCGCTCCGCGTCATCCGCAGTTCAGCTCCCCACCTTTCCTTCGTGCTCTTCGTGGTTCTCCAGTGTCTCAAGTCCCCGTCCGCGGTCCCTCTCCGTCCTCGCCTCCCCTTCCGTGCTCTTCCGTGTCCTTCCGTGGCTCCCTGCAATCGTCTCCCCCTCCCGGCTTAAGCGAGCACAATGCGGGCGACGATGGCCGTGGCGGCGGTCTCGATGCGGAGGATCCGCGGTCCGAGCGTGATTCGCTGCCATCCGGTTTCGACCGCTTGCTCGACCTCTGCATCGGTGAACCCACCCTCGGGGCCGACGGCGATCTGGACCGGCGAGTGCCCGTCGTCGCCGCCGCTTGACTTGAGAGTGACGGCGAGCGAATGGCCATCGGGATGGGCGATCAGGCTGGCTGCGTCGGGATCGGTCTGGTGCAAGTATTGCGAAAAGCTCGTCGCTTCGCCGATCTGCATCAGCCGGTTGCGGCCACACTGTTTACTGGCTTCGACCACGGCCCGGCGGAGCTTGGCGATCGCCGCCGGACTGGGAGCGAGCTGCGTCCGCTGGCAGACGAGCGGCTGCAGCTGCGTTACCCCCAGCTCGGTCAGCTTTTCGACCAGCACCCGAGCGCGGTCGGCTTTGGGGAGCGACGCGGCGACCGAGAGCGGGAAGGGGAGTTCGCGGTCGACGTTCCGCGGCGGCTCGGCCAGCACGAACACATGCCGCTTGTCAACCGACGTGATCTCCGCCTCCGCTTCGCGCCCATCACCACAGAACAGCACGACGCGGTCCCCCGGAGTCGCCCGCATGACCCGCGCCGCATGGGCCGCTTCGTCAGCAGGCAAGCCCAACGGACCGCCAGTCGGAGAAAGTTCGGGAACAAAGTAGCGGCGGGTCATCGGGCAAAGGGTTCAGGGTTCAGGGTTCAGGGAAGTATCAATTCGTACTCGTACTCGAAACCCCAGCGTTGGGCGCGAGTACGAGTACGAGTACCGCTTCGCTGAGTACGAGTACCGCTTCGCTGAGTACGAGTACCGCTTCGCTGAGTACGAGTACGAGCAAGATACTTCATCATCCTGCTTCCTTCCGTGCTCTTCCGTGTCCTTCCGTGGCTCCCTGCTATCGCCCGGTTCCCAGTTACTTGGCGACGAAGCCGTGTCCTTGGAGCCACGTTTTGCACAGCTCGGGCCAGGCCCCGGTGCCTTCGATTCCGGCGGCTAGCCCGACTCCGTGCTGGCCGTGCTCAAAGACGTGCAGCTCGGCCGGGACGCCGTGGTCGACCAAGGCTTGGTAGTAGACGAGGCTGTTCTTGACCGGCACGACTTTGTCGGCCGTGGTGTGGAAGAGAAACGTGGGCGGCGTGTCGGCGGTGACGCGGTTTTCGGTCGAGAGTTCGGCGAGCTGTTCGGCGGTGGCCTCTTCACCGAGCAGATTCCGCTGGCTGCCCACGTGGGTGTGGTCCTGGCCGAACGAGATCACTGGATAGCAGAGGATCGCGAAGTCGGGGCGGCTGCTGTGGCGATCGATCGGGGCCTCGGCTGTGTCGCTTTCGATCCCCTTGGTCGTCGAGACGCTCGAGGCGAGGTGGCCGCCGGCGGAGAACCCGATGATCCCGACGCGATCGGGATCGATGCCCCAGTCGGCTGCATGGGCTCGCATCGTCCGCACTGCCCGTTGGGCGTCGAGCAGCGGAGTGGGATGGCCGTAACCGGCCCCGGAGCGGCGGTGCCGATACATGCAGATTCCGGCCGTCACGCCCATCGAGTTGAACCACTCGGCGATCTGGGTTCCCTCGTGGTCCGAAGCTAAATGTCCATATCCGCCGCCGGGAATGATCACGACCGCAGCGGTCGGAGCTGCAGCCCTGAGGCCGTCGGCTTTCGATCGAGACGCGCGATACAGGACCAGTTCGGGCCGATCGCCCGCCTCGGTGCCGCGAGCGCCCGGAGCCCCCGACTGGCCTGGCGCCTGGTCGGGCCACAGCGGCATCCGCACTGGTTCGGCGGCGGCGGCGGAGCCGGTGAGCGGGAGGCTGCACAGGAGGCCGCACAGCAGGCTGGCCAAGAAAATTGCGGGAGTCGGCAGTGGCGGGCGAACTGGCATGGGTCTTGGTTCGTCAGAATCAGGGAGGAGAGAGACGGGGGGCGGAGCCCAGCGACGCGGCTCCTTGGACGCGGCTCATTGTACGTCCTCCTGCAGGCTCTCGCGCGGTTATCGATTGCCCTCTGTGGCGGTTGAATAAACCCTGGGGGAACGGGAAAATAGAGGGATTTGCTCTTTCGCGGGGTGCATCGCTCTGGCATATTTCGAGGCTGGTAGGCTGGCAGATCTTGCCGCTATCGATCCACACATTTTTCTTAGTCGCCATCGACCCACTCCCTGTGGAGTTGCTTCGGCGACCGCAAAGTTGGCTTAGGTGACACGAATGAAGTTGGAGAAGCTGCGGAACATCGGGATCAGTGCCCACATCGACTCGGGCAAAACGACGCTCTCCGAGCGGATCCTGTTTTACACCGGCCGCATTCATAAAATCGAAGAAGTCCGCGGCGACGGTGCCGGGGCGACGATGGACCATATGGAGCTGGAGAAGGAGCGGGGGATCACGATCACCAGCGCCGCGACCAGCGTCCAGTGGCAGGGCTATCCGATCAACTTGATCGACACCCCGGGCCACGTCGACTTTACGGTCGAGGTGGAACGTTCGCTCCGCGTGCTCGACGGGGCCGTGCTGGTGCTCTGCAGCGTCGGTGGTGTGCAGAGCCAATCGATCACGGTCGACCGCCAGATGAAGCGGTATCAGGTTCCCCGCTTGGCGTTCATCAACAAGATGGACCGCACCGGAGCGAACCCCCGCCGCGTCGTCCAGCAGCTGCGCGACAAGCTCGGAGCCGATGCGTTCCTGGCCCAGTTGCCGATCGGAGCCGAAGACAAGTTCGCCGGCGTGATCGACTTGATCGACATGACCGCGATCAAGTTCGAAGGGGCTCGCGGTGAAATCGTCAACCGCTACGAGATCCCCGCCGACTTGCAGGACGAGGCCGAAGAGGCTCGCGCCGCGATGCTCGAGTCGCTGTCGATGTACAGCGACGAGATGATGGAGAAGCTGCTCAGCGAAGAAGAGATCTCCAACGAGATGATCCACAAGGTCATGCGCGAGGCGGTTCTCGCCGGAGCGACCCCGGTCTATCTCGGCAGTGCTTACAAGGACAAGGGCGTCCAGCCGCTGCTCGATGCGGTCACGCGGTACCTGCCGAGCCCGATCGATCGCGAGATCAAGGGCCGCGACCCGAAAGACGAAAGCAAGCGGATCGAGCTCAAACCCGATGACGACGCTCCGTTCGTCGGCATGGCTTTTAAGATCGCCGACGATCCGTTCGGTCAGCTGACCTACATGCGGATCTACCAGGGGACGATCGAAAAGGGCGCTTCGTACGTCAACCAGCGGACCGGCCGCAAGGAACGGTTCAGCCGGATCGTGCGGATGCACAGCGACAAGCGGGAAGAAATCGACAGTGCCTCGGCCGGCGACATCATCGCCGTGATGGGCATCGACAGCGCCTCGGGGGATACCTATGCGGTCGAACGCGATTTCTGCACCCTCGAGTCGATGTTCGTTCCCGACCCGGTGATCAAGGTCGCGGTGACCCCGACCAGCCGCGCCGATGCCGACAAGATGGCCAAGGCGCTGCAGCGGTTCCGCAAGGAAGACCCGACGTTCCGCGTCTTCACCGACGACGAAACGAACGAGATCCTGATCAGCGGGATGGGCGAGTTGCACCTGGACGTGTACGTCGAACGGATGCGCCGCGAGTACAAGGTCGATGTCGAAGTCGGTGCGCCGAAGGTCAGCTACCGCGAAGCCCCGACCGCCGCGATCGAATTCAACCACAAGTACAAGAAGCAGACCGGTGGTAGCGGCCAGTACGGCCACGTCGTCGGAAAGCTTCTGCCGACCGAATCGGATGCCGAAGGCAGCTTCGAGTTCGAAGACAAGGTCGTCGGTGGTCGGATTCCCAAGCAGTACATCCCGGCGGTCGAAAAGGGCTTCCGCGATTCGCTCACCAAGGGACCGCTCGCCGAATACCCGGTGGTCGGTACGAAGATCATCCTCGAGGACGGCACCTACCACGACGTCGACAGCTCGGAAAAATCCTTCTACACCTGTGCTCAGGAATGCTTCCGCGAGTACTTCAAGAAGGCCTCGCCCGTGCTGCTCGAGCCGGTCATGAAGGTCGAAATCGAGTGCCCCGAAGACTTCCAAGGTCCGGTCGTCGGTAACGCGATCAGCCGCCGTGGTTTGATCACCAGCACCGAGTCGCGGGATGGCATCAGCTACATCGAAGCCGAAGTGCCGCTGGCGGAAACCTTCGGGTACGCCACCGACCTGCGGAGCATGACGCAGGGCCAAGGCACCTTCACGATGGAGCTGCTCGCTTACCGTCGTACGCCCGGCAACGTTCAGGAAGAAATCATCGCCAAGAAGAAGCAGCAACTGGTCGACGCCAAGTAGTCCGCCGGGGAGCCCTTTTTCGAAGCCGATCTACGACCGCCGCCGACCGAGCCTCCACCAAGAGGCCTGCGGTCGGCGGCGGTTTTTTTGCGCCTGCAGGTTTGGCGATACAATGGGCCTCCGCTGTGCGTCCCACTGGGTTCCTCTCCACGTCGCTTCCCCCCCGCTGGTGCCCGATGCAACTTCAACCGACTTCGGCTGCTCCGTCTTGCGTGCCTGACGCCTCTCCCCTGCACCGACATCCGGCCGCTAGGCGGTCGCTGTGCTCGCTGGCCGGCGTCGTGCTGCCGCTCTCGCTGGTCCTGGGTCTCGTCAACGGCTGGGCCAGTCCCGCGGCAGCCGGCAAATACAACGCGGTGCTGAGCGTCGGGGACGTCGCGCCCCAGTGGAAGGATCTGCCTGGCGTCGATGGCCGCCAGCACAGCTGGGAAGACGTCGCCGAGGCCGAGGTGGTGGTCGTGGTCTTCACTTGCAACACCTGTCCCTATGCCGTCGACGTCGAACAGCGGCTGGTGGCGCTCGACGAGAAATTCGCCGATCCGCGGGTCGCGATCGTGGCGATCAATGCGAACACGAAGCCCGACGATCGGCTCCCGGCGATGCGCGATCGCGCCGAGGAGCAGGGTTTTGAGTTCCCTTACCTGCACGATGCGTCGCAAGATACGGCCCGCGCGTTCGGAGCGACGACGACGCCCCAGTTCTTCGTCCTCGACGACCAGCGGCGGGTCGTCTACATGGGCTCGCTCGACGACAGCCCGGACGGCAAGAACGTCACGAATCGCTACGTCGAAGCGGCGATCGAAGCAGCCCTCGCGGGAACGAAACCCAAAGCAACCGAAACCGTCCCCGTCGGCTGCCGCATCCGCTTTCCCCGGCGACGGTAAGTACGTCAGGCTTTCCAGCCTGACACTCCCGTACGTCAGGCTTTCCAGCCTGACCCAAACGTACGTCAGGCTTTCCAGCCTGACACTCCCGTATGTTTCAGCCCAAGGGGCTGGCACAGGACAGCCCAGGGCAAAGTGAAGCGGCGAAGCCGCGGAGCGACGCCCTGGGTTAGGGTCGACGTGATAAACGGTAAGCCCTGAAGGGGCGCAACACGCGCCGCGCAGACGTCTGTTTCGCCCCTTCGGGGCTAGGGCGTGTGTGGGGTGCGCGTGACCCAGGGCGACGCTGTGCGGCTCCGCCGCGGCGCTCTGCCCTGGGCTGGTCTGTTATTGCCCCCTTCGGGGCGTGGCTGGCTCGGAGTCAAACGTACGTCAGGCTCACGCCTCCAGGGCGGCTCTTGTCCGGGCGATTAGGGCGTTGTCACGGTCGCCCGCTCCGGGGAGCAGGTAGGCGGCCGAGGCCAGGTACTGGTTTCGGAACTTCGGTGAGACCGCGCGGTAATCCTCGAGCACGGCCGAGCTGAATTTGTAGTCGTGCGAGCCGGTCCCCTTGAGGAAGACCAATCGCCGCGCCGCCTGCAACACCTCTTCGGCTTGGCCTCCCTGGTTGAGATAAGCCAGCATCTGTTCGGCCGCCTTGCCGCGATTCTCGCTGACGGTCTGGAAGATCGTCTCGACCGAGGGTCCAGCTTCGTTGGGTGCACCGTCCGAGCGGGTCTCGCCCTCAGCGTCGATGCGGAGGTCGCGAACTTGGCCACGCCCTCGCATCGCCTCGCGGAAGTAGGGGATGAAGGCGGCGTTCTGCAGCAGCACGCGCTGCCGCGTCTCGGCTTTCTTCGCCGTTTGAAACGCGTAGTGCATCGCGTTGGTCGAGGTGACCGAGTGCAACGCCACGATCCCCGGTTGCTGCATCAACGTCTCGCCGGAGGAAAGGAACAGCGCATCATAAATCGATTCGGTGCTGATCCCTTGGGCGAGCATTTTTGCGGTTAGCTCGACCGCCTCTTCGGGCGAGGCTGTCCGCAGAGCGGCCAGCAGATCAGCGGTCGCCGCCGGGTCGCTACGGCCGCCAATCCACTCGGGAGTCATCTCGGTCACGAAGCGATCGGTCCTCCGCCATGCTCGGTCGGGACCGAGATCACTTTGAGCCGGATTCGGTTCGCCGTGATGGTTCAGGAGCGCGTAGGCCAACGAGCGGAGCACCGGCTCGGCGTACCGCCAACCGATGCTGTGCAGGGTGCGGAAGGAGTTGGAGACGAAGATCGCTTTGTGGCCAATGCTGCGGAAATCGCGGCTGCCATAGTGAGCGAACAACTCGAACAGCTCATTCGCTCCGTGGGTTCGCGTGAGCCCCGCGACCGCGACGTCAGCCGCTTCGACATCCCAGTTCTCCATGGCGTCGATGAAGGCTTGGCGGGCGCGATGGGTCGGCGGCACCTTCGACTCGTCGACCGCGGCGAGCGTCCAGTCGCCTTCGCGGACGTCGGTCGCTTGGGCCGATTTGAAGTAGTCGAGAGCCCAAAAAATCGGCAGCCAACGGTCGCTGTCCGGTGAAGCCACGCTAGCCAAGTGCGCGCTGTTGACGACCAGCACGGCGTGGAATTTGAAACCGACCGACGGCCGCGGCTGGATGTTCCGCACGCCGGCCAGGAGCAGGGCCGCAAGGATTCGCTGGTAGCTGGTCCCCGATTGGATCTCGGCGGCGAAGGCCTCGATGACTTTCTCCCGCGGCGTTTCCTCGAGCAAGCGGACCAGCGGCTCGATGTCGGCGTGGAACTGGACCGCATCGGCCGGCAGCTTCGACTCCGCCGCGCTGACCGGTCGCAGCCGAGGCAGAAAACCGAGCTCGCCAGCTCCGAGCAGCGCGCTGCTCGTCGCGGCGGTGCGGAGGAATCCTCGGCGGTCGCTCCGCGGTCGATTCGAAAACGTTCCGGCGGCGGAACGCTCATGAGACAGGTCGAGGGACGGATCAAGTCGCGGTTCATCGGACACGGTCGGCTCCGGGGTGGAAGTGGAGACGTTGTGGGGTGGCGCTATTCATTGTACGGGCGCACCCGGTCCCTGCGGCACTTTCCCCGGCGTGCTGGCTGCGTGCAGCGAGCTGGCGGAGCGCGCGGGGGCCGCCTCCTTCCGTCCCCCAATCTGCTGCGACTCGGCGCTCTGCTGCGAATCAGCGATCTGCTGCAGCTCGGCGATCTGCTGCAACTCGGCGATCTGACGCTCCAGCTCGCCGAGCTCGCGGGTCATCTGTACGTGCTGTTTGCGAAGTCGCGCCAGGCGTTTTTCGGGCGAGTTGCCTAAGACGCGGTGGACGAGTTCCAGCAGCAACAGGGCGCGGAGCGTTTTCGTCGTCAGCCCCCGCAGCCGGTAGACGCGGGCCATGTTGGCCAACTGTTGCACCTTCGCCACTTTGGCGACTTTTGTCGCCCGCAGGATTCGCAGCGAGCGGAGGAAGGAAACGAGCGGTAGGAGGATGATCGCCAGATCGATCCAGTGCTCCTTGCAGTAGGCCAGCTTCCGCTCGGCGACCGAGATCATCACGATGAATTCCGCCGCGAAGGCGAGCCAAATCGCCCCGGTGCTGATCTGCAGCCCGATCCGCAGCCCCGGCGACTGGGCCACTTGATCCTTCAAAAAGTGCTCGGTCGCCAGGACCGGCAGGATCAGCAGGGCGATCGCCAGCATCGGGACGCTGAAGTGCCGCAGCAGCTCGCTGCGGAGCTCGTCGTTCGCCCTTCGCCACCCGAGCCCGGGCAACCACAGGCAATGCCCCAGGTCCGGGTTGCGAGCTCCCATCCGCAGGGGCGGAAACAGGCAGCAGGCGAAGCCAAACAGGTGAAACGAAAGCTCGCTGCGGTCCCAGGGACGGGCCGAGAGGTGGAAGGCGAATTCGAGCCAGAACAGTGGCCAAGCGACCAGCAGCGTGGTGATCGCCAGGAGCTGGAGGGCGTGGGTCGGGGTCAGGGCTGTGAGACTGGGGTCAGTGGGGGCGGGCGACGGGCGGACCGCGAGCGTCGTCGCGGCGGCTTCGGTGAGCATCCGCTCGGAGACGTGCGAGAGGTCGGACCAGAGCCCGACCAGCGTCGCCAGGGCGGCCAGGAACACGAGCGCCGCGGCGAACATCAGCGGTGCCAGGCGAGCCGCCAGGCGGCGTCGGACGGGGGCCGCCAAGCGGGGGCCGAGAGACGGGTTGCGGAGCTGCATCGGGGCTGGGGATCCGAAAGCCGCCGGTTGTGTAGGGTTCGTCACGTTCTTTAGAATAACCGATTGCGTCGCAGCGATTGCACGTCGTTTCTTGCTCCCGAGGATCCCGCCCCGTCGATGGCGAATGTGGTTGATTTACAGCGAGCCGAGGATCCCCGGGACATCGTTCACCGGGCGGTGCAAGTGCTGGCCGAAGGGGGCATCGTCGGCGTCCCAACCGAAACCGTGTATGGATTAGCGGCCTGCGGACTGTCCGAAGGGGCAGTGCAGCGGTTGGTCGAGCTGAAGCCGCGGGATGACGAGGCGCCGATGGCGTTGGCGATTTCCAGCGCCAGCGCGGCTTGGGATTACTTTGGCGATGCCGCTTCGCCGCTCGCCCAGCGGTTGGCCCGCCGCTGTTGGCCGGGACCGGTCACGCTGGTCGTTCCCTGCGACAGCCCCAGTTCGGCTGCCTCGCGGCTGCCAGCGGGAGTCCGCGAGCGGGTGATTGCGGCCGATGGCTGCCTTGGGTTTCGCGTCGTCGCCCACCCGCTTTTCGAGCAGTTGCACCGCTTTATCGCTGGCCCAATCGTCCTCTCCAGCGCCACTCCGACGGGGCACTCCCCCCCGACGACCGGGGCGGTGATGGGCAAGCTGTTTGGCGACCGCGTCCCCTTGCTGATCGACGACGGGCCGACGCGCTACGGAGGGCCGTCGACGGTCGTTCGCGTCGACGGGAACAGAATCCGAATTCTCCGAGAGGGTGTCGTGGAAACGGCTGCCATCAAACAATTCACGAAACCATTGCTGGTGATCGTCTGTACCGGAAATACCTGCCGCAGTCCGATGGCCGAAGTCCTGCTCCGCGAGCGATTTCGTAAACTCACCGGACGCGAGGATGCGGTCGGCGTGGTCAGCGCCGGGCTGAATGCCTTTGCCGGTGATCCCGCCGCCACGCCGGCGGTGGAGGTGATGGGGCGGCGGGGGCTCGATCTGACCGGTCACGCCAGCCAGCCGATGAGCGAGCAACTGCTGCAGCTGGCCGACGTGATCTTGACGATGACCCGCGGCCACCGCGAGATGCTCCTCGCGCGATACCCCGAAGCGGCGGACCGCGTGTACACCCTGCGGATCGACGGCGGGGACATCTCCGATCCCGTCGGCTGCCCGACCGAAGTTTACGAAGCCTGTGCGGACCAGATCGACGCCGAATTGGAACGCTGGATGGAGCGCTTGCAGCCCCAGCTGATCGACGACGATCCCCCCTCTTCCCCACCGACCTCCTCACCGACCGCCAATTCTTAAATCGCGCGGGAGAACCAGACAGATGTTGAGAATTAGCCTGGGCAGCGACCACCGCGGCGTTTCCATACGCCAGCGATTGATCCAGACGCTCGAGAACCACGATTACATTTGCAGCGATGAAGGGGCGTTCAGCACCAAGGCCTGCGATTACCCCGACATCGCCGCCACGGTCGCTCAGAAAGTCAGCCGCGGGGAAGCCGATCGCGGGATCCTGATCTGCGGAACCGGAATCGGAATGGCAATCACCGCCAACAAGTTTCCCGGCGTGCGGGCCGCACCGTGCTACGAGAAAGTGATGGTGGAAATGTCCCGCCGGCACAACGACGTCAACGTCCTCTGCCTCCCCGGGGATATGATCGGCGAGCGGCCGATCGACGAGCTCGTCCTGCTGTGGCTCAAGACCGAATTCGAAGGGGGCCGACACGCTCGCCGCGTGCAGAAGATCTCCGGCGTCGAAG
The DNA here is from genome assembly GCF_010367455.1 of Candidatus Laterigemmans baculatus. Classification (GTDB taxonomy): domain Bacteria; phylum Planctomycetota; class Planctomycetia; order Pirellulales; family Pirellulaceae; genus Laterigemmans; species Laterigemmans baculatus. The sequence continues at coordinate 301 of NZ_WRPR01000005.1, read as the reverse complement.
CAGCCTTGGCCGCTGGCACCTTCGCCGCACCGTCGGCGGCCGAGACGCAGGCGGCCACCGCCGGCAAACCGAGCAACGGCGTCCAGTCGGGCGACGCCCTGCATCCCGGCTCCGGTACCCCCTCGGCCAGCGAACCCCCCGCCCCACGCTGCTAAAGCGACTCGGACAACCTCCCCGGGGGGGGCGTCAGGGGTTTTCTGACAGAGCCTAGCTGGACAGCGCCACTTTCTTACGCTGAATTGCCATAAAGTCAGCAGTGCCCAGCAGTTGGCTACCAAGTCGTTTAACGGCAAGCCGAAGG
>NZ_WRPR01000071.1 GCF_010367455.1 Candidatus Laterigemmans baculatus | reverse complement strand
CCTTCGGCTTGCCGTTAAACGATTTTTCTGCGAGCCGTCCCGCTCCGAACCAATCCAAAGTGGCGCTGTCCAGCTAGGCTCTGTCAGAAAACCCGGAACGACACCCTCCCCCCGGGAGGGTCGCGAGGAACGAGCGGGGAGGGCGATGCGGGACGTAGAGCCTCGAGACGGCGATGTTCAGCTGCCCTCCCCGGGCCTAAGAGCCCGACCCTCCCGGGGGGAGGGTAATGGTGAAATGGAGTTTTCTGACAGAGCGCTAGCCCCCGGTTTCCGAAAACGCCGTGAGAACCGGACGCTAGCGCGTGGCGGCTGATGAGAGAAAATGTCCAGCTGGAAAGCCTGACGTACTTATTCCTGCGCTCCCGAATCGAAGACGACGCAGATCGGCGACGGCGCAAAGACGTTGCTGCGGTTGTAGGTCAGCTCACCGGTCTGCGGATCGACGACGAACGCAGCCAGAGTGTGTGAGTCCTGGCCGGCAGCGACCAACCAGCGGCCCGACGGATCGAGATTAAAATTTCGTGGCGTCGCACCCCGAATCGGCTCCCGTTCGATGACCGTCAGTTCTCCGCTCTCTGGATTGACGCGGAAGGCGGTAATCGTGTCGTGGCCCCGGTTTGACGCGTAGACGAATTTGCCATTCGGGTGCACGCGGATCTCGGCGGCGCTGACGAATTGTTCCTTGGCGAGATCCTCTTTCGGAACGGTCGGCAACGTTTGCTTGGCGGTCATCGTTCCCGGCTCGGGATCGTAGTCGAACACCGTGACCGACAGATCCAATTCATTGAGCACATACACCCAGCGGCCGGAGGTGTGAAATTTCATGTGCCGCGGACCGCCACCGGGAGGCACTTGCCCCACGCCGTGCTGAGTGAGCTTTGCCTTGGCCGGGTCGACCTTATAGATCACTACCTGATCCAAGCCGAGGTCGGGAACGAATGCGAAACGGTTGTCGGGTGAGAACCCCGTCCAGTGGGCATGGGGAGCTTTCTGGCGTCCCGGAACCACCCCCGAGCCCCCTTCGTGTTTCACGAGTTCGGTCCGTTCACCGAGCGACCCGTCCTCTTTCAATGTAAATGCCGCGACCGAGCCGCCACCGTACTGAGCGGTGAGGACCGTTTTTCCGGTTGGATCGACCGAGACGTGCGCTGCTCCACCGTCGCCGATTTCCAAGGAGTTGAGCAGCTGCAGCTGAGGCGATTGCGACTCTCGAACAATTCGATAGGCGATCACCGAAGGTTTCCCCTCGAGCGTTCCCACGGCATACAGCGCTTGATGGTTCGGATGCAGCGCCAGGAAACCCGGCCCATCCACTTTGGCGGCGAGCGTCGTCTCCGAGAGCTTGCCCGAATCGGTGTCGAACGTGCAGTGGTAGATACCTTCGCTTTTAGGGCTGTTCGCCGTGCCGATCCAAACATCCATTTTCTTCTCCGGCTGCGCGGCTTGAACTGCGGAACCCACGGTTGCTGTGCGGGCTCCCGCGAAAAACGTGACGGCTCCGAAGAGCGTGCCCATCAGGAAAATTCGCATCGTCATGCCAGTGGTTAAATCAGGTTGTCGGAAACGGGAATTTCCGTGACTCCGGCCACGGTCGCTGGCAATATCATGGCCGATTCGCATCGTCGCTGCAGCACGCAGCCGAGAAAAAGTCCGCTCCTTCCGCCGCGGCCTGCGGTACAATCAGCCCTCCGCCTTTCAGCAGTCCCGTTGCCCTCCCCCCAGGCAGGAGTGGTCCGATGAAGAGCTCGCCCGCACAGCCGCCGAAGAAGACTTTCGCGTCCACCTTACGTGGCTGCTTCGTCCTCCCGCTGTTCGTAGTCTCCGTTTCGATGGCGGCGAACTGGAGTTACGGCAAGCCGCCGGAGTTCGCCGCGGAAATCGACCGCTTGGTCCAGCCCTACCTCGACAATTCCGTCATCGCCGGGATGGTGGTGGGAGCCATCCGCGGCGACGAGACGCTCGTTCGCGGTTACGGACGGGAGGACCTGGATCGGCCCGCGAAACCCGATGGCAAAACGATTTATGAGATTGGGTCGATCAGCAAAACCTTCACCGGTCTATTGCTGGCCGATGCGGTGGTGGATGGCCGCGTGCAGTTGGACCAACCGGTCGCCGAAGTTGTTCCGGATCAGGTTGAGTTTCCCCAACATGCCGACGGCCCCATCCTGCTCAAACACCTGGCGACGCACGTTTCAGGATTGCCGCGGATGCCGTCAAACATGAAACCCAAGGAACCTCAGGATCCTTATGCTGACTACGGCGCGGACGGTCTGTATGCCTTTCTCAGTTCGCACTCACTCGAGCGTGGACCGGAGCAGAAAGCGGAGTACTCAAACCTTGCATTTGGATTGCTCGGCCAAATCTTGGCGGAGCAGTCCAATACGAGCTATGGCGAACTGGTCGAAGCGCGTATCGCAGAACCGCTGAAAATGAAAGACACGACGGCGGAAGTCGATGAGGTGAAACCGTCGAGACTTGCAGTGCCTTATGATGCAAATCTTGAACGCTCTTCGAATTGGCGGTTCCAGTCGATTGCCGGGGCCGGTGCGGTCTGTTCGACGGCCGATGACATGCTGCGGTATGCGAGAGCCCATCTCAATCCACCGCGTGGCCCGCTTGGGGAAGCGATCGAGCTTGCTTGGAAAACGCAACAACCGCCGCTTGCCGAGGGCGACTTTGCGGTCGGGCTCGGCTGGCACATCGCCCGTGACGGAGAGACCCGCTGGCACAATGGGCAGACGGGCGGTTACCACTCGATGATCATGATCCATCGGCCCTCCAAGACGGCAGTGGTCCTGCTGGCCAACACCGCCACCATGGAAGCCGACCGGCTCGCCGAACAGCTGATGCGAATGCTGCTCGGCATTCCCGAGCAACCACGACAGTTCGAGAAATCGGTCGAGGTAGCCCCTGAGCAAATGCAGCGGTTGGTCGGCCGCTACCAGTTGACCCCCGAGTTCATCCTGACGGTCCAGGTGGAGGAGGGAAAACTGATGGTCGGCGCCACCGGCCAGCCGTTCTTCCGCGTCTTTCCGCAGAGCGATACCGAGTGGAAGTATGGAGTGGTCGACGCCTCGCTGACGTTTGAAACGGGTGACGAGGGACCAGCGACGGCTGTGGTTCTCCACCAAGGCGGCATCGATCAGCGAGCCACCCGCATGCCAGAGCCTGAAGCCGGCGGAGACGACGGAGCAGACGAAGACGACGCAGCCAGCGGAAAGCAAAAATAGGGGAGCGACGACGGCTGAAAATTAAGCTGGACCATCGGTCGGCGTAAGCATCAGATCGTGGAGATTCGCCTGCAGCACGCTGAAAATCATAAAAGGGGTGACGTGGCCTGGTTCGCAGGCGTCACGATTCCCGAGAAAGTTTTTGATCCGGCTTTCCGCGCGGGCTTTGGCAACAGCACCATCGGTAGCCGAGGCCTAGTTCCCGGAGCCCCGCGTCTACTCCATACCGCTCGTCTACCCCGTACCGCTCGCCTACCCCGTACCGATCGCCTACCGCGTACCGATCCGAGGCTTCTGCTCCTGATGGCATCGACAACGTACCGACGTACCCGTCTCACCCGCGGCTTCGCGACTGCGGCCCTGCTGACCGGCGTGGTGCTGGGATTTCCGCATCCCCAACTCCTGCGGCTGCACGCCAGCGAAGCCACTGCCGGTTCGGCTCCGCAGCCAGAGACTTCCGCGGAAGCTGAACCCGCCTCTGCGGGAGCGGCTGAACCGGGGTCGCCCGACGAGTGGTATGGAGCGGGGGTGCGGCCGACGGAGGCATGGACTCCGGAAGAGGAACGGGCTGGGTTCCATCTGCCTCCAGGATTTGAAGTGAGGCTGGTTGCCGCCGAACCGGAAATTAAAAAGCCGATGAACCTCAGCTTCGACGTTCGAGGCCGCATCTGGGTCACCGACACGCTGGAGTATCCCTATCCCGCTCCGCTTGGCGAGTCGGGGCGAGACAGCGTGCGGATCCTCGAGGATACCAACGGCGATGGCCACGCCGATTCAGTCACCACATTTGCCGAAGGATTAAATATTCCGATCGGTATCCTGCCTTATGGGGATGGATGCATCTGCTACAGCATTCCTAATCTTTGGTACCTCCGCGACACCGATGGCGATGGCAAGTGCGACCGCCGCGATTTGCTGCTCGGGCCTTTTGATACCTCGCGGGATACCCACGGGATGGTCAACTCGCTACGTGCGGGCGATGACGGCTGGATCTATGCCTGCCACGGTTTCAACAATCAATCGCGTGTGGCGGGGAGCGACGGACACGAAATCACCCTCATCTCCGGCAATACTTTTCGGTTCCTTCCCGATGGGAGCCGAGTGGAGCATGTGACTTGGGGGCAAGTGAACCCCTTCGGAGTTGCGGTCGACGAATGGGGCTACTTTTATTCTGCAGATTGTCACAGCAAACCGATCAGCCAGCTCATTCGCGGTGGCTACTATCCTAGCTTTGGAAGACCCCACGATGGGCTTGGTTTTGTGCCGCCGATGATGGGCCATCTGCATGGCAGCACGGCGATCGCCGGCCTGGCCTACTTTCCCGCCGATCTCGGCATCGACACGGTTGAGAGTCATCCGCTTGAGAATCACCCGCTTGAGAATCAAATGCTCAGCGGCAATGTGATGACGTCGCGAATCAATCGCACGGAAATCCACCGCAGCGGAGCCACCGCGTGCGGAGAACCGCTGTCAGATTTTCTTACCAGCGACGATCCTTGGTTCCGGCCGGTCGACATTCGGCTTGGGCCGGACGACTGCATCTATGTGGCCGATTTTTACAACCGCATCATCGGGCACTATGAGGTTCCCCTGGACCATCCGCAGCGGGACCGCCACCGCGGTCGCATTTGGCAAATTCGCCGCAGCGGTGACGTGGCGGGTCCCCGCCCACTGGACGACCTGACGTTGCTCGTCAACTTCGACCGCTTCACCGACGACGCAGCGAATGTCGAGAAGTTGACCGCGTGCCTGGGAGATCCGAATCCCGAACGTCGTAACCTAGCCCTGCAAGCGGTCGCCAATTGCCAGAAACGCGAGATGCGCGACGCAGTGGCCGGCCTGGCCGACAATGCGGATGCTTCGCCCATGGCTCGCGTCTCCGCATTGTGGTGCCTCTACCGCTGGAGAGAAATCGACCCGGCAGTCGCGCGGCGTCTGGCGGAGGCCCCCTCGCCCCAGCTCCGCACGCACCTGCAGCGAATGCTCGGTGAATGGGTTTCGGCTCCCACTGCCCCCCCCTCCAAATCCGGTCTCGCTTGGATCATGGAGCTGACGACAAGCGGTCTGGAGGATACCGACGCGAACGTGGCTCGAGCCGCCGCCGAGGCACTCGGACGCGCGGGGTCGGCGGACTCCTTGGACCGACTCGTGGCACGGCTGATGGTGACCGAACCTGCCGATCCGATCTTGCGTCAAACCCTTCGGATCGCGATCCGCAACGTTCTCGCCGTCTCCGAATCGCATCAGCGGTTTCTTCGGGATTGGCGTTTCACCGATGCATCGCGGCCCGCGTCTTCCGAGTTGGCCCAGATCGCGTTGGCCATCGACTCCGAAGCGGCCGGACGTTTCCTGGTAACGTATCTGCAATGGTGCGGTGGCGAGGATCCCCAGGCGGAGGCGATGATGCGGCACGCCGCGTCGACGCTGGCGGTCGACGACCTGAGAAATCTGATCGCCCTCGCACAATCGCTCGTCGACCAAGCGGATTTCGACGAAGCCAATTTGCTCGAGCAGTTCACCGCCGCCCGCAGCGCCAAGGAGGGATCGATCGCCGAACCGCTCCGGCAGTGGGCGCTCGAGCTAGCCCAGCGAAAGCTCGGGCAGGTGATCCGCTCCCGCCAATCCGAATCGCCCTCGCGAGTGCACTGGCGGGCGGAAGCGGAGGCTGCTTGGCCCACTGAAACGAGACGCACGCTGAAGGGTCGACCGGTCATGCTTGCCAGCTCTTTTCCGCTGGGCGAGACGACCACCGACGTCCTGCAGAGCGAAACGTTTGCGGCGCCCGCGGAGATCGAATTCTGGCTTGCCGGCCACAATGGACATCCCGAAGAGCCCGATCACCGCCGCAACCGAATTGAGCTGATCGCCGCAGCGTCGGGACAAGTTCTGCATGTCGCCTTCCCTCCACGACGCGATGCGGTCGAGCGGATTCACTGGGATTGCCGCGATGTTGAAGGGCAGCCGGTTCATATCCGCTGTACCGACGGCGACTCCGCATCGGCGTACGCGTGGCTCGCCTTTGGCGGGTTCGTGCCCGAGCAACTCGAACCGAGTTCCGAAGCTGACCCGCTCACACAGTCCTTGCGGCTGGTCGTCCAGTACGATCTTCAGAATCTTCGCGAACAGTTGGGCGAGCTTGCCCAGGGCGAGCCGGTCTCCCCGCAGCGATCCGCCGCCGTGGCGGAAGCCATCGCCCGCTTGGACGGCAACCGCCGACTGGCTGCCCTGCTTTCGATGTCCGACCGACTGCCGTGGCACGAGTTGACCGCGCCGCTGGGATTTTTTAGGAACTGGATTGAGGCTGCGATCGCTGGCGAGCGGCTCGACGACGCCGAGCAACTACGAATCCTCTGCCGCACCCTCAGCACGAGCGACCAGCGTCAGCTGGCGCGACGCTTTGCCACCCATCGCGAGACAGCCTCGCTGCTGATCGAAGGCATCGAGGCGGGTGACGTCGCCCCCGACGTGCTGATGGACAAGGAAGTCGAGGCCGGGCTGGAGGCAGTCGCCAGCGACGCCATGCACGACCAAATCGCCGCCCTTCGGCAGCGAGCCCAGAACACCGATGCGGCCGTCGCCACAGCGATCTCCCGGCTCGTCGACCAAACGCTCCCGCGACTCGCCTCGCCGCCGCATGATCTTGAACTGGGCCGGGCCGTTTTCACCAAGCAGTGTGCGGTCTGTCATCAGTTGGGAGGGCAGGGGCAGATCGTCGGACCGCAGCTCGAAGGTGTGGGAAATCGCGGAGCGCAGCGTTTGCTCGAAGACATTTTGCAGCCCGATCTAAATGTCGACCAGGCGTTTCGCACGACCACGGTCCTGACGATCGACGGCGCGGTAGTGACCGGTCTGGTCCGCAACGTCAGCGAAACCGAGACTGTGCTGACCGCCGCCGATGGCAAAATCACGACCATTCCCAACGCAGCAATCGAGGTCCAGCGGGAAGGAACGACTTCGTTGATGCCGGGCAATCTCCACGAGGCGTTGACGGCTGAAGAGTTGGCGGCGGTCGTCGCTTATCTCCAGCAACAAGCACGGCGGGATTAAGTGTTCGCCCATAGTCGCCTTTCGCTCCGCGAAAGAAGCGGGCAATGCGCTACTTTCGCGGAGCGAAAGGCGACTATGGCGGAGCGAAAGGCGACTATGACGGAGCGCGTGGCTACTCTTCCTCGGGAAGCTCGACTTCCGCTGGTCCGCTGGGGCGGTTCGGCGTCTCGTCCGGAGCCAGGACCCTCAGCTCGTCGATCACGCGGGTCACGCCGACCGTGTCGCTCGCGAGCCCGACCGCTTTTTTCTGTGCTTCAGCATCGGAAACTTGGCCACGCAGCGTCACGATGCCTCCCTCGACGACGTCGACCTCGATCTTGAGGTCGGCGAGCTGCTTGTCCCACCGCAACCGGCTGTAAACACGGCCTTGCACGCCCATTCGGTCGACCGTGCTGCGAAGCGATTCCCAGCCTTCGCGAACCTCGGTCCGCAGCCGGTTCAGCCCCTGGTCGAACTGCTCGCCGAGTCGCTCTCCCAGCCCTTGTTGGCCACGTCCCTCCTGGGCGAGCCCCTGCTCGGCTGGAACAACCGTGGCCGCGCAGAGGACGCTGGCGGCGAGCACTGCGAGACAGGAGTGGTAGATCCGCTGTTTCAGCATCGGCGACGCTCCCTGATAGCGAGAAATAGAATGGCCAAAGGCAGAGGACCAAGAGTGCATCCGGCCGGAAATTTCCAAGGCGGCAAATCGCATTCCGCGGACCCGCGTCCACCCTTGCGTTATCCGCTCGGTTCGGCCACGGTTGGCACTCCGTAGAACCTTCGTCGCTTTTCCATAGCCCCCTTTCCATAGTCGCCTTTCGCTCCGCGAAAGTAGCGCATCCCCACGCTACTTTCGCGGAGCGAAAGGCGACTATGCATTCATCCCTGCACGGCACGGTCTCTTGGATACCTCTTGCAATACTCTCGACAGCCTGACTTTCGACAATCGCTTCACCGGCGAGCTGCCCGCCGATCCGGAAGCGGCCAACTACCGCCGGCAAGTCATTGGAGCTTGCTACTCCCGCGTTGCGCCGACGCGTGTTGCGCGGCCTCGACTGATCGCCCACTCGCGCGAAGTGGCTGAGCTTCTGAATCTGAGAATCGACTCCTCCAATGCCGCGCAAGTTGCGGAAGTGTTTAGCGGCAACCGGTTGCTTCCGGGGATGGATCCTTTCGCAATGTGCTATGGCGGCCACCAGTTCGGCAACTGGGCCGGCCAGTTGGGCGACGGGCGGGCGATCAACTTGGGCGAAGTCCGAAATGGGCGCGGCGAGCGCTGGACGCTGCAACTCAAAGGAGCGGGCCCGACGCCTTATTCGCGGATGGCTGATGGACTAGCCGTCCTCCGCTCGTCGTTACGAGAATTCTTGTGCAGCGAAGCCATGCACCACTTGGGAGTGCCGACAACACGGGCGCTGAGTCTCGTCCTCACGGGCGAACAAGTGATCCGCGACATGTTTTATGACGGCCATCCAAAAGCCGAACCCGGGGCGATCGTGTGTCGCGTCGCCCCTTCGTTCACGCGGTTTGGCAACTTTGAGATTTTCGCCTCCCGCGGCGATCAAGCGACGCTGCGGCGGCTGGTCGATTTCACCATCCGCAATGACTTTCCCCATCTCGGCGAGCCGTCGGTCGCGACCTATGCGGCATGGTTTGACGAAGTCTGTCGCTTGACCGCGGAGATGATCGTGCACTGGATGCGAGTGGGATTCGTGCACGGGGTGATGAACACCGACAACATGTCCATCTTGGGACTCACGATCGACTATGGTCCGTACGGATGGCTGGAAGATTACGATCCGAACTGGACTCCCAACACGACCGACGCTGGCGGCCGCCGATACCGCTATGGCCAGCAGCCTCAAGTCGCCCTCTGGAATCTTGTGCAATTAGCCAACGCAATCTTGCCTCTGTTCGACGACGTGCAGCCACTCAAACAAGCCATTGAAGGTTTTTCGCGGCACTATGAACAGAGCTGGAATTCCATGATGGCGGCGAAGCTCGGCTTCCGTTCGTATCATCCCACCACCGACGCTGATCTGATCACGGAACTGCACGAAGTCTTACAGTTGGTGGAGACGGACATGACGCTTTTCTATCGCCGTTTGGCCGAGGTGGAGGTCGCCGAGGATTCCGCGCCGCGTGACTCGGAAGCCGCAGCCGAAACGGCAATCGTGAACTGGTTCGCCGAAGCTTACTACCATGCCGATTCCGCCACTGGAAACTCTGGGGATGCCGAGCGTCCGCTGAACGAAGCGTACTCCCAGCGTCTCCTCGCCTGGATCACCCGCTACCGGCAGCGTGTGCGTCAGGACGGGACACCCGACGCCGTCCGCCGAGAAAGGATGAACGCGGTCAATCCCAAGTATGTGCTTCGCAATTACTTGGCCCAGCTAGCGATCGACGCCGCCGAGGCAGGGGACTACGCGAAGATCGACGAGTTGTTAGAGGTGCTTCGCAAGCCTTACGACGAGCAGCCCGGCAAGGAAGCGTATGCGGAGAAGCGTCCCGAGTGGGCCCGCCATCGCGCCGGCTGTTCGATGCTCTCGTGCAGCTCCTAGAGCGAATTCTCATCAGCCGCTATGCGCTAACTGGACAGCGCCACTTTCTTACGCTGAATTGCCTTAAAGTCAGCAGTGCCCAGCAGTTGGCTACCAAGTCGTTTAACGGCAAGCCGAAGGCGACTGTGTTTTAAAAAGCAGTCGCCTTCGGCTTGCCG
>NZ_WRPR01000070.1 GCF_010367455.1 Candidatus Laterigemmans baculatus | reverse complement strand
TGTTTTAAAAAGCAGTCGCCTTCGGCTTGCCGTTAAACGATTTTTCCGCGAGCCGTCCTGCTCCGAACCAATCCAAAGTGGCGCTGTCCAGTTAAGCTTTGTCAGAAAACCCGTAGCGACACCCTCCCCGGGGGGAGGGTAGTGCCAAAAAAAGGGGGGGGTCTGGCCGAGGCTAGCGCCTGCGGCTCAAAAGGTCGAACTCGAGGGAGTTTCTGACCGAGCCTGAACCATCCGCCGAAACGGAAAATCGTTGACGCCACCAGGCACCGAGGCTACAACCACTTTGGTAAAGTGGTATTGATAATGCCGATTTGGGTTCGGCTGTCGCGAACGCGTGTACCGCCAGGCAGACAACATGAACGATTCTCTACCAGAGGCTGCCGCACGACGAGTTAATGGCCTACTGGTGGTGCTGGCACTGCTCACAGCGCTGGCCTCCCCGCCGGTGTGGCAAGTGTTCGCCGCACCTCCGCCCGGAACCCGGGGCGGCGGCGGTGCAGAGCAAGCGGATAGTGATGCCGTTGGCTCGCTACCCGCGTCTCCTCAAGAGGCGCGCGTTCGCGCTCAGCTACTTCATGAAATGGCTCACGGCGCCTTGCAAGTCATGCATCGTGATTTTTTCGAAGAAGAGGAGAGCCATACGCTCCCCTCGCAATCTCTCGAAGATGTTTTCGCTGCGATGAAAGATCGTTGGCAAGTCGAACTGCATTGGCTGACGGTCAACGCGGCGCCAATGAATGTGGAGCACAATCCTCGCGATGCCTTTGAGAAGCAGGCGGTCAAGGCCTTGGCTGCGGGGGCAGAAGAATACGAAGCGGTCGACGGAAACCGGTTTCGCTATGCGGGTGCCATCCGGCTCGGCTCGCAGTGCCTCAAATGCCACGTCCCCCAACGCACCAGCCTCGAAGATCGAACAGCGGGGCTCGTGATCACGATTCCCCTCAAGAACGACGCTCCTCTCAACACCGCCGTGCCCCATCGGAACGACTGATTTTTCACTCCCAGACATCGAGTGCATCGATATGTTCGTCTCCCGTAGGACAGAGAAGCCCCGCCCTTGGATGACGCTCGGCCGAACCTGGATTGGGTTCCGCCTGTTCGTCTGGGGGTGTGTTGCGCTTTCGGCGAGCTCGGTCTGGGGGCAAGTCGAATTCGAGCGAGCTCCAATCAATTACGGCAAGGGAAGAACAACCGATCCGGTCGCCGACTTGCAGGGCAAAATCGATTCGGGCGAAGTGCGACTCGAGTACGACGCCGAGCACGGCTATCTGCCTTCGCTGCTCCGCGCGCTCGATGTTCCCGCGTCGAGTCAGGTACTGGTCCATTCGAAGACGAGTTTCCAGCTGCGGCGAATTTCACCCAAGCATCCCCGCGCTCTGTACTTCAACGATGAAACCTATGTCGGCTGGGTTCAGCAGGGAGACGTCATCGAGCTGATGTCGACCGATCCTTGGCAGGGAGAGATTTTTTATACCCTCGACCAAGAAGAGCAGGACAAGCCGCGGTTTATCCGCGACCGCGGGCAGTGCATTTCCTGTCACGCATCGTCACGCACCCAGGGCGTTCCGGGAGGTTTGATTCGCTCAGCTTTCGTCGACCGGGGGGGACAACCGCAGTACGGTGCGGGAACTTTCACTACGGACCATAGCAGCCCCTTTGAGGAACGCTGGGGAGGCTGGTATGTGAGCGGGACACACGGCAAGATGCGGCACATGGGCAATGTGTTTTCCCAGAGCAAGCAGGACCCCGAGTCACTTGATCGGGAGCCAGGAGCCAATGTGACCGATCTGTCGGAGTTGTTCGACGTCTCACGCTATCTGACGCCGCACAGTGATGTGGTGGCGCTGATGGTGTTGGAGCATCAGACGCAGATGCAAAACTATCTGACGCTGGCGAGTTATGAAGCGCGGTCGGCGGCTCATCACGACGGGATCATGAATGCGGCGCTCGAGCGGCCCAGCAGTTATGTCAGTGAAACGGCCGAGCGACGCGTGGCCGCTGTGGGCGACAAATTGCTGCGATACATGCTGTTCGTCGACGAATTCCAACTGACCGATCCGGTCGCTGGAACCTCGGAGTTTACAGAGGAGTTCGCCGCCCAGGGACCTCGCGACAGCCGCGGCCGTTCGCTCCGCGATTTCGATCTTCAGAAGCGGCTGTTCAAGTACCCCTGCAGCTATCTGATCTACTCTCCGTCATTCGACAAGCTGCCCGACGCGGTGCGGACGTACGTGGCGAGGCGACTCCGGGAAGTCTTGCTCGGTGAGGATGAGAGCGAGGAGTTCGCCCATCTTTCACGGAGCGACCGCACGGCGATCTACCAGATCCTTCAAGAGACGAAACCCGACCTCTGGGCAGAGTGACGCTGGGGGCCCCAGCGTATAGACATGGAAGGCTTCGGCAAGCCGCAACGGACGTCAGGCCCGACCTGATTGCCCTACCGGGCGGCGACAGGAGCGAGTCCAGGGACGCGGATGGTGGTCGGCTCAGGCTCATTGAAATCGTGGCTGAGGACCTGCCCCTTGCCCACGAAATAGTTGTGATGTTCGTCGGTCACCAGATTATAAGTCGGCGCTGCGTCTCCCTCGCTGACCGCGCGAACTTGCAACGGCTGTGCGAGCCCATGGAGTAAATCCTGATACTCCAGGTCGCGGGCTTTCGTCCATCCTTTGCCAGAAACCCAGAACAAGTGACCGCCGGTGCACTCGAAAGTTTCGCGATCGGTCTGAACGGTCACAAGCGGCTTGGCCGGCTGTGTGGTGGTCGTCACCACGACATCCCAGACGAGTTCTCCGGTCTCGATGTTTTTCGAGAGCACCTGATCGCCGACGACGATCGACTCGATCGGTTTCTCACCGCGCGAGGTGACGACCGGGGTGCCCGCCACAAAGCACTCGCAGGCCTCGCGGGTGGTGTAGAAGTCGGACGTGGATAACTGATAGTTGTAGCGGTAGGTCGCGAGTTTGATCGGCGCCGGCTCGCGCTCGGTATAATCCGCCCACCAATCCCATAACTCGTGCAGCGTCGCTTGGGGATCGGTTCCCGAGGTCTCGGAGAGCACCAGGCGGATACGATCGTTGACGATCTTGCTGGTCTGATTTTCTACGGCGGCGACCCGTTCCCGCTGGACTGCCTCGCGGGTCGCCTGGATCCGGTTTTGGCGATCAATCATCGCGTTGGTGATTTGATTTTCCCGTTCCCGCTTGGCGTCCTCGATGGCGACTTGTATTGTCGAGAGACGCTCCGGACCATCGTTTCGAAAGCGATTGACGTTTCGGCGGCGGACATCGATGGTATCGACGACCGCGACATCGATGTTGTCTTTGGCTTCCCGCGAAAAGACATGCCGCACACCGGCTAGCGATCCGTCGGGGCGAAACGAGGGAATGATCTGGGAGACCAGCGGAGACCGAGCCCGCTCGAGCAAGTGCGGAACGTAGTGGTAGAGCGGGCGTTGGCGAAGCGCCGCGGTGCAGAGGTCGCGAGCCGCCGGGTCGGGATGATCGATACTCCACTGCGCCAGGATCGCCGTGGCGGCAGGATCGCTCCGCTCGCTCATCCACTGGATTGCAGGGTCGATCAAAGGCCGAGGTGCGGCGGCGAAGATCGCGGCCACAGCCGGAGTTGCATCGGTGGCGTCGAGTTCCAGTAGCGACTGGGCGGCTACCTGACGCTCCGCCGGCTTCCCCGTCTGCGTGTCCGAGGCCAATTTCATCAGCTTGCCGCCATACTTTTGGAGCGACTCGCGGAGCGCGGCGATCTCCGCGTTGAGCTGGGCCATCTGCTCGGGCGTGACCCAGCGACCATCGATCCGCCGATGGCCGAGTGCAGCCCGGGCGATGCGGTTCTCGGAATCGAGTTGCAACACGCGCTGGCAATGTGCCATTTGCTGGGATTCAAGCCCAGCCCGCTGGCACCACGCGGCCGCTGCGAGATGTCCCTGCACGTTGTCGGGCTGAGTGCTGCGAAAGCGCTCGTAGCGGTCTAGCGCCGGCAGGTCGAGATTTTCCTCGACCTTCGCCTCGATGCTTTTCCACCCCAAGCGGTCGCGAATCTCAGCGGCGACCGAGCGGCTGAGCTCATCTGCGGCTTGCGATTCGAGCAGATCCAACACGAGCCGCGATCGCTCGCGCAAGTCCCCGTCGGCCTCAGCGGCAAGGACCCTTTCCGCCAGCGAAAGAGAGGGATTGAGGCCTGCGTCGCTGACCGTGTAGGACGAGTCGGTGGAAGTGCCGGGAGTTGCCGCGTCGGCGGCCTGCCGGGAAGGAATGGTGTAGCAGAGCAGAACTCCGCAAACCCCAAGACCGAGAAGCTGCCTTGTAGCACGCACCGCGTCACCCCCTCCGTTGGCGTTGGTCCCCTGTCAGATCACCTTCGTTGTAATGGAGCGAGCGGTGCAAGGCAAATTTCTCACGCTGAAGGCGACTGTGTTTTAAAAAGCAGTCGCCTTCGGCTTGCCGTTAAACGACTTTTCCGCGAGCCGTCCTGTTTTGAACCAATTCAAAGTGGTGCTGTTCAGCAAGCCGCTCAGTCGAACAATTCCATCCAGAACGGTTTTTTCTTTTTGTAATATTTACCACGTTCGTCGTAGTATTTTTGGTCCGAACGGGGCGGGTAGGGTTGCTGAGCTTGATTGGGTGGCGGCAGGGGGATTTGCCGCTGTGCTGCTTGCTCGGCCTCATACTGGTTGGCCCGCTCGATAATCTTGTCCAGTTCGCCACGGTCGAGCCAGATCCCACGGCACTTTGGGCAGTAATCGATCTCAATGTTTTGCCGTTCGCTCATCACCAGATCGGTCTCTTCGCAAACCGGACATTTCATGGCACTCTCCGAGTGGGCTACGTCACAGAACAGTCCGCTAAATCAGCCGCCACGCGCTAGCGTCCGGTTCTCTCGGTGTTTTCGAGAACCGGGGGCTAGCGCTCTGGCAGAAAACCACTCGCTTTCGATCTTTTGAGCCGTAGGCGCTAGCCTCGGGCCTCGCAGCCCCGGGATTTCCGCTGTAGCACCCGCGGCTAGCGCCGTCGGCTCAGGGTTTTCTGACAGACCTAGCTCCCGGCGGCTGATGAATCAACAGAGTCTACGGTTGACCGGGGCCTCCGTAGACGACGACTTGGTTCAAATGCAGGATTCCCCGCTGCGGCAGTCCAATTCGAATGAACTGAGCCTTCGTGCCAGCGGGCAATTCCGCTTCGTATTCGGCGGCCGGCTGCGGAGCTTGCCAAACTTTTTGCCACTGGTTTCCGTCGGTTGACGTCCAAATGGCCAAGCCTTCGGCCCGCGCGTGGAACTGGCTGTTGACCCGGTTCTGCATCCAAATGCTTTGGATTTCCCGCGGTTCGGCGAGCCGAATCGTGATCGCGGGAGCCGTCTCGCTGCCTTCTCGCGAGTGGAATGCAAAATCGCGCTGCCGCGGAGGTTTTGCGCTCAGCAGGTAAGCGGCATCGCGATTAAGACTTTCGGGAAAATCGGTCCCAATCTTAATTCTCGCGGTGCGGGAGATTTCCTCATAACCGCCCCGCTTCCGCAGTTGGCCGACGGTGGGTTCAGCCGTATCGATCCAGCCATCGGTGAGGAATTGCAGCAGATCGAGAAATTCGATGGGGGCGATTGTTTCGGTGAGCGCTTCGGGCATCGAGCTCGCTTTCTTCTCTTGGCGAAGTTCGATTGCCGCTTTCTCGACGACTTCGGTCTTTCCGTTGGCCACCCCGAGGGTGAGCGTCTTTTCATCTTCGCGAAGCACGAAACCGGTGAGCGCCCGCCCGTCGTCGGTGAGGACCATGAGGGTCTCATAGCCCTTGGCGATCTCTTCATTCGGCCAGACGATCGACTCGATCAATTTCTGGCGGCTCATCCGCTGCCCAATATCGTTCAGCTGAGGGCCGAACGGTTTGCCGACGTCTCCGATTTGGTGGCAAGCGGCACACACCCGCTCGAACACAGCTCGGCCTCGCTCGGCGCTACCTCCGGCGGCGGAAGCGAGTTCTTGAAGAGCCTTCGCCCGCTCGGCCTCGGAGGCGTCGACGTTCGAGACCGTTTTGAGAGGCAGGTAGATCGCGCGGCCCGGACCGGTGGAGTATTTGTAGTCGCGGAAGGTCGCTTTCGCCGCGTCGCTGGCCTCGGTCAAGAAGGTGCCGGCCCGTTCGGCCGCCTGCCACGCCGGTTGCAATGCCTGCAGCGTGTGCTCGAGCGTGTACTCAGTCCAGTAGTCCATCTTCTGCTCACCCACCCTCAGCGCTACCTCGGCCGCTTCGGCGGTACCCAGGAAACTGAGCGCTCGCAGCGCCTCGACGCGGACTCGCGGGTGGGGATCGCCCACCGCTGCCGAGAGCCTTTGCAGCGAGTCGGCAATCCGTTGGTGCTCGTTGCCGATCGTGTGGACTGCGGCAGCCCGAGCATGGTAGTCGTCGCTGGCGGCAATCCGGTCGAGCAGCGCGGGTTCGACGGCTCGGAAACTCTCCTGGATCCACATCGCTTCGCACAGCTGCTGAGAATCGTCGACGCCTTGGATCCAGTCGGAAACCGCGGCGAGAACTTCAGCCCGGTCGCGATCTCGCAGCTCGCGGCGGGCCCGGTACCGCGTCCGTGGTTCGTAGGCCCGGAGCTGTTCGAGCAGCGCCGGAAGCGACTCCCCGGCCTGCGTGACCGGTTCGAGCAACGGATTGGGTTTGTAAACCAGGCGGTAGACGCGGCCATGTTCATGATCGCGGTTCGGGTCGCGTTGGGAGTACTGCATGTGGCCGATCAAGGCATTGCACCAGTCGCCAAACCAGAGCGCTCCGTCAGGGCCGATCTTGGGGTCGACCGGACGGAAAAACATATCGGTTGAAGAGAGCAGGTCATCGATCCGCTCGCCTACCAACCCCGCTCCGTTTTCCTCATCACGAATCGTAAAGCGAGGGAATCCGTGCATGTTGATCACACATCCGTAGATGAAGTGATCGTGAATCTCTTTGGGGAAGTGACGCGAAGTTAGAAAGTCGTTGCCGACCGCCGGTCGCATTCCTTCATTGTCGAAGATTGGTTTCAAGGTTTTTCGGGAATCGACCGCAGCACCCGACAAGGGAGTCGTCCAGTGGTGGGTGGCGCCGGTGCCGTCGCCGATGATGCCGTTGCCCCAGGAGTCGAATACCAGGCACCAGGGATTGCCGTAAGCGGGGGTGCGGAAGTGGCGGACTTTCAAGGTCAACGGATCGATCACATAAGAGCCCGAGGGGCCGGCGTTTCGGAACGGGCCCCAGGGAGTCTCAAGCGTCGTCGACATTGCGATCCCTTCGAGCGTGTGGAGCAATCCGCCGTGGGAAAACTCCCATGCTCCCATCGCATGGTGCGTGTCGTCGGTGCCGATTCCGTCGATCAGATGTACGACCTCGTCGGCAACGTCGTCACCGTCGTTGTCTTTCAAAAACAGGATTCGCGGTTCGTCGACGACCAACACGCCGCCATTCCAAAACTCAAACCCGGTCGGGCAGACGAGTTTGTCGTAGAAGACGGTCCGCTTGTCGGCCAGCCCGTCGTCGTCGGTGTCTTCCAAGATCAGGAGGCGGTCGCTCGGCGGAGAGGTCCCAGGAAGCCACTGCGGATAGCTCGGCATGCAAGCGACCCACAGCCGGCCGCGATTATCGAAGTCGATTTGAGTCGGGTTGGCCAACTCTGGAAACTCCCGCTCGGAGGCGAACAGCTTGACCTCGAAACCGTCGGGCACCGTCATCTGGGCGATCGACTCCTCGGGCGTCGGATACTCGAGCGTCGTCGGTTCCCGCATCTTCCGAAAGGCTTCATCGCGGGTCCCGAACATGGTTTCCGGAATGAATACGTCGCCGGTGTTGGAATCGTCGGGCTCGTCGGGAACGGGGCGGCCGGCAGCCAAGTCCCACACATAGCGATCTCGCACCGCCACCATGTTGCGAATCTTATGGAATTCTTTGGGAAACGTTTCGGTATCCCAAGTGCGTCGCCCCCCATAGACATACCAGCCGTTGAGCATCCGGTAATCTTGCAAGTGCAGCCACGATTTGTCGTTGACCGCTTTCCGCACTTGCTCGAATTCCGCCTCTTCGGCGACGACTTCCTCAGCTTGCGCGGAGAGTGCGGAATCCAACAACCGGCCGACTTCGCGATCTCCTTGCTGGTTCAGGTGGACGCCGTTGATCGTGAATTGCAGTCCCGGTTCGGCGGCGAACAAGGCTTGCGTCGGTGCGAACAGATCGACAAAGGGAAGGTTTTCGGCGGCAGCCAGTTCTTCGATGGCTCGCGTGTAGGCTGCCAGGTTGCGGTTTTCGGCAGCTCCAGAGGGCTGCAGCGGATTGCCGGAACTTTCAAAGGCGATCGGGCTGATCAAGACGAACCGCGGTGTCGCTCCTTCGCCCGCCCATTTCTCCGTCGCGTCGGCCATCCACTTGCGGTACTGGTCCTGGAAGGCTTGGAGCTGAGCCGGCTGCGTGCCGGCGAAGGACTCGTTGAACCCGAAGAAGCAGAGGAACAGGTCGGGACCGAAAACTTTCAGTGTATCGTCAATCTCGGTGTAGTTTCCCGGCCGTTGCTGCACACCGACCTCGTCCGCCGGCCAGCCAAAGTTGCGAACGAGCAGTTGCTTATCCGGGTGCCGCAGATGGAGTCGAGTCTCGAAGTGCCCGAACAGATTCATCCGCTCGGCCAATGAATTGCCGACGAGGGCGATCCTTTGTCGGTCGCGAAGCGCGAGCGGTTGCGAAGTGTCGGGAGCGGCAGCGAGGCACAGCGACGGTGGGGCGGTTACCGCGGTGGCAAAAAGCAACCCCAGGCAGAACGCCAGCCCCAGGTAGAACGCTCGACAAAGCCGCTGAGCGAGTCCGGTCAAATTCATAACTGGTACCGAGAGAAGCGGCTTCGCTGGTGGTCCAGAAGGTGTCGCGAAGCCCGCGCGAGGAGGGAGGATGGAGGGAGCCGCAAGGGGCCGATTGTAGTCGCCCCGAACGCGGCGTTCCAACGCACCGTCACCCCTTCCCCCGGGAGGGTGATAGGGGGCCTTCGTCCGTCCTGTTCAGGCCGCTTGCGTGCGGGTTCGCTTGGCTTTTCGCGGTTTGCTGAATTTGGGCGGGAGCGGGACCGCGTAGAGATTCGCGTTGCCGCGGCGGCCGGCTTGTTCGATCGCCCCGATCTGGCGGAGCACGTAGGTGATCCGCTGCGAAACGCTGCGGTTGCAGCCGAGCTGGGCGGAGAGTTCCGCGGTGTCGAACGGGCGGGGCAGCGCGTCGGCCTGGACCAGCCGCAGCAGGTCGGCCGACGTGGCGAAGCTCTCGGTGCTGAGGATCTCGCTGAGCACGATGTCCTTCACCTGGTGCTTGGGCTTGTACCGCCGCCAGCGCCGCGACGGGGCCGGCGGCAGCCGCCATTCTTCGACGCTGACCAGCGGGACTTCGATCACCAGGTTGGGGTGCGGGAAGACGCGGGTCAGATAGACCAGTTCGTCGAACAGGTCGAGCGTCGCACCACGCTTGGGGCTCAGCCGCCGGCTGAGGACTGGTCCATCGGGTTTCTGTTGGCGGATGATTCGCCGCCGGGCGACGATCGGTTTGACGACCCGCACCTGCTCGCTCTGAACCAGGTCGGAAATCTTTCCGCGGATCGCCGACAGCGAGGCGAATTGGATCTCGATCAATTCACCGCCGCTGACCGCATCGATCCGGTACTGGCCGAGCCGGACTTCGGTCGCCGTTTCGGATTCGGCGTAGTGGCTCTTGAGTTCTCGGTGCAGCGAGGTTTCCACTCAGGCGTCCGGCTGGAGACCAAAGTCTCGGATCGTGAGCAACGTTTGCAGCTGCAGCCCCTCGGCCGCGAACGCCTCGCTGCCGCCGGCCAAGCGATCGATGATGGCGACGACGCCGCGGACTTCCAAGCCGAACGCGCGGGCCGCGCGAATGGCTTGGATGGCGCTGCCGCCGCTGGTGATCACATCTTCGACGATCACGACCGAATCGCCCGCTTTGACAGGCCCTTCGACTTGTCGGCCGCCGCCATGTCCCTTGGGTTCCTTGCGGACCATGAAGCCGCGCATCGATCCGCCGCGGAGGCCTTCATGGGTCACGATCGCCGCGGTGATCGGATCGGCACCGATCGCCATCCCGCCGACCGCATCGATCTTGTCGCTCATCGCGTCGATCCGCTCGAGCATCCCGGCAGCGATCAAGTTCGCTCCCTGCGGATGCAGCGTGACCAGCCGGCAGTCGAGGTAGTACGAAGCGGTCTTGCCGCTGGCCAGCGTGAACGTGCCGGTCTGCAGCGCTTCACGGCGGATCAGTTCGATCAGAGCGTCGCGGTCGTAGGGAGTCGTCATCGGGATCGTGTTTTGCGGATTGCGAATAGGTTCGTTTAACGGCAAGCCGTTCGTTTTCCGGTGCTCGCAGTATCAGCCGCCACGCGCTTGCGTCCGGTTCTCTCGGCGCTTTCGGGAACCGGGGGCTAGCGCCCGGCGGCTGATGAAGCTTTCGGGAACCGGGGGCTAGCGCCCGGCGGCTGATGAAGAATCCGGGCCCGCTCTCCCCGAGGAGAGGGTGACGGATTGGGATCGGCTAATTCGCCGGGGATTCAAGCAGAGCCTAGCGGATGATCGAGACCGCCGAGCCTTTGGACAAGATGCCATAGACGTCGCGGGCGTCGGCCGTCCGCAGCTGGATGCAGCCTTGCGGTTCGCCGCTGCCGGTTTCCGGCGAGCCGTGAATGCAGAGCTGTCCGCCGAGGTCTAACCACATTTGCCCGTAAGGATTGCGGGGATCGCCGGCCGGAATGTTGCCGCCGGTCAGCGGGTAATAGGTGCGGGCGGTTTGTTTGTCCTTGACGGTGTACGTCCCAGGCTCCGGCAGCGGATCGTTGCCGAGGCCGATCGGGAAGCGTCCGGCATAGAGTTCACCCAAGAATAGGGTCAGCTCCGAGCGATCGAGGCTGACCTCGGCGCGGAACGGGCCCCGCATGATCTTCAACTCTTGACCAGGGACGATCGCCGCCGGGTCTTGGACTTGATTGATGTTCGCCAGCAGCTGCCAGGGAACTTCGTACGTCTCGGCGATCGACTGCAACGTATCCCCTTCGCGGACACGGTAGGGCTGCTCGAGCAGGTGCCGCGTCGAGTAAATCACTTCGCCCGCGAGCATATCGAGCCGGGCCTGCAGCGGCTCGCGGTCAGAGGCCTGCAGATCGGGATCGTTGTAGAACAGGCTGAGGGTCGTCAGGGCTTCGCGAAGTTGATCGTTTTCCCACTGGCGGTCGGCCGTGGCGATCGCGTTGACCAGTCCCGGGTGGGGGCTGCCGCTCGCGTTGCCCGTACCGGCCGCGTCGCGAGCAGCGCTGGCATCGTCCCCAGCGTCGGCTTCCTCGGAGGCCTCGAGCGTGGAGCTCCCGCTAGCGGCGATGCTCGGTGCGGGCGAAGCGGACTCCGGGGATCCCCCGGCCAAGCTCAAGTCAAAATCGCCGAACGCGGTCGAGGGATAATTCTGGTTGGGGTCGGCCGAAACTGAGCCGGTCGAGGGATCGGGTTTGGGAAGCGATTGAGGAGCGGTCGCGGCTAAGTCCGGATTGGAACCCCGGGAGGAGGCGGAGTCGCTCGGGCTCGCAGACGCCGCTGGCTTTGATCGCGGTCCGGCGGCGACCGAGCCGGGCTGGTCGCTCAGCCGAGCCGAAGCCGCACCCCCGGCGGCGAAGGGGAAACCGATGCCGCTCGGGCCGGCCGATGGATCTTGGCCGGGAGCGGCCGAGTCTCCGCTGGAGGCCATTCCGCTATCGAAGTCAGCGGCGAAGTCGACGGGGGTTCCCGAGTCGATCTCCCCCATGCCGATTTCGCCCAGATCGAGGCTGTCGCCTTCGACGAGGCTTGCCACTTCAGCGGGCAACTCGGGCGTGGGGGCGGTCAAGGCGACGTAGGCGCTGTACGTCACCGTCAATAGCAGCACTACGACGATCGCAGTTTTCAGCGTTTGCACGTTCGTCCTCCCTGACGCACGGCCCGACTTGCAGATGCTCTGGTGCCGCCGCGGGACATCCTCCGCGGCGTACTGCGGACGCTACTCAAGTGGCCCGAATCGATGCAAGAGCGGTTTGCTGCTGGGGCGACGCTCGCTCTTGCCCCCCCCCTCGTAGCTGCCACTCGACCCATGAGCGACGGCCCCTCGTACCCGACGCCTCGTTTGCTACGCTGGACCGCTGGGAATTTTGGCGGCGAATGGGACCTTTGGCGGCTACTGGGCGGAAGCGAGAGAAACTGTGCGGGTGATCATTGAGGCGGATGCAGCGGCGGCTGCGGCGACGGCTGCGGATTTCATTGCCGCGTTGGTGCGACGCAAACCGGATGCGGTGCTGGGGCTGGCCACCGGCGGAACGCCCGTCAGCTGCTATCAATTGCTGATCGAGATGCACCGCCAGGAGGGTTTGGACTTCGGCCAAGTGCGGACGTTCAACCTCGACGAGTACGTGGGGCTGCCGGCGACGCATCCGCAGAGCTACCACCGCTTCATGCAGGAGCAGTTGTTCGACCACGTCAATCTGCAGCCCGAGCGGTGCCAGTTGCCCGACGGCGTTGCGGACGATTTGCCCGCCGCTTGTGCGGCGTACGAAGCGGCGATCCGCGAGGCGGGAGGGATCGACCTGCAGCTACTGGGGATCGGGACCGACGGCCACATCGCCTTCAATGAACCGGGCTCGTCGCTGGCCGGTCGGACGCGGGTCAAGCACCTGACGGCGGAGACGATCCGCGATAACGCGAGGTTTTTCGGCGACGAGGCTTCGGTCCCCCGGTTGGCCGTCACGATGGGCGTCGGAACGATCCTCGAAGCCCGCTGCTGCTTGTTGTTGGCGACCGGGGCGCATAAAGCCGAAGCGGTCCGCGCGGCGGTCGAAGGGCCAGTCTCCGCATCGATTACCGCCTCGGCACTGCAGCTGCATCCGGACGTCGTGATGGTGCTCGACGAAGCGGCCGCCGGTGAGTTGCAGCGGAGCGAGTATTACAAAATGGCCGAAGCGGCCGAGCGAACGCGGTCTGCCGCGGCGGAGTAGACGAGTTATGCGACGGATTGGCGGAAACCTGACACGCGAGCAAGCCGAGCGGTTCGGCGATTACTTGCTGACGCGCGACATCCACGTGGTCACCGAACCCGGGGCCGACGACTCCTACGAGGTGTGGGCTAAGGAGGAGGACCAGCTCGGCGTCGCTCGCGAAGAGCTGGCCCAGTTCCGCAGCGATCCCGAGGCGGCTCGCTACCGCGTCGATCGCCAAGCCAAAGAGCTGCGTCGCCGCCAAGAAAAAGAGCAGCGGGAAAAGCTCAAGCTGCAGCAGCCCTTCAAGCCGCGGCGGGTCCCCACGGCCCATGGCGGCTCGACCTCGTTGGTCGTCGGTCTGGTGATCGCCTGCGCGGCGGCTTCGCTGCTCACGAACTTTGGCGACGTCAGCCCGGCGCAAGTCGCGCGGGCCGAAGGAGGCATCCCGTTCTCGATCAAGCTGTTCAGCAAGTTGACGTTGGTCCCGGTGCTCGAGGATCCGGCGGAGGTTGCCCCCAGCGAAGCGATGCGTCCGTTGGCGGGGATTTTGCAGGGGGAGGTCTGGCGGCTGGTGACCCCGCTGTTTCTGCACGGCAGCGTGATGCACCTGCTGTTCAACGCGATCATGCTGTATCAGCTCGGGCGGATCGTCGAGGTGTTCCGCGGACCGTGGTTCATGCTGGCGCTGTTCTTGATCGGCGGGATCGTGGGGATGTTCGCGCAGGCCTACACCCCGGTCTCGCTGGGCGGCTCGACGCTGGTCATCGGAGCCTCCGGCGGTGTGTTGGCGCTATTCACGTACCTTTGGCTGCGGCCGATGGTCGAGCCGACGCTGCCGTTTCGCATCCCGGCGTTCAACGTGGCCTTTGTGCTCGGCTTTGTCGTTCTCTGCATGATCCCTGGATTCATGCCCCACGTGGCCAACATCGCGCACCTCGGCGGGATCGCGGTGGGAGCCGTAGCGGCCGCCGGGGCGCTGGAGTTCCTCCGCCGCTGAGGATTCCCCGGCCGCTGAGAATTCCCCGGCCGCTGAGAATTCAAGCGCCAGCGGGCGAACCTACCCGTAGCAACGCCGCTCAGTATTCGTTTACCGGCAAGCCGCATGAGGAACCGGACGCTAGCGCGTGGCGGCGGATGTGACAAGAAGGGTACTGCGGCTGCGTGATGGCTGCCCCGATGGGGAGGGCGAGAGAGGTTCGAGGGTAGTTGCATGGAAGTCGTCCGACTGAGTCCCGATCCGGCGTCCGCTTCGGTTCCTGCGTGGCCTCGGGGTCCCGGGGGCGTGGGGGAAGTGTTTCGCGTGGCGGTGCCGTTGATGATCAGCACCGGCTGTTTGTCGGCGGTGCTGTTCGCCGACCGGACGCTGCTGCTGTGGTACGACGGAGCGTCGATGAGCGCCGCGATGGCGGCCGGCAATTTCTTTTGGGCGCTGATCTGCCTGCCGATCGGGATCGCCTCGATGACCGGAGCGTTCGTCGCCCAGTACGTCGGCGGTGGGCAACCGGAGCGGGTGGGACGCTTGCTCTGGCAAGCGGTGTGGATGAGCCTGACGACGATCCCGCTGTTCGGTTTGGCCGCGCTGTATGCCCGCGAGCTGTTTGTCTGGACCGGCCAAGCGCCGGCTCTGCTCGAGCTGGAAACGGTCTACATGCAGACGTTGATGGTCGGCGCTCTCGGGGGAGTGCTGGAGACGGCGCTGAGCGGATTCTTCAGCGGCACGCATCGCACGATGACGGTGATGTGGATCAACATCGCGGCGGCCGTGCTGAATCTGGTGCTCGACATCCCGCTGATTTTTGGCTGGGGGGTGATCCCCAGTCTCGGAATCGTCGGCGCGGGCTGGGCCAGCGTGATCAGTTTTTGGTTCAAAGCGTTGGCCTACCTCGTGCTGATGGCTGGGCCGCGGTTTCAGGAGGTTTACCAGCTTCGCAGCGGCTTTCGGCCCGACCGGCGGCTGATGCGGCGGTTGCTGTTTTACGGTCTGCCGGCGGGGCTGCAGTCGGTCGCTGAAGCGGGAGCCTTCACGGTGATCATTCTGCAGATCGGCCAGCTCGGGAATCTGCCGCTGCAAGCGACCACGATGGCGATCAATTTCAACATGATCGCGTTCGTGCCGCTGATCGGCGTCTCGATCGCGGCCTCGGTGTTGGTCGGCCAGCATCTGCCGCGCTCCGGGCCGCGATTCGCGGTGCGGGCGGCGCTGACGTCGCTCTCGATCGCGCTGCTCTATTCCTGCGGCTGGGCGGTGCTCTACCTGGGAGCGCCACAGTGGCTGCTGTCGCTGTACCGGCAGGGGCTCGCAGTCACCGAGGGAGAGGTGCTCTCACCGGCCGGAGAGGAAACCGATCAAGCGATCGCGCTGGCCGTCATCCTGCTCCGCTTCGTCGCCACCTACGTCGTCTTCGACAGCATCCAACTCGTGCTCGCCGGAGTGCTCCGCGGGGCGGGCGACACCTGGTTCGTGCTGCTCGCCACGGTCGTCGCCTCCTCGGCGGCGCTCGGCCTGGGGTTGGCATTGGAGCCCGAAAGCGGGCGGTTGATGTTCTGGTGGTGGGTCGTCACCGGTTGGGTCTGGTCGTTGGCCGCGCTGATGACCGGCCGTTTTCTGCAAGGTCGCTGGAAGACGATTCGCCTGGTCGGAGCGGAGCACTAAGCCCGCTCAGCCGGGGTAGGGAATGACCGTCACGGTGGTCTGATAGAGGCTGCCGCCGCGGTAGAGGATGACTTCGACCGCTTTGCCGACCGCCGTCAGTCCGACGCGGGTGACCAGGTGGTCGTCGTTGTCGATGCGGACCCCGTCGAACTGGGTGATCACGTCCCCTTTGGCGATTCCCGCCTCGGCCGCTGGCGAGTGGGCGTTGACGGCTTTGACCAGCGCGCCGCCGGAACGCGGCAGCCCGAGCTGCAGGGCGTCGCCCGGTTCAAAATCGGGGTCGAGCGTGACACCCAGGTAGGCGCGGCGGACATGCCCGTACTCGACCAGCTGGTCGACGACTTGCATCACCATGTTGATCGGGATCGCGAACCCGATCCCCTCGCTGCCGCCGCTGCTGCTGGCGATCGCCGTGTTGAGCGCGATCACTTCGCCGCGGAGATTCAGCAGCGGGCCGCCGCTGTTCCCGGGATTGATCGCCGCGTCGGTCTGAAAAAAGTCCTGCAGCTCGATCCGCTCTTCTCCGAGCGTCAGGTCGCGACGCCCGGTGGCGCTGATGATCCCGAACGTCACCGAGTGGCTCAGCCCAAACGGGCTGCCGACGGCGAGCACGAAATCGCCGACCGTGACCGTGTCGCTGTCGCCGATCCGAGTCGCGCCGAGTTGGGGATCGGGGACGCTCAGAATCGCCACGTCGGTGCTCGGATCGGCCAACACCTGGGACGGCACCAGGACTCGACCATCTCCGAGCCGCAACGAGATTTCCGACGGCTCGGCCCCCGCGACGACGTGCCGATTGGTCAGGACCCAAGTCGATTGGCCGTGCGTGATCAGGACTCCCGAGCCGGCCTCATCGAACGCTTCGCTCCGCCCTTGGCTACGCTCCACCTTGCTCGCTTCGACGTGCACGACTCGCGGCCGCACGAGCCGAGCCACTTGGCGGACGACGTTGCTGATCCGCTCGAGCGACGCGACTTCGGTCGCCAGCGCCTCGTACAGCTCGTCCTCCGCCGCACGCTGATCGTCCGACAGCCGCGGATCGCCCGCTTCGGCCCCCGCGGCCGGTTCGAGAGTGACGAGCGACGGTGGCTGGCTCTGCCCGAGCACCGGTTCGGCTCGAGCAGCGAAGGCGGTGAGAAGGAGGCCGCCGAGCAAGGCCAACCGCAGTCGAGCAGGAACGGGGGTCATGAGCAAATTCTCGAACTATCGAATCGAAACGCTCGCGGCGATCGCGAGCCGCTCGCTCACCACCTGCATCGGCAGCCCTGCGGACGCGGCTTGCCCTCGCTCTGGCCAGGTATCCATCGTTGCTGCATTCGTCAGGACCGGCAACGAAAAAACGCCAGCCCCGTCGGTCACGGCGCAGCAAAAAACGCTGCCGCGCATCGCACAGCAGCGTTTCTCGTTCCGCAGATGTCATTGCCCAGCAGCGCTTCGACCACGAGCCGCCAGCGGGGCGAGGGGGATCAGACCGAATCGATCTCGGCGTTGTCGAAGACGCGGTTCCAGGTGGGCAGACCGAGCACCGGACTGCGGCTCTCGCTCTTCCGCTTGCATTCGATGCACTCGGTCGCGTAGGGGATCGCCTGCAGTCGTTTCAGCGGAATCGGCTTTTCGCAGTCTTCGCACTGGCCGAACGTGCCTTGGCGGAGCCGCTCGAGGGCCTCCTCGATCTGCGTCAGCTCGCGGCTCTCGACCTCCAGCAACTGGCTGTTCAGCTCGTCCTGGGCGGTGTCGACCGCGGCATCGAGCATGTCGCCCGGGCCCTGGTCGCGAAGTTCCTGCAACGAGCTCAGGTCGCCCGCCATCGCCTTGCGCATGGCGTCGCGGCGAAGGACGAGCACATCTCGCAGCTTCGCCAGGGCATCTTTGCGTCCCATGATGATATTCCCTTGGTTTTATCGCTAACCGCTGCCAGTGCGGAAAATGGTTTATCCGTGGAGTCCGCGGTGGAGTCCGGCGTGGAGTCCGCGGGGGCTGGGGATCCGTCGCCGAGCCCCGCCTGCTCGCAACTATAGTACGCCGTCGGCAGCGCGACCGGTTCGCTGTCAAGGGGTCTTTTTTTGCACGCCCGGGCCGGATCGCTAAACCCTGGCAGCGAAGCGAGTTACGCGGTCTCGAGGAGCTCTCGGTGGAGAGAAATTTTGATCGTTATCAATCGGACAGTTTGCCGTCCGCCGAGGAACGGCCCCGCCGCCGCGGCGAAGCGACTTCAGTAAATCTGGAACGTTTTCGGTTTTGACGGGCCTCTGACCCCCGGGCTGGCCGATAACGCCCAGGATGCTGTCTCCATACGATCGTCGCTCCAAAGGGATTCCATCGGTGATCTCCCAGCCAACCGAAGCGCCGCAGGCCGACTCCTCCAAGGCGAAGCTCTCCGGAACCAGCTCCGCCGAGTCGCTCGCTGCCAGCTCGACCGCCGGGCGCAGCGAGGTCCGCCAGCCGACCGAACCGGCCGTGGAATTTCGGGTCGCCCGCCCGGGCATGCCGCTCCGCCGGCTGCGGCTGCAAGGAGCTCGCTACACCTTTGGCAGCGGACCCGAAGCGTCGATCCGGCTGGACGATTCGACGCTGCAAGGGATCCACGCCGTGCTGACCCGCGACGGCGGACACCTGACCCTCCGCTCGCCCGCCACGCCGATCGCCGTCAACGGCAACCCGCGGAGCAGCACGCGTCTGGTCGCCGGCGACCGGTTTCAGCTGGGCCAGTTCGCGTTCGAGCTCGTCGCGAGCGGCCCCCCTGCAGCGGCGACCCCGCCCGAGCCCGCAAGCGCTAACGAAGCTCCGCCAGCCCGAGCAGCGACGACGCGCCCGGTCCGCCGGCGGTTGTCCTTTGCCGCCCCCTCGCCCCCGCCCGCTGCCCCGTCGCCCCCGTCTGCAGCTCTGCCCGCTGCCCCGTCTGCCGCTCTGCCCGCTGCCCCGTCTGCAGCTCTGCCGGAGGAGATTCCGGTCGAAGGCCAAGCGGCGGTGCATCGAGCGATTCTGGCCAACGAACGGCGGTGGCAAGAGCGGAATAAACGCCAACTCTCCCGACACCGGCGCCGTCAAGCGGAGCAGCGGAAACAGATCGAAACGCTGTTGGCCGCCCAGGCCGAAGCGGAGCGGCGGGCCGGTGACTCCGAGCAGGCGGTGTTGGAAGTCCGCCAGCAGATGGCCGAACTGGCCGAACAGGTCGCAGCCCTCCGCCAGACCGCTGGACCCGAACTGGAACAGCGGCTCGAGGAGCACAACAGCGCAGCGGCCGTGGCGACGCAGAAGCACGACGCGTTGCTCGACTCCCTGCGGGAGCGGCTCGATGCGGTCCAGGAGCTGGTCGACGGCGTGCAGCGGGAGTCGAGCGAGCTTCGCGAGCAGACGGTTTCGGTTCGCGAAGACCAGCGGGAAGTTCTTTCCAATGCCGAGCTGCTGGAGAAGATGATCCTGCGGTTGAGCGAAAGCCGCGACATGGATCGCGCCGGTCAGTCGCTCGAGTTGAACGAGATCCGCGAGAACTTCCGCCAACTCTCCTTGAAGCTGAGCCATACCAGCGGTCAGCTGAACGAGACGCAGGAAAACAGCCAGTCGCTGACCGCCGAAGTCAGCGAGCTCCGCTCCTCTCTGCTGGAAATGCAGTCCGACACCCAGCGGTTCGCCACGATCGAACAGATCGACGCGGTCGAAGACCAACTCCGGCTCGCCGGCGCCCGCCTCAGCGAACTCTCGGCCGACTACGATTCGCAAGCCCAGCAGCTCCGTCAAGAGTGTGAGCTGCTGAAGCAGCGGCTCGAAGATTTCGAACAGGCAGCCGCCGAAAAATTTGCCGCACTCGAGCGGGCAGAGCTCGAGCGGGCAGAGCTCGAGCGGGCCGGTTTCGAACGCCAGCCTGCGGCCAAATTCGAGCACGAGCACGAGCACGAGCACGAGCTGAGCCAGGAGCACGAGCACGAGCACGAGCACGAGCACGAGCTGAGCCAGGAGCAGGAGCAGGAGCAGGAGCTGAGCCAGGGGCAGCACGGGGAGGGGGCGTTCGCGGAATCGCTGCCCGATGCCGAAGGGGAGGCGGAAGCGGCGCCGCCGGTGTGGAGCTTTGTGGCTCCCGAGCCGGCGGTCGATGCGGAGGAAGCGGATGAAGCCTTCGGGGCGACCGCGCTGTGGGCACCGCCGCGCGATGCGGCGGAGGTCGACGCGGAATCGGAGGTGACGGCCGAGGGGGAGTCGCGCGGAGCGTCGGCCTGGGAGCAGCTGTCGAGTGGTCCGTCGCTGGATGGGCAGACGATGGCCTGGACCGCCCCTGCGAATCGCGACTTCGACGCGGAAAGCGATCCGTCGGTCGACGATGAAGCGGCTTCGCTCGACGAGCCTGCGGCGGCGGCGGGACCGCGCTCGGCGGCGGAAGTCTTGGCCAGCATGGGGATGGCCTACGGCGATGACGAGGAAGAGGAAGTCGACGAGGCTCGCTCAGCCGTGGGCCAGTCCGCAGAGCACGGCGAGCGCATTGCCGAGGGAGCGGCGGAGCCGGTCTCCGAGCGGGATTTGTCGGACACCGATCCCGCCTCCGCGCTCGATCCGCCGGACGAGGACTCGATCGAAGCCTACATGAACCGGCTGTTGCAGCGGGTGCAGGGGGGCTCGAGCAGCGCCCGCACAACCGCTGCTTCGGCGGCAGCCGAGGTGACGGCTGTCGCGGCGACCACCCACATGGTGGAGCCCAGCGGTCACCGGGCGGCGGGAGGGGGGGAGTCGACGCCAGCGACCACCCACGGTGCCGCCCCCGAGTCGGTTCCCGCGGCGACGGCCTCCTCGGTCCCCGGAAGTGCCTCGGGAGGGGAGCCCACGTCCTATCTTCCCCGCTCGCAGGCTCCAGAGCGGACGAGCAATCTGGCGGCGATGCGGGAGCTGGCGAACGATTCGGCCCGCACGGCGATCGCCCACAGTGTGCGGAAGCGGATGGTGCACCAGCAGTTGACCAAATTCGCCCTGGCCGGTCTCGCGGTGTTGGGGGGCGGAGCGATCATGTTCGCCAGCGAGTTCAGCATGGACCACTGGTTGCTCGCCGCCTGCTGTTGCTTCTGCTTGGCGATCTTCTTTGTGATCGAGGGGCTGCAGATTCGCCGCAACCTGCAGAGCTCAATCGCTGCCCCCGAGCCGGTCGTCCTCAAGCCGTCCGGCTCGGAGACTGAGCCCAGCGAAGAGCCGACCGCGCTAGCCGCGGGTGCTGCACGAGCAGAGGAGAGCCCGGAGGAGCGAGGCTAGGCACTGTCAGAACGTTCTCTTCTATCATTACCCTCCCCCCGGGAGGGTCGGGCTCTCAGGCCTGGGGAGGGCCCGCTGAATCTCGCCACGTGAAGGCTCTCCGTCGCGCAACGCCCTCCCCGCTCGTTCCTCGCGACCCTCCCGGGGGGAGGGTGTCGGTTAGCGCCAGCCGCGCAACGGTGGATCGCGAGCCGCGCTGCTAGCTTTTATACTCTTGGCCCAATTGGCATCTTTGTTTGTCTGGGCAGGAGAGCGGGCGGATGACGGGACCACTGAAGGGAAAGCGGGCGCTGATCACCGGCGCGTCGCTGGGCATTGGGCGCGGAACGGCGATCGAGCTGGCTCGAGCTGGGGCCGACGTGGCGATCAACTATCGCAGCCACGCCGACGAGGCCGAGAGTGTCCGTGAGGAATGCGAGCGGCTCGGCGGCAAGGCGGTGACGCTGCAAGCCGATATGGGCGATCGCCAGCAAGCCGAGGAGATCGTCGGCCGCGCGGCCGCAGCCCTCGGCGGCCTCGATATCGTCGTCTCCAATGCCGTCTACAGCGATCGGCAGTTGTTCTACGAGGCCGATCTCGACGAGTTCCACAAGACGCTCGACGTCACCATGTGGGGCGCGTTTTATCTCACCCGCGCTGCCGCCCTCGAGATGATCCAGGGAGGCTCCGGAGGAAACATCGTCGTGATCAGCTCGCCGCATGCGGTGATGGCGATTCCCGGATCGATGGCCTACAACATGGCCAAGGCCGCGATCGATCAAATGGCTCGGACCGCCGCGGTCGAGCTCGCCGAACATCGGATTCGCGTCAACATCATCCACCCGGGCTGGATCGATACGCCCGGGGAGCGGAAGTTCTTCAGCGAAGAGACGCTGCGCGAGCAAGGTTCGAAGCTTCCCTGGGGACGGCTCGGCCGCCCCGAAGAAATCGGTCGCGGCGTGGCCTTCCTCTGCGACCCGAGCAACGAATACATCACCGGCAGCACGCTCACGATCGATGGCGGGATCCAGCTCCCCTGGCGCGAAATGTACCGCATCCGCGAAAAGCCGGATCAGTGAAGACTGAGGCCTCGTATCCGTACTCGTATCCGTACTCGTACTCGTACTCGTACTCGTACTCAGCGCAGCGGTACTCGTACTCGTACTCGAAGTCACGGAACGACACACTGAACCCGCAATCGGATCGAGTACCGCTTCGCTGAGTACGTGTGGCCTTGCTACTTCGCGTCGGTGGTGTGGGAAGCGGGCTGGTTCGCCGCCGGGGTGGCGAGCCCGGGCGGAAGCTGAAACAGCGAGCCGCTGGCGGGCTGGACCTCGGCGTCGCTCGCTGCGGGCTTGGCGGCCGCCGGTGCTGGGGCGGCTTTGGCAGCAGCCAGGGGATTGGCGGTGATCGGCGCCGCTGAAGACGTTGCTGGCGCTGTCGCCGTTGCCGGCGGAGTGTTGCTGCTCAGCTTGGCGGTCACGCCGGAAGCGGTATCGCGGACTTCCGTGGCGATTGCCCCGGCATCGGCGCCGAGCTGAGCGACCGCGGTTGCCGATTCGCGGGCAGCGCCGTAGAGCTGTGGCAAGGACTGGGCGATCTGAGTCGCCGGACCCCCGAGCTTGTCGAACAGTTCCTTCGATCGCTCGAACGCCTGCTGCGAGGCGGGGTCGCCGCCGTCGGCCTGCGGTCCCATGGCGAGGACTTTGCCGAGTTCCTGGAGGGCCTGGCTGGTCTTTTGGTTGCTGTAGTAGAGGTAGGCCATGTTGTAGTGGGCGACCGCCGGCTTGTTGCTCTTCATCAGCTCGGTCCGCGCTTCCTCCTCGCGCCCGGCGGTGAACAGGATCGCGGCGTGGCTGTTGGAGTAACGGGAAGTGCTTGGGGCGATCGCCAGCGCCTTGCCGACCGCCGCGAGGGCCTCCTCGTGCCGGCCTTGTTTGGACAGCGCCAAGCCCATGTCGTGGTACAGCGAGGCTTCGGAGGGAGCCGCTTGGATCGCTCGCTCAAAATACTCGATCGCCTGGTCGAAGCGATTCTGGCGGGCGTTCAGCCGCGCGATGCTGGCCAGGGCGGCTGCATTCTCGGGGTGTTTTTCCAGAGCTTTGGCGTAGTTCTCCATCGCCCGTTCAAAGTTGCCGGTCGTCTCCCACAGCTGGCCGTTGGCGATGAACACCTCGGGGCCGACCGAGGTGGGGCGGTTTTGCAGGAGCAGCGGATCGTTGGCGGCGATCTTCTGGCCTTCGTCCGTCTCGCTCGTGGGGGTTCCGCCAAACAGCTCGGCAAGCGACTGGCGGCTCTTGTCGTAGGCGCTCTTGATCGCCATGCCCATCGAGCTGGCTTGGCCCTGCGTGCCTTGCACGAGCCCCGACGCACTGGAGGTCATGCCTCCGGCTGAACTGAGCCCCCCGGCGGCCGGTGCCGTCGGCTGCGATTCGCCCGCAGTCGCAAAGGGATTCAGCGACCCGAGCGAGGTTGAGCCAGAGGCGCAGCCGGTCGCGGAGATCAGAAGCCCCGCCAGTGCGAGGCGGCGAACGTGACGCGATGAGTGCGGCGGACGAGCTTTGGACACGGACGAACCCCCCAAACTTGCAGTTAAACGCAGCGACCGCAGGCGGCCGCCACTGTTGAACGAGAACGGCGCACGCTTGGCCTGCGCGGTTCCGGTGGTAGGGGTCGAATCGGTCGTTCCGCCGCGAGCGCTCCAGTTGTTCCCGGAAAAAAAGTCGCCTTCCGATAGTCGCCTTTCGCGGATAAATCAGCCGCCGGGCACTAGCCCGGATTATTCATCAGCCGCCGGGCGCTAGCCCCCGGTTTCTGAAGAACGCCGTGACAACCGGACGCTAGCGCGTGGCGGCTGATTTTTGGTTCGGCCGGGGCGTCAGGGGGTTCCGCCGGAGCCGGCGGTCTCGTCGGGCAGCCGCGGGGCGGGCAACGATTGCAACCAAGCTCGATTGACGGCCGTGGCCAGTTCTCCCGAGCCGGTCGCCGGGGCGCGGTGGGTGACGTAGATCTCCGGGGCGGCTCCCTCGAAGTGCATGCGGGCCATCGCCGCCCGCACCGAGGCCACGCGCGCTTCGGTCTCCGTCGGCGTCGCTCCGCAGACCACGATCACTTCGCGGAATTCCGGCGGGACGCGGTGCACGATGTTCGCCAAATGCTGCTGGCCAGCGACCGTCAGCACGCCGTCGCCACCGCGAAACAGCTCGTGGCTGATCGTGTTGTGCAGCCGCCAGCCGTTCATCTTCTGCACGTCGAAGGGGGCTCGCGTCTGGGCCGCCGCCATCTCGCTGAACGGATGCGGCCAGGCGTTATTGCGGTGGTAGCCGACGTGGACTCCGTGCCAAAAGGAATCCCAGTCAGCCGCGGCTGGCGAGACCGAAGCGGCGGCCAACAAACCGGCGCAGGCGAGACGTTTCCATGCCATGGGAGGCGATCCTTGCAACGACGTGGAGCAACACCGAGTCCGCTGGGTTGACCGCGGGCCCTTGGCGTTGGTCATCGGTCGCTGTGGCCGCTCCCCCGCGAACCTTTTTGCCCGTGCGGCGGCGAGTTCCTCGATTTTCTCAGGCAAACCCGAAATAATCGGTAGAGTCGGCCCGCTCGAGGTCCACCGCGGGGAGCGATATTTTGGACTGGATGAAGCCCGCGCCAGATCCGAACATGATGCGGGCCGCGGCGGGGCTGGGACCGCTCGAGCTCGCTGATCCTTTGGCTGAATCGAACACAAGATGAAGTTTATCCGCCGCGGTTTTCGGCGCCGCTATCGCAAGGTCCGCCGATTCGTCGTCCGCCATCTGCTCCACGCGGACGATCCCCCGCACCGGTTGGCGATGGGCGTGGCGATTGGGCTATTCTGGACCTTCACGCCCTTCCTCGGCGCCCAGATGCTGCTGGTCGTCGCCTGCGCCTGGTTGTTTCGCGCGAACAAAGTCGTCGGCTTGCCGCTGGTCTGGATCAGCAATCCTGCGACCTTCGTCCCCATCTTCTATCCCTGCTACTGCGTCGGCCGCTGGATGCTCGGTTGGCCGAGCGTTGGGCGGCAGTGGTGGAGCGAATTGGCGGTTCCTCCGGGCGAAGGCTGGGAGGTGACCGAATTCTACTGGGGGAAGGTGATGGAGATTTTCACGCCGTTGATGGTCGGGAGCGTGATGGTCGCCTCCCCGATCGCCGCGGTCGGCTACGTCGTCACCCGCGAATTCGTGATCCGCTATCGGGCCGCCCGGACCTATGCGATCGCCCGCCGGGCCGAGCGGAGGCGGGAAACGGCGACGGAACCCGACTCGCACGGCTGAGAATCGGCGCGGCTGAGAATCGGCGCGGCTGAGAATCGGCACGATCGCTTTTTTTGGCGCGGGTTCGCCGGTGGAGCTCCCTGCACCCTCGGCTTTGCCCCCTCGGCGCCCCAATCTTTGGGGTAAACTTTGCCGGTCAGGGTGACTGGGGGCATGTCCCCGGGCCGCCAAGTAGAATGGGCGCTCTAGGTGGAATTTAGGGTGAAACCCTGGAGTGAGTGATTGAAATCCGACGACGATTGTCCATAATCTGTCAAAGTGTGAAAGATATTGGTCAATCCGAGCGTGTTTAGTGGCAAGTGGCACTTCCAGCGAGCAGCGGCGGCAGGAACTGCGGCTGTTGATTCAGTCGCAGAGCTTCGCCTCGCTCAGCGATCTGGCAGCTCGGCTGGGGGTCAGCGACTCGACGGTCCGCCGCGACCTGGACTACCTCGAGGAGCAAGGCGAGGCGAAGCGGACGCATGGCGGAGTGGTCTGGACCGGCTCGGCGACGAGCATGCGGATCTTTGCCGGCCGTCAGGATTCGCTTTGGGGGCGGAAGTTGGCGATCGCCCGCCGCGCGGCCGAGCGGATCGCCGACAACGAAACGATTCTGCTCGACGGGGGCAGCACGACTTATGAACTAGCGCGAAATTTGTTGGGCCGGCCGCTGCAGGTGGTGACCAACAGTCTGCCGGTGGCGAATCTGTTCGCCGCCTGCGACTCGGTCGACCTGATCATGCTCGGCGGCTACATCCACGTGCGCACCGGGGTTTCGCTGGGGCCGTTTACGAATCAGTTGCTCGAGCAGATCCACGTCCGCCGCGCGGCTTTATCGATCGCCGGGGCGGACAGCCAAGGCTACTACAACAGCAACCTGCTGCTGGTCGAGACCGAGCAGGCGATGATCCGCGCCTCGAGCGAGGTGATGATCGTCGCCGACAGCAGCAAATTTGGGCACGCCAGTTTGTCGCGTTTGTGCAGCCTCGGCGAAGCCCAGACGGTCGTCACCGACGAGGCCCTCGACAGCGCGTGGCAGCGGCGGCTCCGCGACGCTGGGGTCGAATTAATCATCGCCGAATTACCCGCTTCCGACTCTTGAGAGCTGCAGCGAATTCCATGGCTCATCCAGCCTCCCCCGCCCCTTCCGAGCCCGCACAGATCGAGCCCGCACAGATCGAGCCCGCACAGATCGAGGCGCTGGTCCGCGACGCGGTCCGGCGGCTCGCCGTCGGCGGCCACGCCGTTCATTCGGCCGCAGCCGGAGGCCACTCGGCCGCTGCCTCGCGGCAATCGCCGCGGGCGGAGGCTGCGGACAAACCGAATCTGGTGGTCAGCATTTCGGCTCGCCACTGCCACTTGACCGACGAGCACGTCGAGATCCTGTTCGGCCCTGGGGCGACGCTGACTCCCGAAAAGCCGCTCTACCAGGACGGATTTTTTGCCGCGGCCCAGACCGTGATGGTCGTCGGTCCGCGGCGGCGGATGTTGCCGAGCGTCCGCGTCCTCGGACCGACCCGTTCGCACAGCCAAGTCGAACTGGCGCTGACCGATTCGATCTCCTTGGGGATCGACGCCCCGGTCCGGCACAGCGGCGACATCGCCGGCACGCCGGGCTGCGTGCTGGTCGGTCCAGCCGGCACGGTGCAGTTGCAGCAAGGGGTGATTCGGGCTGCCCGGCACGTGCATATCAACCACCGCGACTGCAAGTACTATGGCGTCGAGAACGGCGACCTGATGCGGTTGAAGGTCACCAGCCCCGGCTGCTCGCTCGTGTTCGAAGACGTGCTCGTGCGGGCTGACGACGCGGCGAAGCTCGAGGTTCACATCGATACCGACGAAGGCAACGCCTGCAATCTCGACGCGGCCACGGCGATCGAGCTCGAGCCGCAGCGGTCGGATTGTCGCTGCAAGCATTGATTCCTCCCTCGTTCTGTTTTCCACCCAACCCGGTAAAAGCTACCCATGAATGACGCACTTGGAATGATCGAAACCCGCGGCTTCGTCGCCTTGGTCGAAGCGGCCGACGCGATGATGAAAGCCGCCAACGTCCAGTACCTCGGCTGGGACAAAGTCGGCAACGGCTTGGTGAGCATTTTTGTCGCCGGCGATGTCGCGGCGGTCAAAGCGGCCACCGATGCCGGGGCGGCGGCTGCCGGCCGGATCGGCGAAGTCGTCAGCGTGCAGGTCATCCCCCGCCCGCACGCCGACCTCGGCAAAGTCTTGAACGTCGCCAGCAAGGGCTAGACCGCTCGCGGCGGATCACCCCTCCTTCCTTTTGCGCTCACGGCATCCCGATGGCGAAGAAATCGGCGGAGAAAAAATTCGCGGCCAAGCAAGCCGCGGCACTCCAAGCGGCCGCACCACCGGCGGCGGCGGATCTCTCGCCCGCTCCCAATTCAAAACCTCTCTCACTGCATAGCACGAGTCACACGATGAACCAAGCAATCGGTCTGATTGAAACCAAGGGCTTGCTCGCTCTGATCGAAGCCACCGACGCGATGGCCAAGGCGGCCAACGTCGAGATCGTCAAACGCATCGACATCGGCGGCGGGCTGGTGACGACGGTCGTCAGCGGCGACGTCGGCAGCGTGCGAGCGGCGGTCGAAGCCGGCGCCGCGACGGCCGCTCAGGTCGGCGAGCTGGTCAGCAGCCACGTGCTGCCCCGCCCGGCGGAAGGCCTCCGCGATTCGCTGCTCGCCTAGGACAAAGCGAGCGTTCCCCGCACGCCCCTTTCCGCTCCCCCTCTTTCGCTCAACCACGGCTGGCTAAGCAATGCGGATTCTCGTCGCCAATCTGGGATCGACCAGTTTCAAGTACCGGTTGTTGGACATGTCCGACGAGCGGACGCTTGCTCGTGGAGGCATCGAACGGATCGGTGCCGCCGAGAGTCGCTCGGTCGCGGAGATCGGCTCGTGGCGGGAGGATCGGACGCGGCAGGTGCCCGATCACGGAGTGGCGGTGCGAGTCTGTCTCGAGCAGCTGACCGATCCGGAGCATGGCTGCTTGGCCTCGCCGGCGGAAGTCTCGGCGATCGGCTTCAAGGCGGTCCACGGGGGACGCAAATCGGGAGTCTTTCGCGTCGACGCCGAGTTGCTCGCGGCGATGGAAGAGATGAACACGGTCGCTCCGGCGCACAACCCGGCCTATGTGGCTGCGATGCGGACCTTGGCCGCTCAGGTCCAGGACATTCCGCTCGTCGCCGCCTTCGAAACGGACTTTCACCGGACGGCTCCCGAAGCGATGCGGCAGTACGCGATTCCGCGGGAGTGGGCGGACGCACTGAGCATCCGCAAGTGGGGATTCCATGGGGCCAGCCACCGCTATATCGCCACTCGCTGCGGCGAACTGCTGGGCAGCGGGGCTCGCCGGATCATCTCCTGCCACCTCGGCGGGAGCAGCAGCGTGTGCGGGATCCGCGACGGGCGAAGCCTGGGGACCTCGCTCGGGATGAGCCCCCAGACGGGTCTTCCGCAGAACAACCGTGTCGGCGACTTCGATCCGTTTGCCCTCCCCTCGATCCTCGCCCACACCGGGCTGTCGCTCGAGGAAGTGCTCGGCAAGCTGGCCACCGAAGGCGGGCTGCTCGGGCTGAGCGGTTACAGCGGCGATATCCGCGACATCGAAAGCCGGGCCGCCGATGGGGACTCGCAGTGCCAACTCGCGCTCGACACCTACGTCGCCGAAGTCCGCCGCTACATCGGCGGCTACTTGGTGGCTCTCGGCGGTTGCGACGCGCTCGTGTTCACCGGCGGCATCGGGGAGAACGGACGGTCGATTCGAGCGAGCGTTTGCCGCGACCTCGAGGAGCTGGGGATCGTGCTCGACGGGACCAAAAACGGTTCGGCTTCCGGCGAAGCGGCCCTGCATGCCGAGGGGAGCCGGACGCAGATCTGGACGCTGCCGACCAACGAAGAATTGATTGTCGCCCGGCAGTGCGTGGAGCTGCTCGGTTCCTGAAACGCATTTTGTTCGCCCGCACCTCCTGTTCGCCCGCACCTCCTAGCACCCCCTCCCCCATGTTCGTCGCACGTGTCACCGGATCGGTCGTCAGCACGCAGAAGGTCGGCACGATGACCGGCCATAAGCTGCTGATCGTCGAGCCCTATCGCTTGGACGCCGCGAACCGGGACCAGTTAGTCACCACCGGACGCACTTTTGTCACCGTCGACACGCTCGGCGCGGGGATCGACGACATGGTTCTGGTCGTCCAGGGGAGCAGCGCCCGGCTGACTCCCGAGACCAAGGATCTGCCGATCGACGCCATGATCATCGGGATCGTCGATACCGTTTCGATCGACCGCCAAAAAGTTTACAGCCGCCAAGATTGACGAACCGTCTCATGCAATACGACGAAAACCTAATCCGCAATGTCATTGCCGAAGTCCTTGCTCAGGTCGGCAACCCGCCGCCGGTCCACGGCACCTCGGCCGCCATGCATCGCCCGCAAGCGACGGTTCCCGGTCACAAAGCGGCTGGCAGCCATACCACCGGCAGCCACGGCGGACGGAATGGCAAAAAATCGTTTCATGGTCGCCACGGGGTCTTCACCGATGCCGAAGAGGCGATCGCGGCGGCTCGGCAAGCGTTCGAAGAGCTTCGCGAGCGAAGCAAAGAAGATCGTCGCCGGGTGATCGATATCATCCGCCGGATCTCGATCGACCAGTGCGAAGAATTGGGGCTGATGGAGATGCAGGAGACGGGGGTCGGCCGTCCCGAGCACAAGATCGAAAAGCTCAAAGCGCTCGGCGAGATGACTCCCGGCGTCGAGTTCCTCGAGACCCAAGCGTTCAGCGGTGACCATGGGTTGGCGATCGTCGAGCGGGCTCCGTTCGGCGTGATCGGCGCGATCACGCCGGTGACCCACAGCTTGCCGACGATTACCGGCAACGCGATCAACATGATCGCGGGCGGCAACACGGTCGTCGTCAACCCGCACCCCTCCGGCAAGAAAGTCGCCGCCGAAGGAGTCCGCCGCTTCAACCAGGCGATCGATCGCGAGCTGGGGCTCGACAACCTGATCTGTGTCGTCAGCGAGCCGACGCTCGATTCGGCCGACACGATTTTCCATCACCGCGACGTGGCGCTGATCTGCGTCACCGGAGGACCCGCGGTGGCCCGTGCGGCGCTGCTCAGCGGCAAGCGCGCGATCGTCGCCGGACCGGGCAATCCGCCGGTCGTGGTCGACGAAACGGCCGACCTCGATCGCGCGGCTCGCTCGATCATTCGCGGGGCTGCCTATGACAACAATCTGCTGTGTATCTCCGAGAAAGAAGTCTTTGTCGTCGACAGCGTCTTCGATGCGATGATGGAGGCGATGGAGCGGGCCGGAGCGGTGCGGCTCTCCGCCTCGCAGATCGCTGCCTTGACGTCTAAAGCGATCATCCAGGTCGGCGACGATAAGCACGACGCCGCGAATAAGGACTACATCGGCCAGGACGCTTGGAAGCTGGCCGAAGCGGCGGGCGTGAAGGTCGACCGGCGAGTGGAGTTGATCTTTGGGGAAACCCCGGAGGATCACCCCTTTGTTTCGGTCGAGCAAATGATGCCGTTCCTTCCCTTCGTCCGCGCCCGCTGCGTCGATCACGCGATCGAGCTGGCGCAGAAGTACGAACATGGGTTCCGGCACACCGCGATCATTCACTCTCGCGACGTCCGCAACATGACCAAGATGGCCCGCACGCTCGATACGACGTTGTTCGTCAAGAACGGTCCCTGCATGGCTTCGCTCGGACTCGGCGGCGAAGGCTACATCTCGTTCTCGATCGCCGGCCCGACTGGCGAGGGCGTCACCAGCCCGGCCACGTTCACCCGCGAACGCCGCTGCAGCATGATTGATGACCTGAACGTCGTCGGCGGCACGGCGGAGTACTGAGTACTGAGTATTGAGTACTGAGTACGGATTCTTCCCGGCTTCCTCTTTTTGCACTCGCTTCATGCAACCGGCTTTGGTCCTCGGAACGACGCGCGCCACCGTCAAGCATCCCAGCTTGGTCGGCCAGCGGCTGTTGGTTGTGCAGCCGATCGGCGTCGACCGCCAGAGCGACGGCGAGCCGTTGATCGTGATCGACCACTTTGGAGCTTCTCCGGGCGATTCGGTGATCCTGACCAGCGACAGCGAGCATACCCGCAGCCTCGTCGGCGACCGCCGCACCCCGGTCCGCTGGAGCACCGTGGGGGTGATCGACCGATGACCCCCACTCCCACCGGCCAAGCCATTCCCGCCATGCGCCCCCAGTCCAGCCTCGCCGGGGCGGAACTCGAAGCGGCGATCGGTCGCCTGGTTCGCGAAGCGCTCCGCGAGCAACTCGGTCCCAACCACTCCGCCAGCCACATCGCCAGCCACATCGCCAGTCACCCGCCAGCCGATCGCCCGTCGGACAGCTCGGCGGCTGCGCGGATGGCCGAGTCGGTGATTTCGCTGCGGACGTTGGAGGGGCTCGGCGAGGAAGTCAAGCGACTCGAGCTCGCACCCCGCGCGGTGGTGACTCCCGCAGCCGCCGATCAGCTCCGCCACCGGGGAATCGAAGTCGTCCGCGGCGCGGCAGTGTGCTCGCAATCCGCGGCATCGCAGCCGCTGCAGTATCAATCTGTGAGCGCGGGGGCCGCGGCGACGACCACTCTCTGCTGGATCGCCGATGCCAATCACGCCGAGCGGACCGCGGCTTACGTCCGGCAGCTGGCCAGTCGCGGACTCTCGGTCGCCAGCGTCGCTTCGCTGCCGCGCTCTGCCGCCGAGGTACCGCCGGGAATTGGGGTCGTGATCAGCGACTTGCCGGCGCTCCAGGTCGACCATTTTGCCCGCCAGCTTTCGATCCCCTCGGCCGCGGTCACGGGAATCGCGGACGTGGGACGGATCGCCGCGGCGTTTGTGCCGCGGATCTGGGTGC
This sequence comes from Candidatus Laterigemmans baculatus, assembly GCF_010367455.1. GTDB lineage: Bacteria > Planctomycetota > Planctomycetia > Pirellulales > Pirellulaceae > Laterigemmans > Laterigemmans baculatus. The sequence goes on along the minus strand of NZ_WRPR01000070.1, from coordinate 26,720 downwards.
TCGACGCCGAGCGGCTGTCGTTCAGCGGCCGCGTGGCGGTGGCCGCCGAATGCGTGCGGCTCGCCCAGACAACAAAGGCTGAGGGGGCATCAATAACTGACGCGGCATCGGCTGCCGAGAGGAGGCGACCGCGATGAAGATTGCCAAAGTCATCGGCACGGTGACGCTCTCCCGCGCCCATCCCTCGATGCAGGGCATTCCGCTCCGCGCGGTCGAGATCTTGGCCGACTTGAGCGGTCGCGACGAAGCGGTCTATGGCGGGGAGACGGTGATCGCCTGCGATCTGCTCGGCTCGGGCGTCGGCGACCGCGTCGCCTTGGCTGAAGGCCCCGAGTCGGCTCAACCTTTCTATCCCGAAATCAAACCTATCGACGCCAACACGGCGGCTATCCTCGATTCGATTGACATCCGAAGCCATGCAGAACATCCATAAAATCAAGCAAGACATTTGCGACATTGGACGTCGCATCTACGATCGCCAATTCGCCGCCGCCAACGATGGCAACATCACGGTGCGGGTGGGCGAGAACGAGGTCCTCTGCACGCCGACGATGCACTGCAAGGGTTTTCTCAAACCCGACGACATCGCGTTGGTCGACATGACCGGCAAGCAGATCTCGGGACGCAAGAAGCGGTCGAGCGAGGCGCTGCTGCACCTGGAGATCTATCGCCAGCGGCCCGACATCCGCAGCGTCGTCCACTGCCACCCGCCGCACGCGACTGCCTTTGCCATCGCCCGCGAAGCGATCCCGCAGTGCGTTTTGCCGGAGGTCGAAGTGTTCCTCGGCGACGTGCCGATCACCAAGTACGAAACGCCCGGCGGCCAAGCCTTTGCCGACACGATCATTCCCTTCGTCGACAAATCCAACGTGATCATCTTGGCGAACCACGGCACGGTCAGCTACGGCGAGAACGTCGAGCGGGCCTACTGGTGGACCGAGATCCTCGACTCCTACTGCCGAATGCTGATGCTCGCTCGGCAGCTGGGGCACGTTCAGTATCTGGACGAGGGGAAGACGCGGGAGCTGCTGGAGCTGAAGGACAAATGGGGTTTCGCCGATCCGCGGAACACCGACGAGTACAAGAACTGCGACGTCTGCGCGAACGATATCTTCCGCGATTCGTGGCAGGCCTCGGGAGTCCAGCGGCGGGCGTTCCCGCGGCCTGCAAGCAGCGGCGGGAGTCCCGCGGCGGGAAGCCAGCCGGCAGGAAACCAGCCGGCGGGAAGCCAGCCGGCAGGCAACCAGCCGGCAGGCAACCAACCGGCAGGCAACGCGGCTGCGGCGGGCGATGGCCAGATCGACGAGGAGCAGTTGGTCAAGCTGATCACCGGCGAAGTGATGCGTCAGCTGGGCGTTTCCTGAGCCGCTCTTTCCAGCGGATCCCACCCATCACCGTGAACCGAACATCGAGGTAGGCAGACATGAAAATTTCCATCATTGGCGGCGGCGGCCTGGTTGGCTCCTGCGCCGCGTACGCGCTGCAGTGCGGCGGGATCTTCAGCGAGATTGCGCTGCTCGACGTGAACCAGGAGCTGGCGGTCGGTCAGGCGCTGGACCTCCAGCACGGCGGACCGAGCGTCGCCGATCAGCGGATCGTGGGCGGGGGCTACGAGCACATCGCCAGCTCCGACATCGTCTGCATCACGGCCGGACTGCGTCGCAAGCCGGACGAGTCGCGGCTCGATTTGATCAACCGCAACACCGACCTGTTCGTCTCGATCCTCAACGATGTCCAGCGGGGCGGGCTCCGCCGCGACGCGATCGTGCTGGTCGTCTCGAACCCGGTCGACATCCTGACTTACGTGGCCGCCGATCGGCTGGGGTTGCCCAGCGAGCAGGTGCTGGGGCTCGGCACCCAGCTCGATACGATCCGCTTCTGCAGTCTGATCGCCGAGCGGATGCAGGCGCCGCCGACGCAGACGCGGGCACTGATCCTCGGCGAGCACGGCGATTCGATGGTCCCGATCTGGAGCAGTGCGACGATTGGCGGGCTGCCGCTCGACAAATTCCCGGGCTGGAATCCCTCGCTCGCTGGCGAGTTGTTCACCCGCACGCGAGGCAGCGGTGCGGAGGTCATCAAGCGGAAAGGGGGCGCCGGGTTTGCCGTGGGGATCGCCATCCGCGACGTGGTGGAAGCGATCGCCCTGGACCGCCGCAGCGTGCTGCCGGTCAGCACCGTCCAGTCGGGCTGCTATGGGATCCGCGACGTCGCCCTCTCGGTTCCCACGGTCGTTGGCCGCCAAGGGGCGGTCGACCGCTTGGAAATCGACCTCTGGCCGAAGGAAGTGCAAGGGCTGCGGGCCAGCGGCGGCGCGCTGCAAAAGACGCTCGCCACCGTCCTGCAACGCGTCGGCTAGAGGCGACGGCAGGATATTTCGTCCTTTGGGGGGAATCGTTGCTGGACGTTCTCCGGGGAAGCGGTATAAAAGCTGCTGCGATAATTTAGTTTCATCCCCGGCGTCGACTCCGGTCGGTGCCCCAAGTTTGGTTTCTTCGCGGCAAAGGTTTATGGGAAAGAAGGAAGATGCTTTCGAGATCGAAGGCACGGTGACGCAGGCATTGGCCAATACCCGCTTTCGTGTGCAATTGGAAACGGGCAATGAAGTACTCGCGCACGTCGCAGGACGGATGCGGAAGCACTTCATTCGCATTGTTCCGGGCGACAAGGTCCGCGTGGAACTCTCCCCGTACGATTTGACCAAGGGTCGGATCACGTATCGCGAGCGGTAAAGGCGCTTCTTCTGTGGGAGGCTTTCTCTTCTGCCTCCCCCGCCTGGCGGATTTCTTCGCCGCTGCTAAAACCTTTGCGGCGAAGCCCTGCGGAAAGTCGCTGCAGAGCCGTCGCTCAAAAAAAGTCGCAGCCAAACGCAGCCACTGGCTCACGCTGTGCAGGGGCGATATGTCCGGACTTTGCTGCCCGCCCCGCGTTGCCTAGATTCCCGCAGTGACTCAGTTCGCGCAGTGACTCAGTTCGCGCAGTGGCTTAGTTCCCGCAGGGGGCTTAAACCCTGCAAGACTGAGCTGCCGGGCGCGCCACGCTGGAAAGCCACGCTGAGATGCCGCGCTGGAAATGCGTGGGGGGCCGCGGAAAAACTGCCTCGGCTCTGAAACTGGGGGCTGCGAAAGCTGGTAGGACTTACCTGTAGGGCCGACATTTCTGGCGGGTGTTTGCCTGCAACCTGTGAAGAATTTGCACCGTTTTGAATCTGCCAACATCTTTGAAAGGACTGAGAATGATGCCTTGGGGAAACCGCATCCGAAGCCTGCTCGTTGCCGCGGTGGCGTGTCTCGCCGTCGCGCCCGCGCAGCTCCGAGCCCAAGAGACGCCGGCCGCCCCCGCGGTGCCGGCCGGGGAGCCGGTGCTGGTGGTCTCGATCGCCAGTGTCGATCGCATGATTCAGGACGTGAACTACGTCAGTGGAGCGGTGGGCCAAGCGCAGGGCGGCGGCATCTTCGCGATGATGGCCGCCAACTTCACCAACGGTTTAGACCGCAGCCGGCCGATCGGTCTCTATCTGGCCGCGCCGTTTGGCGAGCGGGCCGCGGTGCTGTTCCTCCCCACGTCGAACGTCAAGCAGTTCCTCAAGACGCTCGAGCCCCAGCTCGGACCGGCCGACGAGTTCGATGACGGGACGCTGGCGATCGCCGCCGGGACCAACGTCCTCTACATCCGCCAGCAGGGGAATTGGGCCTACGCGGCGCAGACCCGCGAGGCGCTGCAGGGGCTGCCCAACGATCCGCTGCCGTGGCTGCAGGATATGGGCGACGATTACAACATCGGGGTCCGCGTGAACGTCCAAGCGTTCACGCCCGAGCAGCGGCAGATGTTCCTCGACCAGCTGCGGCAGGGCTTCGATCAGGCGATCGCTCAGCAGCCTGCCGAGCAGGCGGACCAGATCCGGCAGATGGGCGAGTCGTCGCTCGAGCAGCTCGAGATGGTGATCAACGACACCGAGATCCTGCAGCTCGGCTTCGCGATCGAGCCGCAGGAGCGTCAGCTTCGCTTGGAGCTGCTGACCACGGCCGCTCCGGGAACCAAGCTGGCCCGGATGTATGCCGCTCAGCAGCCGATCCCCTCGAAGTTCGCTTCGGTCATCCAGCCCGACGCGGCCGCCTATTTCCACGGAGCGGGTGCGATCGGCCGTGACGCGATCGAGCAGACGCGGATGTCGATGCAGCAGGTGACCGGTTCGATCCGCGCGATGCTGGAGAATGAAGAGAACCTCAGCGCGGCGGATCGGCAGGAGCTCGAAGCGTTCTTCGAGCGGTTGATCGAGATCGCCGTCGAGACGATCGGTGAAGGCAAGAGCGACGGCGGGGCACTGTTGACGCTCGAAAACGATCGGCTCAACGCAGTCGCCGGGTTCTTCGTCTCCGACGGGGCCAAAGTCGCCCAGCTGGTGAAAGATTTGGCGGCCAAGGTGCAGGATGAACCGGAAGCTCCGAAGTTCACCTTCGACGCCGGGAACTACAAAGACGTCACGTTGCACTACGTCGATGCCGCGGTGCCGGAAGACAAACCCGAAGCGCGTCAGATCTTCGGTGAAACGCTGCGGCTGACGATCGGTACCGCCCCGGACGCGGTTTATCTGGCTCTCGGTCAGCAGTCCGAGCCGATGCTGCGGAACCTGATCGACCAAGCGGCGAGCGATGCCGGTGGCGAGCGTCCGCTCAGCCAGGGCAAAGTCTCCCTGCTGCCGATCCTGCAGTTTGCTCAGGCGGTCAAGCCGAATGACCAGCTGGCGGCGATCATCGACAAGGTGGCCCGAGCCGGCGAAACCGCCAATATCCGCTTTGTCACCGAATCGATCGAGCGCGGTTCGAAGTTCGAGCTGACGATCGGCGAAGGCATCCTGCGAGCCATCGGTGCGGCGATCGAAGCGAATCAGCAGCGGGCGGTCGGCCAGGTCCAACCGGCCGAGTAAGCGAAAGCCGGCAAGCGACAAGAACGCAAAGCCTGGGACGCGAGTCCCAGGCTTTTTTTGTAGTGTGACTCTGTCTCGATTGAGGCGGGTTGTTAGCCTCGATCATCCATCAGCCGCTACGCGCTAGCGTCCGGTTCTCACGGCATTTTCGAGAACCGGGGGCTAGCGCCCGGCGGCTGATGAATAATCCGAGCAATCCCCGGTTCCCGAAAGACGCTGAAAAAACCGGACGCCTAGCGCGTGGCGGGTGATGGAAAAAAGCCCACCCCGCTCTCCCCCTACCGCTGCACCGGTGGTGGATCGGGTTTGGTCCGGGCCTCTGGCTTCGTGAACTTGTCGGGTTCCGGTTCGGGGATGTCCTTGAGCAGGCGGGCGATCAGGTCGTCGGTGGTCTGCCCTTCGGCCTGAGCTTGAAAGTTCGTGGCGACGCGGTGCCGGAGGACGGGAATCGCGATCCGGCGAATGTCTTCCGGCGCGACGCTAAAACGTCCATCCATCGCCGCCAATGCTTTGCCACCGGCGATCAAGAACTGGCCTGCCCGCGGCCCCGCCCCCCAGTCGATCAGCTCGCGGACGTATTCCGGAGCGGCTTCGTCTTTGGGCCGCGTTGAGCGGACCAGCCGCGCGACGTAGCGGATCACAAAGGGACTGACGGCGACGCTCTGGACGAGCTTTTGGATATTCAAAATGGCCCGAGCCGAGAGCACTTTCTCGGGCTCCGCCGTCTCCCCGCGGCTGGACGAGGTCAGGATCTGCTCCTCTTCTTCCGCGGTGGGATAGTCGACTTTGATATTGAACATGAAGCGGTCGAGCTGGGCTTCGGGCAGCGGATACGTCCCCTCCTGCTCGATCGGGTTTTGCGTGGCGATGGTGAAAAACGGCTCGGGCAAATCGAGCGTGTCGCGTCCGCTGGTCACTTGCCGTTCCTGCATCGCCTGCAGCAGGGCGGCTTGCGTTTTTGGCGGAGTCCGGTTGATCTCGTCGGCCAGCAAGATGTTGGTAAAGATGGGGCCTTCGACGAAGCGAAAACTTCGCCGTCCCTGCTCGTCTTCCTCGAGGACTTGAGTCCCGGTGATGTCCGACGGCATCAGGTCGGGCGTGAACTGGATGCGTTTGAAGGAGACGTCGAGGATCCGGGCCAACGTGCTGACCATCAGCGTCTTGGCCAACCCCGGCACTCCCTCGAGCAAGCAGTGGCCGCGGGTAAAGATCGCCGCAAGCAACTGCTCGATGACTTCCGATTGACCGACGATCACCTTGCCCAATTCGTCCCGCATGGTTTGCTGATGCTGGGAAAACTCGCGGAGGACGTCGCCGAGATTGCGGGATTTGGGAGGGTTTGCGGTCATGGAGGGATCGGTCGCTAGCGGGAGCCGAGGTGATCGGGAGCCGGTGGAAGCAGAGAGCCGGAGACACTACGAGCCGTCAGCTTAGCGGGAATGCGGCTTTCGGGCAGCGTCGGTTGGCGTGTCGCCGCTCGGGGTGGCCGTGATCTATCATGAATTGGGACGGCGGTGGCAAAATCTAGGGTGAAGGTAAGAATGGAGTTGAACAGTCGCCAATCAAGGACAGCGTCGATGAAATCCCGGGATCGAGCGACCCGCGGTGTCGTCCGGAACTCCGCCGCATCCAAAGCCTTGCCGCTCTCAGCCCGGCGGTTGGGGGTGCCGCTGTTGATGGTCGCTCTAGCGCTGCTGGAGGCGTTGTTTGCTCCCGGCTCGGCCCATGCGCAAATCACCGCGGCGGAAGTCGAGACGTCGATTCGCCGCGGAATCCAGTACCTCCAGAACCGCCAGCTTGCCAATGGAGGCTGGGACGAATACCCGCGGCACGAGGGAGGCCTGTCATCGCTCTGCACGCTGGCGCTGGTCAACGCTGGGGTTCCGGTCGACGACCCTTCGATCACCAAAGCGACTCAGTACCTGCGAGCGATCGAGACTCAGAGCACCTACTCGGTATCGCTGCAGACGATGGCTTTTTGTGAGATCGGGGCGGCCGAGGATCTGCCCCGCATCCGCCGCAACGTGCGATGGCTCGAGCGCGAGCAGATCAAAGGGGATACGCCGCGTGCCCACCTTGGAGCTTGGAGCTACTACGCGACGCCAGCGAATGCCGAACCGCTGGGAGGCGACCCATCGAACACCCAATTCGCGCTTCTCGCACTAGCTGCCGCGGAGGAACGGGGCGTGACCGTTTCGAGTGAAGCCTTCGAGTTAGCCGCGGCTTACTGGGACAAGCGACAACGGAGCAGCGGCGGATGGGCTTACAGCGAGGGCATGGGCACGCAGCCGAGCGGCAGCATGACCTGTGCGGGAATCGCTTCGACGATCATCTGCCGCGGTCGCCTGTCGAGTGGTGGGGCGCGGATCGACGGGGACACGATCGAGTGCTGCGGCGAGGGAGCCGACGACGAGGATATCGAGCGGGCGCTCGAGTGGCTCGGCGAGCGGTTTACGGTTCGCTCGAATCCCGGCCCGCGGTCGCTCGCCTCGAACTTGTTCTACTACCTCTACGCCCTCGAGCGGGTAGGGCGGATGAGCGGTCGGCGGTTGATCGGCGGCCACGACTGGTATCGCGAAGGGGCGGAGTACTTGCTCGGGGTCCAAGACGATTTCCAGGGCTTTTGGGCGGGAGTCGGCCCAGCCGAGGCGAACCGCTCGGTGACGACGTCGTTCGCCCTGCTGTTCCTCTCCAAAGGCAAGCGGCAGGTCGTTCTTGGGCGACTCCAGTACGGCGAGGGAAACCAGTGGCAGCAGCATCCCGAAGCGGTCCGCCAGTTGGTCCGCCACGTCGAGCGTGATTGGGGTCGGAGCTTGACTTGGCAGACCGTGCAGCTCGAAGGCGCCAGCGTGGCCGATCTGCTGCAAACGCCCGTCATCCTGATCGCGGGCCAGCAGCCACTGGCGTTCGACGCAGCCGAGCGACAGCTGCTCAAGGGGTACGTCGACGCGGGTGGTTTTTTGCTGTTCGAAGCGACCGCGGGCGACGGGTGCGGAGACCCCGCGCCGTTCGAGCGTTCGGTCAGTGCGCTCTGCGAGGAATTGTTCGACAGCCCGCTCGAACGCTTGCCTCCGACCCATCCGCTGTGGTTCGCCGAACGCCGCGTCGATCCGGCCCTGCTCGGCAAAGACTTCTGGGTGTACGGCGTGCAAGCCTGTTGCCGAACCGGCGTGGCCTATTTGCCCAAGGCGTTGACCTGCCGCTGGGAACTCAGCGATCCGGCTGGCCGCACCGAGTATCCCGACGCGATCGGTCGTCAGATCGAGGCGGCGGTGGCAATGGGACAAAACATCATCGCCTATGCCACCGGGCGGGAGCTGAAAGAGAAGCTCGAGATGCGGAGCGTGCTGGCGGAAGACTCGGAGATTCGTCCCGGCGACCGGGGCGTGATCACAATTCCGCAGTTGGCGCTCGACGCTGGCGGCGAAGAGGCGCAGCGAGCGGTCCCGAACTTGATGCGGTACCTGAGCCGTGACGTGCCGGTGCGGATCGCGACCGAAGCTCCCCAAGTGCCGATTGCTGCCGAACCGCTACAAAACTTTCCGATTCTGTGGGTGCACGGCCGCCGTGGGTTTCGCTTTACCGACCAGGAAGTCGAGGTGCTGCGAACTTACATCGAGAACGGCGGCACCTTGTTGATCGATTCGATCTGCGGCGACGACGCCTTCACCGCTTCGGTGCGGGAGGAGATCGACCGCCTGCTGCCGAAGAGCCAACTCGAGCCCCTGCCGATCGATCATCCCCTGATGACCTCGAGTTTTGGCGGCTTCGATCTCTCGACGGTCACGCTGCGGATCCCGGTTCGCGGAACGTCCGGGGCGCTGAACGTGCAAAAGCGGCAGACGACCGCCGTGCTCGAAGCGGCAACGGTGGAGGATCGGGTCGTCGTGTTGTTCTCGCCTTACGATCTGAGCTGTGCCCTGGAAAGCCAAAACTCGATCCAATGCCCTGGTTACTCCACCGAAGACGCCGCCAAGATCGGCATCAACATGGTGCTCTATGCACTATTGCAATAGGAGGTTTCAGGTAGCAGGTTTCAGGATGGATGCTGGCCACGGAAGGACACGGAAGAGCACGGAAAGGGGGAGGGAATGTGGATAGGGAGAAGAACGTGGGGGCGTTCGAGTGAGATTTGAGATTTGATACCCAATATTTGCGATCTGGGATCTGCTGACTCCGGAATCGATGTGCGCGAGCTGATGCCCACGGATTGGCGAAAGTTGAGGGAAACCACGAAGGACACGAAGAGCACGGAGGAAAGGTGGGAGAGCTGAGTCACGGATAATATCGGTTTTCAGCCGTTGGATTTCCTGTTCATCCGCGTTCTCTGTGCTATCCGCGGTCCCTCCCCTTTCCGTGAGTTTTTGTGTCCTTCCGTGGCCGCTATTCGTTTGATTCGTGTCCTTCGCGGTTTCCCTATGTCTCGAATCCCGGGGCATAAGCTCAAGCAATTCGATTCCGTTCGATCCCGGAGATTTCAGATTTGCGGATGCGACGAGAGTGGGATTCGTGAGGGCGGAGAACGCCGTGGGGAGTGAGGTTTTGAAAGTTTGGATCGACGTTGGAGGCACGTTCACCGATTGCTTTGTCAGCGATGCCGCTGGTGTGCGGCGGAGCGGTAAGGTGCTCAGCAGCGGAGTCACTAAAGGGAGTGTCGCCCCGGAATCGAGCGAGCTTCGGATCGTCGACCGATCGCGGCGTGGTGATCCCGATGGTTTTTGGGTCGGCTTTGAGCTGACGTTGATCGGTGACGGCGGGGAACCGCTCGAGTCGCGGCGTGTTGCCGGTTTCGAATCGAGCTCTGGGACGTTTACGCTTCAATCGCCGTTGGAAGTTTCGCTAGCCGCGGGCGAAGCGGGCTCTCCGCGGGCGTTCGAGCTGCGAAGTGCTCTCGAAGCGCCGGTGCTCGCCGTCCGCCGGCTGCTGGGGCTGCCGCTGAGCGAGCCGTTGCCGCCGATGGAAGTTCGGCTCGGGACGACTCGCGGCACCAATGCCCTGCTGACTCGCAGCGGGGCCGCCGTGGCGCTGGTGACGACTCGAGGCTTCGCCGATCTGCTCCGCATCGGATCGCAGGAACGCCCCGAGTTGTTTGCGCTCGACATTCATAAACCGTCGCCGCTGACCGACATGGTGCTGGAGATCGACGAGCGTCTGGATGCGGAGGGGCAGGTACTCCGCCCGCTCGACGAGTCGGTGGTCCGTCAGCAGCTCGAGGAACTACGCTCCCGCGGGGCCGAGTCGCTGGCGATTTGTCTGCTGCACGCGTACCGCAACGATGTGCATGAACGCGCGGTCGAGCGGCTGGCCCGGGAGGTCGGTTTTCCGGAAGTGAGCGTCTCGAGCGAAGTCGTACCGCTCGTCAAACTGCTGTCCCGCGCCGAGACGACGGTGCTCGACGCGTATCTGAATCCGATCCTCGCCGGCTACATCGGTCGGGTTTGGGAGCAGTTCGGCGGCCCCTCGCGGACGCGGTTGCGACTGATGACCAGCGGCGGACAACTGGTCGGTGGCGAGGCGTTTCGGGGACGCGACAGTATTTTGTCAGGCCCGGCCGGCGGCGTCGTCGCCCTCGCGGCGATTGGTCGCGAGCTGGCCGAAGTGGACCAGTCCTCGAGCGGCGGGGTGATCGGGTTTGACATGGGTGGGACCAGCACCGATGTGAGCCGCTTCGAAGGGCGGTTGGTGCGGCAGTTCGAATCTCGCAAAGCGGGAGTCCGCGTGATGACGCCGATGATGGCGATTCACACGGTCGCCGCTGGCGGCGGTTCGGTCTGTTACGCCGAGCAGGGACGATTGCATGTGGGTCCCGAGAGCGCCGGCTCGGATCCCGGTCCGGCATGTTACGGTCGCGGGGGACCGCTGACGGTGACCGATCTGAATTTGGTGCTCGGGCGAGTGGTCGAGGCGGAGTTCCCGTTTCCGCTCGACCGCGCCGCCTCGCTGCGGAGGCTCGACGAGGTCGCTGCCGACTTGGCCCGCAGTGGAGTGAGCTTTCCGAGCCGCGAAGCATTGGCTGAAGGGTTTTGGCAGATCGCCGTCAATCACATGGCCGAAGCGATCCGCACGGTCACGACGGCTGAAGGGGCTGATCCGCGTCCGATGTCGCTGGTGGGGTTGGGCGGAGCCGCTGGCCAACATGCCTGCGCCGTCGCCGGTTCCCTGGGGATGCGGCAAGTGGTGGATCATCCCGACGCGGCGATGCTCAGCGCGCTCGGGATGGGCTTGGCCGCCGTCGGCCGCTCCGCCACGCGTGGCCTCTATCAGACGCTCGATGCCGTCGACTCCGAGACGATCGACGCGGTCGAGGGTGAGCTGCGGGCGGAGGTGAATGCGTTGCTGGCGGCGGACCTCGCCGATGAGCAGTCCTCCCACGCCGCGGTCGAGCACCGGGTGACGACCGAGGTGCGGTATGCGGGTACGGAAACGACGTTGGAACTGCCGCTACGGCCCCTCGATTCGCTCGCCGAACGGTTTGCTGAGCTGCACCGCTCGACGTTCGGCTATGCGCGGGCCAATCGCCCCGTGGAGCTCGTCACGCTGCGGCTCGAAGCAGAGCAGACGAGCGACGAACCGCTGGGGATCGAGCGACCGGAGAAAATATTTCCGGCTGAAGTGAAGCATGGGCGCGCGACGACGGCTCAGCCCTTGTTCATCGGCGGCGAGTGGATATCCGCGGCTCTGGTGGAGCGGCGTGAGCTGACCTCCGGAGCCATCGTCGAGGGCCCCGCGGTGATCGCCGCGGCGAACAGCACGTTGGTGGTCGAGCCCGGCTGGCAAGCCACCCGCTGGCCCGATGGTTCTCTGGTCGTCACCCCCAGACCAGCCCCAAATATTGGAAGCGAGCTGGACGCCCGCCCCGATGCGGCCATGGAGGAGGCGGTGCAGTTGGAGATCGTGGCGCGACGCTTGGAGGGAATCGCCGAGCAGATGGGGGAAGTCCTGCGGCGGACGTCGGTCAGCGTCAACGTCAAGGAACGGCTCGACTACTCCTGCGCGGTGTTTCGCGAGGATGGCTCGCTGGTGGCCGGAGCGATGCATGTCCCGGTGCACCTCGGGGCGATGGGGCACACCGTGCGAAGCCTGATGGCGACCTACGGTGAAATGTTCGACGGCGATTGCTACGTCTCGAACGATCCCTATGCCGGCGGCTCGCATCTTCCCGACGTGACGGTCGTGACACCGGTGTTCGTGGAGAGTCGCAGCGGTCGCCCCGACTTCTTTGTCGCCAGCCGGGCGCACCACGCCGAGATCGGTGGAATCACCCCGGGATCGATGCCGCCGCAGGCTCGCTCGTTGGCCGAAGAGGGTGTTGTCATCCGCAACTTTGCGCTCGTACGCGACTCGCACGATCGGGAATCGGAGCTCGAACAACTGCTCACCAGTGGAGCTTACCCGTCGCGGACCCCGAAGGAGAATTTGGCCGACATCGCCGCCCAAGTCGCGGCTGGTCGCCGTGGTGCGGCCGATCTGGTGGCGCTCGCGCGGCAGCACGGCGTCGAGACCCTGTCGGCGTGGATGACGCGGCTGCTGGACATGGCCGCCGACTCAGTGGGCGAGGTGCTGCGGCGGATCGGCAGCCAACCGCGATGTTTTGTCGACCACTTGGACGATGGAACGCCAATCGCGGTCCGGATTCAGAGCGTCGAGGGGCTGCTGCAAGTCGACTTCGAAGGGACCGGAGCGGTTCATCCCCACGGCTGGAACGCGACGCCAGCGATCGTTTCGGCAGCCGTGCTGTACGTGCTCCGCTGCTTGGCCAAGCGTCCGTTGCCGCTCAGCGAAGGGGTCCTGCAGCGGATCGATCTGCAGATTCCCAGCGGGCTGCTCAATCCACCGGCGGACGAAGATCCAGCCCGCTGTCCCGCCGTTGTCGCCGGGAACGTCGAGACGAGCCAGCGAATCGTCGACGCTCTGCTCGGTGCCCTCGGTGCCGCCGCGGCCAGCCAAGGCACGATGAACAACTTGCTGATCGGCGACGCCACGTTTGGCTACTACGAGACGATCTGCGGGGGTGCCGGAGCGACCGCCGAAGCCTCGGGTGCCGATGCCGTGCACACGCACATGACCAACACCCGCATCACCGACCCCGAGATTCTCGAGAGCCGCTATCCGATTCGGCTGTGGCGATTTGCGGTTCGTCGTGGGAGCGGTGGAGCGGGGCGGCGGCGGGGAGGCGATGGCGTGATCCGCGAGCTCGAGATGCTGCGGCCGCTGACCGTCTCGCTGCTGACCGGACGGCGAGGCGAGTACCGTCCCTACGGGATCGCCGGCGGCCAACCAGGAGCCGCCGGCCAAAACCGCATGACGCCAGCCGGAGGGAGCGAGCAAGTGCTTCCAAATACCGTGCAGCTTGATCTGCAATGCGGCGACCGGCTCACGATTGAAACCCCTGGCGGAGGAGGCTGGGGAGAACCAAGCTAGCCCATCCAGCGGCGGACGATCGCTTCGACTTGTTCGCCGCAGAGCGTCTCGTGGGCGGAGAGTTCATCGGCTGTCTCGGCGACGGCCTGCCAGCACGCCGCCTGATCGAACAGACCGCAGAGATCGCGGAGGGACGCCTCGATCCACTGCATGCGGAGCGCCGGATCCGCGACCCACTCAGCGGCAAGCATCCAGACGATCCGCCAATCCTCGGCCCATTCGCGAACCGTGAGCGGATGCGGTCGTTCGCCCAGATAGAGCATTTCGGCTGCGGGACCGGCGAGCGCAACGGCCACTTCGCGGGCGAGCAAATCCCGCGGCGAAAGGCCACGATGGTGCCAGCGGACCAGGAGCTCGCCGTCGCGGCTCGGGCCATCGTCGCGGTCCGGTTCGAGCGTCACATGGACCACTTCGCCCCCGAGCCAAACGGCCGCAACCGCGTGCCCCGCCTCATGGTAGGCAATCCGTTCGTCGTCCACCCGCGGGCCTCGTCTGTCGTCGATTCAGTGCATCCGCTGCCCTTCATTACCCTCCCCCCGGGAGGGTGTTGTTGCGGGTGTTCTGACAGAGGCTAGCGTCCGGTTCACGCGAACACGGTGGGAACCGGACGCTAGCGCGTGGCGGCTGATTTTGTGAAACGCCCAACAACCACCGCGGGGGCCGGGCCCTACAGCGCCAGCAGCAGGCGGCTGGGGGCTTCGAGGTAGCCGATGACGTCGTTCAGGAAGCGGGCCGCGGTGCCGCCGTCGACCAAGCGGTGATCGTACGACAGGCTCAGCGGCATCATCAGCCGCGGCTGGATCGAATCGTCGGGCATCACGACCGGCAGTTTGCGGCTGCGGCCAACGAGCAGGATCGCGACTTCAGGGATGTTGACGATCGGCGTGCTGTACTGGCCGCCAATCGCACCCAGGTTGCTGATCGTGAATGTTCCGCCACGCAGATCGCTGACGGCGAACTGACCGCTGCGGACGCTGGCCGCCATGCTGGCCAAACCGCGGGCGATGTCGGGGATCCCCATGTGGTCGGTATTGTGCATCACCGGAACCATCAAGCCGCGGTCGGTGTCGACGGCGACTCCGACGTTCACGTAATCCTTGTAGATGATCTGCTCGTTCTCGGAGTCGATCACGGCGTTGATCGCCGGGTGGTGTTTGAGTGCCGTCGCGACCGCTTTGATCAAGAACGGCATCGTCGTCAGCTTGATCCCCTGGGCCGCGTAGTCATCCTTGCTGCTCTGACGCAGTCGCTCCAGGTCGGTGATGTCGGCGTCGTCGAAGTTGGTCACGCGGGGAACGTTCGACCAACTGGCGTGCATCTGGGAGGCAATCGTCTTGCGGACTTTGCTCATCCGCTCGACGCGAATCGGACCGAAGGCGTCGGAGTCGGCCGAGCCCGGCAACGGAGCCGATGCCGTTTTCCCGCCGGCCGCTTTGCCGCCGCCGACCTGACCAGTTCCCGCTTGCCCGCCGCCGACTTGGCCGGCAATCGGACCTGCTGCCGAGCGCTCCGCCGCCGCGGCATTGCCGCCCTTGGCCGCTTGGCTGGCTTGGCGGACGACTTGGAGAACGTCGTCGCGGGTGATCCGACCCCCTTCGCCACTCCCCTCGACCGTCGCCAAATCGACGCCGACTTCGCGAGCGAAGCGGCGAATGGCCGGACCGGCCGGGATGATCGCATCGGAAGAAGTGCTGCCGGCTGGCGGGGTGGCCGGGGCAGCCTGTTTCGCCGGTGCCGGTTGTTGGGCAGCTGGTTTGGCGGGGGCTGGTTTGGCGGGGGCTGGCTTCGCGGGAGCAGGCTTGGAGGCTGCCGGTTGGGGAGCCGGTTCCGGCTGCGCTTCGGCTTCGGATTCCTCTTCGGCAGCCGCCTCGGCCTGCGGTTCTTCCTCGGCCGTTTCGGCTTCGCCCGACTCTTCGGCTTCCGCCTCGGGTTCCGCTTCCGCTTCGGGTTGTTTGGCGGCCGGCTTGCTGGGAGCTTCGGCTTCCGCAGCCGCTTCGACTTCGAGGATCACGCCGCCGACCGGCACGGTATCGCCGCTGCTGACGTGGATTTTGACAACCTTGCCACCCGCGCTCGCCGGGACTGGGACGGTCGCTTTGTCGGTTTCCATTTCGACGATATCTTGGCCTTCGGTGATCACATCACCTTCGCTGACCAGGACCTCGAGCACGTCGCCCGATTCGATACCGTCGCCCAGTTCGGGGAGTTTGACTTCGGTTGCCATAGAGTTGGAGTCGTTGGAATGCGGATAAGTGGGATAGCTCGACCGCCGGGGCTACCGCCCGGCGGCCGATGAGCCATTCAGACTAGGCGAAGTAGGGATTCGGTTTTTCGGCGTTGTAGCCGAGGTCGTCGATCGCCTTCGCCACATCCTCGGCCGAGACGACACCCGCTTTGCTGAGCCGGTGCAGGGTGGCGATCGTGATGCTTTCGGCGTCGACTTCGAAGTGGCGGCGGAGGGCCGGGCGGGTTTCGCTGCGGCCCATCCCGTCGGTGCCGAGGACGTAGTAATCGCCCGGGATCCAGGGCGTCAATTGCTCGCCCAAGGCTCGCACATAATCACTCGCCGAGATGAACGGACCTTGAACCCCTTCGAGGACTTGCTCGAGGTAGCTGACGCGAGGTTTTTCGGTCGGGTGGAGCATATTCCAGCGGCTGCAGTCGGCCGCCTCGCGGCGTAGCTGCGTGTAGCTGGTGACGCTCCAGACGTCGCTGGCAATGTTGTATTTCTCGGCCAACAGCTCTTGGGCTTCGAGCACGGAGTTGAGGATTGCACCGCTGCCGAACAATTGAACGCGTGCTTTGGGGGCATCGACCTCGCGGGATTTGAACTTATACATCCCCTTGATGATGCCTTCCTCAACACCTTCGGGCATGTCGGGATGGACGTAGTTGTCGTTCTCGGCGGTGATGTAGTAGATCGCCGTTTCGCCGTCCTGGTACATCCGCTTGAGCCCGTCCATGACGATCACGGTCGTCTCGTAGGCCCAGGCCGGGTCGTAAGCGCGGACGGTCGGGAAGGCGATCGCGTTGAGCAGGCTGTGCCCGTCTTGGTGCTGCAGCCCTTCCCCGTTGAGGGTCGTCCGTCCGGCGGTGCCACCGATCAAAAAGCCCTTGGCCCGCATGTCGGCGGCGGCCCAGATCAAGTCGCCGATCCGTTGGAAGCCGAACATGCTGTAGTAGATAAAGAACGGAATCATGTTGATCCCGTGGGCGCTGTAGGCGGTCCCGGCGGCGTTGAAGCTGCTCATCGAGCCCGCTTCGGTGATCCCTTCTTCGAGGATCTGGCCGTCCTTGGCTTCCTTGTAGTACAGCACCTGAGCGCGGTCGACCGGTTCATAGAGCTGCCCGGCGTGAGCATAGATGCCGACGGTCGTGAACATCCCTTCCATCCCGAACGTGCGGGATTCGTCGGGGACGATCGGCACGACGTGCTTGCCAATTTTCTTGTCGCGGCAGAGGGCGGTGAGCAGACGGACGAAGCCCATCGTCGTGCTCATCTCCTTGCCTTGGCTGCCGCCGGCAAACTTCTCGTAGTCCTTCAGCGTCGGGACTTCCATCGTCGGATGGACCGTGGGCCGCGAGGGAACGAAGCCCCCGAGTTCGGCGCGACGAGCCTTCAGGTACTTGATCTCCTGGCTCGACTCCGGTGGCTTGTAGAACGGAGCCTTACCGACCTCTTCGTCGCTGATCGGGATCCCGAAGCGGGTCCGAAATTCGAGCAACTCGGCTTCGTTCAGCTTCTTCTGGTTGTGGGCCACGTTGCGGCCTTCTCCCGCTTCGCCAAGCCCATAGCCCTTGATCGTTTGGGCGAGAATCACCGTCGGTTTGCCGTTGTCGTACTCGGTCGCCTTCTTGTAGGCGGCGTAAACTTTTTCCGGTTCGTGGCCGCCGCGGCGGAGCTTTTCGAGCCGCTCGTCGGAGTAGTTCTTGACCAATTCGAGCAGCTCAGGGTATTTGCCGAAGAAGTGCTCGCGGATGTAGCTGCCCGGCATCCCGGTGTATTTTTGGTACTGGCCGTCGACGACTTCGCCCATCCGCTTGACCAGCAGACCCGATTCGTCTTTTTCGAGCAGCGCGTCCCAGTCGTCGCCCCAGACGAGTTTGATCACGTTCCAGCCCGCCCCGCGGAACAGCGACTCGAGCTCCTGGATGATCTTGCCGTTGCCGCGAACCGGACCGTCGAGCCGCTGCAGGTTGCAGTTGATCACGAAGATCAGGTTGTCGAGCTGTTCGCGGGAAGCGAGCGTGATTGCGCCGAGCGATTCGGGCTCGTCGCATTCGCCGTCGCCGAGGAACGCCCAAACGCGTTGCTTGGTGGTGTCCTTGAGCCCTCGGTCGCGGAGGTATTTGTTGAAGCGGGCTTGGTAGATCGCCATGATCGGCCCGAGCCCCATCGAGACGGTCGGATACTCCCAGAAACCGGGCATCAGCCAGGGGTGGGGATAGCTCGACAGGCCTGGCGTTTCCTGCAGCTCGCGGCGGAAGTGCTCGAGGTTCTCCTCGGTCAACCGGCCTTCGAGGAAGGCGCGGCTGTACATCCCCGGCGAGGCGTGTCCTTGGAAGTAAATGATGTCGCCCGAGTAGCCGTCTTCGCCGCGACCGCGGAAGAAATGGTTGAAGCCGATTTCATACAGCGTCGCACTCGAGGCGAAGGTGCTGATGTGCCCGCCGAGCCCTTCGAACCGCTTGTTCGCGCGGGTCACCATCGCCATCGCGTTCCAGCGAATGATCGACTTGATCCGCCGCTCGATCTCCCGGTTCCCCGGAAACTTCGGCTGGTCTTTGGCCGGAATCGTGTTGATGTAGGGCGTGTTCGTATCGCCGGCGATCTCGACCCCTTCTTCGGCCGCCCGATCGCGGAGCTGGTCGAGCAGAAAACGGATCCGTTCCGGCCCTTTGGTCTTCAGCACATAGTCGAGCGAACCGATCCATTCAGCCGTTTCGGCGGGATCGGCGTCGGCCACGGGGATGTTTTGAAGTTCGCCGAGCCTTTGCTGGACTTCGGCCTCGGCAACCGTTTTCGAGTCGGACATGGACGTAGATCTTTCCCGCGGTAGGGCAATTGTTAACGCGCCCGGGACGATCGTGGCGGTTCAGGCCGGCCGGGGCTGCGGTACGTGTTAGGTAAGATATCCGACGAGAGTAGCCCGGAACGCTCCAATTCGGCAAGGGTAACGGTCGGCGGTGCTTTCGCGCCCAGCGGGGGGAAGGGTCTCCGGTCCCCTCTCCCTCGCGGCTGGGCGGCCCCATCAGCCGCCGGGCGCTAGCCCCCGGTTCCTTAAAACGCCGTGAGAACCGGACGCTAGCCCGGATTATTCATCAGCCGCCGGGCGCTAGCCCCCAGTTTCCGAAAACGCCGTGAGAACCGGACGCTAGCGCGTGGCGGCTGATGAATACTCCGGCCTAGCGGCCGGCAGCTGACGCTCGCTCAACGCCCGAAATCCGCAGGCCGAAGCCCTTTTTTGTACGCACCGAAACCGTACTCGGTTGGTTCAAAATCTCCCACCAAATCAACGTTCATGTCTGCTTGAATCTGTTCCTCGAGTCCGCTCGCCCAGTAGACGCCGGCGACCAGCATCCGCCGGACCCCTTCGCTGAGCAGATCCGTCGCGGCGCCCATCGTGGTGCAGAAAACGCGCCCATCGCGATACGTTTTCGTCCACGCGATCGGCATCATCGGGGTGTTCTTCTCCCCCGCAAGCGGAGGCGAGTCGGGCTGCATCCCCGAGAGGACTTGGCCCAGGACGAGCGGCTTCGAGTCTTGCGGCAGGGGCAGGCGGACGCCGTAGACGTCGGTCGTGCCCCAGATTTTCGCCTCACCGATGCCTCGCACGATCGGATGATCCTCGGCTCCGGGGGCGATGATCCCGCGCGTGCTCTCGAATTTGTGCCGTCCGTGGTGGCTGATCCAGGTTTCCCCGAGCACTTGGCGGCCGAACCCGTCGCGATAGTCATCGCCTTTGTAATTCCAGCTGTAGCGGGCAAAGCGGCGATCGGCCGGGATATTGAAGGCGTGAGTCGCGGTCCGCATTCCCACGACCGGCCGCCCCGCTTCGATGTATTGGACGATTTTTTCCATCTGCGCGTCGGGCAGATTGCGGAACCGCGTGGCGATGATCATCAAATCGGCATCGGCCAAGGCTTCGAGCCCCGGAATGTTGTCGCTCGTCTCGGGCGAAATCTCCCCGGTCTTCGGATCGATGGCGAACAGCACGGTGCAGCGAAAACCGTGTCGCTCGGCGAGGATTTTTCCGAGTTGTGGCAACGCTTCCTCGCTGCGGTACTCCTCATCGCCCGAGATTAAGACGACGCGCTTGCCGCTCCCCGGAAGGCCTTCTGTCCCTTCGTACACGACCCACGGCTGAGCGGTTTCTGCGGCTTTCGCCCCCTCGGCTTTGGGCCCGTCGGCTTTGGGCCCGTCGGCGGCTGAGCACGCGGCCGTCCAGGAGAGTGATAGCGAGAGCAACCATGCGGCGGCGGTCCACAGCGGGCGGGGCGAGGAAACGGACATCGGCTGGATTCCGGTCGAGAGGGGGAAAGGTTGGGCCGGGGGCTGTTGTCGCAACAGGCGGTTCGTCGGTTGGGCTTCTTAGTCTATTCGGCCCAGCGGGCTAATTGGGGGCAGCGGGCTAATTGGGGGCAGCGGGCTGTTTGTGGGGCTCGGCTTGTGCAATCTCCGCGGATCCGTCTAGGCTCTGTCAGAAAGCCCAGTGAGTTCCGTCTTTTGAGCCGTAGGCGCTAGCCTCGGGCCTTCGCGCGCCCAGAATTTCCGCTGCAGCACCCGCGGCTAGCGCCGTCGGCTCAGGGTTTTCTGACAGAGCCTAGTGACGAGCAGCGGTTTGCGTCAGAATGAAGCCGCCCCGCTGCTGGGCTCTCCCTTTTGATACTTCGAGTGACGGTTTTGTGCGGCCCATGGCGAACCCTTCCTCCGCGACGAATCGCATCGAAGTCGACGGGCATCAATTCGACCTCGGCAACCGCTCGCTGGCGGCCCTCCTGGCGTGGCTCGTCCCCGGGGCGGGGCATTATTACCAGGGGCGGAAGAGCAAGGCGGCGATGTTCTTCATCGCGATCCTGACGACTTATTTCGTCGGTTTCGCGATCGGCGGCGGGCATGTCGTCTACGCCTCCTGGGTCCCCAACGACAAACGTTGGAATTACATCTGTCAGCTCGGTGTGGGGGTCGCCGCCCTCCCGGCTCTGGTGCAGACGAATCGGCTCCGCGGGTTCACCGACGAGCGGACCGGGCAGACGCGCGCCAGCTACGAGCCGTTGTGGGGCGGATTCATGGCGCCTCCGCGGCGACCCGTGTTCGAGGACAATCCCGACGACGTCGCGGCCTGGTACGCGCGCCTCGGTGCTGGCTATGAAATGGGCACCTGGTACACGATGATCGCCGGATTGCTGAATATCCTGGTCATCTACGATGCCTACTCGGGCCCCCTCTCGACGCCCATCAGCGGTCGGCGGCGCGATGAGGAGGAAGAAGCGTCCGAGGAAGCCGACGAAGAACCCGCAGCGGCTGACGATTCTTCAGCGGCCAACACCGCTCCGCAAGCCGCCGCGGCGAAAGCCGGTAAGCCCGTCGGCCAACCCGCCAGCTAACTCGTGTTTTCTGCCGGTTCCTGCAACCTGCTACCTGAAACCTGCTACCCGCACCCTTCCATGCTTTCGATTTCGCCCACCTATCTGCTGTACTATCTGCCGCTGCTGGTTGCGATCAGCATCGTCTATGGCGGCACTCGGCACGAAGACATGGGAGCGATCCTCCGGCAGGCACTCCACACGGCTTACTGGGTGACCGGTTTCATGGGGATCATCTTTTTGATCCTGATGGTGATCGGCTGGTGGGTTTAAGGGGAAGCTGGTGGGCTTAACGAAAGACGAAGCGGGGCCATGCGAGTTCTGATTCTCGGGGCGGGGACCGTCGGCACCTGGATCGCGGATCTGCTCTGCCGCCGCCGCCATAGCGTCACGGTGGTCGATTGCGATCCGGAGAACGTGCGGCGGATCAACAACGAGCTCGATGTGCGAGCGGTGCAAGGCAGCGCCTCGCAGAGTACGGTGCTGTTCCAGGCCGACGTCTGTGGGGCCGACATCTGCTTGGCGGTCACCGGCGACGACGAGGTCAACATCGTCGCGGCGAGCATGGCCAAAGCCCTCGGGACGCGGCGGGCGATCGCCCGCGTCTACGCTCCGGCGTTCCGCGATCTGAGCACTTTTGATTATCAGCGGCACTTCAGCATCGACCGCTTGCTGAGTCTCGAGCAACTGTCGGCGACCGAGCTGGCGCGGGCAATCCGCAACCCGGGTTCGATTCCGCTGGAGCACTTTGCTCGCGGTCAGTTGGAAGTGTACGAAGTCGAGATCGATGCGGCCGCTCCGGCGATTGGCATCAAGCTGCGGAATCTGAAGATGCCCAGCGGCGTGCGGATCGGCTCGATCCTGCGGAGCGGGCGGATGTGGATCGCCAGCGGTGAAGATCAGTTCAAAGCCGGGGACCGCGTCAGCTTGATCGGGTTTCCCGACGACATCGCCACCAGCCGCCATCAGTTCGACAGCCGGACGCGTTCGCGGCGGCGGCAGACCGTGATGATCGCCGGGGGCGGGGAAACCGGCTACCACTTGGCCCAGACGCTCTCGGATCAGGATTACCGGGTCGTGATCCTGGAGATGAACGCCAAACGGTGCGATCATCTTGCCAAGATGCTCCCGCATGTGACCGTGCTCGCGGCCAATGCGAACCGCCGGATGGTGCTCGAGGACGAAGGGGCGGGCTCGGCCGACTACTTCGTCGCCTGCACGGGCAACGATGAGAACAACATCATGGCCGGGGTCGAAGCCCGGGAGATGGGGGCCTCGCATGTAATGGCGGTCGTCGCGCGTCCCGACTATGCCAACGTGGTGGCCAAGCTCGGCATCGATCTGGCTGTCAGCGAACGCGATGTGATCGCCCGACAGGTTCTTGGTTTTATGAACGAAGGGGCGGTGATCAGTTCCAGCCGCTTGCCCGAGGGCTCGATCGGCGTCTACGAGATCGAGGTGTTCGAAGGGGCTCAGATCACCACGGCGTCGCTCGCCGCCCTGCCCCTCTCGGGCAGCTGCCTGATCGCGGCGATCCAGCGCGACGGCTTTGTCCGGGTCCCGGAAGCCTCCGACACGCTGCGGGCTGGCGACGTGATCGTGGCCCTGATCGAACAGGAAAATCTCGATTCCATTCTGGAAATGTTCGAGGCGCACCAGCGGGTGCACTGAGGCTCCCTTCTCATCCAGTGGCATCGCGGTAGAGCCGGAAAAGGGCTAAAATCGGGGCCTCTTTCGACTCCAACTGCCCATGAATCGCAGAATATTCGATGAGCGAAGCCGATCAGCCCTCGCGTCCTGAAGACG
The DNA here is from genome assembly GCF_010367455.1 of Candidatus Laterigemmans baculatus. GTDB lineage: Bacteria > Planctomycetota > Planctomycetia > Pirellulales > Pirellulaceae > Laterigemmans > Laterigemmans baculatus. The sequence continues at coordinate 3,979 of NZ_WRPR01000070.1, read as the reverse complement.
ACTCGTCCCCGGCGACTCCCGACCGACCGCAGGAGGCCGCAGCCGCCGACGAAACCGCTTCAGCCGGGGTTGCCGGCAGCACGATTCCGCTGGCCAACAGCGAGTACACCTCGGCCGACTTGCTGCACCTCTCGGACTTGGAGCACGTCCGCGAACGCCCCAGCATGTACATCGGGGATACCACCTCGCGGGGGCTGCACCACCTGGTCTACGAAGTCGTCGACAACTCGATCGACGAAGCGATGGCGGGTTTCGCCAAGCACGTTTCGGTCACCGTGCACAACGACGACAGCGTGACGGTCGAGGACGACGGGCGGGGGATCCCGGTCGATCGGCACGCCCAGTTGAGCGAAGAGCTCGATCGCGAAGTGACTACCCTTGAAGGGGTGATGACGGTCCTCAAGTTTGGCGGCAAGTTCCAGAAAGGGGCCTACCAAACCTCCGGCGGTCTGCACGGGGTCGGCGTTACGGTGGTGAACTTCCTCAGCCAGTGGGCCGAAGTCGAAGTGAGCCGCGAAGGGCACGTCTGGACTCAGCAATACGAGCGGGGAATTCCGCTCGGTCCGGTCAAGAAAGGGCGGGAGACGAAGAAGCTCGGCACCAAAACGACTTTTAAGCCCGACTCGCAGATCTTCCAGACCACCCGCTACAACTTCGACACGCTCTATAAACGCCTCCAGGAACTCGCCTTCCTCAACTCGGGCGTGCGGATCAAGTTTCTCGACGAGCGGAATGGCGAGTCGGGCGATTTCCACTACACCCGCGGGATCGTCGAATTCGTCGAGCACCTGAACCGCGCCACCGACGCCCTGCACGGCGACGTGATCGTGATCGAGGGGGATCGCGACGGCGTGCAGTATGAGATCGCACTTCAGTACAGCACCGAATTCACCGAGACCGTTCAGTCGTATGTGAACAACATCCATACGATCGAAGGGGGAACCCACGTCAGCGGTTTCCGCTCGGCCCTGACCCGCACGCTGAACAATTACGGACGCAAGGAAAATCTCTTCAAAGGGGTCACGCCCGGTGGCGACGATTTCCGCGAGGGGCTGACGGCTGTGATCAGCGTCCGCGTCCCGCATCCGCAGTTCGAAGGCCAGACGAAGACCAAGCTCGGCAACAACGACGTCGAAGGGATCGTCAATCAGGGCGTCGGCGAGGCGCTGGCCAAGTACCTCGAGGAGAACCCACGGACCGCCAAGGCGATCGTCCGCAAAGGGTTGCTCGCCGCCGAGGCTCGGGAAGCGGCTCGCAAGGCGAAGGATCTGCTCCGCAAACGCAAAGACGCGCTCGGCGGCGGTGGGCTGCCCGGGAAACTTCGCGACTGCATCAGCAAGAACATGGAAGAGTGCGAAGTCTATCTCGTCGAAGGTGATTCGGCCGGTGGCTCGGCCGAGGGGGGCCGGATGCGAGAATTCCAAGCCATCCTGCCGCTCCGCGGTAAAATCATCAACGCGTACAAGAGCCGCGAAGATAAGGTTTTGGCGAACGAGGAAGTGCAGTCGATGATCCAGGCGATCGGGACCGGGATCGGCGCCGACCAGGACATCAGCAAGCGTCGCTACAATAAGATCATCATCATGACCGACGCGGATGTGGACGGCAGCCACATTCGTACCTTGCTGCTCTGCTTCTTCTATCGCCAGATGTATCAGTTGTGCGCCGGCGGTCACGTCTACGTCGCTCAGCCCCCGCTGTACCGGGTGACCAAAGGCAAAACCAAGTACTACGTCCAGAGCGAAGAAGAGATGCGGACGCAGTTGCTCGACCGCGGTCTGGCCGATTCGGTGCTCGAAAGCGACACCGGCCGGCGGGTCGAAGGGGAGGAGATGCGGCGGCTCTGCCAAACGCTCGCCGGGATCGAAGACGCCATCATCGCGCTCGAGCGGCGGGGAATTAACCTTCGCGCCCATGCCCTCCGCCAGGATCCCGACAGCGGACGACTGCCGCCGCTGCACCTGTTCGTGGGGGCCGAGGATTTTTGGTTCCAGGAGAGCGAGGCGGCCGAGAAACTGCTCGCCGAGCGCGGCCTGTCGCTCGAAGCGAACGACGAAGAGGAGGGCGACGAGGCGGGAGCAACGCTTGCCGATCGGTTGCCGGTTCGCCTGATCGAACTGCACGAAGTGCGGACGATCAACTCAGGGCTCAAGGATCTTCGCGAACTGCAGTTCGATATTCAGGACCTGATCCCTGAAGACCGCACCGGGACGACCGTACCGCGGTTCGAATTGGTCCGCGAAGATGCCCGGCGACCGCTGCCCGACCTCCGCTCGCTGTTGCCGGAGATTCGCGCCGCTGGGGAAAAAGGATTGCAGGTCACGCGCTTTAAGGGTCTCGGTGAAATGAACGCCGAAGAGCTTCGCGAAACCACGCTCGATCCGGCCAACCGGACGCTGGTCCAAGTCAGCATGGCTGATGCCGGAGCGGCCGACGAAATGTTCCGGCTGTTGATGGGAGACAAGGTCGAACCGCGACGGGAGTTCATCGAGAAACACGCGCTCGATGTCCGCAACCTGGACGTGTAATGGCCGCAGTCGATTCCGAGGCCGTACGCTACCGCTTTTTCGAAGCGAGCGTGGGGCTCTTCGGCTTGGGGCTCCTCGCCGTCACCTGGCGGTTGTGGATGCCTCAGGAGCTATTCCCGCGGGTCCCACTGCTGCGGTTCGCCCTGGCTGCCCCGGCGGTGCTCGACTACTTGGCGCTCGCCGCCGTCGTCGTGGGGCTGCTCGCGATGGCGGCTCGCGGGGTAACGCGTCGTGGGGCGAGTCTCCGCTGGCTGGTTCCGCTGGGGTTTGGGGTGGCGGTCGTGCTCGACCAGCATCGGCTGCAGCCCTGGGCCTACCAAATCTCGGCGCTGGCCGCGCTGTTCGCCCTGTGCACCGCGAGCCGGGGCCTGTTTTGGATCCGCGTGCTGACGATCGGCATCTATGGCTGGTCGGCGGTGGGGAAGCTCGACTTCCAATTCGTCCACACCGTCGGGACGCAGATGATCGAAGCCATGGTGCGGCTGGTCGGCCGGGCTCCCGAAAATCTGTCGCCCGAATGGGTCCGAGGTGCGGCGCTGGGGTTACCGGTGGGCGAGGCGGCGGTCGCAATCCTGCTGGCTTGGCCTCATAGAAATGGTCCTCAAAGGAGTGGGACGTGGACCCGCCGGATCGGCGTCGTGCTGGCGGTCGCCTTGCACACTACCCTGATCCTCGTCCTCGGCCCGATCGGGCTGGGGCATCAGCCTGGAGTGTTGGTCTGGAACCTGTTCTTCGCGCTTCAGGCGGTGCTGCTGTTTTGGCCCACCACGAGGTCCTCATCGGAACTCGGCGTGGAAGGTCCACCGGTTCGTGAGTCGGAGAAGCGCGAGTCGTCCGCGGCAGCCGGCTGGATCGTGGTTCTGATGCTGAGCCTGCCGGTGCTCGAGCGGAGTGGGCGGTTTGACCACTGGCTCTCCTGGGCGCTGTACGCTCCGCACAGCAGTCGTGCGACCGTTTACGTCACTCCGGAAGCAGTTGGCCGACTGCCCGAGTCGCTCGCCGCCCTGGTGGAGCAGCCGAGCGAGTCGGACGCACTTGAGCTGGGGATGGGGCGTTGGGTGCGAGTGCCGATCGATCGCTGGTCGCTGGCGACGCTGGGAGTTCCGATTTATCCGCAGGATCGTTTTCAGGTCGGCGTGGCGTTCGCGATCGCCCGCGAGGCAGGCTTGGATCGGGAGATTCGCGTCGTACTCCGCTCCGCCTCGAATCGGTTCAGCGGAGAGCGGGAGAGCGCGGTTCTAGCCGGTCGCCCCGAGTTGCAACGGGCGGCCGAGCGGTTTGCATTTTCGGCGATTCCCAAGTAGGCCGCCGCGGGGGCGATTAGCCGTCGTTTTATGATCTCACCCTCCCCCCGGGAGGGTCGTGCAGTTTTCCGGTCCCCTCTCCCCCGCGGCTTGGCTGCGAACGAAAGTTCCGCAGCCAAGCCGTGGGGGAGAGGGTTAGGGTGAGGG
>NZ_WRPR01000069.1 GCF_010367455.1 Candidatus Laterigemmans baculatus | reverse complement strand
GGCAAGCCGAAGGCGACTGCTTTTTAAAACACAGTCGCCTTCGGCTTGCCGTTAAACGACTTGATAGCCAACTGCTGGGCACTGCTGACTTTATAGCAATTCAGCGTGAGAAAGTGGCGCTGTCCAGCTAAGACTGGGCGGCGTGGGTCGCTGGCCGGATCCGAGTACGAGTACGAGTACCGCTTCGCTGAGTACGAGTACGATCGCCGAAGCCTCCACTCCCTTCCGTGCGGTTCCGTGTCCTTCCGTGGCCCCCCCCGCTACCTGCTACCTGAAACCTGCTACCTGCTACCTGCCCTGCTACAACGGCGCCGGCAGATCTCGCTTCTTAAAGACGCGGATCGCCAGCACATACGCGAGCGTTCCCATCGCGATCAAAATCAGACTGAACGCCAGCGGACCGAGCAGCGTCCCCTCTTCGACCGGAGTCAATTGCCAAGCCGCGGCATGCCCCTGGTGGATCGCTGCTTGAGCGATTTGCTGGGGCCGGTAGAGATCGAAGAAGGAGAGATGGGTGAGCCACTGGAGTTGGTCGGCCGCTTTCCCCAAGCCAAACATCACCAACTGCAACACATAGATCGTGATCACGACACCGACAGTCCGCCAGCGATAACGATCCCAGCTGCTCATGAAGGTGCTCAGGCCGAGCAGAAAGAAGCCGAATGCGAACAAGTTCAGCGAGCTGCCGGCAAAGGCGCTGACGTCGACTCGGTCCCGCATTGCGACCTGAATCGTTTCCGGTTCGCCGGTCGAGAGGGGAACGACCACATTCAATACCGGAACGCGAATCGTGGGCGGCGGGACGGTTTCCTCGACGGTCGTCAGCTGGACTCCGATCCAGATTCCGAGCCAGGCGAGCAGAACCAACAGTGCGAGTCCGACGATCGACACGAGCGCGTGCGCCATCAGTAGACGGGTGCGGCTGATCGGCTGGGCCAGCACCATCTCGAGCGTCCCGCGACCAAGCTCGCCGCTCACCACATCCGATCCGCGGGCGATGCACCACACGACCGCACAAAACAGCACGACCGGTTCGTCATAAGTCATCCCCACCCGACCGGCGTAGGTCAGCAATTGGTCGAACGAGATCGGGGAGAAGCGTTCGTATTCACGAAACTGTTCGACGATCGTCCGGAACTGCCCCATGTCGAGCAGGCTGACCACCCACACTCGAATCCAACAAAATGCAAACAGCGTGATCGCGCAGCCCGCCCAGAGGATCACCGACTGGCTGATATATTTGCGGATCAACATGCGGTCGATCATCACGCTTCCTCGTCGACGAGATCGGAGGAGGGGCGGCTCTCGGTGGAGCGGTCGGCGGTTCCGACATGGACGCCCTGATAGATCGTCTTCAACCGCACCGGTTCGATCCGCACTTGCTCGATGTTCTGCTCAACCAACCAGCGAAGGGCCGGGAGCAGGTCGCCCGAGACGTCGATCGTCACGCGCCCTTGCTCGCCCCTCTCGATCGACACCGAATCACTCCAGGGGCCGACTGCGGGTGCGAGTGGACCGCGGGCCACGCCGCGGATCAGGTGGCGGTCGCGGAGTTCGCTCAGCCGCTGGTCCAGTACCAGTTGTCCGCGGCGGAGCAACATGACGCGATCGCAGACCTCTTCGATTTCCGAAAGCACATGCGAGGAGAAGATCACGGTCCGTCCCTCGCCGCGAGCTTCGGCGACCATCTGAAGCACTTCCCCTCGCACCGTAGGATCGAGATTCGCGGTCGGCTCGTCCAAGATCAACAGCGGCGTGCGGGGGCCGAGGACCGCAGCGAGGGCTAACTTCTGACGCATCCCGGTCGACATGAAGGCGATCCGCCGCGAGAGATCCAACTCCATCCGCTCGGCGACCTTCAAGCTTCGCTCCAAACTGCCCGCCGGATGCATCCCCGCGAAAAAGGCGAGCAGGCCGCGAGCCCGCATGTGCCCCGGCAGCCGCGCGTCGCCCGGCAGGTATGCCACCTGCCGCCGCACGTCGACACTCTGCTCGACCACGTCGAGTCCACCGACCCGAGCCCAACCGGACGAGGGCCGCATGAATCCGAGTAGCAAGCGAACCAGCGTCGTCTTGCCCGCTCCGTTGGGCCCGAGCAAGCCAAACACTTCCCCAGCCTCGACCCGCAACGTGCAGTCGCGGAGCGCGTGAAAAGCGCCGAATCGTTTCGTCAGTCCGAAAGTTTCAACGGGCGGCATGCGAGACGGCCGGCGCGGGAAGGAGGGTGCGGCGAGCGACCGCAACCGAGACGGATCGCTGCCGTGCGTATTGTTCGGCTCCCAGCCTTCGCATGTAAGGGGCTATTCGCAAGACGCCTAGAAAAGTGCGGCGCGAAAAGGGACATTCTTGCAACCCTACCGCCATCGGCCACTCGCGCCTTTCCACGGCCGGCCGCTTTCCTGACTTCCTGTTCTTCCCGTGGATCCTTTGTCATGCAGTTACCCAGTGGTTTTCGCTTTGCCGGCGTCACCTGCGGCATCAAGAAATCGGGCAAGCCTGATCTGACGCTGGTCGTCGCCGACCCCGGCTCGGTGGCCGCCGGAGTTTATACCCAGAACCAGGTCGTCGCGGCTCCGGTGGTGCTCAGCCGTTCGCGGACCCCGGGAGCCATTCGGGCGGTGGTGGTCAACAGCGGCAACGCCAACGCATGCACCGGCCAGCGGGGCATGGAGGATGCCGAGCAGACGACGCGGTGGGTCGCCGAGGCGGTCGGTTGTGAGCCGAGCGAAGTGCTGGTGATGAGCACTGGAGTGATCGGCCACCACCTGCCGATGGAGCGAATCTCCGCTGGCGTCGCCCAGGCCTCCGGCGAGCTCGCCAGCGACCCCGACGCTTTTCTGCGGGCCGCCGATGCCATCCTGACCACCGACCAGGGTCGGAAGATCGCCGCTCGGCAGTCGACGCTCCCGGGCGGCGAGACCATCTCCCTGGCCGGGATGGCCAAAGGAGCTGGGATGATCGGACCGAACATGGCCACGATGCTCGGCTTGGTCGTAACCGACTTGACGCTCTCCGCCGAAGACGCTCAGGCCGCTTTGTCGCACGCTGCCGATCGCAGTTTCAATCGGATCAGCGTGGAAGGGCACACCAGCACCAACGACACGCTCGTGCTGCTCTCGAGCAACCGCGTAGGCACCGCGGCCCAAACCAAGGGGGCCCAAACCAAGGGGGCCCAAACCGACGGAGACACGCTCGCCGCTTTCACCGCAGCGCTCACCGAAATGTGCATCGAGCTGGCTAAGAAAATTCCCGCCGACGGCGAGGGAGCAACGCACGTGATCGAGATCGCCGTTCGCGGAGCCCAAACCGATGCCTCGGCGGCAAAGATCGCCAAAACCATCGCCGAAAGTGCGCTCGTCAAAACGGCAATCACCGGCGGCGATCCCAACTGGGGCCGCATCGTTTCGGCCGCGGGCTACGCCGGAGAACCGATCGAGCCCGCGGCGATGGCACTCGCGATCCAGGGCACGCAGGTCTACCGCGACGGGGCACCGGTTGCCTTCGATGCCGCCGCCGCCAGCGCCGCGATCCGCAGCGCCAGCGAAGTCCGTTTGGAGCTAATCGTCGGCCGCGGAGCGGGTGAAGCAACTTTCTGGACCAGCGACCTGACGGTCGACTACGTCCGCTTCAACAGCGAATACACGACCTGAGGGGGCATAGTCGCCTTTCGCTCCGCGAAAGCTGCGCAAAGATTTCCCTTTCGCTCCGTGGAAGCTGCGCCGAGAGCGCTACTTTCGCGGAGCGAAAGGCGACTATGAGCGGCATGCCGCTCAAGTGCTGGCGCCGGTCCAGGAGGGAGGATCGCTGGCGGGAAAAGATTCCTCCGAGGCTTCCTCGACTTCATCAGGGCCGCCGGTTCGTGGCAGCATCATCGTCAACAGCAACACGCCGGCTTCGATGCACCGCACCGAATGGGGCTCGTGCGGTCGCAGGTACAGCAGTTTCCCCGGCTCGAGCAGGCGTGTCTCGCCGAGTGCGGTGAACTCCACGCGCCCCTCCACGCACTGGACCACCAAGAATCCGGGACTTTGGTGCGTCGGGATTTCTTTCCCCGCAGCGAGCACGAGGCGAATGATTTGCAGCGGATCGTGTTTGACCAACGTCGTGGTCTTTCCCGCTGCTTCGCCTCCGCCTGCGTCGGCAGGCCGTTGAACATCGATGATCTCACCGGGATCCGCATGATGAATACTCATGACGCACTCTTTTAGACGAGATAGCCGCCACCTGGGGCGGTCGCTGCTGCAGTGTTCGCCGCAACAGCGGGATCAGAAATGGAAAGGGCTCGACGGCTTGGACTGTAACAAACCTCATGCCTAAATGCTTGACTTTGACTCCACTGCGGCCGTAACTTCCAGGTTAAGGCCGCACGCGGTCTTCCCACCTCACGCCCCTCCCTCCCCACTCGAGGCTCACCATGTTCACAATTCTTGGTGCAGCGCAGCCCAGGGCAAACAGCCGCTCGCCGCGTGGAGGTTTTTGTGATGGACTCGCCCGCCGCGATTTTCTGACCATCGGCGGATTGGGCTTCGGCTTCGGGTGGCTGTCGCTAGCGAATGTCCTGCGAGCGCAGGAGAGCAGCCTCCGATCCGCTCCGGAGAGTGGCACAGGCCGGAGAGGCGGCCATCACAAAGCGGTAATCAACGTCTTCCTCGCTGGAGGTCCGCCGCACCAAGATATGTGGGACCTCAAGACCGAAGCTCCGAGCGAAATTCGCGGCGAGTTCCGGCCGATCCGAACTAACGTCCCGGGGATCGAAATCTGCGAAGTCTTTCCTCGGCTTGCGACGCGGATGGACAAAGCGGCAATCATTCGCTCGGTCGTCGGCAGCAAGGACCGCCACGAAGCCTATCAATGCTTGACCGGCTGGTTACCCAATGATCTGCAAGCGATCGGCGGGCGACCGGCGGTCGGTTCGGTGGTCGCCAAGCTTCGCGGTCCGGTCGATCCCTCCGTGCCGCCGTACGTGGGACTGGCCGACCGGACCAGCCATGTTCCCTGGTCCGACCCCGGCAGCCCCGGCTTCTTGGGTGTGGCCTATTCGCCCTTCAAGCCCGATGGTCCGGGAATGGAGAACATGCGGCTCCAAGGGATCACGCTCGAACGGTTAGCGGATCGCCGGCGAGTCCTCGACCGGATCGATACGCTGCGACGCGACGTCGACGCCAGCGGGGCGATGGAAGGCATGGATGCTTTTGGTCAGCGAGCGCTCGATGTCCTCACCAGCAGCCGCTTGCTCGACGCCCTGGATCTGAGCAAGGAGGATCCAGCAACTGTCGCTAGGTACGGAGATGGCAAACCTTATAAGTACCAGTACGACGGCGCGCCGACTTGCAACGAACACTTGCTGCTCGCTCGCCGTCTGGTCGAAGCCGGAGTGCGCGTCGTGAGCCTCAGCTATGGACGGTGGGACAGCCATAGCCAGAACTTCGATATGGTCCGCGACCATGGCGGCAAGCTCGATCAATGCCTCAGCGCGCTGATGGACGACCTCGCCGAACGAGATTTGCTGGACGACGTAACCGTCATTGTTTGGGGCGAGTTTGGGCGGACTCCAAAAATCAACCCCCAGGCGGGCCGCGATCACTGGGCACCGGTCAACTCGGCTTTTCTCGTCGGCGGCGGAATGCGAACTGGCCAAGTCATCGGCGCGACCAACCGGCTCGGTGAGCATGCCACCGAACGGCCGGTGGAGGTTCAAGAAGTGATCGCGACCCTTTACCACAATCTCGGTATCGACGTTTCGAGCACGACCCTCGTCGACCCCACCGGCCGGCCCCAGTACCTCGTCGAACACGGCCCAGTCGCCGAATTGGTTTGACGCTGGCCGGACGTGGATGGTGGCGCAGTCGTTTAACGGCAAGCCGAAGGCGACTGTGTTTTAAAAAGCAGTCGCCTTCGGCTTGCCGTTAAACAACTTTTTCGTGAGCTGTGCGGCTGCGACTGCTTTAGGCGCTGACGCCAGCCATCTGGCGGCACTCTTGAGCGCATCGCCGGCAAGCTTCGGCGCATTTCTGACAGTGGTCCATGTCGTGCTTGCCGCACTCTTCGCCGCAGGCTTCACAGACATCGGCGCAGACGCGGCAAAGCTCGCGGGCGAAGTTCGAACCGCGGCTCATCAATGCCGCCGACGTCCAGCACAGCTCCGCGCAATCGCGATCGAGCCGGATGCACTCGGACATCGAAGCGACATCTTTCTCGCTGAGGCACGAGTCGGCGCAGTTCTCGCAGGCCTGGGCGCATTCGATGCAGGCCTCAATACAGGAGCGGAATTCTTCACGAGTCATGGGAAAATTCTCCGCGAGCGTGTTGAGCAAAAAACAAGGCAACGGGTAGTGACGGAAGGCCCCAAGGATGCAAAGCCTATGCCACCTCTTTCCCCTGACGCCGACCAGGAGCAGACATCGTGACGACGCTCGCGCAAATTCGTTACTCGGTGCTTGATCTCTCGCCGATCCGCGCTGGCGGGACCGCGGCCGAGGCGTTCCGCAATTCGCTGGAACTGGCCCAGCATGCCGAGCAGTGGGGCTACCATCGCTACTGGGTCGCCGAACATCACAGCATCCCCGGAGTCGCCAGCGCCGCCACAGCGGTCGTCATCGGGCACCTCGCCGGCGGAACCTCGCGCATCCGCGTCGGCGCCGGCGGGATCATGTTGCCGAACCACGCACCGCTGGTGATTGCCGAGCAGTTCGGAACGCTCGAGTCGCTCTATCCCGGCCGCATCGATTTGGGGCTCGGTCGCGCCCCTGGGGGAGACCCGCAAACCGCCCGGGCGCTCCGCCGGGGGCTCGGCAACGTTAACGAAAGCTTTCCGCGTGACCTGGCGGAGTTGCGGAACTATTTCCGTCCGCCACGGGCTCGGCAATCGGCGGCGACGCCTCCCGCGATGCCCGTCGCCTCGCTGCCGGCGGTTCGGGCAATTCCTGGCGAGGGGTTGGAGGTGCCACTTTACCTGCTCGGATCGAGCGACTTCAGCGCCCGCTTGGCAGCCGAACTTGGACTCCCCTTTGCATTTGCCTCCCACTTCGCTCCCGACTACCTGCTCCCCGCCTTGCAACTGTACCGAAGTCGGTTCACTCCCAGCGAAGCTCTGGCCGAGCCGTATGTAATGGTGGGCGTGAATCTGTTTGCCGCCGACAGCGACGCCGAGGCCCGCCGGCTGTTCACAACGTTGCAACAGCAGTTCGTCCACTTGGTCCGCGGCGCGCCGACTGAGCTGCTCCCACCGCTCGAGAGCATGGAGGGACGCTGGACGCCGCAGGAGCAGGCCCACGTCGAGCGAATGACGCGGGTCTCGGCGGTCGGTTCGCCCGAGACGGTTCGGCAAGACCTGGAGCGAATCGTTGCCGCCACCGGCGCGGACGAAATTATCGCGACCGCGCAGATCTTCGACCCCGCCGCCCGCCTCCGCTCGTTCGAGATCGCGGCCGACGTTTTCCGCGCTTCGTAACCGGCGACTCAGCAACCACCCGCGGGTCCGTCACCCGTCGTGGCGGTCTCGAACAACGATCTGGAAGACCAGCATCAAACCTCCCGCCGCCGCGGCGAGAAAGAAGAACATCGCGATCGCCGGGTAGCCGAACAGCCTCAGATCGGTGGGCACGTCCATCATCAGCGCTGCGCCGACGATCAGTGCGGCCAGGATCAACCCCATTGTGATCCGGTTGGCGATCTTTTGGATGCCTTGAATCAGCTGCGCTTCATCGACCGCGTCGACTTTCATGCGAAGTTCGTTCTCGGCCAGCAGATCCAAAATCTTATTCGCCCGCTCGGGAAGGAGCGTGGCAAATTCATTGACTTCGATCAGTGAACTGTAGAGCCCCTGCAGCGACATTTTGCCCTGGGCGCGGCGGTGCAGGATCTCCGACGTGTAGCGGCGAATCGCGTCGTGCACGTCGTAGCGAGGATCGAGCACGCGAAGTGTTTTTTCCAGATTCAGCAGCGTCTTGCTGAGCATCGTCAGCTCTTGCGGAAGCCGAATGCCGGTCTCCGCGGCCGCCGCGCGAATTTCCAACACGACGTGCCCCAGCTGCATCTGCTCGAGCGAAGTGTTCTGGTTGTCGGTGACCAGTTGCACGATGCGATGCTGGAATTCTGCCTTATCGAAGTCGGGGTCTTTTTGACCGATCTTGGTCGCAACCGCGGCGGCATCCTCACCTCGCCCCTCGGAAATCGCCAACAGCAGCTTGATCAAGTTGTCTTGTAGCCGCGGCGGGATCCTCACCACCATGCCTAAATCGAACACCACGATTCGGCGATCCGGCGTCAGGCTAAGATTGCCCGGGTGGGGATCGGCGTGAAAGAACCCATCGACCAGCACTTGGTGTAGATAAGCGCGATAGAGTTCCTCGCATAACGACTGCCGTTCCAGCTGAAACAGATCGAGCAGTTTGCCGTCGGTGATCGTGATCCCCGAAACGTACTCCATCGTCAGCACGCGGCGCGACGTGTAGTCCTCGATCGGCGCAGGCACCCGCAACTGGCGGAACTTCCGCAAGTTGTGTTGCATGGTGAGCAGGTTTTGGGCTTCGTTGCGGAAATCGAGCTCGCGGAGCAGCGTGTGGCGGAGCGCTTCGAGCAAGCCGCCGAAATCGTAGCGACGTCCGAGCGAGGTGTGGTGGTCGATGATTCCCGCCAAATCTTCGAGCGCGTCGAGGTCGTCGATCACCTGATCGCGGATCCCCGGCCGCTGGACCTTGACGACGACTTGGCGGCCATCGCGGAGCGTCGCCCGATGGACTTGGCTGAGCGATGCGGACGCCAGCGGTTTGCGATCGAAGCTGCCAAAGCCTCGTGAGAGCCGCACCCCGAGCTCGCTGGTGACCGTCCGCTCGACTTCGGCAAAGGAGAACGGCTCCACGCGGTTCTGCAACCGCGCCAGGGCATCGAGGTAGCTCGGCGGGAGCACGTCGGGGCGAGTCGAGAGCAGCTGGCCGAGCTTGATGAACGTCGGGCCCAGCCGCTCCAGATCGCCGGCCAATTCCTCGGCCTCGGCCAAGCGGACCGCCGGAACTTCGGCTTCGCCAATCGCTTCGGCCAAGCCTGCCTGTTTGACCAGGTCCGAACGGCCGTAGCGGACGAGCAAACGCACGACGTCCCTGTAGCGCTTCAGATATTTCGGTCGTAGACTCAGCATGCTTCGTTTCGCTCTAGCCGAGGTTCCGACTGCGGATCTTTTCACGGATCGGACCGATCACCGCGGGAGGCACGAACTTCGCCAACCGCTCGTCGTCTTCGCTCATCGCCGCGATCTGCTTGAGCAGTGAACTGCTGACGTGCGCGTACTCTTCGTCGGCCATCAGGAACACGGTCTCGATCCCCCGGTCAAGCTGGCGATTGGCCATCAGCATCGAGAACTCGCCCGCGATATCGGTCAGCGGTCGGATCCCGCGGACCATCACACTCGCCCGGCAATGGCGGACGAAGTCGACGGCCAGCCCCGAAAAGGTCTCGACGCGGACATTCGGAATATCGTGGCTGACCCGTTCCACCAGTTCGACGCGTTCTTCCGGGGTGAAGAGCGGCTGTTTGTCGGCGTTGATGCCGATCCCCACGACCAGTTCGTCGACCAACCGCGAAGCGCGGCGGATGATGTGCAGGTGTCCGAGCGTGACCGGATCGAAGCTGCCAGTGTAAATTGCGCGGGTGCTCATGCGTCGTCGTCGTTGGCGGTCAACCCAGTCTGGGGCAGCTCAGCGGATCGCCTCGGCCATCCGGTCAATTTCTTCGGTCGTGTTGTAGGCATGGATGCTGGCGCGGATTCCTCCGCCGCGGCAGCTCACAGCGATCCCCGCCTCGGCCAATCGGTTGCGGACATCCGCCGGATCGGGTCCGCGGGTCTGGAACGTCACGATCCCGCTGCGATTCGCTTCGGGCCAATCGCTGATCAAGCTCGCTCCGTTGCGTTGCAAGGCCTCTCGGGCGTGGGCGTGGAGCGTCAGGATCCGCTCCCCGATCGCCTCCGCCCCATGCTGAGAGCCTACCTCCCAGAACAGCTTCAGGCTTTCGTGCATCGCGATCAGCCCCGCCATATTCATCGACCCGCCCTCGTAACGCGAGGCGGCATCGCGAAGTTGGAACTGCGAGGCGTCGAATGCGTGCCCGCCGACGACGCTGTGCCACCCGACCGCCGTACAGTCGAGCTGGTCGAGATGGGCGTGGCGGATGAAGGCCACTCCAGCGCCTTCGGGGCCGAGCATCCATTTGTGGCCGTCGGCGGCGAGAAAGTCGACCGGCGTGGCCGACAAGTCCAAGGGGAACACGCCCAGCCCTTGGATTGCGTCCAGAAAAAACAGCGCTCCCGCCTCATGCGTCAGCTCACAGAGCTGCTCGAGCGGAAGCCGATAGCCGCTGGCGTAACCGACCCAAGACGCGGCGACGATCCGCGTCCGACCGTCGATCGCTCGACGGATGCCGTCCAAATCAACGCGTCCGCCGGGGCTTGGAACCACTCGCAGCTCCACTCCACGACGCTCCTGATTCTGCCACGGGAAGTGGTTCGAGGGGAACTCACCTCCCGGAATCACGACATTGTCGCCCTCCCGCCACCGCAGTCCCTCGGCCACGATGTTGATGCCGAAGGTGGTGTTCGGTACAAGAGCGATCTCGTCCGGCGAAGCGTGCAGCCAGGTGGCGATGCCGCTCCGCAACCGGCCGAGGTTCGCGGACCACTCGGGCCAGACGGTGTCGCCCTGCTCCGAAGCTGCTTGGGCGAAATCGACCAACGCAGCGGCGGCCGGAGCGGGCAGCGGAGCGACCGCGGCGTGATCGAAGTACGCCCACCGCTGGATGATCGGCATCTGGCGACGCCACCACTGCCAAGGGTCCTGGGCCAGCGACTGGCCATCCGCAGCGTCCTGAGTGACCATTCGGAGAGCTTTTTTTCGTGTTATTCGTCAGATCCGACGCGATCGCGAGCAAAATCGACCCGCTTTAAATTAGGCTGTTCGGGCGGCGGTGTGAAACTGGGACCGCTGGACTATACTGCCGCCACAGACTTTTCCGTCACCATGCGTACCGCACCCGCGATCATAAGTCGAGGTTCCTTGATGCCCAAGGCGCTCTGCCTGACCAGCCTTGTGGTTGCCGCCCTGCTGCTGCTGCTGTTCCTGGCTGACCTCGTCCTGCGTTTGGCCGGCCTCACCGACATCGCTCCCCTGCAGGGTGCGAGTCTGTTGATGGACGCGGGATTCCTGGTGTTCGCCGCAATCCTCGCCTACCTCAGCTGGTCGACCTACCGCGAGCAGGTCTAAATCCTCAGTTGAGCCGTAGGCGCTAGCCTCGGGCCTCGCAGCCCCGGGACGTCCGCGGCAGAACCCGCGGCTAGCCCGGATTATTCATGAGCCGCCGGCGCTTGCCCCCGGTTTCTGAAAAACGCCGTGACAACCGGACGCTAGCACGTGGCGGCTGATTGAACACCCGCGGCTAGCGGCGTCGGCTCAAAGGGAGAGGACAGCGGGCGAGAGGCTCGTGGAATAGTGAATCGCGGCGAGGACGCTGCTATGATCGTCGAGATCGTTACAGCCATTCCTTCCCCTCCCCGCGAGTTTCCCACCATGCAACGCCGCACCTTCTTAGCTTCGACGCTCGCCGCTTCGGCCGTCTGCTCCCTCCCTCGGATCGCCTCGGCCGCGGAGCATCCCGCAGCCGGCGGGCAGCGAATTTTCAAGTCGCTCAAAGAGGGCATGGTGCGGATGCCGGGCTCGCTGGAGGAGAAGTTCGCGGCAGTCAAAGCGGCCGGCTTCGACGGAATCGAGCTGAGCGCGCCGAACTTCGATATCGATGAAGTCCGCCGCGCGATCGACAGCACCGGACTGCCGGTCGACGGGTCGGTCTGTGCCGGGCACTGGGACATCCGCCACACGAGTCCCGATCCCGAGCAACGCAAGCAAGCGCTCGAGACGTTGAAGGAGGCGATTCGCACCACCCACGCCGTCGGCGGGGGCACGGTGCTGCTGGTCGTCGGTCACGGCAAAGACGGTGAAGAGGCCGAACTGATCGACCGCTCAATCGCCAACATCGCCCAGGCCATCCCCGTGGCCGCGGAAGTCGGCGTCATCATCGCGATCGAAAACGTCTGGAACCATTTCCTCTATGACCACGAGGGAGGCTCGGACCAGACGGCCGACAAGCTCGCGGCGTATGTCGATGCCTTCGAGTCGCCCTGGGTCGGGATGCAATTCGACATCGGCAATCACTGGAAGTACGGCGACCCGGCTGCCTGGATTCGGACCCTCGGCAAACGGATCGTCAAGCTCGACGCCAAGGGCTTCTCGCGGGCCGAGGATCGATTCTCCAAGACGATGACCGATGGCGATCTCGACTGGGCTTCGGTTCGCCAAGCGTTGGCCGATATCCAATACGCCGGCTGGGCGGCCGCCGAAGTCGGTGGAGGAGGCCCCGAGCGGCTGGCCGAGATCTCCAACGACATGGATAAGGCGTTCGGGCTGAGCTGAGTCGGTTGCGGGGAGCGGCAAGCTCGGGGAGCGCTTGGATGGAGAGGCGTTCTGATGGAGAGGCGCTTTGTTCGGGGAGCGCCGTTTTGTGAGCTACGGTGAACAGAGAGAGTGGACTTTCCCGCTCGGGGAGGTCCACCGGTCTGTGCTCCGATAGCTTGCGTCCCTGGAGGTTTCCGCTCGTGTCGCACCGCAAGGTTTGGTTTGGCCTGGCGCTGGTCCTCGCCTACGCCCTGCTCTGCATTCGCTGGAACCGCCTCGAGGCGGCAACCTCGATCGCCTCCTCGGCGGCTTGGCGAGCGGCAACGCCCGCGAATCCCAACGAAGTGCTCTCGGCCGACGCGTGCGTCAAATGCCACGCTTCGGAAGTCGAAGTCTGGCGGCGGACCCCGCACTCGCTGACCTTTGAAGAGCTGCATCGCAAACCCGAAGCCAAACAGATCGCCGCACGGCTGGGCATCCGATCGATCAAGCACGAGGACCGCTGCGTCGCCTGCCACTACACCCAGCAGGCCCAGCCGACGGGCCACGAGGTGATCTCGGGCATCTCCTGCGAATCGTGTCACGGAGCTTCGCGGAACTGGCTCGATCTGCACCATGATTACGGCGGCGAGGGGGTGACGCGGCTGAGCGAGTCGCCGGCCCATCGCGAGCAACGGATCGCAGCGTCGGTGGCGGCGGGGATGCGGAACCCCGAGAACCTCTACCTGATGGCCCAGAGCTGCCTGCGGTGCCACACGGTCCAAGACGAAACGCTGGTGAACGTCGGGGGCCACTCGGCCGGCAGCCTCGACTTTGAATTTGTCAGCTGGTCTCAGGGAACGATCCGCCACAACTTCGTTCGCAGCGATGGCAAAACCAACGCGGTCAGCTCTCCGGAGCGGCTGCGGGTGATGTTCATCGCTGGCATGATTGCCGAACTCGAGGCGAGCTTGCGCGCGGTGGCCCTGGCCACCGAGGCGAACACCTACGGCGTCAACGCCGCCAAGCGAGCCGCCCGCGCTGCCGCTCGGCTCCGCAGCGTCGCGGCCAAGGTCGAGAGCCCGCAGGTGGAACAGGTGCTGACCGTGTTCGACGGGGTCGGGCTGCGTCTGGGCAATGCGGAGCAGCTGACCGCCGCGGCCGAACAGATCGGAGAACTCGGCTACCGCTTTGCCGAGCAAGCCGATGGCAAAAAATTCCAGCAGCTCGATCGCTTCATTCCCACCAGCGATCGCTGGAAGTGATTCGAAAGCGGCGGTGACCGGGCCCAGGGCGCGGCTGCGGCGGGCTGGTGGCGAAAATCGGAGGATCTTCCTAATCTTGACGGTTCGGCGGAGTCTGCCTGCTCAGTTCCACGGGGAAAGCGGGCGGCACCGTCGACCTGTCTCTTCTCCTTTTCCGAAACGGCCGTCAATTGGACCTGGACGAATCCCAGCGACCCGCCCGCGACGTCGGCACACTGCTCGGTCGACTCGTCTCCCGGTATTGGCTGGCGGTGCTCGCGTTCTGGATCGCGGCCACCCTCGCCGCGCGGTTCTTCGCTCCGTCCTGGAACGAGATCGCCTACGACGGCGACTTTGAATACCTGCCGCCGCAGATGCCCAGCGTCGTCGGCGGCGAACTGCTCGATGCGGCGTTTCCCGAAGAGCGGAGCCGCAGCCAAGTCGTGCTCGTCTTCGCTCGCGACTCCGATGCGATCAGCAAGGCCGATGAGCACGTGGGGATGGACCTCGTCCGGCGGCTCTACCACCGGTTGGCGGAAGTGAGTCTGCAGCGAGCCCTGGCCGCAGGATGGGAGCCGAGCGGTCCGCCGCAGCACCCGTTGGCGAAGCGGTACATCGACCGGGCGCAAGTCGCTCTCGACGAAGCGATCCGAACCGACGAGCAGTATTACAGCTTTTTCGCCGAACGCTTGGCCAAGGGAACCGAGCGTTCGGCGAACGAATCGCTCGCGTGGCCCCGGATCGCCATCGCCTACTGGGATCGGGCGGCGCTCCGCGCGGCGCTTGGAGACTCCGAGGGGGCGGCGACGGACCGGGAAGCCGCGTTGCAGTTGCAGCCCGAAATCGAAGCCGAGGTCGCGGCGATTGCCGACCGCGACCTCACCGGTTGGCACTCCTTGCTGGACGTGCTGACCTGGAATGATCCGGTGATCGGTCACCGGCTGAGCTCGCAGCAGGCGCGACTGGTGATATTGCGGCTCGAGAGTGAGTTGGCGGCGACCGAGAATATCGCCACGCTCGCCTCGCTCGAAAAAATGATCACCGACGTTCGGGCTCGCAACCAGGGCTTTACCGAACCCGGGCTAAAGATTCTGCCGACTGGCTCGGCGGCGATCGGCGGCGAGATGTTGCGGAGTAGCGCCGACGCAATCCGGTACACCGAAGTCCTCACGGTGCTGTTGATTCTGGTGATCCTCGCGGTCATCTACCGCTCGCCGTTGCTGGTTGCGGTGCCGCTGGTCTCGATCCTGGTCGCGATCACCTGCGCCAGTGGGCTGGTGGCCATGATCGCGACGGCATCGGCCTGGCCGGGGCTGGGGTGGCTGGACCTCAAGGTGTTCACGACGTCGCGGATCTTCGTGATCGTGATTCTGTTCGGGGCGGGAACCGATTACTGCTTGTTCCTCATCTCTCGACTTCGCGAAGAGGCGGGCGATCGCCCTTGGGGTGAAACCGTCGAGGTCTCGCTGTCCCGGGTCGCCGACGCCTTGGTGGGAAGCGCCATGACGACCGTCGTCGGACTCGCGATGCTGTGGGTCGCGAGCTTCGGCAAGTTCCACTACTCGGGACCGGTCATCGCGATCTGCCTGCTGGTCGCGCTCGCCGTCTGCACGACGCTGACTCCGGCCCTGCTGCGAGCCCTCGGCCCGGGCGTCTTCTGGCCAGGACGTCCCGCCCAGCGAGCTGCCGAAGCTTACTCGCCGCTCTGGCACTGGATCTCCGGGGCGATGACGCGGCGGCCGGTGAGAGTCCTGGTGATCGGGATGGGAGTGCTCCTTCCCCCAGCGATCTACGGATTTTTGCACGAGCAATCGGTGACCTACGACATCAGTAGCGAGCTTGGGAGCGGGGCGGCGAGCCGTCGCGGAATCCACTTGTTGCGCGACAACCTCCCGCTCAGCGAAATGTCGCCGACGACCCTCCTGCTCGTGCGTCGCGAAGCGGCCGAGCGAGAACAGTTGGAGGAGGATCTGCGGACCCTTTCAGCCGCCCTCTATCGCTTGCCGGGAGTCGAAGCGGTCCGCTCGGCCGTCGATCCGCTCGGCGATTACCCGCCCGGAGCCCGGATGGGGCTGTTCGACAAAAACGCGTGGCGCCGGCGGGCGCTAAAGTCGCACCGGATCAGCGAAAGTTACTTTCTGAGCGACGCTCCAGAATATCAGGGTCGCCTGGTGCGGCTGGACGTGGTGACCGCCGGCGATCCCTTTGACGCCTCCACGGCGAACGAGGTCGATGCGATCGGCGAGTACCTGAGCGACGTGGCGGACGATCCGCAGTCGCCGTGGTATGGCTCGCAAGTCGCACTGGCTGGCATCACCCCGTCGATCATGGATCTCCGCGCGGTCACCTTGGCCGATGCCAAGCGGATCAAGTTCTGGGTGGTGATTGCCGTGCTGCTGGTCCTATTGATGGTGATCCGCCGGCTGGGGCTGAGCCTGTATATGATCGGCACGGTGCTCGTCAGCTACTTCGCCACCCTGGGCCTGACTGTGCTGTTCTTCCGTTTCGTCTACGGCGATACCTACGTTGGGCTGGACTGGAAAGTCCCCATCTTTCTGTTCGTGATCTTGGTCGCCGTGGGGCAGGATTACAACGTGTATCTGGTCACGCGGATCCTGGAAGAACAGAAGCGCAGCCACCCCTTGGCAGCGGTACGCCGGGCCCTAGCTAGGACCGGTGGAATCATCACAAGCTGCGGCCTGGTGATGGCGGGAACGTTCTTCAGCATGACCGCCTCGGCCTGGGCTCCTGCGCTGCTCAGTTCGCTAGGGATCGGCAGTGGAGAAGCCACCGGTTCGCTCCGCGGCATCACCGAACTCGGCTTCGCCCTCGGGCTCGGCGTGCTGCTCGATACCTTTTACGTGCGAACCGTCCTGCTACCAGCCTACTGCGTCCTCCGCAGCCGCTCCGCCGCAACCATCCCCACCGACCAAGACCAATCGTGAGTGACCGTCGCGAGTAAAACAACCACGAATGACACGAATAGCACGAATGAAAGAGAAGCCGCTTCAGCGGACGATGCGTTCGTATTCGAGCTTCGGGTAATGCCCAAAATTGACGAGCAGCCCAAGACGAAACCCAGTGGCCTTAAGGTAGTTATGAACTTGTGCTCGATGTTCGTCACAAAGTGCAGAGACGGCCTTTATTTCCATGATGATCTGGCTGAAGCACATGAAATCGGGGATGTAGACCTGCTTGAGAGGCTGCCCCTTGTAGCGAAGCTGGAGTGACTGATGGGCAACATACGGAACAGCCTGCAACTCCAATTCAAGTTCCAAGGATTCCTGATAAACAGGTTCAACAAATCCGCTGCCTTGCTCATTATAGACCTCAAAACAAGCGCCGACGATCCTGTACGACTCGTTCTTGAACAACAGCTGGCTCATTTTTTCGCCTCTCTACGAACAGAAACGTCGGATCACACGAATCCAGCCATTCGCAGAAGACGTGTGCACTGCTACGCTTTTACATTCGTGTGATTCGTGTGATTCGTGGTTGCCTCCCCTTTCATCGCTACTCCAACACGCACGAATCTGCCGAGTTCTAATGCTAACCCGCGGCGGTGGGTGTGGGTTCTGCTACGACGGCGGCGACTTGGGCTGCGTCGACCGGTTGGATGACGCCTTGATCGGTGATGATCGCTGTGATGAGCTCGTTAGGTGTGACATCGAAGGCCGGGTTGTAGATCGCAACTCCCGCCGGAACGGTCCGCACGCCGAATGGCTGAGCGACTTCCTCCGGTTCCCGCTGCTCGATCGGAATCGCATCGCCGCTCGGAAGCGTCAGATCAAAGGTGCTAGTCGGTGCGGCCACGTAAAACGGTATGCCGTGGTGCCGAGCGGCGATTGCCACGGCGTAGGTTCCGATCTTGTTCGCCGCATCGCCGTTGGCCGCGATCCGGTCAGCCCCCACGACCACGGCCTGCACTCGACCTTCGCGCATCACCTGGGCGGCCATCGAGTCGCAGATTACGGTGACGTCGACGCCCGACTGCTGGAGTTCCCACGCCGTGAGCCGTGCGCCTTGGAGTAGCGGCCGCGTCTCATCCGCGTAAACCTCCAGTTGGGGATTTGACCGGTGAGCCTGATAGATCACTGCCAGGGCCGTTCCGTATTCGCTGGTCGCCAGCGCCCCGGCATTGCAGTGCGTCAGCACTCCGCGGCAACCTGCGATCAACGGTGCTCCCCAGCGACCGATCGAATGGCAACGGCGACGATCTTCCTCGTGGATCTCCACCGCCTCGCGAAGCAGCTCCGCGGCCAACGAGTCGTCCTCGGAGTGATCGCTCGTCGCGTTCTCCTCGTAGCGGTCGAGGACCCGGCGGATCCGGTCGAGTGCCCAGAACAAATTCACCGCCGTGGGACGGCTGGTCGCCAAATAATCCGCCGCGGCACGGGCTGAGGCCACATTCCGCGGATCCTCCCGGACCGCCAAGCAAACGCCATACGCCGCGGCGATCCCGATCGCCGGAGCTCCTCGAACGGCCAACCGCTTGATCGCCTGCCAAGCGTCCTCCGGAGTCCAGCAATCGATCATCTCGAGCCGCTCGGGCAGTAGCGTTTGATCAATTAACCGCAGATGGCCCCGGGGACCGCCAATCCATTCAAGTGTCTGAGGAAGCATGGGAGGTGGGAGGTGGGAGGTTTCAGGTTTCAGGTTTCAGGTGCGAATCTTCTCGTACTCGTACCGTCAGCGTTAAGATCGAGTACGAGTACCGCTGCGCTGAGTACGAGTACCGCTGCGCTGAGTACGAGTACCGCTGCGCTGAGTACGAGTACCGCTGCGCTGAGTACGAGTACGAGTACGAGTACGAGTGCGCTCGCGCCTCTTGCTACTTGAAAGCTTGGTGCGGAAGTTGGAAGGTTTCTGCGACCGCCGCGTTGGTGATCTTTCCACGCAGGATGTTGGTCGCTTCGGCGAGTGCGGGGAATTGTTGGATTGCTTGCTCTACTCCCAGCTGCGCGACTTTCATCACATAGGGGAGCGTGGCGTTACAGAGAGCAAAGGTGCTGGTCCGACCCACGGCTCCTGGCATGTTGGTCACACAGTAGTGCACGACGTCATCGACGATGAACGTCGGCGACTGGTGAGTCGTGGGCCGACTGGTTTCAATGCAGCCGCCTTGATCGATGGCGACGTCAATGATGACGCTGCCCGCCTTCATCCTCGACAAATCCTCGCGGCGTACCAGATGGGGTGCTTTGGCGCCGGGGATGAGAACCGCTCCGATGACCAGATCGGCCAGGGCCAATTGTTCGAGGATCATGTGGCGGTCGCTGAACAGGACGTTCACGTTCGCGGGCATGATCTCATCGAGGTGCCGGAGCCGGTCGAGATTGACATCCAGAATGGCCACGTCGGCCTGGAAACCGGCTGCGATTCGGGCGGCGTTGGCGCCGACGACTCCGCCGCCGAGGATCGTGATGTGGGCTGGCGGCACGCCAGGGACTCCTCCGAGCAGAATGCCCCGTCCCATCTGCGGGCGTTCGAGAAACTTGGCGCCTTCCTGAACACTCATCCGTCCGGCCACTTCGCTCATCGGTGTCAGCAGAGGCAATTGGCCGCGGGCGTCGCGGAGCGTCTCGTAGGCCAAGCAGGTGGCTCCGGAATCGACCATTGCATTAGTCAATTCGGCGCTGGCGGCAAAATGGAAATACGTGAACACGATTTGGCCGCTGCGGATTCGCGGCCATTCCTCGGGCTGCGGTTCCTTGACCTTGACGATCAATTCGCCGCGGGCAAACACCGTCTCCGCATCGTCCACCAGTTCGGCCCCCGCTTCGGCATACGCCTCGTCGGTCAAGCCCGAACCGGTGCCCGCGCCCCGCTCGACGATCACCTGATGGCCACGCTGGGTCAGTTCCTCGACACCAACCGGGAGCATGGCCACGCGGTATTCGTCCGGTTTAATCTCGCGCGGAACACCAATAATCATGGGAGCAGCTAGGGGTTGGGAGGAGAGCGGCAAAGGCTGCATTGTAGGCGTGCGGGGATGCCGACGGACGGCGGCTCGGTTACTGTATGCCGGTGGCGGAAGCCCCGTAGGGAGGCCGATTGCGGGACGCTCCCCGCCGTTACCATCCACACAGCCAACCGCCCGTCCTCCGAAGACTCGTCAAACTCGCGGGCACGCCGAGAAACACGTGGACTGCTATGCCTTCTACCGTGCCGCCTAGCGAGACATCACCGCGCGAGGGTTCATCTCGTGAGGGCGATGTGCGTGAGAGCTCGTCGACTGCAACGCTCGAGCCACCGCGGCGACTGTGGGGAATGCTGCGCTTTGCCGGTCCGGGGATGATCGTCGCCGGTTCGATCGTCGGTTCGGGCGAATTGATCGCGACGACGAAGACAGGCGCCGAAGCAGGCTTCGTGCTGTTGTGGCTGATCATCCTTGGCTGCGTGGTCAAAGTTTTTGCCCAGGTCGAATTGGGCCGATACACGCTGATCAGCGGCAAGACCACGCTGGACGCGTTAACCGACGTCCCGGGACCTCGGATCGCCGGTCGTGGCAATTGGCTGGTCTGGTACTGGTTCCTGATGTGGATCTGCAGCATCAGCCAGCTCGGCGGGATCGTGGGTGGAGTCGGTGAAGCTCTGGCGATCAGCCTGCCGGTGACCCAGATGGGACGTGACTACAACGCAGCGGCGGATGCAGGAATCACCGCTCGCCTCCGCAGTCGCGTTCCTCAGGCGGCGGCCGATGAAGCGACCGCACCGGGTGAGGCGGCGGTGCCAGCGGCGCTCGCCGCGCTGGAGGCCGAGCGAGCGATGCAGCGGTACACCGAGAAGTACAGCGTGACCGTCGATGGCGAGCGACGCGTGCGGTTTCCTGCCGACGTGGCCATTTGGGCGACGATCGTGGCCGCCGGCACCTCGATCCTGCTGGCCGTCGGCCGATACGGCTTGATCCAGAGTTTCTCGACCGTCCTAGTCGGCTCGTTCACGGTGCTGGTGATCGTCAATCTGTACTTCCTGCAGGAACAGCCCGAGTGGCGAGTGCGAGCCTCGGAATTCTGGTCGGGGCTGGCGTTCCGCTTGCCGCAATCCTCCGAAGGGCTCAACCCCATCCGCACCGCGCTGGCCACGTTCGGGATCATCGGCGTCGGAGCCGCGGAGCTAGTCACCTATCCCTACTGGTGCCTCGAACGAGGCTACGCTCGGTTCACCGGCCCCAACGATGGATCGGAGGCGTGGACGCAGCGAGCCCGTGGATGGATGCGAGTGATGCGAGTCGACGCTTGGGGTTCGGCGATCGTTTACACCTTTTCGACGGTCGCGTTCTTTCTGCTCGGAGCCGCGGTGTTGCACCGCAGCGAGCTGAATCCGGGCAAGGACGACATGGTGCGGACGCTGGCCGCGATGTTCGTTCCCGTGTTCTCCGATTATGCGGCCGCGGTCTTTTTGTTCGGAGCGGTCGCGGTTCTCTACAGCACGTTCTTCGTCGCCAACGCGAGCCACGCCCGCGTCTTCACCGACGCGCTGCGGGTGATGGGACTGATCGAAGATTCTCCCGAGTCGCGTCAGCGGTGGGTGGTGCGGTTGAGCGGCTTTTTTCCGGTGCTCTGTTTAGTGATCTACCTCGGCTACCGTGAGCCGGCTCAATTGGTTCTGATCAGCGGAGTCGCTCAAGGGATCATGTTGCCGATGCTGGCGGCCGCGGCACTCTACTTCCGTTATCGCCGCACGGTCGAAGCGCTCCGTCCTGGCTCTTGGTGGGACGCCTTGTTGTGGATCAGTGCCGGAGCGATGCTGGTCACCGGAGCGTGGACGATTTATGACCGGCTGACCGCTTAGGCATTCTTTTTCGCGGCTGAATGGATGGAATTGGAAGAAATTCGCTTTGGCGTGCTTGGGACGGGCCGAATCACGCGTCGGCTGGTGGCCGAACTGCAACAGGCATCGGGCGTTCGGGTGACGGCCATTGCCAGCCGCGAGGCCTCGCGCGGTCGCTGGTACGCGGACCAGTTCGGGATCCCGCACGCATTCGGAGATTACGCGGAGCTGATCCGCAGCAGCGAAGTCGATGCGGTGTACATCGCGCTTCCGCCGGCGATGCACGCAGCCTGGGCAATTGCCGCCGCCGCAGCGGGAAAACATGTGCTGTGCGAGAAACCGCTCGCAACGACGCTCGACGAGACGCTGCGGATCGACTCCGCCTGTCGCAAGAGCGGCGTCTGCTGGCTGGATGCGACCGGTTGGCTGCACCATCCGCGAACCTCGCGAATGGCTGCAGCGGTGGGTTCTGGCGAGCTCGGAACGCTGCGGCATGTGAGCGCTTCGGTTTCCTTCTTCGAGCCCTTCCAGTCCGGCGACCACCGGCTCGAAGCGGCACTCGGCGGGGGGTGTTTGCTCGACCTCGGCTGGTACGCACTCGGCATGGCGGTGTGGGCGGTCGGCGGCCAGGCGCCGCGAAAAATCTTCGCGACCGGGAAGCGCCGCGGGGAGGTCTGGGATCGAGTCTCAGCGGTCTGTGTTTTCGCAAACGGGGTCTCGGCGACGATCAATTGCGGCTACGACACGGCGACCCGCAAATGGATGGAGATCGCCGGCGATGACGCGTCCATCGTCTGTGACGACTTTACTCGTCCCTGGCCCGATCGCCCGACGCGGTTCTGGATTCACGACCGGACCGGCGCCGTCCGCAGTGAATCGTTCACCGGCAATCAGGAGGCGAACATGGTTGCGGCGCTGGTGGAAGAGCTCCAGGGAAAGTCGGATCTCGCTCCGCTGCGGCGGCAAGCGGTCGAGACGGCGCGAGTGCTTGCAGCAGCCGCGGAAAGCCTCGACGAGCAAGCGGAGATCCTTTTGGAACAGCCCCGGAGCCTGTTAGATGCCAGCACCTGAAGTCATTTTCCTGTCGGGCGATTTAATCTTCGCGGGCCGCGTCCGCGCGGTTTGTGAGGCCGCCGAGCTGCGGTTCACTTTCGGCACCTCCTTGCCACAGCCTGGCGAAGACCATCCCGCCGAGGATGTCCGCTGGGTGATCCTCGACCTGTCGACGCGTGGCGGCATCGTCAATACGCTCGTCCCCGAGGCTCGGGAGCGATTTGCCGGCGCTCGCGTGATCGCCTACGCGCCGCATGTCCACAAATCCCGGCTGGAAGCTGCCCGCGAGGCCGGCTTCGACGCGGTCATGACCCGCGGCCAATTCGATTCCTGGTTGCCGCAGATCGGCAGCGTTTAGGTTCTGTCCGAAATTCTTGAGCCGACGGCGCTAGCCGCGGGTTCCCAGTGGCTGCGAGGCCCGAGGCTAGCGCCTACGGCTCAAAGTGGCAGAAACCAGCGGCACTTCCGACAGAGCCTACGGCTTGAGTGTTCGCAAGATTTCTTGGGGAACGACTCGGTCGAAGATCTTCTGTTGGGCCGGGGTCGCCTGCAGGTTCTGGTACTGAGCTCGCAGTTCTTCCCGCGTCGCTTTGGCGTCGGCGCCGAACCCCGCCGCGGTTTGCGTCTGCAACAACTCGGCCAGGGCAACCGCGCGATGGATTCCAGCCAACGTGGCATCGCTGAGTAGCGTCTGGAGCTCCCGTTGGGACTGCCGATACTGGCCCAGCTCGCGGTAGTAGCGGGCGAGCTGGATTTGCGACTTGACGGCGTAGGCGGCGTTGATGGGACTTTCTTCAGGCGGGAAGTATTCCGCGACTTTCCTCCACGCTTCGGGCTCGTTCAAGCGAGCCGCTTCGAGGTACTGCTCGGCAGCCGAGCCCTTGCGCTCGACGGTGAAATCGGAGCGTTGGAGAAGCTGCTCGACGTCGGGACGCGTTCCCTGTCCGGCCATCGCAAAGCCGGCGACGAAGGCGAGCAGGGGGAGCGTGATCGCCGCGAATCGCAGCACCGCGCGCCGGACCGAGCGAGGCTGAGGCTCTTCCCGCATCAGCCGCTGCAAGGTCCGCGTCGCATCGATTCGGGAGTGGAGCGCGGCTGCGGCGCCGCCCGGCGCACCGCTTTCCTGCATCGCCCGGCTGAGGTACTCGCCCAGTTGCGCAGGCGTTGCGAACCGTTTCTCCGGCGACTTCTCCATCAGCCGCTCGACCGCTACGACCAGCCACTGCGGCAGATCCCCCTCCGGCCGCGCCTCGGGCAACGGCGGAGGCGTGTCGTGCAAATGTTTCACCGCCAGGGCCAGCGGGGTGTCGGCTTCGAACGGAGGTCGGCCGACGAGCAGGTGGTACATCATCACGCCGAGCGAATAGAGATCGCTGCGGACATCGACATCGCGTCCCTGCACCTGCTCGGGACTCATGTACAACGGGGTCCCCATCGTCATCCCGACTTGGGTCAGCTGATGCTCGGGCTCGCCTTGGATCACGCGGGCCAGTCCGAAGTCGGCGACTTTGACTTCGCCTCGGCTGTTGATCATCACGTTTTCGGGCTTGATGTCCCGGTGAACGATCCCTTCGGCCGACGCGGCGGAGAGTGCCTCGGCGACGCTCCGCATCACCACTACGGCTTGCTCGACCGAGAGCGGGCCGCTGCGATCGAGTTGCTGGCGAAGGTTGAGTCCGTCGACATACTCTTGGCTGATGTAGTGCATCGAATCGGTGCAGCCAACTTCGTAGATCTGCACGATGTTTGGATGCGTCAGCTTGGCGGCGGCCCGCGCTTCGCGACGAAACCGTTCGACGTAGCTCGCCTCGACCGCCAGATCCCGCCGCAAGACCTTCAGCGCGACGCGCCGCCCGAGCGTGGACTGATTGGCCACGTAGACATCGGCCATCCCGCCGCGCCCCAGCCGCCGGAGGATCTGCAGATCGCCGAGCCGCCGACCGGTCAGGTCGGTCGAAGCGATTTGGGCGGGCCCGCTGGAGGAACCGGAGCGGGAGGGCGTCGGGGCATTCATGAGCCGTGCCCCACGCTCGCTGTCGGAGGAGCGATCTGGATCAGATCATTCAGATTGCCGCTGCGGAGTCCGCCGAGGTCGAGCGTCACGTAACGGAAGCCAAAGCGTTGGAAGGCCGCATGGATCTCGGGCCAGATCGGCGGCGAGGTGAGTCGCGGGACCTCCTCGAGCGGGACTTCGATGCGAGCGATCGGACCTTCGTGCAGCCGCACGCGGAGTTCTCGGCAGCCGTGCTCGCGGAGCCACTGCTCGGCCTGTTCGATCGAGTGCAGCCGTTCGGCGGTGACCTCCACGCCGTAGGCCACGCGGCTCGCCAGACAGGGTGCGGCGGGGAGATCCCAGACCGAGAGCTTCCACCACTGGGCGATCGCCCGGACCGTCTCTTTGTCGATTCCGCAATCGGCCAACGGCGTCACGACCCCCGCTTCGCGACCGGCCTCGATGCCGGGCCGATGGTCGCCCAGATCGTCCAAATTCGTCCCGCTGAGGATGACCGCCGCAGCGTGCTCGCGAGCCACGTGCTGCAGCGTTTCGTAGAGCGTTTGCTTGCACCAAAAGCAACGACGGCCATCGTTGGCGCGGTAGTCCGCACGCTCGACTTCGCGAGTCCGAACCACGCGATGCCGAATCCCAATCTCGCCCGCCGTGCGGCGAGCCCCTTCGAGCGCCGCGGCAGCGACGCTCGGGCTTTCCGCGGTCACAGCGATCGCACGTTCGCCGAGAGCTTTGGCAGCCGCCGCAGCCACGACGGCGCTATCGACGCCTCCCGAGTAGGCGACGACCGCGCTCTCAAACGTGCCGACGAATGCGAGCAGCTTCTCCGCGGCCTTGGCCGCCAGCGACTCGACCGCCTCGGCTGTTTCCTCTGCACTCATGGGCGTTCTCCCCATACCGCTCGGACGTAAAATCCCGCATCCAGGAAGCGGCCACTCAGGTCTCGGAGTCCCGCTCGCCCGGAATCAAATTCTAGCCGCGGGAACCGGAACCGACCCAGCCAGCGGCGAATTTCTGCCGGCCCCACCTCGGCCGAATGCCCCGTCACGAGCAGCGCTCCCGAGTGCCGCGGGATCAATCCCAAGCAATCCTCCAGCAATGGCCAGAGATCGCGTTCCAGCCGCCAAGGCACTCCGCGGTGGCCATGCCCATAGGCGGGCGGGTCGAGGATCACCAAATCATAAACTCTTTCCCGGCGAACTTCGCGGGCCGCAAACTTGCGGGCATCGTCGACCAAGTACCGGATCGGCGCCTCGCCGAGCCCCGATGCCTCGGCCGCCGCTCGAGCCGCCTCCACGTTCGGTTTGGCCGCGTCGACGTGCGCCACTTCGGCTCCGGCAGCGGCCGCCGCCAGGCTGCTCGCTCCGGTGTAGCCAAACAGATTCAACACCCGCGGCGTCCCGCGGCCTGCGATCTCTCGGCCCGCGATCTCTCGGCCCGCGATCTCTCGTATCGTGCGGTCGATCCACTGCCAGTTCGCCGCCTGCTCGGGAAACAGACCGATGTGGCCAAACGGCGTCGGCCGAGCCGGCATCTGAAAGCTTCCGCAGTCGACCCTCAACGGCTCGGGCCACGGGCGGCGAAACTCCCAACCGTCGCCTCGCGAACGGCGGTGCACCACAGCGTCGGCTTCGGCCCAGCGATCCGGCAACCGGGGTTGGAGATCGGCAGCAGCTGGCGACGGGCGGTCGATGCAGTAGTCGCCGATCGCTTCCAGCTTGCGTCCCCGCCCACAGTCAATCAACTGGTACCGCACGGCCGTCAGCCGCTGAGGTTGATAAAGTCGTTGATGAACACAAACGCCATCAACGAAAGCAGCGCCAGGACGCCGGCCATCGTCAACTTCGCTTGCAGCTCTTCGTCGACCGGTTTCCCGCGGACCGCCTCGGCGATCAGAAAAACCATGTGCCCGCCATCGAGCGCGGGGATCGGCAGGAAGTTCAGGATCGCCAGGTTGACGCTGAGGAACGTCAAAAACAGCAGCAGGCTCGGGAGCCCCATCGAGGCGGCGGTGCCGGCGAACGAAACGATGGCCACTGGACCACCGATCATTTCGCGGCTGACGCGGCCGGTGAAAATCATCCGCAGCGAGCTGAACACCTCGCCGAGCTTGCGTTTCGATTCGCGGAACCCGAGAGCGAACGATTCGCCGAGCGACTCCGCTTCGTGCTTCAGCTGAACTGGGAGAAGCAGCAAACCCCGCTCGTACCAGAAGTCGTCCGAGGACTCGAGCTCGCGGACCGCCTCGACCACTTGCTCCTTCTCACCCCGCACGGCGAACAGCCGCACGCGGGTTCCGGTCGGCACCAGTTGCAGTGCATCGACCAGCGCCGTCAGCGGCCGGTCGGGTCCGATCTTCCAGCCCTTGGTCAAACTCTCGATCACTTTCGGGTCAATGAGTCCTTCGAGCGTTTCCGGAACCCGGTCCTCGGGCCAAAGCACCACGACGCGGCGGATTCGATCGCCGGCCTGCAGCCCTTCACCATCAGCCGCTTCACCATCAGCCGCTTCACCATCAGCCGCTTC
This sequence comes from Candidatus Laterigemmans baculatus, assembly GCF_010367455.1. Classification (GTDB taxonomy): domain Bacteria; phylum Planctomycetota; class Planctomycetia; order Pirellulales; family Pirellulaceae; genus Laterigemmans; species Laterigemmans baculatus. The sequence continues at coordinate 10,498 of NZ_WRPR01000069.1, read as the reverse complement.
ACCATCAGCCGCTTCTGCGCCTTCCGCCGCTTCTGCGTCTTCCGCAGCGCCACCCGCCGAAGCGCCCGCGTCGATGATCACCGGCTGGGGCTCGTACGCCAGTCCGATCGAAGCCAACTCAATTTGGCCGCTGGTCGCCGAGACCGGGTTTGCCCCGGACGAATGCTCCCAGCGAGAGATTTCGACCGCAATCGTTTCCCGCTGACTCCCCTCTTCGACGCCTCCTCGCTCGAGCCGCAACTGGACCGGCCCTGTTGCGCTGGCGATCCGCTGCGGCAAGCTGATTGCGTCGGGCGTTTGCGGGTCGTCGCCGAGGCCGACGATGCGGTCACCGACCTTCACACCGGCTTTTTCGGCCGGCCCGCCCGCCACCAGAGCAGTCACCGGGCCTGGGGCCAAGCGAAAACCGAGACTCTTGAGCGGCTGGGGCGGCACGGTGACGTTGACCCGTTCTCCGCCAGCCCGCTCCAGCGTCAGCTCGACCGGTGCTGCGGGATTCATTACCAGCGGGGCGGTAATGGAGGAGGAGAGGGGCGTGCCGACGACCGCAGCGGTCTCGACCGGCGTCCCGTTGACCTCCACCACGCGCGCCCCGCGGTCCGCTTCTTCGAGCACTTCGGCGGCGGCCGAGTAGGGCAACGCGGCGATGCTCTCGCCCAACTGGTTCGAGAGCGGCGGGCCGACACCGATCAGTCGACGATTCGAATCGAGCGGCGAGCTAGCCGTGACGATCGAGAGCTCGCGGACTTCCTCGCCGTAGCGGATCGCGACCGGAACCGGTTCCTTGGGATCGTCGATGCTGGCTTTCGCGACTTCCAGCATCATGTCGCTGAAGTGCAGCTGGTCGTCGTTCTCGATCCCGCCGGCCGAGACAACCCGGCCTCCCGGTTCCAATCCCGCTTGCCAAGCGGGGTAGCCTGGGACGGTCTGTCCGATCACGGCCGGAACATAGGTGACGCCCACGCCGAAGGCGACCGCGGCAAACAGCACCGAGGTGATCAGGTTCATCACCACGCCGGCGCTGATGATCACCATCCGCTGCCAAACGCTCTTGGCCGGGTAACTCCGCGGATCGAGCTGATACGTTTCCTCGCCATCGGCTTCAGCGGCTGAAGCATCGGCGTCGCCCGAGGCTTTGCGGATCCGCTCGCGTTCTTCCGCAGCCCGTCGCGGGTCGTCGTCTTGGCCAAGCATTTTGACGTAACCGCCGAGCGGGATCACGCCGATGCCGTATTCGGTCTCACCCCAGCGAAATTTGCCGAGCGTCCGGGGGAGCCGGACTCCGAAGATCCGAATCGGGACGTCGAAGCCGACATAAAACTTCTCGACTTTGACGCCGAACAGCTTGGCGGCCAAGAAGTGTCCCAGTTCGTGGACGAAGATCACGAACCCGATCCCGAGAGCCACAGCCCCCCAAATCCAGATTTTGTCGCCGAGCCAGGCAACCCAGCTCACTTCTTCGGCACCCAACAACGCTAAGCTCGACAGCTCCACCGCCCCACCTCCGCGCGCGCCCACCGATCCAGCTCCAACAGCCGACTGAGGGACGGTCGCTCCTCAAATGTGTGATGTTCCAGTGCCGCCCGGCAGGCCGGCACGATATCAGTAAAACGAATCTGCCCGCTCAAGAATAGGTCGACCGCCGCTTCATTGGCCGCATTGACCACCGCGCCGGCCGTTCCTCCCTTCGCTGCGACCTCAAATCCCAAAGGAATCGCAGGGAATCGCTCTTGATCCACCGGCTCGAGCGTCAGCTCCCACGGTTTTCCCCGCTCCAGCGGGGGAGATGGACAGGGTAGCCGCTGAGGATAGGTCAACGCGTACTGGATCGGCAGCCGCATGTCGGGAGGGCTCAGCTGGGCGACGACCGATCCATCGGCAAATTCGACCATCGAATGGATGATCGATTGGGGATGCACCACCACCTCGAGCGATTCGGCGGGGCAACCGAATAACCACCGTGCTTCGATCAATTCGAGCGCTTTGTTCATCATCGTCGCCGAATCGATCGTAATCTTTTTCCCCATCCGCCACGTTGGATGCTCCAGTGCCTCAGCAACCGTCGCCGCCTGCATCTGCTCGAGCGACCACTGGCGGAACGGCCCCCCGCTGGCGGTCAGGATCAGCCGCCGAGGGTTGTCCGGCCCGGCAGCTAGGCACTGAAAGATCGCCGAGTGTTCGCTGTCGACCGGCAACAATCGTCCGCCGCTCGCGGGGCCGGCAAGCCGTTCGGCGGGGCCGGCAAGCCGTTCGGTGGGGCTTTTGCCGAGCAATTCGGCGACGACCGGCCCGGCACAGACGAGCGTCTCCTTGTTCGCCAGGGCGACCCGCTTGCCCGCTTGCAAGGCGGCCAGCGTGCTCTCGACGCCGGCGCGGCCGACAATCGCGGCCACCACCGTATCGACTTCCGCCGCCGTGGCCGCTTGCACCAACGCTTCGGGGCCGCGGGAGAACTCGACGCCGGCAGGCCACTCGCACTCGCTCCAGTCGCCGCCGGCGCTGGCGTCGGACAAGACGACCTGCCGAGCGGAGGTGCGGCGAGCCAGTTCGGCGAGCGTATCGAGACGGCGGTGGCCCGAGATCGCCGCGACTCGCCACTCGCTGCCGAGCCGCTCGAGGACGTCGATCGTCGCCCGCCCGATGCTTCCGGTCGCACCCAGCACGGCGACGCTTCGACTGCTCATCTGCTCCGCCTGCTTGTCGCTTCGCGATATGATTCGAACAATGCTCCCAACCCATACGTCCAATGAGCGGAGCCGGGCGGATTGTAGGTTTTGCGGCTGTGAATCCGCAACCCGCGGCGTCACCATGGGCCGCTCGAGACGCGCCCGGCACTCCGCTTCCCCATCCAGCGCCGCGGCGCTGGTTTCTTTCATCTGAGCGACCAATTCCACGATGGCCGACGACGATCGACGAAGTTCCGGTTCTAATGATTCGCGTCCCGGGACCGGCATTATTTGGGTCCTGATCGGGGTCGGAGCAGCGGTCGCCCTGGCCGCGTTTTTCCTCGGATCCACCACCAAACGCATTCGCTATCCCGACCTCGTGCGGCTGCTCGAGGAAACCCGCTACCAGGAGTGGGGGAGCAGCGAACTGGTCGATCCGACCGAGAACGCGTTGGCGGCCGAAGACGGTGCGGCTGACGGGAAAATCGTCGTCCCCAGCCTGACCAACCGCGACGTCCAGATCGAATACAGCCGTCCCAACAATCTCAAGGTCGGCGAGGAAACGATCACCGGAACGGTCTTCTATCGCCAGTTCGGCAAATCCGAAGACCCCAAAGAGCCGATCGAAGTCAACTTCGAGACACTCCGGACGGTCAAGAACGAAGCCGAAGAGCAAGAGCTGATTGGCCTTCTCTCGGACCACAACATTCTCTGGGACACCGATAAACCGTCGACGTTTCTCGCCGATCACGGCCTGACGCTGATGATGATCGGGGTGCTGATCGCGTTCGGAATCGTGATGCTCCGCCGCGTCGGCGGCGTCGGCTCGCCGATGTCCTTCTCACGCAGCCGCGGCAAGCTCTATGCCCAGGACGATTCGCCGGTGACGTTCGACGACGTCGCGGGGATCGACGAAGCGGTGGAAGAAGTCCGCGAGGTGGTCGACTTCCTCAAAAGTCCCGAAAAATACCAGAAGCTCGGCGGGCGAATCCCCAAGGGGGTGCTCCTGGTCGGCCCCCCCGGAACCGGCAAAACGCTGCTTGCGCGGGCCATCGCTGGAGAGGCGGGCGTCCCCTTTTTCAGCCTCTCCGGTAGCGACTTTGTCGAAATGTTCGTCGGTGTCGGAGCGGCCCGCGTGCGGGACATGTTCCAGCAAGCTACCAACCGTGCCCCCTGCATCATCTTTATCGACGAGCTCGATGCCCTCGGCAAAAGCCGCAGCGGCACGGTCGTTGGCGGACACGACGAGCGCGAGCAGACGCTGAACGCGCTGCTGGTCGAAATGGACGGCTTCGATCCGAACACCTCGGTGATCGTGATCGCTGCGACCAACCGCCCCGAGACGCTCGACCCGGCACTGCTTCGCCCCGGTCGCTTCGACCGCCACGTGCTGGTCGATCGCCCCGACGCCGCCGGCCGCGAAGAGATCCTCAAGGTGCACGTCAAAAACGTGAAACTCGACGGCGAAGTCGCGCTCAAAGAAATCTCTTCGATCACGACCGGATTCGTGGGCGCCGATTTGGCGAACCTCGTCAACGAAGCGGCCCTGCTTGCCGCCCGCTCCGGGAAAACCTCCGTCTCGATCGCCGAATTCAATGAAGCGGTCGAGCGAGTGACGGCGGGACTGGAAAAGAAGAAGCGGCTGATGAACGAGGACGAGAAGGTCCGAGTTGCCTACCACGAGGCGGGGCACGCCCTGGTCGCTTACGCCCTGCCGAATACTGACCCGGTGCACAAAGTCTCGATCATTCCCCGGGGGATCGCCGCCCTCGGATACACCATGCAGCGTCCCGAGGGGGACCGCTACCTGATGACGCGGAGCGAACTGGAAAGCCAGATTCGCGTGCTGCTCGCCGGAACGCTGACCGAGGAAATGATCTTCACCGATATCAGCACCGGAGCCCAAAACGACCTCGAGCGGGCCACGGCAATCGCCCGCGGGATGGTAATGGATTACGGGATGAGCAAGCTCGGCCGAGTCAGCTTCCGCGAGAGCAATCAGTCGCCGTTCCTCGCCGGTGGCGGTGATGCCCCCGCGCGGCGGTATCACAGCGAGGAAACAGCTCGCGAAATCGACTTGGAGGTCCACCGGATTCTTCAAGAAGCGCTCGACCAGACGGCTGAGATCCTGCAGCAGCGCCGCGACGCACTCGAGGCGGTAACTCGCCGCTTGCTCGACGTCGAACAAATCGACGGCGAAGTTCTGATGCAGTTGATCGAAGAGTACTCGCCCGGTCCCCGCGTCGTGCCCGGCACTCAAAAGTCGATCAACGTGCCCCACCCAACGCGGCCCATGGATATTGCTCCACCCGCCGAGGGGCAGATCTAGGTAACGAGAGAGCCGACGGCACGCGGAAAAATCGTTTAACGGCAAGCCGAAGGCGACTGTGTTCTAAAAAGCAGTCGCCTTCGGCTTGCCGTTAAACGACTCTGTAGCCAACTCCCGGGTACTGCTGACGTTACAGCAATTCCGCTTGAGAAAATGGCGATGTCCAGCTAGCCGAAAACCTATCGCGGCCGTCCGCTGGTGTCTCTCAAATCGCCTAATCCCTGCCAAGCGTCGCGGATCACTCCGAGCAAACTCTGCAGTTCGGCGCGACGATGGATGGCCGGCTCGGGATACTTGTCGACGACTCGATCCTCCACCAGCGTCCACAGCGGGCGTCTGGCCGAACGATTGTCAAAACCTTCCTCGTGCAGCCGCCCCACGACGGGAGCCACATCCGCCTCGGTCAGCGTGGCCTCCCCCCGCAGTGCTTCCTGGATTTGATCGGCCAGTTGCTCGATCAGGATCTCGAAGCGGGGTTCCAGCTTGTCGCTCATCATCGCGTCTCCCGGGGAAATGTTTTACAACTCGATGAGTGCCGGACATCGCACATTCGATACCAACCTGCCGCCAGCCCCCCAGCAAACAGGATTGCCGCTTCGTGACACACGCCTGGATCGAATCGGGGTTGAACATCAACGCCTACGGAGCGGCGCTGCGGCGACGGTTCGGCGGCCGTGTGCAGCGGGTCAGCCTCGATGCCGGGTTCACGTGCCCGAACGTCGATGGCACCCTGGCTCGCGGCGGCTGCGTGTTCTGTGACAACCGCTCCTTCAGCCCCAGCCGACGAGGCCGACTGCGGGCGGTGCTGACCCAGCTCGAGTCGGGAATCGCGACGGTCCGCAAGCGATACGGCAACGTCCGCGGATTCATCGCCTACTTCCAACCCGCCACGAACACCTACGCTCCCACCGACCAGTTGGAAGAGCTGTTCGTAGCGGCGGCGCGACATCCCGAAGTGGTTGGATTGGCGATTGGAACTCGGCCGGATTGCGTGCCGGATGAGGTGCTCGAGTTGATCGATGCGCTGGCCGCCGAGCGTTACGTCTCGCTGGAATTTGGGATGCAGTCGATCCATTCCAAAAGCCTCCGGTGGATGAACCGAGCCCACGAGCACGAGGCCATGATCGACGCGATGCGCCGCAGCTGCGGTCGCCGTTTCGAGACCTGCGCCCATGTGATCCTTGGAATCCCGGGAGAGACTCACGCCGAGATGATGCAGACGGCCGCCGCGGTCGCGCACTTGGAGCCCGATGGGATCAAGCTCCACAACCTGTACGCCGTCCATGGCACGCCGCTGGGCGAACAGGTCTTGCGGGGCGAGGTGGAGATGATGGAACGCGAGGACTACATCCACACGGTCGTCGATTTCCTCGAGCGAATGCCGCCCCAAATGATCGTCGAGCGGGTCAGCGGCGAAGCGCCGAGCGAGTTTCTGATCGCACCGCAGTGGTGCCTCGAGAAGTCCTCGATCCGGATGGACATCGACGCCGAGTTTCTCCGCCGCGGCAGCCGCCAAGGAACCGCGTACCCGCCATCCGGCCACTCCGAGCAGCGAGCCCCTGAGCTGGCTCACGCGGCTGGCCCCGAGCTCGCCCCAGGGTACAGCGGCGACGCTACGCCCGAAGCGGTCCGCGCGAAACTTTGCTCGACACGCGTCCTTCCCGTACTCCGCCTCCCCAAGGTGCAGCAGCGGAGTTAGGATCAGCTCGACGGCTGGATCTCGAGTTTTCAGTGCCCGCGTGGAGCGGAAATGGCGCGTGTGACGATTCTTCTTGGTTTAGGGTTATGCGCCTTGACCCTCTTCGGCCTGCTCAGTTCGACGTCGGGCAAAATCGCCACCGCGTTTATCCCGATGATCTTTGGGATTCCGCTGGTGATCGCGGGGATCGTCAGCCTCAATCCGCACCGGCGTCGCTCGTGGACCGCGTTCGCCTGCTGCCTGGCCGCGATCGGGGGCCTCGGAGCGGCGACCCGGAGTGCGGAGCTGGTGCTCGATCTGATCACCCGCGAGCCGGTCCAACCGCTACCGATGCTCATCATCGTCATCCTCGCGGTCTCCTGCCTGAGCTATGCCACGACGATGAGCGTAGTGCTTTGGAAATCCCGCCGCCGGTAGCTCACGCAGATGCGGTGGCTCAAATACCGCACAGCGAGCCACTCCGCCAACACCCTCCCCCCGGGAGGGTCGCGAGGAACGAGCGGGGAGGGCTTCCGCAGTGATAAATTTACGCTGGGCTCGTCGTCGGGTATTGCTTTCCCTCCCCGGGCCTGAGAGCCCGACCCTCCCGGGGGGAGGGTAATGTCGAAATCGTTAGCCGACCCTAACCCTGACTACTCGGCGCCCAGCTCGCGGGTCTTCGAACCCTTCTTCCCCTTCTCCAGATCGACCACGTCCCAGACCAGGCCAACTGCCTTGAGGGCGCGGATCATCATGAAGGTCAGGTCAATCTCCCACCACTTGTGACCGTGCCGCGCCATCCGCGGGAAAGCGTGGTGGTTGTTGTGCCAGCCTTCGCCGTAGGTCACCAACGCGACCCACCAGTTGTTGCGGCTGTCGTCGGTCGTCTCGTAGTTGCGATAGCCAAACATGTGGCTCGCCGAGTTGACCAACCAAGTGCTGTGCAGCACGAACGTCAGTCGCACGAACATCCCCCACACGACCAGCGACGCCGCCATCGCCCAGCCGCCGGTCCAGTAGCCGATCCCGAGCAGCAACACGCCGGTCATGATGTGCAGCGGCAAAAACATCTTGTCGATGAACCGCATCCCGGGATCGCGAGCCAAGTCGGGAGCGTATCGCTTGAGGTAACCTTCGCGGTCGCCCTCGTGCGTCGAGTAGAAGACCCACCGCACGTGGCTCCAAAAGCTACCGTCGTGCGGCGAGTGGGGATCGCCCGGCTGATCGCTCAACTGATGGTGCTTGCGGTGGTCGGCGACCCAGTCCAGCGGCGAACCCTCGCCGGCGAGCGATCCGAGCGTCGCGAACAGGTACCGCACCCACCTGTAGGTCTGCATCCCGGTGTGGGTCAGCAACCGGTGGTAGCCGAGGCAGATCCCCAGGCCGCCGGTGACCCAGTGCAAAAACACCGTCAGCGCCAGTGCCTGCCAAGTGAAGGTGAACGGGGCGGCGAGCAGCCCGACGTGGAGGACGATCAACCAGCCGATCGAGGCCCAGTTCATCCGACCCGATTCGATCCGCTCTTCCTTCGTCGGATGCCCACCGGCCGGCTTGCTCCGTTTCGATGGCCGTGGGGACGGCTTCCGATCGAGATCCGCTTTCCGTGGGGTATCGAGCACAGACGCCATGGGGTTGGTCCTTCGCAGCCGCTGTGAGGGTGGTGTAAAAAGGGAGAGAATTCGCCACGAATCGGGGCTCCTGGCTCAGCCTGAACGCCCTGCTCCGTCGCGGTCACGACAACGATACTCGTCGCCTAGCAAATCGCTGTCACCAACGAAGCTCAGCTGTGTAACAGGCGTGTAAATTTTTTTTCTCGCCCCTTCGCACCCTCGGATCACGCACGATTTTTCCCGCAAAAACCCACGAAATCCGCTCCAGACCCCCTCTTCCTCCGCAGGCCCATGACCCCCGAAGAAGTCAGTCCTCACCTCCGCCGGGTCATGCGCGAAGCCCGCAAGCTGTACGTCGACAGCGGCCGCTGGTTGGTGGCGAGCCACAAGACACTGCTCGGTGAACGCGCGGATTCCTTCGTGGAGCTGATGGACGACCTCCATCGCGGCCTCCTGGTCAAGGTCTACACCGTGATCATCCGCAGCGATGGTCGCTGGACGCGGATGGAAAAATACGTCTGCTCGCTGCTCCTCGAACACCTCTGGGACCAGCGTCTGCACGGCTCGGAGCTGCGAACCGCCGCCGAGGAATTGCTCCAGCAGTCCGATACGCTCAGCTGGGAGGTGTTGGTCCGCCCGTTCGTCGTCTACGAGCCGCTGAGCGATCGGACGGCGAACCTGCAAACGATCGTGATGCGGTTGGCGAATTTGGTAGCCAAGTGCGATGGCCTCGCCTGCCCCAATGAACTTGTCGCGCTCCACACGCTGCAGCGCGACATCGCCCTGGCTCTGCACGGAGTCCGCGCCGACGTGGCCACCCCGGTCATGCCGCACGAACAGCTGCCCGGCGGTCCTGCCCCGACCAATCATGCTCCGGCCAACTCTGCTCTAGGCAGACCCGCTCCGGCCAACTCCGCGCCCTCGCGACCGGCTGCCCAAGCAGCCGGTTCGAAGTCGACCCTTGAGCGTCCGCGTCAACACTCCGGGGCAAATCCCACGGCAGGTGAGCTCGAAGCAGCACCGACGTTGACTCCCGAAGAACAGTTGTCCGAAGCGCTCGACGAACTCGATCGGTTAATCGGTTTAGGAGCCGTCAAAGACCGCGTCCGCTCGCTGACCAATTTCCTTCGCCTGCAGCGCGAGCGGCAGTCGGCTGGCCTGCCGACGATGCCGATCAGCCTGCACATGGCGTTCGTCGGCAACCCGGGAACCGGCAAGACGACCGTGGCCCGCATCGTCGGCAAGATCCTCGGAGCGATGGGGATCCTGAAAAGCGGTCACCTGGTCGAAACCGATCGCTCGGGTTTGGTCGCCGAGTACGCCGGACAAACCGCGGTCAAAACCAACCAGCTGATCGACTCAGCCCGCGACGGCGTGCTGTTCATCGACGAGGCCTACTCCTTGGTCAGCGGCGGCGACGACGCGTATGGCCGCGAGGCGATTCAAACGCTGCTGAAACGGATGGAAGATGATCGCGATCGGCTGGTGATCATCTTGGCTGGTTATCCCGACGAGATGGACGAGCTGATTCGCAGCAACCCGGGCCTCAGCTCGCGAATCAACTCGCGTCTGGAGTTCGACGACTACGAGCCGGCCGACTTGGGACGGATTTTTGAACTGCTCTGCGAAGCCAACCACTACCGCCTCCCTCCAGCCAGCCGCCATCGGTTGCTGCTCGGACTCGACGCGCTGCACCGCGTGCGGGATCGCCATTTCGGCAACGGCCGGCTGGCGCGGAATGCCTTCGAAGAATGTGTCCGCCGCCTCGCCGACCGCGTGGCCAGCGTCGTACCGCTCACCCCCGAGCTACTGACCCAGCTCGAAGCCGAAGATATGGGGCTGCCGGGGCTTGCCCCCCAGGAGCTCGAGCGAATGGTCGGCGAGCCGCACACACTCCGGGTGACCTGTCAGAGTTGCGACAAGCGGCTGAAGCTCAGCGGCCGGCTGCTGGGACGTCCGCTCCGCTGCCCCCAGTGCAAGAAGCAGTTCAAAGCCAACTGGGCCGCGGTCGAGAAGGAGTAGAAGGAAGCACATCTTCACCCTCCCCCCGGGAGGGTCGAGCAGTTTTTAGCCCCCTCTCCCCCGAAGGGACTCGCGGCAATCGCTTGACCTTCACCCCCGAACATTTTCGCGATTCTCTTTGGGGGAGAGGGTTGGGGTGAGGGGGTCTAAGCGGCCGGCTACGGCCCCCTCACCCTAGCCCTCTCCCCCACGG
>NZ_WRPR01000068.1 GCF_010367455.1 Candidatus Laterigemmans baculatus | reverse complement strand
AGCCGAAGGCGACTGCTTTTTAAAACACAGTCGCCTTCGGCTTGCCGTTAAACGACTTGGTAGCCAACTGCTGGGCACTGCTGACTTTATGGCAGTTCAGCGTGAGAAAGTGGCGCTGTCCAGCTAGGCTCTGTCAGAAAACCCAGTGGTTTCAGGCTTTTGAGCCGTAGGCGCTAGCCTCGGGCCTCGCAGCCCCGGGATTTCCGCTGCAGCACCCGCGGCTAGCGCGTGGCGGCTGATTTAATCAACCCACCGGCGAAGCGTTGGGGCAGCGACGAGGGAGCCGGAGTGCCTTGAGGAAGGGCCCGCGAGAGAGTGCGGGTTTGAGAACCGCTTGACCGGCCGCGAGGTGGGGCCGGAGCTGGGAGTTGTCCCGCTTGGACTTGAACCAAGAATAACGGATTCAGAATCCGTCGTGTTGCCAATTACACCACGGGACAATCGTGGCGGTGGAGTGGTGCCTGCCACCGTTGGAGTAAAGCTAAGTCCGAAAGCGAATTTGGTCAAGAGCGGAGCAGCGGGACCTTCGCTTCCTGCGGGGGGTTCGTTGACGAACCGTGCTCGCTGGCTGACAATCCGGCGAGCGATGCCGAGACGCTTGCTGCGGGGACGGCTCCCCGCGGCGGTTCGGCCGCCATCTCCCCCCTCGCAGCGCTGTTCCGATATGGCTTTTCTGACCCTCGCCGACGCTGGGCCGGATGCCGAGCGATTTTCGCTCGACGCGGACGAGATCGTGCTTGGCCGCCATCCCGACTGCGACGTGGTGGTCGATGTCGGTGCGGTCAGCCGGCACCACGCCAAGATCCGCCGCCGCGACGGCCAGCACTGGGTCGAGGACCTGAAGAGCCGCAACGGCACGTTCCTCAACGGCCAACTGCTCCGCCACCCCGAGTTGTTGCGGGAGAGTGACCGGATCCGGATCTGCGACGTCGAATTCGAATACCGCGAGGGGGAACGGATCACGACCAAGCTGGTCCCCGACTCGGCGATGCTGTTCGGCGGCTCGAGCTTCGGCGTGGTGATGGTCGACGATCCGCCGAGCGAAGGGAGCCCGGCTGTCTCGCGGGTCGAGGTCCGCAAGACCGGGAGCGGCGTCCATCTGGCGGCGAGCGTCGAGACGAAGCTCTCCGCCTTGCTGCGGATCACCCAGGCCCTTGGCAACGCCTTGGCCTTGGACGAGGTCCTGCCGAAAGTCCTCGAAGGCTTGTTCAATATTTTTCCCCAAGCCGACCGCGGGTTCATCGTGCTGGTCCAGGGGGACGGGGAGCTGGTGCCCAAGTGGGTGAAGACGCGACGCCCGCAGGCCGAAACCGAAACGCTGCGGATCAGCCGCACGATTATCCGCGAGGCGATGACCGAAGGCTCGGCCATTCTTTCGCTCGATGCGAGCAGCGACGCCCGCTTCCAGTCGAGCGAATCGATTGCCGACTTCCGCATCCGCTCGATGATCTGCGCCCCGCTGATCAACGGAGAAGGGGAGGCGATCGGCGCGCTACAGATCGACACGATCGACCAGCGCAACCGGTTTGAGGAAGGGGACGTCGAGGTCTTGGCCGCGGTCGCCACGCAAGCGGGGATGGCGATCCACAGCGCCCAACTGCACGAACAAGCGCTGCTGCAGAAAGAGGTCGAGCACGATTTGAAGCTGGCCACCGAGGTGCAGGCGGCGTTCCTGCCCCACGCGGCTCCCGAGATTCCCGGCTTCCGCTTCCACAGCTACTACGCGGCAGCCAATCACGTCGGGGGCGATTATTTCGACTATATCGATCTGCCCGACGGCCGCATCGGCGTGGTCGTCGCCGACGTCGTCGGCCACGGCGTGGCAGCGGCGATGTACATGGCCAAGCTTTCGGCCGAAACGCGGTTCTGTCTCGCCAGCGAACCCTCGCCGGCCCTCGCCGTCGAGCGTTTGAACGACCGGATGAGCGACTTGGGCGTCGAGCGGTTTGTGACGTTTTTGCTGATCGTGATCGACCCGGCCCGCGCCACCGCGACGATCGTCAACGCCGGACACATGGCGCCGATCATTCGCCGCGCCGGGGGCGAGTTGATCGAACCTGGAGCCGACGAAGCGGGGCTGCCGATCGCGATCGGTCCGGGGATGAGCTACCAAGCGGTCACGCTCCCGATGGACGAAGGAGACGTCGCCGTGCTCTACACCGACGGGGTCAACGAAGCGACCAACGCAGCCGGCGAACAGTTCAAGATCGAAAGGATCCGCCGCGTGATCGCCGAGGGAGGAAGCGGAAAAGCGGTCGCCGATCGGTTGATCAAGAAGTTGCAGCAGCACGTCGGCCCTGGGGCGGCCGAGGACGACATCTGCTTTGTCACGATCGAACGCGCCGCGCCCAAACCCTCCGTCTCCGACTCGAGCCTCGCGACCGGCTCGAGCGTGATCGAAGCGGAGGAGCCGAAGACGTCGGCGTAGACCGGATGTTTCATCAGCCGCCGGGCGGTAGGCCGGATTATTCATCAGCCGCCGGGCGCTAGCCCCCGGTTCCCGAAAAAACCGAGAGAACCGGACGCTAGCGCGTGGCGGCTGATGGTCCAAAGCGAGAACTGGACTTTTGGAGACACAGTCGCCTGCGGCTTGCCGTTAAACGATACCTTTGGATCGCACATCGATTCCTCATGAGCAACGAACAACACAGCGACCGGGTCCGGGCGAGCGTTCAGTATCGCGGAGAAGTCCAGGGCGTCGGCTTTCGCATGACTGCGGTTCGCCAAGTCGCCGGGGCGGCGATCGACGGCTGGGTCCGCAATGAACCCGACCTGAGCGTGCGACTCGAGGCCGAGGGGCGACGCCGCGACGTCGAAGTCTTTTTAGGCCGCGTCCGGGGAGCTTTGGCCGAGCGGATCGACGACGAACAGATTCATTGGGTGCCAGCGAAGGGCGAGCGAGGCGGCTTCCGCATCCAGTACTGAGCCGCGTGCAGCATCGATCGCGGGCCGGAGCAACCAGGCAGTCCGGGCAGGACCGCCAGAATCGGACCGGTCATGGCCAGACTCCTGGGGAACCGCCGCGAACCGGGTGGGGCGCCGCCTCCTCGGCCATGTATGATTGGTCCGCATCAAACCTTTTTTCGTCTGGCTGCGTAGCAACCCGGCGAAGTGGTCTGCCGAGGTGGCGCGGCCGGGCTGGGGTGCTGGGTCAGGCTGGAAAGCCTGACGTCCTTATCTGATTTGAATGATTTATTCCTCGAGAGGTTGTCGACGATGCTCGCGTTGGTGCCGCTGCAAACGACACCGTGGTTGCCGGTTTGGGTAACCCCGCTGTGGATTTTAGGAATCGGGGTGCTGGCCGGTTTTGTGGTCGCCGCGGTGCTGCTCGCCGTCCTCGCGGTGCTCTCCCGCGTGCCGGGCTTGGGGACGCTCGGAGATCGCCCGCGGGTCGCCAACGCGGTGGCCGGAGTGCTGACGTTGATCGTCGCGGCGGTGACGCTGTCGCTGTACTGGTCGCAAACCACCGCGGATTACCGAATCTTGCTGATTCTGCCGGTGTTGGCGATGTCGGCGATCGTCGGCTGGGGATTGGTCTACGGAATGTGGCGGCGGACGGTGCACGAGCTCTGGTCGGTGCTGACCGAAGGGGTGATGGGCTACGCGTTGGGAGCCGCGGCGGTCGTGATGGTGATCGGATTGGCGATCACGCCCTGGGCTGAGGATACCCGCCCGATCCTGGAGAGCCTCAAGCAGGTCAACTGGGTCGGTGACGGCGAGCGAGTCCAGCCGATCGTCGTGCCGGCGGTCTCGAGCGACGTGACCGACCCCGACGACGCACCCTTTCGGCAGTTCTTCGTCGAATACGATCCGGCGGCGATCACTGAGCTTTCGATCGAGAGCAATCGCACGATCATTCTGGCCGACGCCGAATCGCCCGAGGATTTTCAGATCCGGCCGACGCGGATCGATCCGGACGCTCCGTTCACTTGGAAGCGCGGGGAGCTCGGCGGCGTGCCGCTGCCGACCGATCCGGCCGAGGGACTATGGATTCAGAACCGCGAGATCGACCCGGCGACGGTCAACTTTCGGATCGTCAGCCTGCCGCCGATTCAGCAGGTTTCGTCGATCGTGATCGCGGCCCTGGCAGTGGTCCTATCGATCCTGGCCTACATCGCGTTCCGCCAGGCGGCACCGCGGGTGGCGGCGATCGCGCTGGCGACCAGCAAAAGCGAGATGGCTCAGCCGCTGTACTTCGTGCTCCTGGCGCTCGGGGCGGTGGCGATGATCCTGTTCATGATTGTGCCGTTCAACACGCTCGGCGAGGACATCAAGCTGCTCAAGGACAGCGGGATGACGCTGATCATGGTGCTCGGCTTGATCCAGGCGGTGTGGTCGGCCGGGACGAGCGTCGCCGACGAGATCGAGGGCAAGACGGCGCTGACGGTGCTCAGCAAACCGGTTTCGCGGCGATCGTTTTTGCTCGGCAAGTACGCCGGGATCATGATGGCCGTGTTCGTGCTGTTCGTGGTCCTCGGTTTGTTGCTGATGGTGGTCACCGCCTACAAGCCGATCTTCGACGCCCGCGAGAACTCGCAGGAGGTTCCGATGTGGCAGGAATCGCATGGCGAGATGGTGTCGGTCGTTCCGGGGATTGCGCTGTACTTCATGGAGACGATGGCGATTGGCGCGATCGGCGTGGCGATCGCGACGCGGCTGCCGATGCTGGCGAACTTCGTGATCTGCTTCATTGTCTATGTCGTCGGAAACCTGACGGCGCCGCTGGTCCGCTCCTCCGACGGCAGCAACGAGCTGGTGGGCTTCGTCGGTAAATTGATCGCCGTGGTGGTTCCCAACTTGAATGCATTCAACATCCAGTCGGCCGTGGATGCGGGAAATCCGATCCCGCCGATCTACCTGGCCGGGGCATTCAACTATCTTGTCTGTTTCGGGATCATGACGTTGATGGTCGCGTTACTGTTGTTTGAAGATCGCGATTTGGCTTGATGCATCGATGAGCGTGCCACCCTCCTCGCCGACGGCTCCTCCGGCAGCTTCGCCTTTGAAACGCGTGTTGCAGGAGACCAGTGGAGCCGCCTGGTGGGGCTGGTATGTGGCCGCGGCCGCCGCGGCTCTCCTGGTTCCGGCGGTCATCCTCGTCTGCGGGTTGATCGCCCAGTTGCTCGCCGAGGGCGGGCTGCGGGCCAGCCCAGTGCCGCTCGGGCGGATGCTCACGGTGCCGATTCCCGAATCGCTGCTCCGCCAAAAGCCGCTCGACCAGTTGCTTTGGCTGGTTGCCGCTGGGTTGTTCTTGGCCCTGCTCCACACGCTGGCCCTATTCTTTTTTTACCGCGGCCTGTACGCCCGCTCGCGATGCGTCAGCCGGATGCTGCACGAGCGCGTGCTGGGGACGAGCATCCAAGTCGCTGCGGCCGAAGGGATCAGCGCCCAGCGAAGCCGCACGCGGCTGTTGATCGACGAGCAGCTGCCGATGGTCCACCAAGGACTGATCGGCTGGTGGCGGGCGATGCCGCGGAGCGTTCTGCTGGCTCTCAGCTGCATTCTGCTGGCATTGGCTGTGGACGTTTGGCTGGCGACGTTGGCGATCATCAGCGGGCTGATCGTGTGGCGTTTGTATCGTTGGCTGGAGCACCTTGGCGACCGCCGGGCCTCCACCTTCGATCTCCCCACGCTTCGCCGCCGCTTGGTCGAAGCGGTGCAGACCGCGCCGCTGATCGCCCGGGTGCGCGGCGACGAGACGCCGGTCGACGAGTCGGGGGGGCCGCTGGGACGGCTGATGGAAGTCGGTCAGATGCGCGACCACCAGCGGGCACGGCTGATCCCCGCGGTGACGCTCGCCAGCGGCCTGGTCGTGGCGTTGCTGACGTTGGCCCTCGGCGGAGCGATGCTCGAGGAGGAAGCCGCGTTGGGGCTCCCCAGTGCCCTCGTGCTCGCTCTCTCGCTGGGCGGGGCAGTCACCGGTGCCGTTCGCGTGATCCGCTCGCTGGGCCAGTTGCCTGCGCTCCGCGAGTCGGCTGAAGCGGTTTATTTGTTCAGCGACCGCGCTCGGGAATCGCGGACCGCCGAGCGGATGGGGCTGGCGGGGCTGCGGCATGCGATCGAGCTGTCGAATGTGACGCTCCCCGACGGTTCGGGACGGCCACTGCTGAGCGGGCTGTCGCTGCGGCTGGAGCCAGGCTCGGTCGTCGCCGTGCTGGGGACTGAGCCGGTCGCCGTCGGAGCACTGGTCGAGCTGCTGCTGGGATTTGGTCAGCCGAAGACGGGGCGAGTGACGGTCGACGACATCGCGATCCACGATTTGCATGAGCGGTGGTTGTCGAAGCAAGTTCTTTGGATCGGTCGCAGCGGTCCGCTGTGGTCGGGGACGATCACCGATAACCTCAGTTTTGCCTCGACGACTCCCGACAGCGGCCAAATCTCCGATGCCACCCGGCGGGCCGGCGTCTACGATCGGCTGCAGTCGATGGGGGACGGCTTTTCGACCCTGATCACCGCCGACGACGGACGGCTCGACGATTCGACGCGGTACGGGCTGGCGATCGCCCGGGCGCTGATCCGCAAGCCGGCCGTCGTGATCGTCCAGGAGCCCCCGGCCGTTCCAGGTTCACTCAGTGACGAGCCGGCGATCGACGCGCTGTGCGAATTGGCTCGGAGCGGCTCGCTGGTCGTGATTCTTCCGCAGCGGCAGCGGACGCTACGGATGGCCGACCGCGTCGTGCTGCTCAATGGTGGCCGCTTGGCGGGCGAGGGACGCCACGAGGAGCTGCTCGCCAGCAGCGACCTCTATCGCCACCTGAACTACGTGCTGTTCAATCCCTACCGCCATCTGCGCAATGCGAACGGCTAGATCCAAGCCGCAGTCCGGATGAATCATCAGCCGCCGGGCGCTAGCCCCCGGTTCCCGAAAACGCCGTGACAACCGGACGCTAGCGCGTGGCGGCTGATTTTTATGCCCCAATGAGTCGAGATAACGCGTGACACCCATGAAAAAAGCCGTCGTGGAATCGGATCCACGACGGCTTTTTTTGAGCTCGTATGTCGACGGGGCGTGGCTCAGGCCATTTCTTTGAGGGCCTTGAGCGGACGGATCGTCAGCTTTTTGCTGGCCGGTTTCGGGGCCAACCAAATTTCTTCGCCGTTGGACGGGTTGCGGCCCTTCCGCTTGGGCTTGGCAGGGACATCCTTGAGGGTGATCTTGCAGAGACCGGGAATCGTGAATTGCCCGGCGCCCTTGTTGCCCAACGAGGCTTCGATTTCGCTGCTCAGCGCGTCGAACACGTCGCCGACCTCTTTCTTGGTCAGGCCGGTGGTTTCGGCAATGTTCGCCACGATCTGTGTCTTAGTGAGGGCCTTCGGGGGTGCAGCTTTCGCCATGGGGGTCGCCTTTGCGAACACGGGTTAAACAGGTGGGCCAGAAAAGTCCTTCCGCGGTACGGAACAGGCAAATGGTTTAAGGTTTGCTGTTCCCGCACGCAACCCGACGAACCCGGAAAAACCTAGGTTTTTCCGGGACCTCCGCCTCACCGCGGCTGCTCCCTCGCCAAGCCGCCCCCCCGCCAGGGGAGGATTGCCGGCGGTGAATCTAGCGGGCTGAATCGGCCCCGAGGAGTGCCGCGGCGCGGAGCGCCGGATCGCCACTATCGCATATCGTCCGAGAGCAGCCCGAAGGTTCGGTCGAGGGCCTCCAAATTCCGCGATTCCTCCTCGCCCGCCAAGGCCTCGGCTTCGGCTGAACGGAGCTCGAGACGCGGGAGCAGGTCGAGCATCGCCAGGTCGACCGCCTCGGCTCCGCTCACGCCTTCGCCTTCACCCTCGAGCATGTGGCTCCGCAGTGGCATGCTCGCCGCTTCGTCCCGCTCCGCTCCGCTCGCATCGCCACTCGAGCCGCTTGGCGAATCGATCGGCGGCGTCGCCTGCCCGGTTGCAGCCGACTGGGAGGCGAGCAGATCGGCTGCGCCGCCTGGCGAAGCATTAGCGTCCGAGGAGTTGCCTTCGCCTTCGCCGACGAGCGAGGGATCGCTGCTGCCCGCGTTGGAGCCGCCTGCACCCGTGCCTGCACCCGCATTCGTGCTCGTGCTCGTGCTCGTGCTCGTGCTCGTGCTCGTACTACCCGTGGAGCTGGCCTGCGTGGCGGGAGCCGCTTCGCCCTCGCCCTCGCCCGTCTGCTCGCTCGCCGCGCTCGCCGCGCTCGCCGCGGCGGCGCTACTGGAGCCAGTCACCGTGGAGTAGGTCACGGCGGCCGGGTCGACGTTAATTCGCAACAAGCGGTAATTCCCAACGCTGCCGCGGACTTCGACCTTCGAATCGGTCAGCGGCAACGTGGCGGCGCGGCGTCCGCTGCCGCTGGCCGCGTCGACTTCGATCCGCACGCTCTGGCCGTTGGCGGTGAGGCTGATCGACGGATTGCCTGGGGTGGTCGAGTTGTCGGTCGCGGTGAGCCAGGTGGCGGTACCACCGACCGGGACGACTGCGAACACGTGCGACTTCGGAGCGCTGCTCAGGAAGTCGCGGATCGACAGCCACTCGGCCCTCAGGCTGCCGACTTCCACCGGCATAACGACTGGATCGACCGCATCGGCGGCGGAGTTGAACGTGAACCGCTGCTCGCCTCCCTGCAGGAACGGCACGGGCGGCACGACGACTTCGTAGTTCCCCGGGGCCAAATCCTGGAAGTGGATCGATCCATACGGGTGAGCCGTCGTGGGAGCCTGGAAGGTTCCCTGAGCGGTGACCGCGGTCCCGTTGTAATCGTTGCCCGAGAGCGACGCGGGAAAGTTCGCCGCGTAGTCGAAGGCTGCTCCGCCGTTCGAGCCGGCCGGCGAGGCGAGGCTCAGGATGAAGTCGCGAGGAATGTAGTCGAGCACCGCCACGGTCAGCGTTCCGGTGGCGGTCGTGCCGGAAGCATCGGTCACGGTGTAGGTGAAGCTGTCGTTGCCGGTGTAGGTGGCCGACGGAGGTGTGTAGCGGACCGTCTTCCCGTCGCTGGAGATCGTAACCGTTCCCCCCGAGGCGGTCGTTCCGACGGCGGTAATTCTCAGCGCTTCACCAGCATCGACGTTGACGGCATCGAGCGCGGCGACCTGCAGGACCGTGACATTGGTGTTGCCCTTGGCCATCTGCGCCGTCCGGGCCGGAGCCGGGGGCGGATCGTTGACCGCCGTGACGGTAAAGGTCGCCGTGGCGGTGGCGGTGGCGCCGTTGGAGTCCTTGATGGTGTAGGTGACTTTGTCGACACCGCTGAAGTTGGCGTTCGGTTTGTAACGCAGCTTCATCCCATCGGAGGTGCGGCTCACCGTGCCGTTGGCGGTGGTTCCGACCGAGAGGATCGTAAAGGTCTCGTTGGGATCCTCGCTCGAATCGTTCGCCAGCACGTCGTAGTCGGCCGCGGCCGCGTCTTCGCTGATCGTGTAGCTGTCGTTGACGGCGGTGGGGGGCGGATTGCCGGCGACGACCGTCACGGTCACGGTGGCGGTATCGGTCAGCGAACCATCGGAGAGCGTGTAGGTGAACGTTTCGGTTCCGGTGAAGCCAGCTTTGGGCGTGTAGACCACGTGCGTCCCGCTGCTGCCGATCGTCACCGTTCCGCCGTTGGAGGTCGAGCCGACGGCGGTCACCCGCAGCGTCTCGCCGGTGTCGGGGCCCATGGTGTCGTTGCCGAGGACGTTGATCTGGTTCAGGGTCGAATCCTCGACCACCTCCACCGCGTCGTCGACGGCGACCGGAGCATCGTTTTGCCCCTGGACCGTCACGCTGACGGTCGCCGTCTGAGTCCCACCGTTTTGATCGGTGACGGTGTAGGTGAAGGTCTCGACGCCGACGAAGTTGGCTTTGGGCGTGTATCGCAGCTGGTTGTTGACGATCGTGACGGTGCCGTCGGCCGAGGTATCCGAAACGCCGGTAATGGTCAGCGTCGTGCCGCTGGTGAGGATGGTGTCGTTGGCCAGCGGGTTGATGGTGTTGTTGGTGCTGTCTTCGGCGACCGTGGCGGTGTCGTTGGTGGCGGTGAAGCTCGAATTGATGGTGAGATTCAGCGCTCCGTAGACGATGCGGCTGTCCGGGATCTCGCTGTTTTCGTCGAGCAGCGTCACTTCGGTGGTGTCGCCGTCCGCCGGATCGGAGGCGATCGTGAGATTGCCGCCGGCGAGCGCCCGCATGTTGACCGAGAACACGAGCCGTTCGCCGGGGCCTTGGGGGCTGGTTTGCGAGGCGAAAGCGCCGACCTCATCGATCAACCCCGGGCTGACCGTGCCGCGCTTGCCGCTCCCGTACATCGAACCGTACTCGATCGGATCCTCCTCGACGGCTTCCGCCAGTTCGGCTTGGAAGATCAGGTCGACGTAGAGCGAGAAGACTTGCTGGGCGAAGATTTCCGAGCGCTCATCGGTGCCGTAGACATTGACCTTGAACTCCTGCCCGGGAGCCAGCTCGGTGATCACGTTGCCATCGGCGTCGACCGCTTCGAGCCGGATCGTGACCTGCGGGTCCGAGCCGACATTGACCGTGTAAGTCTGCTCGCGGGAGTTTCCGGCGGCATCGGTCAGCGAGACGACGATCTCCTGATCGCCTTCTTGGGCGGCGGTCGGAGTCCAGCTGATCGCGCCGTTGGTCGGGTTGACGGTCATTCCCGCCGGCCCCGAGACGAGGCCATAGCGGAGCCCGTTTCCTTCCTCGCTGTTCTGCATATTCGCGAGGTAGGGCACGCCGACGCTCGCTTGCGACGGGATCACCGGGCTGAGCCCCGGAGCGACCGTATCGAACGTGAGCGAAAAGGCGGGCGATTTCGCGCTCTTGACCCCGCCGACCGACTGCCGGGCCGTGACTAGGTGCACGGCGTTGCCGAGGGCGGCGAAGTTGTTCGTGGTGATCGTGACCGTCGATCCGTTTGCCGTTCCCGTACCGACCTGGACGTCTCCGGCCAAGATCTCGACGGTCGCTCCGGAGGTGACTCCGGTGACGGTGAAACTCAGCGGCGTCGCGTTGGTGATCCGGTCGCTGTTGCTGATCCCCGAGTCGCTGCCGGCGTTGAGCGTCACGCCGGTGGGGGCGGCCGGGCCGACGTTGACCGAGACGGTCTGGAGATCCATCGTGCTCGAACGCGTCGTGGCGTTGGTGCTGGTCGGCGTCGTCGCACTCCGCACGGCGACCTCCACCAGAATTTCACCCGCGTAGTTCGCAGCCGGCGTGACCGTCACCTCGCCGGTGGACTGATTGACCGTCGCGGTTGCCCCGGAGCTGCCAACCACTTTGGCTTCGTAGACGAAATCGTCCCCTTCGAGATCCACCGCCTCGAGCTGGAACACGGCGGGCGTTCCCGACGAGGTCGTGACCGGAGCGATGTCCTTCAGGTACGGCTTGGCGTCGACCGAGTCGGGCGTGACGTTCACGGTGATCACTTCGGTCGACACGTTGCCGTCGGCATCGGTGACCGTGATCGTGACGTCGGTGGTGCCGGTCCCGTTGCCGGTCGGCTTGAGCATCAGGACCGAGTTTTCGGAGTCGTTGAAAATTTCGACGCTGTCGATCACCACCGGCGTCGTGGGCCGGTCGCCGCTGCCCGTCTTGGTTTCGCTGATCGCTTCCCGCACCTCTTCGCCTTCGACCAATTGACCGAAGATCGAATGGTTGAAGTCGAGGTGCCGCGTCGCGCCTTCGGTGATGAAGAACTGCGAATCGTTGGTGTCGTCGAACGACTTGGCGTAGGAGAGAATCCCCCCGCGGTTGTGCTGCAGGTCGGGATGGAACTGGTCGTCGAAATCGCCCAGCGTCGAACCGCCCGAACCGGTCCCGGTCGGGTCGCCCGCTTGCAGCACGAAATCGTCGATAATCCGGTGGAAGATGATCGAATCGCTACCGTCGGCGTCGTAGAAGCCCGCCTGCGCCAACTCGATGAACCGCGAGGTCGGCCGCGGCGCGCGGTCCTCGAACAGCTCAAAGACCATGCTGCCCCAGCCCTGGACGTTGATCCGGGCGCTCCGGTTGCCCTGGAGCACGGTGGCGGTAAGCAGCTCCGGATTGGCGACCGAGACGGTGACCGTCAGCGGCTGGCCGTCGGGATCGTAGGCATCGATCGGGATATGCAGCGGCGAACCGATCTCGACCGTCTGGTTGCCCACCGGAGCGAAACTGGGCGTCTCCGACTGAGGGATCGCCACCCCGGATCGCTCCGACAGCTGCTGCAGCGTCAGCACGACTCCCTCCGCCCGCGACGAATCAGGAAACTCCCACGTCGGGAACTTCTCGATGCCTTCGGCCTGGCCGACCGCATTGAGCGTTCGGTCCGGATTGGTGACTTCGACGAACGGCAGCTCGACCTTGCCATCGCCAAACAGCGCTTTCTGCTGCGTGCAGACCGGACACCACGCGGCGCCGTAGAACGTCACACCGGCGTCGGTCAGCGCCTGGGCAAAGGCGACCAAGTCCGGGGCCGCTTCCCCTTCGGCCTGGAGCGTCGACGCGTCGTACTGGGCGGGAACGTACGAATCGTCCACAGCCGACACATCGGTGCTGAACATTTCCACATCACCGGCGAGCAACTGCCGTGGCTCGAGCGTCTCCAGCAGCAACCGCCCTCGCTGGACCGGTTCCGCCTCCCGACGACCGTGGAGCAAACGCTCCAACAGCCGGCGTCCGGCGGAGCTCGAACGGGCCGAGCGAGATCCAGAAGCGGGGCGAGCGTCGGACAAGCGTCGGTCGGTGGGCTGGTTCATGCGTGCGATCGAATAGCTTTACGAGGCGAGGGTGCTGCAATGAGCGAAAGAACGGGAACGGCAGTCGCAGCGGCGGTCGAGGTCTTCAAGCCTACTCCGGGGTTCCGCTGCCATTGCCGCCCGAGAGGGATGCTTCCATCGTGTCGGCTAGAAACCGCCGGTGAAATCAAAAAAACCGGCACGATTCATACGTCTTGCCTAGCCTCACGCGAATCGCTGGAGGCGGTTACGCAGGCCGCCGGAACTTGGGTCGGGGCGAACGAAGAGCGCGCAAGGGAAACCCCAGCAGCAGTACGCTGCCCCTTTGGACGAGCGCAGCGGGTCGGGAGTTCCCTGCTGTTTTCGGCCGCCACGCAATCGTTTAACGGCAAGCCGAAGGCGACGGTGTTTAAAAAGCAGTCGCCTTCGGCTTGCCGTTAAACGATTTTTCCGCGAGCCGTCCTGCTGCGAACCAGTCGAAGGTGGCGCTGTCCGCCTACGGAGGGTCGTAACCGCCGCGATTCCAGGGATGGCAACGCAAAATCCTTCGAACCGCGCGGAGCGAGCCCCGCACCACGCCGTACCGCTCCAAGGCCTCCACCGCATACTGGCTGCAAGTCGGCGTGAAGCGACAGTTGGGGCCGAGCAGCGGGCTGATCCCACGCTGATAGAAGCGGATCGCGAAGATCAACACCGCCCGAATCAGCCTGCCCATGCCACCTTGTGCCTCGTTGGTTACCGCCGCTTGCCCGATGAATGCTTGCCCGATGAATGCTTGTTCGGCTGACGCTTGTTTGGGGGCGGGGAGGGACCGGCCGAAGCGGCCCGAACGGCGAGTCGGCGGAGGGACTGCTGAACGCGGCCGAACTCCGCAACGGCCCCGCGTCGAGGCCGAACCACGAAATCAAAACCGGCGGGCAATTCGTGCTGCAACTGCCGATAGGCCTCGCGGATCAGCCGCTTCCATCGATTGCGGACGACCGCTCCCCCCGCCTTGCGAGGGATCGTCACCCCGAGCCGCCCCACGGCTTGCAGCCCCGTGCCTTGCGGCCCCGCGGCTTGCAGCCCCGCGGCTTGCAGCCCCGCGGCTTGCAGCCCCGCGGCTTGCAACTCCCCCACCGACGGTTGCGGAGCATCCGCCGATTTGCTCCGTTCCCCGACTCCTCTCCCCCGGCGGAGGCGGTTCGAGGGGAGCGCGTTGACGATCAGCGTCTCATCGGCAGCGAAAGAGCCGCTGCCGATGATGGCCGTGAAATCCTCTCCCGAAGCGATTCGCCGCCGCTTGGGAAAGCGATGGCGACCCTCAACGGACTTCGATGGTGTCGGGGTTGGATTGGTCACAGCCGTGGTGATTCCAGCGGGAAGCGGGCTGTTTTACCAGCTGAGGTTTTCGCGTGGCTTCATCGGGTGCCGCTGTTCGATCGCCCGGATCGCCGCCTGATCTTCCTCGTCGAGCGACTCCGGCAATTTGATCTGCAGGTCGACCAGCAAATCGCCGTTCGAACCGTCTCGATTTTGCACGCCTTGTCCCTTCAGCCGCAGTCGCCGACCGCTGCTGCTGCCGGGGGGAACGGTGAGCGTGATCGTTCCGTTGGGCGTCGGCACGTCGACCTTCGCACCGAGGGCCGCTTCGCCGAGGGTGACCGGGAGGGTGAGCAGCAGGTTTTGGCCGCTCCGCTGGAAATGGGGATGCGACGAGACGCTGAGGGTGAGGATCAGATCCCCCGCCTCGTGTCCGGTCGGCGAGGGCTGGCCCTGACCGCGGAGCCGGATCTTGGAGCCCTCGTTGACGCCGGGGGGAATGGTAACGCTAATCTTTTCGTTGCCTTTGCCCCGGTTCAGGTAGAACTCGACCTTGCCGCCGCTGACCGCCGTCCGCAGGGGGACCGTCAACTGGTGCTGGACGTTCGCGCCGCGTTCCGGAGCGCGGCGGCGGGGGCCTCGCGGCCCGCCGCGCCCGGCACCGGCCAATTGTTCGAAAAATTCCGCAAACCCACCTTCAAAACCGCCGCCTCCCCCGCGGCCGCCAAAGATCTGTTCGAGGTCCAGCCCTTCGAAGCTGGCCCCACCGCCCGCGCCGGGATGCCAACCGCCGTTGCGGATCTTTTCGAAATCCGAGCCATAGCGGTCGTAGGCGGAACGTTTCTCGTCGTCGCTGAGGACGTCGTAGGCTTCCTGGACGCGTTTGAATCGCTCCTTGGCTTCCGCATTATCCGGGTTCATGTCCGGGTGGTACTTGCGGGCCAGCTTGCGATAGGACTTTTGAATTTCGTCTTTCGACGCGTCTCGGCGGACGCCGAGCACCTGGTACAAATCTTCCGCCATAACCATGGGTTTGTTCGGGGCGATAACTCTGCGCGATGAGTGGAACGGATGACATAATGGCAGCTTGCCGACGCTTCGCCCAGCCACCGCAAAAACCAGTCCAGCCCTTTGCAGCAGTGTCGGCTCCCAGCGGAGATGCCGGCTAGCCGGGACGAGCTAAGTTTGGTGAGAGACAGCAAGACGCCCCCTCTCACCCTGGTCCGACGCTGATGAAGAGATCTGCCCTCCTCGCCCTGCTGATCGTCACTGCGAGCTGCTCGCTGGCCTGGGCCGCCAGTTTGTTTCTGCTGCAGGTCGTCGACGAAGTCTCGGGCGAGCCCGTGCCGGTGCGGATCCTGCTCAGCCGCGAAAACGGTTCCCGGGCGCCGATCCGACGCGCCATCGCAGCGATTGAGGGAACGGTCGGTGGCGGCGACACGAGCGCCGGCGTCGTTCTCGACGGCGAAGTCGAACTCTCGCTGCCGCCAGGCACCTACCAGTTTGAAATCTCGCGGGGCCCCGAGTACCGAATCCTCAGTGGTTCATTCACCGTCGACCGTGACTCCGACGACAGCCGCGTGCTCGAGCTGCCCCGGATCGCCGATTTGCCCGCCGAGGGCTGGATCGCCGGCGACCTGATGGCCGCCGCCACTCCGCGGCAGATCGGGACTTTGATGGCCAGCGAAGCGCTGCCAGTCGCCGGGCTACTCCCCGGCGACAAGCCATTCGATGGCCTCCAGCTCCGCGACGGCTACCACGCGCGGAGCGACCTGCTCCGGGGCAGCGGAGCGGCAAGCGGGCTGCTGGCGATCGGGTTCACGCCACCCGATTCAGGGTCTCCAGACTCACCGGCCGAAGCAGCGAGCGCCCCCAATGCCGCTCCCTCGAGCGACTTCCTGCGGGAGATTGCCGGAGCGGCGAGTCGGTCCGATCGGCTCGGTTCGCCGCGGCTGGTGATCACCAATCCGCTCGCCTGGGACGTCCCGATTTGGCTCGCCAGCGGCCGCATCGACGGCGTCGTGGTGCTGGGCGATTTTCTCCAGCTCGATCGCCGACACACGCCCGCCGACAGCCGTTTGCCGACGAAGATGGAATATCGCGATGCTCGCGGCGTCGGGCGGTGGGCCGAGCACATCTACTATCAGATGCTCGAAGCCGGGTTGCGTCCGGCTCCGGCGGCGGCCAGCGGCTCAGGGCTGGTCGCCAATCCGATCGGCTACAACCGCGTCTACGTCTATCTCGGCGGGACCGAGGCAGGGCGAGCGACGGGGGAAGCGGCAGCGAACTGGAGCGGTGACGACTGGTGGAATGCGTTGTGGCAGGGACGTTCGGTCGTCACCAACGGTCCGCTGCTGCGGCCCACGCTCGATGGCTACCCGCCGGGGCACCGTTTCCAAGCCCACGCCGGGGAAGCGCTCGAGCTGACGCCGGAGTTGAAGCTCGCGATCCGCGATCCGGTGGAGTATCTCGACGTGATCCGCGACGGCCAGGTCGTCTACCACGCTCGCTTGGACGAGTTTGCCAAGGCGGGGGGAATGATCCCGCCGCTGCGATTCGAGCAGAGCGGTTGGGTCGCGATTCGGGTGATGACAAAGTACGAATCGCATTACCGCGCGGCGATCTCCGCCCCCTGGTTCATCGACTTCGACGGCCAACCGCGTGTTTCCACCCGCGGGGTTGAATTTTTTCGCCAGTGGCTGAGCGACCGCGAACAGATGCTGCTCAAGCTGTCGCCAGAATCGCTCCGTCAGCACGCCCCCTACGTGCGGGCCGCCCGCGCGTTCTGGCAAGAGCAAGCCGAAGCCGCCAACGCCCCCTGAGATAGTCGCCTTTCACTCCGCCATAGTCGCCTTTCGCTCCGCGAAAGTAGCGCAGCCACCGCTACTTTCGCGGAGCGAAAGGCGACTATGCCGACTATGGCTTCGAAAATCGCGGGTGGGAGAGTACAACGGAGCGGTAACTTCTTGAGCACTCTTGCCGCAGGGACGGTGAACTTTCGTGACGGCGTCGGATTGGCACAGCGAGTACCCGTTTGCGTCGCACGAAATCGAAATCGATTCGCGGCGTTACCACTACGTCGATGAGGGGCAGGGGGATGCTCCGCTGGTAGCCGTGCATGGCAACCCCACCTGGAGTTTCTATTGGCGGCGGCTGGTCGCCGGGCTGAGCCCTTCGCGGCGGGTCTTGGCGGTGGACCACATGGGCTGTGGGCTGAGCGACAAGCCGCAGCGCTATCCCTATACGCTCGCTCAGCACCGCGACAATCTGCTGACCTGGATCGAGCGTCTGGGGCTCGAGCGGATCACGCTGGTCGTCCACGACTGGGGTGGCGCGATTGGCCTGGCTGCGGCGGTCGAGCGTCCCGAACGGTTTGCCCGCCTGATCGTGACCAACACGGCCGCTTTTCCGCCCCCCTACGTTCCGTGGCGAATCGCCGCCTGCCGCACGCCGCTGGTCGGAACGGCCGCCTTGCGGGGGCTAAATTTATTCGCTCGAGCGGCGACGACGATGGCGACCGATCGCTATCGGCGATTGCCCGCCTCCGCCGCTCGGGGGCTGTTGGCTCCCTACAACAATTGGTCGCATCGGGTCGCGATCAATCGCTTCGTCCGCGACATTCCGCTGACTCGCCGCCACCCGACCTACGAGACGCTGCGGGCTCTCGAGGAACGGTTGCCAACGCTCGCCGATAAACCAATCCAGCTGATCTGGGGAATGCAGGACTGGTGCTTCCGCCCCGAATGCCTGCGGCGGTTTCAGCAGGTTTGGCCCGCTGCGGAAACGGTCGAGCTGGTCGACGTTGGGCACTACGTCATGGAAGACGCTCCAACCGAGGCGGTTGCCGCCATCTCCGACTTCCTCTCACGCACCGACGCCCGCGTGGGAGGGTCGCCAGCGCGGCCGACGCCCCCTGAACCCTCCGCTTCGGGGCCCTCCGTATCCGATGTCTGACGCCGCGCAGCGTTCGCCCGCAGACCGCGGCCCGCGACCGTCTGTCAGCGAGCTTCTGAGGGCCTACCGGCAACTGGCCGCCGCCCCCGGCGACCGCGTCCGCTGGGCCTGCACGCTTGAGGCGGTGGCCCCCAAGCTCGGCAATGTCCATCCTTCCGCATCGTTCGCCGATCTTCGGTTAAGCGACTTCGTCACTGCCGCCGAACAACTTGCGACGGTCGTCGAGGAGGCCGCGGACGCGCCTGGTCGGTGGTCGCTTGGAGCGATGGTTTTGGAAGCGGTGAAGCGATGCCGCGAGCGGACGGGGACGAATGTGAATCTCGGGATCGCGCTGCTGATCGTACCGTTGGTGCTCGCCGAAAGAGTCGCGGAGGAGGAATCGCTCGCCCCGGCCGCGGCAGTTCAAGCCGTGCTGGACCGGCTCGACGCAGCGGACGGCCGCGACGTGTACGCAGCGATCCGTCTGGCGCAGCCCGGAGGCCTCGGCCGGGCAAGCGAGATGGACGTCAACGCACCCGCAGGCGGCGAGATCGGCGAGATCGCTGCGACCGGCGGTCAAGCGTCGGTCGAGGCATCCCCGCCGGTCGATTTGTTGGCAGCGATGCATGGCGCCGCTGACCGCGATGCGATTGCCCACCTGTACGCAACAGGGTTCGACAAACTGTTCGAGTTGGTCACTCCCTGGATCGAGGCAGCCATCGGCGACGTCGGCGACTGGCTGCTTGGAATCCGCGAGGCGCAGCTGCGGCTGTTGGCCGCTGCCCCTGACACCTTGATCGCCCGCAAGTGCGGTCCGGCGGTCGCACTCGAAGGACAACGCTTGGCAGCCGAAGTGTTCGAAGCCGGCAACGCCGCGGAACGGTCGGCGGCCGAGGAACGCTTGGACCAGTGGCTACGGGCTGACGGTCACCGCCGCAATCCAGGCACCACGGCCGACGTGATCGCAGCCGGTTTGTACGTGCTGCTCAGCCCAATTCTGCTGAGCCGACGGCGCTAGCCGCGGGTTCTGCTGAGCCGACGGCGCTAGCCGCGGGTTCTGCTGAGCCGACGGCGCTAGCCGCGGGTTCTGCAGCGAAAACCACCGGGCTGCGCGGCCCGAGGCTAGCGCCTACGGCTCAAAGACGTCGAGCCTGTTCCCAACTTAAACAAGTAAGCAAGGAGAGACTCCGAATGACCCAGCCCAGCTATCGCGTCGACGTGAGCAAGGAAGCCTTCGTGTTTTCGGCCGCGCACTTCATCACGTTCGCGGGAAATATCTGCGAGCGGCTGCATGGCCACAACTATGGGGTCCGCGTTGCGGTGGAAGGTCCGCTCGATGAAAACCGCTACGTCGTCGACTTCATCGCCCTGCGGGACGCCGTCCTCGCCGAGACGGGCTTGCTCGATCACCACGTCTTGCTCCCGCGCGACCACGCTCAGATCTCGGTCGAGCGACAGGATAGCGAGGTCGTGGCGCGGTTTGCCGACCGCCGCTGGGTCTTTCCCGAAGAGGATTGCGTGATCCTGCCGGTGATCAACACGACGGCCGAGGAGCTGGCCCGCGTGATCGCCGAGAGGGTGATCGAGCGAACCCGCGACGCATTTGGGTCGGCGCTTTCAACGATCGAAGTCGCGGTCGATGAGAACCACGGCCAGTGGGGCGTCTGTCGATTGCCTTGGCCGCGGGACTGATAGAACCGTCAAACCCGACGAGTCAGCCCCACCGCAGCGGCCGACTTCCCCGCGGCGAGCAAATTCCGCAGCCGATCCCGGCCGATGATTCGGCTGAGTGAAAAATCGTGTTGCGGGACAGACGGGGAGCGGGCGGGTGATGAACGAGGAAGGTCTTCGCAAAGCAGCCATCGTGGTGATGAGCCTGCCGACGAAAGCGGCCGCCGCGGTGCTCGGCAAGCTGCCCACGCGGTACCTCGAGGCGATCAGCATGCAGATCGCCCAGCTCGACTCGGTCAGCGGCGAAGAGCAAGAGGCGGTCATCGGCGACTTCTTCGGCCAGAAAGGAAGCGCGCTCGACGCCCGCGGCGGCGGCCTGGAGCGGGCCAAGGAGCTGATCCTCGAAGCGCTCGGCAAAGACGCGGCGGACATCATCGGCAACCTCCAGCAGACGCTCGAGTCGATGCCGTTTGGGTTCATCAAAAAGGTCGACCCGCAGACGCTGCTGAGCTTCATCAAAGACGAGCACCCGCAGACGATCGCGTTGCTGCTGAGCCACATGCAGCCAGGCTACGGAGCTGAAGTCCTGGCCGGCCTCTCGGCCGAAAAACAGCTCGAGGTGATCCGCCGGATCAGCATCATGGGGCGGACCAGCCCCGAAGCGGTCGCCGAGCTCGAACGGAGCCTCGAAATGCGACTCAGCAGTTTGGTCAATCAGCAGCAGAGTAGCGCCGGCGGGGTCAAGAGCGTCGCCGAGATCCTGAACGTTTCGGAACGCTCGGTCGAACGCAACATCATGGAGTTCCTCGGCGAGGAAAATCCGGAGCTGATGGACGAGATCCGCCGGCTGATGTTCGTCTTCGAAGATATCGCCAAGCTCAGCGACCGCAACGCCCAGATCCTGCTCAAGAACGTCGAGACCGCACAGTGGGCGATGGCGCTGAAGGGCTCGAGCCAAGCGCTGCAGGAGAAGATTCTTCGCAACATGAGCGCTCGAGCCGCCGACAACCTTCGCGAAGAAATGGACTTCCTCGGCAGCGTCCGCCTCGCCGAGGTCGAGGCGGTTCAGCAGAAAATCGTCGACATCGTCCGCAGCCTCGAAGACAGCGGCGAAATCACCCGCCCGGCTGTCGGAGAAGTCGAGGAATTCATTAGCTAGCGAGCGGCCTGGCTAACGGGCGGCCTGGGCGGTGTCGCGGTTGACCAGCCAGAGCAGCACCGGCGAGGCGATGAAGACCGTGCTGTAGGTACCGGCGACGACGCCCACGACGAGCGAGAACGCGAAGGCGTGGATGCCCTCCCCGCCGAAGAAGTACAGCAGCACGACCACCAGCAGCGTCGTCAACGACGTCAACACCGTGCGGCTCAACGTCTGGTTGATGCTGCTGTTGATCATCTCGGAGGTCAGCCGCGGGCTCTTGCCACGGGTCTCGCGGATCCGGTCGAAAATCACGATCGTGTCGTTCAGCGAGTAACCGATGATCGTCAACAACGCAGCGACCACGGTCAGGCTGATCTTGAACGGATCGATCATCAGGAACCCGAGCACGTCGGCCAACCAGTAGCTGACGGCGATCGCCCCGAGCGTGATCGCCACGTCGTGGATCAACGCCACGACCGCGGCCAGCCCGAAGGCGACGCGTTGGAACCGGAACCAGATGTAACCGATGATGAACAGGAGGCTGGCGAACAGCGCCGCCAGGGCCCGGTTGATCATCTGACCGGCAACTCGGCCGCTGATATTGCTGCTCGAGAGCCACACCGGGTCGCTGTCGAGCCCGCTGCGGAGCTCCGCCATCACTTGGTCCGCTTGCTCGGCCGGCAGATCGACCCGCAGCTTCCAGGTCGAGAAGCTCAGATTCGACTCGGGGCTCCAGTCCTCGATCGTCTCTCCAACCGGCTCGGCATCGACGGCGAACTCCTGGAGCTCAATCCCCGCACGCTCGGCCGCTTCGATCGTCTTCGCCTTGAGCGTCTGGTAGTTGATCTTTGCCGCCCGGTTCTGGCCATCGATCGAGAGCGTCAGAAGCGCTTCGCTGTAGACCGGTGCGGCACGTTCAACCGCCTGATCCGCGGCAGCCGCCACGTCCTCCGTCACACCCGTCGCTTGGGTCTCGTTCGCCGGTGCTTCCTCCTCGTCCTGCGGGGCGAGGGCGGAGACCAACCGGACTCCGTTGTTCGCCGTCGCAGCCCCGGTCTCCTCGGTGGCCGGTGCGGCAGCTTCGCCGGCCGGGGGAGCGGCTGCGGCGTCGGCCGGTTCGATCTCGACGTGGTAGGTCACCAGCGAAGCTTCTTCGGTTCCGAGGAAGCCGTCACGCAGGCGATCCTTCAGGGCTTCCACATTCTCGAGCGAGGCGTCGATCTTGTAGACCGTCTCATTCGCAGCATTCTCCACGTCGACGCGGTTCAGCGTGAACTGGACCGGCGTGTCGTCCTCGTCCGAAGCGAGGCTCTGCTCGACCAAGCGGCGGACTTCATCGGCCGGAACCGGATCATCCAACTGGAACGTCACCGACGAACCGCCCGCGAAGTCGATGTCGAGGATTCCACCGCCGCGGAACCAGAGCCCGGTCAGACCGATGATGATCAGCACGATCGAGACGGCGGCGGCGATTTTGCCTTTGCCCATGAAGTCAAAGTGGGAGTGGCCATCGGCACTCCGCCCCAAGGCACCGACCAGGTCGGCCATTCGCAGCGAAGCCCAACCGTAGCGTTCGGCGATATCGAACAGGGTGCGGGCGAAGTAGATCGCGGTGAACATCGAGAACACGATGCCCAGGATCAACGTGACTGCGAACCCGCGGACTTGGTCGGTCCCGATCGCGTAGAGCACGATCGCCGTGATCAGCGTTGTCAGGTTGGCGTCGACAATCGTGATAGTCGCTCGACCAAAGCCGTTGCGGATCGCCATCCGCGGTGCCGCTCCGCGATTGATCTCCTCACGGATGCGTTCGAAAATCAACACGTTCGCGTCGACCGACATACCGACCGTCAGCACCAAACCGGCCAGACCGGGAAGCGTCAGCGGCTGATTGATCAACATCATTGACGCGAAGATCAGAGCCACGTTCAGGATCAACGCCAGGCAGGCGACGAAGCCGGCGAAGCGGTAATAGAACAGCATGAACACCAGCACCGCGACGAGCGACGCGGTGATCGCGATCAAACCTTTGCGGATCGTGTCGGCACCGAGCGTCGCACCGATTTGGTTTTCGCTGATCGGAGTCTTATTCAGCGCCGCCGGCAGCTGACCGGCCCGCAAAATGTTGACCAGAAACTCGGTTTCCGCGTTGGTGAAGTTCCCCGAGATCGTGCCATCGGTGCTGATCGCGGAATTGATCACCGGAGCCGACAGCAAGCGGTTGTCGAGGACGATTCCCAACTGGCGACGGAAGTTGCCATCCGGGGCGTTGTTCAGCGTCAGGGCATAGAAGCGGCTCGAGCCGGCATCCCGCAGGCTGAACCGCACCGAGGGGCTGCCGTCGGTGTCGTAGCCCTGCGAGACGTACGACAAGTCCTCACCGGTAATGACCAGATCGGGATTGACCGACATCAGGATCTGCAGCTCGCGAATTCCGACCGCCTGCATGTACTCGGCGATCGCCGCGCCACCGACTAAACCCGAGGGCAGCTGCACGATTTCTCCGGTCGCCGGATTCCGCAGCGTCGAACCCGAGACGTCCAGCCGCAGCGGTTGCACGCCCGAGTCGAGCGCCCGGTCTTCGCGGTCGACGTCGGCCCAGAAGCCGATCGTCCGTCCCGCCGAATCGACGAGGTTGCGAGCCATTCGCTCCTGACGATCTTCGCTTTCGCTCGCTTCGTAGGCGGTCTCGATCAGCGCCTGGTGATCGCGTGAGTTGGCGACGATCGCGAACGAGAGGATCCCCGCCTGGACGATCTGCCGCTTGACGAATTCGACTCCCGCGGCATCGACGTCGGGAATAATGATCTCGATCTGCCGCTCGCCATAAGGCCGAATCACGATCTCCTGCGTGCCGCTCGGGTTGATCCGGTTGATCAACGCCGGAATCACGTCGGCCGCACCAACTTCGGCTTGCAGCGGGTCTTCGCCCTCGGTCGGCTGCTGAATCGTCGCGTCGGCGGCCAGTTCGTACACCAGGATCGTTCCCCCACGGAGATCCACCCCCCAGTCGAGCTGACCGAACGCCAGCACCGCCCCCGCGGCGGTCACGGCGAACAGGATCGCGCCGATGCGAAACCCATACAACGGCATCCTCAACCGGCGGGCTAGGAAACTGCCGATCAAGAACGGGACGACCAGGACAGCAATCACGACCAAGGCGATCCCAATCTGGGTCCAAGGCCATGCGCTAGCCTCCTCCTGACCGAGCAGGAACAGGTTCATCATGTGCAACATTGCAGGGGGGATCAGATCGATCATGAATGGGAGAGGGGGTAATGAAAGTCCATTTTCGAGGGCTAGCCGCTCGCTTCGTCTTTGCTCGAGTTCAATTTGGTCGCGATCGCCGAGCGAGCGATGCGTATGCGCGTGTTGTTCGAATCGTCCACACGCAGCGTCACCTCATCGGAGTCCGGCGACGTCCCGACGACAGTGCCGTAGATTCCACCGCTGGTCAAAATGCGATCGTTCTTTTTCAGCTCGGCCCGCATCCGCATGACCTCGGTCTGCCGTCGCTTCTCGGGCAACAAGATCATCACGTAAAATAAAAGCGCCAACCCGGCGACCAGCCACACCGGATTCCTCAGCACCGACTGAAAAAAGTTAGGCTCTGCTGCTGCTTCGCCAGCCGCCTCTCCGGCAGCCCCCGGCGCTTCGCCAGCGGCCTGAGCGAGGAGCCCGGTAAACCCGCCGACCAGCTCCAACGTCGCCGGGAGAATCGTGTCCGCGACCGCAGGAAGGAAGAGTTCGGACACGTCAGGGGCTATCAAATTCGGGAGAATTGAAGGAAAAAGCGGCCGAAAACTACCTGCCGCGCCGCGTTTAATCTCGGAATAATATGACGTTACGAAAACAGTCACAACCCCAGCCTCCAGGAGGGGATCTCGGAGCGCGGCAACCGTTGCACCTCCCCGATTGGCCACCCGAGCGAGACCGAATCGAGCGAGCCGTACTGGACGAACTGCGGAGCGGCCGATGGTCCGCTTACGACGGCCCGGCCAGCGACCGCCTGCGAGATCTGCTGGCCCAAAGCCACGCCGTATCCCACGTCCGGCTCGTCTCGAGCGGCACCGCAGCGGTGGAAATCGCTCTCCGCGGCTGCCGGGTCGGGCCGGGCGACGAGGTGATCGTCGCCGCGTTCGACTACCCCGGCAACCTTCGCTGTGTCGAGGCCGTCGGCGCAACCCCCGTCGTGGTCGATGTGGCCCCGCAGCGCTGGACGATCGATCTGGAGCGGATCGCCGAAGCCCGTGCGGCGGAAACCCGAGTGGTGATTGCCTCGCACCTCTACGGCTCCATGGCCGACGCGCCAGCCATTCGCCACTGGGCCGATCGCCACGGCGTGCTGTTTCTCGAGGACGCCTGCCAAACGCCCGGCGCTCGGATCGCCGGCCGCCCAGCCGGGAGCTGGGGACACGTCGGCACCCTCAGCTTCGGTGGCAGCAAGCTGCTGAGCTGCGGCAACGGCGGTGCGGTGCTGACCGACGACGCCCGGATCGAAAGCCGCATGAAGTTGTTCAGCGAGCGACCGAGCAGCGCGTATGCGATGAGCCAACTGCAAGCAGCCTCGCTCATTCCCCAGCTCGAGAGTCTCCCGCACTGGACCGAGCGTAGAAAAAGGGCGGTCGACTATCTGCGGTCGACAGTACAAGAAACAGTACAGGAACGGGCCGGCCAGCGGGGCGAACGGTGGTGCTGGGGACGAGCCGAACCGCAGGACGTCGACGGCGCTTACTACAAACTGGCTTGGATGGCCGCGGATGCCGAGAGCCGCGATCGCCAACTCGGCCGCGGACGCGAGCTCGGCTTGCCGCTGGGCAGCGGATTCCCCATGATCGCACGCCGCTCAGTCGCCCCCCGCCGTGGCACGCCGGGCCGCCGCGTCGTCGGCTCGCTCCCCCACGCCGAACGGGCCGCCGCCACCACGCTCGTCCTCGACCACCGCGCCCTGGCCGGCGATGACGCGTGCCTGCGAAGCGTCGCGGCGCACCTGCTCGAACTCCAAGACCACTGACTCCAAACCCCCTGGCCTTGAGCACGCTGGCCTTCAGTACCTCTGAATGTTGAACCACCACTGCTGGAGTCGCGATTGAAAATCTTGCTCACCAATGACGACGGAATCGACGCTCCGGGACTGGCGGCTTTGGCTGCGACACTAGCTGCCGAAACAGCGATCGAGCTGCTGGTCGTCGCCCCGGACCGGCAGCGGAGCGAGTGCAGCCACAGCGTAACCACGGCGACTCCGCTCCAGCTCGATCCCCGCGGAGAGGGTCGTTGGGCGGTCAATGGAACGCCGGTCGACTGCGTGCGTCTGGCGCTGACGGTCCTCGCTCCGGACATCGGGGGAGTCCTGGCGGGTGTCAACGAGGGCGCGAACGTCGGCGCGGATGTCTACATGAGCGGGACTGCGGCAGCCGCTCGCGAAGCAGCGATTCGGGGTGTGCCCGCAGCCGCTATCTCGCACTATCGGCGCCCCGATGTCCCCCGCAGCTGGGAACATGTGCCACGCTGGCTCGCCGGTCGATTGCTGCCACTATTGACCACCAGACACGCGACGGCCCGCTTTTGGAACGTGAATCTTCCGGCCGTCGATCCTGCATCGAACCCAGCGGTCGTCGAAACCGCACTCGACCGCCATCCGATGCCGCTGGCCTATGCCCCGCACGGCGATGGGCTGGCGTATCGTGTCGACTATCACAACCGGCCGCGGCAGCCGGGGAGCGATGTGGCCGAATGCTTTGCTGGCAAGATTTCGCTGACGCAGCTGGTTGCCGGATTCTGAGGGGCCCCCGCTTTTGAATGGGCCCCAGCTTCTGAAGGGGCCCGAGCGATCGACGCGGCTCAGGAAGCGACGCGGCTCGCCATCGTTGCCAGCCCGGCTTCGAAGGTCAGCGGCGGCTGGGACGCTTTGTCGCTCGGCTCCTTGTCCTCCAGCGGCTCGAGCTCCCCGCGAACGATGCGGACTTCCCGCGGCGCTTCGATCCCCAGCGTGATCCGGTTGCCCGAGATCCGGTTGACGGTGATCACCACGTTGTCACCGATGACCAGTCGCTCTCCCTCTTTGCGGCTCAGCACCAACATTTCCCTGCACTCCTGACTGAAAGGTCGCGAACATTCCCTGAAACAGTGAGCCTCCCGATCGAGCAAGCGGTGTGCCAACGACGCACTTGCTCGGAGCGGCGGATGCGGGAGCGATGGAGAATCGAATCCGTTCTCCCATCTTCTCCTCCAGTCTCACGCGATTTCTGCCGAAGGAAGGGCCCGCCAGCTTGATTGGCGCGCCATCCTCGACCTCCCTCTCCGCAAAGTTTCTCAGAACGAAGAGTGAAATCCCAAAGTGAGACGGGCGACGTCCGTCCACCCCTGCTCGACCTGCAAGTAGTTTCGAGTGGGGCAGTGACACCTTTGGTCAAAGCGGCCGAGGAATCTGAGAAAATTTTTCAAACGTCGACCCTCCCGGGGAGCATCGGTCTCGACACAAGTCCAAGGGCTGGAAAACGCACAGCCGGCACACTCCCCCCGGGAGGATCGCTGATTGCCCGCTACAGCACCAGCGGCAAAAGCAACGTCGCGGCGAAGGCCAGGACGACGACCCACAGCACCAATCGCTTGGGATCCTTAGGCGAAAAGGCGAACACCGGCTCCCGATCCACCGCCTGCCGCTGACGAAACTCCCGCTCCCCAAACTCGCGCTCAACGAATTCTTCGTAGTCGAACTCGGAGTCATCTTCCCATCCACTTCCGCTGTCTCCCGCCCAGCCTCCGGTGGCCTCGTCCCCCCAGCCGTCCGAGTCGCTCGCCCCACACGCCGGACAGGCCGCTTTCCCGGCCGGCACGTCGCCGCCGCAGTGCGGGCAGGGAAACGACCGGCCGCCCAACTGGCGACGCGAACGCTGGCGATTGGAAGGCCGGAACCAACGACGAATGAACTGCACAGGCGCGTTCCCGTAATAATGCCCGTAGGAATCCACGATGGTCGCGCGGCTCGCGGCGCGACGGCGAAACCCCGAGCGATCGCCGGGGTTAATGATATTGTGTGCGAACCGGCTCCAACCGCCAATTACGATGGACGCACTGTTTTTCCAATTGCCCGAGACGAGGCGGGTCGCCCCCGCGATTCCCTCCTCGGTTTTCAATGCCTACAGGCTTATCCGCACGCATGGCAGCTCGTTCCCTTCGCCTTGCCGCTTCCGTCCGCAGTCGCACGGCACCCTGGTTCACGACGCCCTGGATCACGACGCCCCGGTTCATAGCGCCCCGGATCATAGCGCCCTGGATTTGCGCCGCCATCGTCGCCGCGATGACTCCCACGCTGGCCGCAGCCCAGGAGGAGGCGGCTCCGCAACCCGCCGCTGAGCCCCGCAGTGCATCGGACCAGGAGAACGCGGCGGAAGAGGCCCGCAGGAGCCGGAGCGGCGAGCCGCAGCTCCATCTGAACTTCAGCGGCACACCGTGGCGGGAAGTCCTCGAGTGGTTAGCCGAGGAAGCGAATCTGTCGCTGCAGGTCGAGACGATGCCGAGCGGGACCTTCAGCTACTCGGATCTGAACCGCACCTACACGCCGAGCGAGGCGATCGACGCCATGAATTTGGTGTTGATGCGGGAAGGGTACGCGATGATTCGCCGCCACCAGCTGTTGGTGCTGGTCGACCTCGAGGACAACTTGGCCCGCGATTATCTTCGCGAGCTGGCCGAGGTGATTGCGCCCGCCGAACTCGACGAGCGAGCCAATACCGATTTCGTCCGCGTCACCTTCCCGCTCGGGGGGCTGACCCCGGAGGCGGCGATCGAGGACCTCGAAAAGCTCCGCAGTCCGGCGGGTTCGGTCGTCGTGCTCTCGGCCACCCGCTCGGTCGTCGCCGCCGATACGGTCGGCGTCCTCAAATCGATTCGTGACGTGCTTCGCGGTGCCGAAGGTTTTGAGGATGGCGTGCTGGAGATTTCTTTGCGGCACCGTTCGGCTGACGAGATTCTCGAGGTCGCCCGCCCCCACCTGGGGCTCGAACCGGGCGTCGACGCGGGCGAGGGAATCAGCGTTTCGACGAATCTGCTCGGCGATCGAATCTACGCGACCGGCGACGCGACCAAGCTGCGGTTGCTCAAAGGTCTGGTGGAGAAGACCGATTTGCCGCTGCCAGCCAGCGAAACGGGAACGGTCGTCGCGGAACTCCCCGAGCTGCGGTCGTACGACACCGGGACCGCCGACGCCACGGTCGCTCTCGAAGTGCTCCAGCGTCTGCTGGCTGGGCTCCCCGACGTGCGGCTCGCCCTCGAACCTTCGACGCAAGCGATCATCGCCCTGGCTCGTCCGTCGGAGCACCAGACGATTCAAAAAACGCTCAGCGAACTCCGCGGCCAACAAGCGACGCTCGAAGTCATCCAACTGCGGCGAATGGATCCCCAAGCGGCTTTGCTGACGATCAACAAATACTTTGGGAGCACCGCCGACAGTCCCCAGGGGCCGACGGTCGACGGCGATCCGGTCAGCAATAAGTTATGGATCAAAGGCACGGCCGAAGAAATCGCTCAGGTCCGACAACTGATCGAACAGATGGAGGAGTCGAGCAACTCCAGCCTGCTCGGCGACCGGGTTCGCGTGCTCCCCTACACCGGCCGGACCGCTGAAGAAGCGATCTCCCAGCTCGAGGCGCTGTGGCGGATGAGCGGCCGCAAGAACCGGATCCGGATGATGACGACCGGCGGCTCGGAGAGCGGCCGCGACTCGCTCCCCCAACGGCGACTGAACGCCGCTCCGGCGTCGCCCGAAGCTCCCGAAAGAAGCCTTCCGCCCCAGCGGTCGAGGCTGCCGGCGCCCCAGGCTCCAGCCCAACCGCAGGCCCCAACGCAACCGCAGGCTCCAGCGGCGCCGCAATCCGCTCCCGAGGCCGCACCCGGCTCACCCGCCGAAAGCCGCCAGCCGCCACCGGACCGCTCGGCCGCCACTGGCCAAGGGTGGTTCCGCTTAGCCAGCGACGAATCCCCCGCCGCGACTGCATCTCAAGCGTCGGGACCCCAAGAAGCTCCGGAGGCCCGCGCGGAGGCGACTTCGCCGAGCGACGTCGAGCTCGCCAGCGAAGACGCGGAGGACGAATCAGCCAGCGGGCTCGGCAGCGACATCATCATCCAAATGACCCCGCAGGGACTGATCGTCGCTTCGGACGACCCCGAAGCGTTGGCGGAGTTCGAGCAGCTGTTTGCCACCTTGGCCGGACAAGCCGCCGGGGCGGGAGGGCAACCGACGGTTTACTGGCTCAAGTACATCAAGGCGACGGTCGCCGCGGATCTGCTCAACAGCATCCTCAGCGGTGCCGAATCGGCTGGCGGCGGCGTCGGCGACATGGCCGGCTCGATGCTCGACGAAC
This sequence comes from Candidatus Laterigemmans baculatus, assembly GCF_010367455.1. Taxonomy (GTDB): domain Bacteria; phylum Planctomycetota; class Planctomycetia; order Pirellulales; family Pirellulaceae; genus Laterigemmans; species Laterigemmans baculatus. Next base: position 1,063 of record NZ_WRPR01000068.1, on the reverse strand, counting down.
TCGGCGGCGGAATGCTTGGCGGCTTGCTCGGGCTCGGCGGCGGTGGTGGCGGAGATGGTCCAGTGCTGACGACGACCGGCTCGGTCTCGATTGTTCCCGACGCGCGGCTCAACGCGCTGGTCATTCAGGCTAACGCGATCGACATGCAGTTGATCGAGGACGTGCTGCAGGTGATCGACCGCGAAGAGAGCCCCGAGGACGTGCGGACGACGCCCCAGCCGGCTCTGATCCCAGTGATCTACCAGGACGCCAACGAAGTCGCCACGATCGTCAAAGGAGTCTACGCCGAGCGGATCCCGGCGGCCGGTGGCGGCAACAACCGCCAGCCCTCGCCGCAAGACCTGATCAACGCCCTGCGGGGCCGCGGCGGTCGAGGCGGGGGAGCCAGCCAAAATGAGGACAACAAACCGGCCCCGATCACCGTCACCGTCGACACCCGCAGCAATTCGCTGATCGTCGCAGCACCGCCGCAAGACTTCGCGGACATCCGCAACTTGGTCGAAGCCCTCGACCAACAGAACGCGGACTCCGAAGAGTCGGTCCAAGTGGTCACACTCGGCGGGAATCTCAAACCCGAACTGGTCCAAAACGCCCTCAGCGCAATCCTCGGTTCCCAAGCGAAGACGGCCACGACCGAAAGCTCTAGCAGCAGCTCCAATGGTTCCCGCGGCTCCAGCTCGGAAGCTTCGGCACAGCCCTCGGCCAGCGACATCCAGCAGCGGATCGAGTTCTTTCGCTCCCTTCGCGAACGGGGCGGTTTTGGCGGCGATCGGGGAGGCGACGGTGGCCGCAGCTTTGGCGGTCGCGGCGGGGGAGAGCGCGGCGGCCAACGTGGCGGCGGCGATGGCGGACGAGGCGGATTCGGCGGCGGGGGCCGCGGCGGACGGTAAAATCGGTTCAAGAACCGAAAACACCCGCCCCCCGGGAGGGTCGCGAGGAACGAGCGGGGAGGGCAACGTAGGTTTTTGAGTCCCCTCTCCCCCGCGGCTTGGCTGCGAACGAAAGTTCCGCAGCCAAGCCGTGGGGGAGAGGGCTAGGGTGAGGGGGCCGTAGCCGGCCGCTT
>NZ_WRPR01000067.1 GCF_010367455.1 Candidatus Laterigemmans baculatus | reverse complement strand
CCCAAAGAGAATCGCGAAAATGTTTGGGGGTGAAGGTCAAGCGATTGCCGCGATTCCCTTCGGGGGAGAGGGGGCTAAAAACTGCACGACCTCCCTGGGAGGGTCGCGAGGAACGAGCGGGGAGGGCGTAGCGTGACGTAGTTCTCTGGGTGCAGAAAGACTCCGCTGGCCCTCCCCGGGCCTGAGAGCCCGACCCTCCCGGGGGGAGGGTAATGGTGAAGGCCCAGTACTCAGCCTCACCGTTTGCGACCGGCGATCAGGAACGAAGGGTTCATCGATTCGAGCCGCAGGGCTCCGAGCGAATCGACGCCCCGGGCGATGTTGATCATGCGGACGTCAACTTCGATACCCTCGTTCCGGACCGCATTGCGGACCGAGGCCAGCGAATCGATGCTGGCCACGTTGATCACGATTCGGCCACCGCGTTTCAGTCGTCCGCAGGCGGCGACGCTCAGATCGGTGACCGCCCGCCCCAATCCGCCGACGAAGATCGCATCGGGATCGGGCAGATCCTCCCAGGCGGCCGGAGCGCTCCCATGGACTGGGACGAGCGACGGGCACTGGAAGATTTTGGCGTTCTCCAGCATCAAGCCATAATCTTCGGCGTCCATCTCGATCGCATACACCTGCCCCTGGTGGGCCAGCCCCGAGGCTTCGATCGCCAGCGAACCGCTGCCGGCGCCGACATCCCAGACGATGCTCCGCGGCGCCAAATCCATCTCGGCCAGCGCCAAGCAGCGGACTTCGGTCGGCGTCAGCAAGCCCCGTTTCGGTCGCGACTGCAGGAAGTACTCGTCGGGATTGCCGAACAGGCGGCGGCCCTCCCATTCTCGCGGTCGGTCGGCCGCCCCGCGGTGCCGCACGAGGATCATCACGTTCAGCGGGGCGAACTGCATCTTGCGAATCGTCTCAAGGTCTCCCTGGGTGACCCGCTCGTCAGGGGAGCCGAGGTTTTCGCAGACGTAGGCGTTGAAGTAATCGATGCGGCGATCGAGCAGCGACTCGGCGACGACCGACGGCGTGATCGCTTCGGTGGTGAACAAGCCCACGTGCTCGGCCGTGCGGATCGTTTCGACGACTCGGTCGAGCGGCTGCGTGGCGAGATTCGTCAGATAGGCGTCATCCCAGCTTTCCTTGATCCGGGCAAAAGCGAGCTGCATGCTGCTGACGTGCGGCACGACGTCAAAACAGTGCTTGCCGACTGAATCGGACAAAAACCGGGCGATCCCGTAAAACAGCGGGTCCCCTTCGGCGAGCATCACCGCGCGGCGCCCGGCGAGCGAGGCGACCGCATCACGGATCGAGTCCAAATCGTTGCCGATCGCCACCCGCTCGCTCGGCCCAAACGGCACCCGCTCGAGCAACTCCGCCGGCCCCGCCAAAACTTCGGCATCGTCGATCAAAGAGCGGGCGTAAGCGGTCAGTCCGTCGGCTCCGTCGTCGCCGATACCGATGATTTGGATGCGCGGAGCCAAAGCGGGTGTTCCTCTCGGTGGGTGCGGAGCGAGACAACAAAAAACACCGGGTCAACCGACCCGGTGTTCTGGAGATTTTTTCGACGTGCCGAAGCCCCTTCTCGACGAGAACGGCTCTCGACTAGGCCGAGAACGAGCTTCCGCAGCCGCAGCTCTTCACGGCGTTCGGATTCTCGAAAGTGAAGCCCTGCTTCTCGAGGCTGTCGTACCAGTCGACGGTGGTGCCGTCCAGGTACAGCGCGCTCTTTTTATCGACCACCAACGGAACCCCGAAGCAGTCGTACTTGGAATCCGCTTTCTCGTCGAACGAGTCGTCGAAATTCAAGGTGTAGTTGAACCCGCTGCAACCGCCCCCGGCGACGCCGATCCGGAGGAACATCGAGTCATCAAAGTTGTGTTCCGTGCGGAACCGCTTGACTTCTTCGGCGGCTCGTTCGGTCAGCTTCACTGCCATCTGGTAAACCCTTCAAGTGCGCGATTGTGTTGAAAATCCCCGGTCACAGAAAACCCTGGCTGGACCTTCAAGAACCGTCATCCGTTTATCATATTCACCGATCGAGCCCGCGGACAACCCAGACCCCAAGCGTACGTCAGGCTTCAATCCAAAAGTCGAGCGTTGGACCCGCAACCCATCACCCTCCCCCCGGGAGGGTCGAGCGTCAGCGAGGGGAGGGAGAGCAATCCCTAGCGATAGCCCCAAGTGAAGCTCACCCTTGCGAACACCCTCCCCGCTCGTTCCTCGCGACCCTCCCGGGGGGAGGGTGACGCTTCAAGCGGTTTTCCCACAGAGTTCAGGCGATCGATCTCGTCGCCTCGATGGCCGCGTCCAGGTCCTCCGGCGGGAGTCTGCCTCCGGGCAGAGCGTCCCGCACCCCCTCGGGGACGAAGACTCGGACCCGTTTGACGTGGCTGTCGAATTGCCGGTTCGCTAGCGCCTCGACCACCGGGGAAACCTGGCCGAGCGGGCGGGGGCGGCCGAGCGGGTCGATCACGTCGACGTTGATATCGACTTCTAGCTTCACTGGCGGGGCGTCGATGATCACGTCCGCCGCGGTCAATGGTCCGGAGAGGCGACCGGCGAGCCGTTTGGAAAGTCGCTCGGCGAGCTCCCCGCTGGCCGCCACCAGCCACCAGTACGGCCGGTGGGCCAGCTGCTGATGGCGTGCCGGCTCGTCGAGCACGTTGAATTGAGCGACCCGCTTGAGCAGCCGTCGCCGCGGCCCGAACAGCCCTTCGACGAGCGATTCAGCGGGACTTCCCGCGGCCACTTCGCGAATCCGCGCGATCCAGTGGGCATCGTCCAGATCGTACATCCCCCCCGGGTCGAGCCTCCCCTCCTCTTTCAGCGCAGGCGTTTGCTCCGTTGAACTGGCTAGCTCGAGCGACTCGCGGAGCAGGAACACGGCCCGCTGGAGCATCGCCGTGGCGCTGCGGACGGCGTGATGCCAGTAAACTTCGCTGAACATCACGTAGCGGGCAAAAACCATCATTTCGGCCGCCGTTCGTCCCTTGTCGCCGATTGCCATCCGTGGCTCGTCCGGATGCAAGCGAATCGAGGCCAGCAGCCGACCGACGTCGAAATTGCGGCCATAGGGAACGCCCGCGTGCAGGCTGTCACGAATCAGGTAGTCCATCTTGTCGATGTCGATCGGTCCGCTGAGCAGACTCGAGAGCAGCCGCTCGGCATCGTCGGCCGGCCGCTTTTCGAGAATCCGCAGCACCGACTCGATTTCGCACCGCCACTCCGCGGCGATCAACGGAGCCAGCTCGCCACCGCCGATCAGCGCCCGAGCCCGCGCTTCGTGCGTCGGCACTCCCGGCAGCTGCATGTCCTCGATGGGATGGCAAAACGGCCAGTGTCCGCAGTCATGCACCAGCGAGGCGACGATGAACGCGTCGGCGGCTGCCGGAGAAACGAGCTCACGAAAGCGGCCGTCGGAGGCGAAATGCTCGAGCAGCCCGAGCGCCCCGCGGTAGACGCCGAGCGAATGTTCCAGCCGCGAATGGACCCCGCCGGGATAGACCAGCGACACCAACCCCAACTGGCTGACGCGGCCGAGCCGCCGCATCGGCTCGCTGTCGATGATCCGCATCACCCGCGGCGTGACCGGGACGTCCATCTCAGGCGGGATGCGGATCAGCGACGCGGCTGCCGAATCTACCGAAACTTCCTCGGTCACCCCTCCACTCCAGCCAACGGCACTCCGGCGATCACGGCCAGGGCCAGGATGCCCACGAAGTAGAGAGCCGAGTGGATCAGCCCCGAGCCAAACTCCAGCTCAAACGTGGCCATCGAGGCGAGCGCCCCGAGCACCGTCATCACCGCGAGCGTGATTCCGGCAGTCAGGTAGGGCATCTCGCTCGGCCGCCGGTACTCGAACAAGTAGCCGGGCAAGAAGGTGTAGATCAGCCACAAGGCAGCGAAGATCGCCGAGCAGATTCCCACGCGGATCCACAGCTCGCGACCGCGATACGGCTCCAACTCCTGCTCGCGGGCAAACGTGTAGCCCGCCCAGACCAGCGGCGGGGCGAGCAAAATCACTCCCAGGATCCGGGCCGCCAGCGGCACTCCCCCGGTCACGCGGAGACCGATCGCTAGAAAGATCGCAGCCAACACGGCCCCGGCGACGACCATGATTCCCCGCCGCGTGACGTTGACTTCCTCGCGGGTGATCGGCTTGAGGACCGAGCGGCCTTTGCTGTCCTTCGGCCCCATGTCTTCCGGGGCGTGGACGACGACTTCACCCGTTTTGTCCGGGATCTGAATCTGTTGCTTGCACTTCGGGCAGGGCCCTTTTTTGCCCGCGAATTTCTCATTGACCTGGAATCGCGTCAGGCAACCCGGACAGGTAACTTGGATCGGCATGGAGACAAAACGCGAGGAAGAGAATCGGTCGGGCGCCGCTCGACCAGGAAATCGCCCGACGCTGGAGGGGCACAGTCTCGCACGCGCCGAGCCCCATGTGCAAGCAGAGACCCCGGAGGTGCGAGCCGAGGCTTCCTCGCGGTTCGCCCACGTCGTGCTCTACCAGCCCGAAATTCCCCAGAACACCGGGAACATCGGGCGAAGCTGCGTCGCCACCGGTGCTTCGCTGTGGATCGTCCGACCGGCCGCATTCCGGCTCGACGACCGTTCGCTCCGCCGTGCGGGACTCGATTACTGGCAGCACCTCGACCTGCACACCGTCGCCCACTGGGAGGAACTGCGGGAGCGATTGCCGGAAACCCCCGCACGCCGCTACTGGTACTTCAGCCGCTTTGCCACGCGTCCGCTGTGGGAGGCGGAACTGGGCCGCGGCGACGTGCTGGTGTTCGGCAGCGAAACCTCGGGCCTGCCCCCCTCGATCCGCGAAGCCGCCGGCCCGCGGGCAGTCCGGCTGCCGACCAGCGAGCACGTACGGAGCCTGAACCTGGCGACGACCGTCGGCGTGGCGCTGTACGACCTGATGCGCCGCGAAGCGACCTGAGGCACACGCGAGCTGGACAGCGCCAGTTTGGATTGGTTCGGAGCAGGACGGCTCGCGGAAAAATCGTTTAACGGCAAGCCGAAGGCGACTGCTTTTTAAAACACAGTCGCCTTCGGCTTG
>NZ_WRPR01000066.1 GCF_010367455.1 Candidatus Laterigemmans baculatus | reverse complement strand
GCAGTCGCCTTCGGCTTGCCGTTAAACGATTTTTCCGCGAGCCGTCCTGCTCCCAACCAATCGAAAGTGGCGCTGTCCAGTTAGTCGAGCATTGCGGGGGGGAATTCGGCGCGGGGGGAGCCTTCGCTGTCGCGGCGATTGGCGCCGGGGCCGCGCTTGAAGCCCAACGGCAGCGTTCCGCCGCCGCTCTCCTGGACTCGCTTGTGCACCCGGGCTCGCATCGCCGCGATCCGCTGCTCGTGCTGCGGTTCGTCGATCAAATTGCGACTCTCCTGCGGGTCATGGGCGAGATCGTAAAACTCGTCACGGTCCCAAATCCCGTAGTACTGGATCAGCTTGAAACGAGGCCCTCGCAGGGCGAACATCGTGGGGGTCTGCGGGAAATTCCACTCCCAGTAGTACTCGTACAAAAGCTCCTCACGCCAATCCTCCGGCACGCCGTCACCTGCGAGCATGCCGCGGACGCTGCGTCCGTGCATCGTCGCTGGTGGTTCAACCCCGGCTAGCTCGAGCAGAGTCGGGGCGACGTCGACGTTGGCGGTGAGCGCGTCGATCTGCGTTCCGGCGGGAACCATCGCTGGGTATGTCGCGATCAAGGGAATCCGAATCGATGGCTCGTAGGCACAACGTTTGTCGATCAAACCATGTTCGCCCCACAGGTGGCCACCATCGCTGGTGAAGATGATCAGGGTGTCGCGGTCCAGTCCAGCGGCGCGGAGTTTCTCGACGACCCGGCCAACGCTCTCATCGATCGAGAGAACCATCTCGCAGTAGTGGCGGTACATCTCTCCGATCGTCTCGCCGCTCCGCCCATGGTAGGGATACTCCACACCGTGCCAGCTGTTCCGCTGGTCCTGGACCCACATCGGTTTGCCCGATTTCTCCGCAGCTCCCTCGGCCATCGAATTGGGGTGTGACCACGACGCGTCCTGGTACTTTCCGCGATGCCGTGGGGCTGGTTCGTAAAGGCCATGCACGCCTTTGTGCGAGAGATAAAGCATAAAAGGCTGCTCGGCCGAGCGGCCATCAAGCCAGTCAATCGCATACTCGGTGAGCTCGTCGGTCATGTACGAGCGGCGGGGAACGCGGCGACCGTCGACGTTCAATTGCTGACCGTCGGGACTGTACGTCCCCTGGCCTCGGAAGCTGACCCAGTGGTCGAACCCGGGACGCGGTGCGTCGCTGCTGCCTCCCATGTGCCATTTGCCAATGAACGCCGTTTCGTAACCCGCTTGCTGGAGGATCTGAGGGAACGTGGCGGTTCCCTCGGGAATCGGCGTCTGGTTGTCGACGACGCCGTGGCGGTGCATGTACTGGCCGGTCAGAAACGTCGCCCGTGCGGGCGAACACAAGGACGTGGTCACCATCGCATTGTGAAACACGGCTCCACGGCGTGCCAACGCATCGATGTGGGGCGTCTCGATGAACGGATGGTCCATCCAGCTGAAGACGTCGTGGCGGAGATCGTCGACGAGAATGAAGACCACATGGGGACGCGGTGGCTCGGCCCCAGCGGTGGGCGCAGCGCGGTGGATCGCAACCGCAGCCACGACTAGAAATATTGCCAGCAGTCGATTCGGGAACATGCGGACCGGGCTCGGTGGATGGAATGCGGATGGAAGTCAGCCGAAAACCGACTTCCTACCCCTCGCCATTCCCTCTTGCAACCCAACGGGCCGCAGCTCAGTTCGTCGTGGCGGGAGTCTCAGGGCTCGGTGTTGGCTCGGACTCCTCGCGCGCAAGCTCTTCACCCGCGGGATCCTCGCTCGCCGGTTCTGGGCTGGCCGGTTCTGGACTGCCAGGCTCTTCGCTCGTGGGTTCTTCACTTGCCGGCTGCTCGCTCGCCGGCTGCTCACTCGCCGGCTGCTCACTCGCCGGCTGCTCACTCGCTGGCTGCTCACTCGCTGGCTGCTCACTCGCCGGCTGCTCACTCGCTGGCTGCTCACTCGCGGGCTGCTCACTCGCGGGCTGCTCACTGGCGGGCTGCTCACTGGCGGGCACGACGCCGTCGAGCTGTTCTTCGGCTGCCGCGGCCACGCTGGTGTTAGGCCGGAGGACGAACCGTTGGTCTTGGTGCTCCAGGACGGCGAACCGTTGATTGACTTCGACGACGCTGCCGGTCATTTGTCCGATTTCGAAGGGCTCGCCGGCGCGAAGCCGGAGGACTTGGCCTTGAGTGCGGACGTTGATCCAGGCGGTCCATTCTCCCTGACTTTGCACGAGTCCCGTCAGCACGGCTTGGCGAGCCTCGTCGAACGACGGCCTGACCGGCTCGGGCTCGGGCTCTTTAGGCTCGACGACGCGGATCACGATCCGCTGTTCGGACGACTTGGCGGGCCAGCCGCTGTCGGTCGCTCGCAAGGTGAGATCGATCTCGCCCACCGAATCGGGATTGAGCCGGAGCGTGCCGCTGGCGGGATCGAGTTCAGCCCCTTGGGGTGCGTCGCCGACCAGCGAGTACTGCAACTGCTGACCTTCATCGGGATCGTTGAAGCGAGCGACGTAGGAGAACTCTTGCCCGAGCACCGCTTCGGGCGACGTCTCCGCAGCGTAGGAGGGAGGACGATTCGGCGGGGCGAGCGGATTGCGGTTGAGAATCGGATCAAGGTACTCGTCGACCGACTCGGCGACACGCGGCGACGGGGTGGTCGGCAAAACCGCCTCGGGCGAAGCGGCATGCAGCGCGAGAGCTTGGACATCCATGTCGATGTTCAGTCGCCCCCGCACCTTGCGAACCACCAAGTTCTGAATCCGATGCAGGTAATCTCGGCGGTGGAACTCGTACAGCAGTTCGACCAACTGTTGCAGATCGCCGCTCCCGGTGACTTTGAAACTCAGCTGTGTGTACAGCCCCGGCATGGGGCTGGCGCCGGTCGGCTTCGCGGCAGCGCCTTCCAGTTCTGCTTCGCTCACCAGATCGAGCAGAAACTGGGTGTAGACGAACTGGGCTCGCTCCAGATCGCTCGGCAGCGAGCGGGCGAGATAGGTCCCCATCCGTCCGTCCGCCATCGCCCCTTCGATCAATTTGAAGCGGCGGTCCGAAAGCTGGTCGTCGAGTGAAGCCAGCCGGGTTTCGCGAGCGGAGAGTGCGCCGCGGTACTTGTTAAATCCCCACTGCAGGCCGAGGATCAGCAGGACTGCTCCGACCGCGAGAGCTAAAATGCGTTCGCGCTGCGTCATTGCACGTCCTCCGCTTGCAGGGTCGTTGGCGCCGCTGCGTCATCCGCGCTCGAGGGCGGGTTGGCTGCAGGCTCGGTGGTTTCGGATTTGGACGTCTCGGTCTCAGCGGGCTCGGTCTCAGCGGGCTCGTTCTCAGCGGGCTCGTTCGAAGCAGCTTCGGTCTCGGTGGGTTCGTTCTCAGCGGGCTCGTTCGAAGCAGCTTCGGTCTCGGTGGGTTCGTTCGAAGCGGATTTCGCGGCAGCCGCTTGGCGGGCGGTGCGGACGCTTTCGGGATCGATCTCGATCGTCTCGGAGAATTCCCAGAGATACGGAGCGCTTTCGCTGACCTGTCCCAAGCCCTTGCCGACGACGCGGTGCGAGGAATCGCGGAGAGCGGCTTCGAAGCGGCTGATGGTTTCCGAGTCGGTGACGCCGCCGGTGATCACGAGCGTCCCGCCTCCGTTGCGGCCGACGCGGGCGCTGAACGATTCGGCGATGGCGTTTTCCGAAGGAGGCATTTTCGTCGCGACGCGGCGGAGCTCGTCGAGCCAAAACACGTCGCCGTCCAGGAACGCATCGACTTTGGCCGTGCGGGCCATCGCTTCGTCGGCCGCTTCCTCGTCATTGGCGAGGGCAGCCAAGGCGGCTTCCTGGGAAGCGATTTCGTCGTCGAGCGCCTTCATCCGGCTCCAGCCGAAGAACAGTACAAGGCCCAGGAGCCCGGCTGCGGCGGCGGCGAAGGCTATCTGGCGGCCGCGATGGCTGACCGGTTCGGGAGCTCGCCGCGGATTGAGAAAGTCGATCAATTCGCCGCCGCCCCGCGCTTCCGCGTCGAGCAATCCGACGAGCGGAGCGAGCCGGCCGACGTGCTCCGGGAGGCGACCGCTGAGCGAGGATGCGAGCGAGACCAGGGAGAACGGGTCGAGCGTTTCGACCGGCGTGCCGAGCGACGAGCTGAGCCCGCTGACTTCCTCGCGGTGCACGTCGGCGCGTCCCCAGAGGACGATCCGGCGGGTCGCTTCACCGGTCCCTTCGCTAACAACCTGATCGGTCCTCGTCCCTTGGCCTGCCCCGGCAACTTGACCCGCCCCGGCCGATTGCCCCGTTCGCGCCCCCTGCCCTTCTTGGCAGGCCATTAGGCTGCGGCGGATTTCGCCGCTGAGGGTTCGGACGCGGACCTGCGGATCGTCGGCTAGGCGAATCGAACGGACGAACACCGGGCTGCCGTCGCGGAGGATCACGATGTCCGCATCGTCGGCCAACAGATCGACCAGCACCGTCTCCCCCGACAGCTCTCGACCGCTGCGTCGGTACAGGGCCGCGGCGGCGAGCGGCCCGAGCACGATGTGCTCGACGGCCAACTGGGAGGGAGCGCCAACGACCGCGCAGTTCTTCAGCTCCTCCGGCGCCACCGCGGCTGCGATCACGCGGTTCCCCTCCTCATCGCGACGCGTGGGAAGGAAGTCGATCACCGCCCGCTCGCCGGCAGCCGCGAAACTTCGCACGGCTTGAAACCGCACCATCTCGGGCAGTTCCTCCTCCGGAACCGGGGGCAGTTTCAGCTCCCGCAGCTCCGCCTTGCCGCGGCCGAGCGCGATCGCAGCCGACAATTTTTCCAATCCGTGCTGAGCCAACAGCTCCCGCAGCTTTTCGCCGAGGGCTGCCGGATCGGAAGTTTCGAGGGGAGTCGAGGCCACGTCGCTGATCGTCACGGTATCGCCGCGGACGGTGCCGGCGACGATCCGCAACTCGCGGGCGTCCCACTCGACTGCTAAACGTTTTGCCATCTCTCGCTAAACCTTATTAATTGCCTGCAGCTTGTTGCGCCGCCTGATAAGCGTCCGGTGCACGCACGCCCAGGACGGCAACATCAAAGCCGCGGCCCAAATGACTCAGATCACGCCAGTAGGCGATTTTTGGATTGACCGAGGTGGCGTCGAGAATCACTTGCACGCGACTCGAAGCATTCTTGCCTTCAAAATACCCAACCACCTGGGCGCTATACACGTCGCCTCCAGCAGTCAGGATGGGCATCAGCGTCTTCATTTCCTCGAGCGTGACGATGCCCTCGGCGAGCGGCCACGTCTCATACATTCGGTTCTCTGTCTGCGAATCCTCGGCACGCGCTTCGATGATCGCTTCGGCCACTTCGGGGGCGATCATCGGGATGCCGCGAATCAACTCCGCAGGACATTCATTTATATTGATTCGACCCGGCAGCACGGTGTAGTCCTGCGTGGTGAGATTTCCCATCAGCGCCGGCAGATACTCGACCATCGAGAGCGGTGAGCTGGAAAAGGGAGAGCGAAAGGTGCGTGCGTCGTCCCCTTCGCCGATCGTGACTTGGGAACCGACCAAATCCAATAACTGACCGAGTTTCACGCCGGCTCCGCCCGAGAGGTCGAGTTCGTCGAGCGCTTGGGCCGACCAATCCTCGGCCGGACGCGAACCACCGGAGCTCCGGCTTTGGTTCCCTTCGGCGGGGTCATCCCGCGGTTCGCCCCCACCCGGTCGTCCCTCACCCGATCCTCCTGAGCCAGCTCCACCCGAGCCGCCTTGGCTGGCGGCCGCGCCGGCGATTCGATACGCGACGATATAGCTCGCCCAATCTTCGTTGCCGAGCGCATCGCTCAGATCCGTGTAGAGCGTCTCCAGGTCATCGGCATTGACGTTAATTCGCGGCGTGCCATCGGCTCGCTTGTTGTTTTCAAGGCTGTGGGTTGTGAGATAGGCGGTCCAGCCGAGTGAAGCGAGGCCCTCGCCACCGGTCGAGGCTGCCATCTGTTCCGAAGCATCGATGACGCCGTTGCGATTTGCATCGGCTCCGAACAGGAGCCAAGGCGTCACCCCTTTGACGAGCAGCAATTCTTCGACGCTGTCGAGCGGCCCGTTCTTGGCGTCGTAGGGAGACGGAAGTGAGAGATAGTATTCCGACTCGGCGCCGAATTCTCGCGGCTCGTCATCCGCGTCGAGGTAATCGAGGATGCAGTCGGCGGTCTCGACGCTCATGCCGGGCACCGCCAACAACAGCGACTGGGCGAGACCGTCGACCGCTGCGGGATCGAGCGGAACATCGGCGGCAAGTGCACCGCTCTCGGAAGCGGCTCCGAGCGCGTCGGTGACCGCCGTCAGCGCTTCGCCGCTCGTCTCGAGTGTCGGCAAGACGTTGAGGTTCAGCTTTGCCGATTCGTTCTGCAGCCCGTATCGGAGCCCCGCCATCTGCCCGAGTTCGTCCATGGCCGGGGCGACGATCGTGAAGTTTCCTCGCGTCGAGGCGTCGGGGCCGGCGACCACGTTGATCGCTTGAAACAACGAGGGATTGCTGTAGACGCCGCCCGACTCAGCACGAACTGCCGGGGGCTGGGCGAGAATCACACGGGTTGCCGCGACTCCCGACTCGACCAGCATCTCGGCTTGCCCGCGGTCACTATTGAGATAAGCCGCTTCGTCATAGGCGACCATCAGATCGGTAAACGAAAAGGCCGCCATCGTCGCCATCGCAATCACGACGAGGACGAGAATCAGGAAAAAGCCGCGACGCGATTTGCCTCGCGCCGCCGAGCCTACTGAGCGTGCGAAGCCAGCTGAGCGTGTCGGTTTGATTCGAGAGGAGGCGTCGTTCATCACAGCCCCGCCGCGGAAAGGTCTTCGGTTTCAGTCAGCTCGAGCGGGCGGCCCATCGGCAAACGAATGATGTGTTGGTAGACCCGCGTCGCCGGCTCGAACCCGGCTGCTGCTTCAGCGGGCTCCGCCTCGAGCATGGTCAACGTGACTTGAATCGCTTGGGGAAGCGTGCCGGCGGCGTCGGAATCCCACGACATCTGCCACTGAAAGCCGTCCCAGTACTGAAACTCCAAACCGACAACTTCGGTGGCAATCAGATCACCGCTCGAGAGCAGCGAAGTCATCGCTCCGTTTTCCAGGGCCCATTTCGTGATCGCCCGATCGATCGACCGCCGCACCAGGCCGCCGCCACCGCTTGGATTCATGCTCGCCGCGGCTGTGGAGGAGGGGACGCCGGCGACATTCTGCAGCGGATCGGTGACACCGCCCCCAGCGGGCTGAAGGTAGTACGTGACGGTCTTGATATCGCTCGGCACATCGGTCGTCTCGCCGAACGCGGCCGGATCGATGATCGGTTGATACTCCTCGATCCTCGGCAGATGACTGACTTCGAACTGGAGCTGGGTTTGATTGCCGAGCAGCCCCGGACGCTCGGAGGTCATCGTCCCGGTCGACAAATCGACAACTTCGACCGGGTCGTCGAGCGTCATCGAAGCAGGGTCCTCGCCGCTCAGGTCGTCGCCGCTCGCGTCATCCAAGCCGGCGGCCGAGAGGTCCTGCCCTGCACCGGGAGTCGCGCCTCCGGCGGCTCCACCGGCCGCGCTGCTCAGAAGTTGACTCAGCGCCGCGTCGTCGAATTCTGGAGGATGGATCGCCCCGCGAAGATCGTCGGCGATCATGTCCAGGATTGCCTGGGCCAGCTGGACGCGGCGGACTTCGGTGTCGCGGACGTCGAGCCGAGTGGCGTAGAAGCTGAAGGCGGCTCCCACCATCGACATCAGCACCACCGCAAGCGCCAGCGTGAGAAGCAGCTCGAGTAGCGAGAATCCGCGGCGATCGATTGGCGTTTTCATTCGGCCGCCTCGTCGGAAGCGGAGCCCGCAGCAGCGGCGGCTTCGTCGGCGGCTGCTTTTTCCTCGGCTTCGGCGGCTTCCAGGCCCAGCGCCGGATCGACCATCCAGCGAATGAGCGAGACGGTCGTCGGCGGACCCGATCCGTCAGCCGCTTGAGCCGTGATGCTGACCTGGATCGCGAGCAGTCCCTGCAGCGGGGCTGGCTGGACTTGGACCGAAGCCAAGTACATCGTCGTCGGATCGGGAGATTCGACCGGTTGTTCGTTGATCGGCACCGGCGGACCGTTGCTGAGAAGCACCTGAGCCATTTGCCGTTCGCAGAGAAGCTGGGCCAGCGCACGGTTGCGCGCGTCGATCGCCGCGTCGGCACCGTTGAGCACCACGCTCGAAAGCGCCGCCAACGAGCCGCCGAGGATGGCGATCGCGAGCACGACCTCGAGCAATGAAATCGCCCGCCGGGAAAGGGCGCGTCGAGCCGAGCCTGGCCGGCGGCGTGGTCGGTGTGAGCGCGGTTGGTGCTGCTTCACGGCACGATCTCCGACACGGTCGGTTCGCCGGTCAAGCCACGCAGCCGCACGACGACGTGGCCGACCGATTCGCGGCTCAGCGTCACCACGGCGGTGCTGGTCGTTCCGTCCGCGTAGAACAGGATCGGCTGCGACCAGTTGCCGCTGGTACCACTCGACAAACCGCCCGCGGCTGCGGGCAAAACGGGACTGGCCGGCACGCCCATCCCGGCCGCAGGATTGAGCGTCGAGGAGCGGGCGGTGGCCTGGACCTGCGCGTCGCTGAACAGGACCTGGTCGGGAAGCTGATCACTGCTGCTCGAGACCGAGAGCATGTCCCGCGGGGAACCCTGGCCGGTCGGGGGCGGAGCGGTGGCCGACCCGCCTTGCATCGCTGGCGAGGGAACGACTGGGATCGCGACTCCGCCGGTGGCCACAGCCGTGCCTTGCCCCATCATGTCGGCCGCTTCGGTCATGTCGGAGGGATCGTAATGCGGCACGACTTGATAGCGGCTGCCGCCGAGTTCGAACCGCATCACCTGGGTGCGGCCGGTCCGCATCGCTTCGAGCCGGGCCTGGACCATCGCCACCCGCAGCCCGCTGCCGCCGCGGGCCAGCTGACGGTTCGCCAGCACGCCAAAGATGCCGGGGATGGCAACGGCGCCGAGCGCGACCATCACGGCCAGGGCCAGCAACAATTCGAGCAGCGTGAAACCGCGAGGCGAGCGACGATCAGCCATTTTCCACGATGTCGTCGTCCGTATTCACTTGGCCATCCTTGCCGGCCGAACGGATCTCAAACTCGTTGCCGCTGAGGGTGTAGGTCAGCTCATTGCCCCAGCCATCCTTAGGGACTTCCTCGATGACCGGAGAGCCGAACAGCGCCTTTTTATCTGGATCGCTCGGGCCGTTGACCAGTTCGTCGAGCGACTCGGGCATCTGGTTCACCTTGACCCGGTACATCCGAATGCTGGTTTTGAGGTTGTCGAGCGTGACTTGGGTGGTCCGCTGGTAGGCGTCGTCTTGCGCTCCGCCGATGTTGACGATCACCACGCCGCCGAGCACGACCAAAATGGCCAGCACGAGCATCAATTCGAGCAACGTAAAACCCTTCCGCTGCCGATTCTGTCGCTTCCGCATCTTTACCGCTCCGTGTCCTGAAATCACAAACGTTCTCAATATTCTTTTTGGTGAGCTTAGATCGATCCGGAGCTCTTGATCACCGGAACCATCAGTGCCAACACCACGACCATCACCACCATCGCCATCACCAAGAGCATTACCGGTTCTAACAACCGGACAAACAAGTCCAACTGGCGGAATGTCCGTTTCTCCAGCGTGTCCGCGATCTGCGGAAGCACATGCTCCAGCGCGTTGCTCTCCTCGGCGACGCTGATCATCTCGACCACCGTTTGCGGGAAATGCCCGCTCTGCTGCAGTGGCGCTGCCAGGCTCTCGCCGGCGGAGATATTTTCGCTCGCGTCGGCGATCGATCGGCTGAGCAGGCGATTGCCCGTCGCGCTGCGGCTGATCTCGAGCGACCGCAGGATCGGTACCCCATTGCCGAGCAACGTTCCGAGAATCCGGCAGAAGCGAGCCACGGCCAGACTCATCAAGATCTTGCCCAACACGGGGATCTTTAATTTAACCCGGTCGGCCCACTCTTGGCCCCGCTCGGTTTTCATTTGGGAGCGAAAAACTAGCAAGCCGACCACGCCGGCGATCACCACAAAGATCCCATAGTCTTGCAAAAAGTTGCTGAAGGCCAGCAACGATTCGGTCAGCTGCGGCATCTCTCCCTTTTTTCGCAGCCGGTCGAACATCTTGTCAAAGCTCGGCACGAAAAAGACCAGCAAGATCGTGACGACGACGGTTCCGATCGTGGCCAGAAAGACGGGATAGGCCAGCGCGCTGACGGTCCGTCCCTTCAGGTCCTCTTGCAATTCGGTGAACGAGGCGACGCGGTCGAGGGCGTCTTCCAAAAAGCCCCCCTCGGTTCCGGCCCGCACCATGTTCACCCCCATCTCGCTGAAGACGCGAGGGTAGCGCGCCATGGCGTTGCCGATCGGTTCCCCTTCTTCGACCCGTCCCCGCACTTCACGCAGGACCTCCGAGAGGGTTGCGTTGGACGACTGCTCGCTGAGCACCGTTAGCGAGCGGAGCATCGGCACGCCGCTGCGGAGGAGCGAGGCCAGCTGGGCATAGAACGTCGCCATGTCCTGGCCTTTGACCCGCTTGCTGCGGAACCGAAACCCTTCGCCACGAGCCGCCGCGGCTTTGACTTCGATCGGAAACAGCGACTGGGCCGCTAAGTGATTCGCCGCCTCCCGCTCGGTGGCAGCATCGAGTACGCCGGTGACCTTTTGACCGGTCAGGTTGCGAGCGACGTAGGCGAAAGCTGGCATGGAAAAACTGGAAGGCGAGAGAGTGGGGCGGCAGGGGGCTTACTTGGCGTCGGCCTTGGTGATTCGCAGGACTTCATCAATGCTTGAGGAGCCGGCCATCGCTTTGTCCCAGGCGTCCATCCGCAGGGTCCGCATCCCTTCGGCCGAGGCGGCGCGACGGATCTCCCAGCTACTGACGCGGTTGTTCGCCAGCTCGCGGACCGTTTCGCTGGTCACGAGCAACTCGTAGATCCCCATCCGGCCACTGTAGCCAACGCCGCGACAGGTGCGGCAGCCGACGGGCCGGTACAGGGGGCGCCCGTCGAGCTGGTCCCAGGGGAAATCGCTCGGGACGTCGTCTTCGCTCGGGTCGAACGGCTCTTTGCATTCCGGGCAGAGGCGGCGGAGGAGACGCTGAGCCATCACGGCTTCGACGGTGCTCGCGACCAAGAACGGTTCGACCCCCATGTCGACCATCCGCGTGTACGCCCCGGCCGCATCGTTGGTGTGCAAGGTGCTGAACACCAAGTGACCGGTGAGCGAAGCCTGGATCGCGTTCTCGGCGGTCTCGAAGTCGCGGATTTCGCCGACCAGCACCACGTCGGGGTCGTGGCGCAGGATGCTTCGCAGCGAGGCGGCGAAGGTCAATCCGATCTTGGGATGGACCTGGATTTGGTTGATCCCATCGAGCTGATATTCGACCGGGTCCTCGGTGGTGATGATTTTGTTTTCTGGACCACGGATCTCGAGCAGACTGCTGTAGAGCGTGGTGGTTTTCCCCGAGCCGGTGGGGCCGGTGACCAAGATGATTCCGTGCGGAAGTCGAATCAGCTTGCTGAACTCTTCGTACGTGCCGCGGTCCATCCCCAGACCTTGCAAGTCGAACTTCATGCTCCCTTTGTCGAGCACGCGCATCACCAGTCCTTCGCCGTGGATCATGGGGATGACGCTCAAGCGGATGTCGACTTCGCGGCCGTGGACGCGGAGCTTGATGCGGCCGTCCTGCGGGAGTCGCTTTTCGGCGATATTCAGCCGGGCCATGATTTTCAGGCGGCTGATGATCGCCGCTTGAAAGCGATTGATCTCGGGAGGAACCGGCTGGGGGTGGAGGATGCCGTCGATCCGGTAGCGGATAACGAGCCCATCGGACTGCGACTCGATGTGCACGTCGCTCGCCCGGACCTCGATCGCCTCGAGCATGATTTCGTTGACCAGCCGAATGACCGAGGCTTCCTGCGCCATTTCCGACAGCTCGCTGCCGTCGGATTCGATCTGGTCGAGCAGCTGGATGTCGTCCTCTTCGACCGACGCGAGCAGCCCTTCAACCGTCTCGCTGCCGACGCCGAGATGACGTTTGACGAGCCTCGCGATCTCGCTCTGCTCGGCCACCAGCGGAATGATGCTCTGGCCGGTCGCCGCACTCGCTTCATCGAGCGGGTAGAGGTCGAGCGGATCGGAGGTGGCGACGTACAGCGCGCCTCCTTCCTTGCGAATCGGAAACAGGGAGTGGCGATAGATCAACTTTTGCGGGAAGCCCGAGAGCGCCTTGAGGTCGACTTCGGTTTCCCTCAGATCGACGTACTCGAGCCCCAGTTCGTCGGCCAGAGCCAACAGCGCTTCGCGCTCGTCGACGTACCCAAGGTTGACCGCCGAGCTGATGACGTTGGGGGCTTCGGACTTTCGACTGGCCTGCAGCTGATCCTCGGTCAGCAGGCCACGTTTGCGTAGGATTTCGCCGGCCTCCATGATCATCGCATCACCTCGAGTCCATCGTTATGACTAAGTTTCGCTCATTAGCTCGGTCAGAGAACCGCATCTTACCATTGCCCTCCCCGCGGGAGGGTCGGGCAGTTTTCTGCCCCCTCTCCCCCACAGAGAATCGCGGCAATTGCTCGACCTTCACCCCGGAGGCTTTCGCGATTTTCTTTGGGGGAGAGGGTT
>NZ_WRPR01000004.1 GCF_010367455.1 Candidatus Laterigemmans baculatus | reverse complement strand
CCTGGCAGCCCCGGAATTTTCGCTGCAGCACCCGCGGCTAGCGCCGTCGGCTCAGGGTTTTCGGTCTTTTGAGCCGTAGGCGCTAGCCTCGGGCCTCACAGCCCCGGAATTTTCGCTGCAGAACCCGCGGCTAGCGCCGTCGGCTCAGGGTTTTCGGTCTTTTGAGCCGTAGGCGCTAGCCTCGGGCCTCACAGCCCCAGAATTTTCGCTGCAACACCCGCGGCTAGCGCCGTCGGCTCACGGTTTTCGGACAGAGCCGTTCCGGGCCACAGCTTGAACACTTCTCGCTCGCCCCTTCTATCACCTATGATTGAGAGAGTCTGCGGGAACGCTCCCGGGTGGACCAAGATCGATAATTCAACCTACCCCCACGAACCGCGTCATGCTGTTTACCACGCGCCGTCCGTTTGGAATCGCCGTCGCTGCTTCCGCAGTGCTGTTCTCAGCCCTTGCGGCCTCCCCTGCTCTGGCCTGTCCGTTCTGTAGTGCCGTCTCGCAAACGCTCCGCCAGGAGATGGAGACGATGGACGCGGTGGTCATTGCCGAAGCGACCGCGGGCAGCGAGCGGGACGCGGAGTCGGGTGAGGTCTCGCTGAAAGTGGTGCGAGTCCTCAAAGGCGAGAAACTCATCGCTCCCGGTGCGATCGTTCAAACTGTCTATTACGGCAGCGTCGAACCGGGGCGGCGATTCATGCTCAGCGGGGTCGAGCCCCCGCAGCTGATGTGGTCCTCCCCGCTGCCGGTCGAAAAGGAGGCCGAAGAGTATCTGGTGGCCGTGACGAAGTTGCCCGAGGACGATCTGGAGAAGCTGCGGTTTTTCCAGCAGTACTTGGAGAGCGAGACGACGATGCTCGCCCGCGACGCGTATGACGAATTTGCGATCGCTCCCTACGAAGCGGTCCAGCGGCTCAAGGACGACATGGACCACGACCAGTTGGTCGAGTGGATCAGGGATCCGGAGATGCCGGCCGATCGCCGCCGGTTGTACCTGACGATGCTCGGCGTATGCGGTACCGCCGAAGATGTACCGATGCTCGAGGGCTTTTTGCGGAGCACCCAGAAGTCGGCCCGCACCGGACTCGACGCCCTGGTCGCTTGCTACCTGAAGCTGGCCGGAGCCGACGGATTGCCGCTGATCGACGAGCTGTTCCTGGCCAACAAGCAAGCTCCCTATGCCGATACCTATGGGGCGATCATGGCGATTCGCTTCCATGGCACCGAGACCGACGAAATCCCCCGCTCCGAGCTGGTCAAATCGCTGCACCACGTGCTCGAGCGTCCCGACTTGGCTGACTTGGTGATCCCCGACTTGGCCCGCTGGGGCGACTGGACACAGCTCGATCGCTTGGTGGAACTCTTCGCCGAGGCCGAAGCGGACAACAACTGGATCCGCGTCCCGGTCGTCAACTACGTCCGCGCTTGCCCGCTGCCCGAAGCCAAGGTGGCGATGGAGAAGCTCAAGGAGATCGATCCCGAAGCGGTCAAACGGGCCAATACCTACTTTACCGCTCCGGTGCCGCCAGCCGATAAGCAGCCCACCTCGTCCGACGCTCGGCGAAACAGCGAAGTGCCGATCGCGATGGGCTCCACCGGTGGCCCAGTGGCGAAAGGCCCAGGCCCAGTGGCGAAAGGCTCATTTGCGAAAGGCTCATTCGCGAAAGGTCCGGTGGCCGATGCCCGCCCGCTGGCGTTCGTCTCCGAGCGTCAGCGAGCCGAGCAGCCCGCTTCGCTCGGTTTGAGAATTCCGAACCGCTCGCAGATGTTGACCGTACTGGCTACTACGACCGCGTCGCTGCTGATCTTCGGCTATCTGTTGATCAGCGGTGGCCCTCAACCGCGGCCCCAGTACGTGCGGCAAGTGTCGCGTCGCTGAGTTCTCCATTCTCAGAAACCTTTCTTCGGGTGATCTTCGCAGATGGCTACTGCTGCTCCCTCCGCATCCGCTGCTAGTCCCCAGCCCGCCAGTCTCCAGTCCTCCGCGGATCCGCAGCCTTACGCGTCGCAGTCCTCCGCGCCGCAGTCCTCCGCGTCGCAGTCCTACGCGCCGCAGGCTCTGGGGCTGTCGGCTTCGAGCGACCCGAGCGATCAACCTTACCGGGCGCTCAGCCGCGGTGCGATCGTCTCACTCGTCCTGGCGGTCCTCGCGGTGCCGGGACTGGTGCCCGCGTTCGAGGCGATGCTGGTGCTTTCGCTGGTGGGCTTGATTACCGCCCTGTTCGCCTTCCGGACCATTCGCCGCTACCCGAATGAGTACAGCGGCCGAGCGCTGGCGATCGGCGGGATGGCGCTCAACGGATGCCTGCTCTTCGGGGGCGTGGCGATGCACACCTACGTCTATTTGACCGAAGTTCCCGAGGGCTACGAGCGGGTCTCGTTCTACGCGCTGCAGACTCCCGAAGGCCAACCCGATGCGCCCACGGCCGAGGCGCTGGCGATCGATGGCAAGGATGTGTTCTTGAAAGGCTACATCCATCCCGCTTCGGGCGACGGAGAACTCCGCCGCTTCGTGCTGGTCCCCGACCTCGGAACCTGCTGTTTCGGCGGTGAACCGCGGAGCAGCAGCATGATCGAAGTGACCCTTACGGGCGGCCAAACGGTGCGGTCGTCGATGATGAAAATCAAGCTCGCTGGTAAGTTCGTCGTGAACAAGTACCGCCAGACCAGCCGTGACTTTGACAATGCGGTCTTCTATCGTTTACAAGCCGATATGGTGAACTAGGCACCGTCACGCACGCCTCCCCTCGAACCCTGGATCCGCAGCCATGCCCGCCTCCCACACGCCGACTGCCGCCGCTCGCAGCTCTCGCGTTTTTGCGGGAATCGGTCTCGCTGGATCGCTTCTTGCATCGCTGCTCGTTCCCTCGGCCTTTGCCCAAGACGGCCGCCGCCCGGTTCCGGCCGAATACCAGCAGTCGGCCGCTGCGGAGGACGATCCGCGAGCCCAGCGCCGGATGCCGCAGCGGAAGGGGGAGATCACGTTCGACAACCTGAAGTTTGACATCGAAAAGGATGGCAAATTCGAACGTGAGATGCTGACCAAAGAAATCGAGAAGCTCAACAATCAGACAATTCAAATCCGCGGCTTCATTCTGCCCGCCTCGGTGATGCAGATGAAGAACATCAAGAAGTTCGTCTTGGTCCGCGATAACCAAGAATGCTGCTTCGGTCCCGGTGCGGCCCTTTACGACTGCATCATCGTGCAGATGAAGGGGGAAGCGACGGCCGAATTCACCACGCGTCCGGTGGCCGTCAAAGGCAAGTTCAAGATCAAAGAATTCAAATATCCGGGCGACGAAGGGCACTACGCCATCTACGAAATGGAAGCGACCGCGGTGGAGTAAGGCCCCGAGGGCGGTCGCCCGGGTATTGCATCAGCCGCCGGGCGCTAGCCCCCGGTTCCCGAACACGCCGGGAAAACCGGACGCTAGCGCGTGGCGGCTGATCTTGGCATCACCCTTCGCACCAACCGTCGCGCGGCCGCCGGTCGATCTTGGGGTCGGCCAGCGCCAGTTTGCGGACTTCGGCTTCGAACGCCTCGACCTGCTCGGCGCTGCTGAGCAGATGCAATCGCAGCCGATGCGTCTGCGTCTCTCCCGCCTCGAGCGAGACGATTCGTCCGTTCGCCTCTTCGAACCTGCGGGTGTTGGGAAATCCGGTGGCCGGCTCGAGGCCCGTGACGTAGCCATCGGCAAGCCCGGCTGTGTTCTTCCACTGGATGAAGTAGGGAAGCGTCGAAGTGTCAAAGCTGACGCCGAAGCCCGCCGTGCCGTCGGCGCCACGGAGCAGCGCTCGCGTCCATCCCGAGTGATCGGCTACCAGCCGCATCAAGTAAACCTCTTCGGCGAAGCCGACCTGCGGCCCTTGGTAGCGAGGATACGAGTCGATCGCCGCGGCCGCCTGATCGGTTTTGGGAACGACCTCCACCGCCGGGGCGACCAGCGTCGCTCCTTCGCTCAGCAGCGGCGCGCCGAGGTTGATGTGGTACAGCAACTGCGCGGTGGCCGGACTGTCGGAGTGGTTGGTGACGCGGTCCTCGATTTCGATCGTCTCGCCGTCGATTGCCATGCGAATGGTCGACTCGAGCGACAGATTCGTGAAGAACAGCCGCGACTCGCGGACCGTGCCGCGGACTTCGACCGTGCCTGCTTCTGCATCGACCGCGACACTCAGCGATTCGGCTGGCAGATTGGCGATCCGCCCGTGCAGCGGATACTCGAGCTGTCCGCCTGAGCCGAACTGCGGCGCTCCGTTGCTCTCGAGCCCGCACCGCACCAGCAGCTCGTCGAATCCCGACAGCCAACCCAATCCACTTGGCTCCGAGAGCGGGACCCATGCCGGGTGAACCGGTCCCTGGACGGGTGAATTCCAGCCGAAGCTCCGCTCTCCGGCCCACGCTTTCCAGATCCCCATTCCCCGCGTCGGCAGCAGGGTGAAACCGGCCCGCTCGCCGCCGACGTGCAGGTGCTCGACGCCGGCGGAGACTCCCGCATCGCCCCGTTGCCGCCGCAGCTGCACGCGGCCGCGCACGGTCTCGATCTCCTCGGGCAACTCGCCGGACGGATCGGCCGCAGCGGCAGTGGGAAGCGAACTGGGTTGGCCGAGCGGCGGAGTGGAGAGTCCGTACAGCGGGAAAACCTGCGTCATCACAGCGGCCTCGGTGCGAGTCTTGACGGAGTTCTGGCCAGGGAAGGGATAGCGTCCGCCCTTGGCACGGCGGCAGTGCTGTAACTTGTAACCGTACCGCTGAGCGAATAAAACATCCACTCGCCAGCTGCCTCGCCCGACCTCACGGCCGCGTTCGCGCTGGCTTTTTTTTCGCCGATCGATAATCCTCTCCGCCGAATCGCAGGAACTGACGAGAGATGACAGAAGTTAAATTGGACGAGGGTTTAATCAAATCCGACTCAGTGGCTTCGGTGCTCGAGTCGGCACTGGACGCCGGCGGCGGGCTGCTGCGGCTGACTCCCACCTGGGTCCCCCGCTCATTCCTCCACCCGGGACGGCGGATCAAGTTGCACCCGGGCGATTACTATCGTTTCGGCGCCGATCGTGGCGGCATTGATGAACGGTGGTTCGCCAGCACCACCGAAGCGGCCAACGATGGCCGGGTATGGCACGAAGGCCTCAGCTTCTGTTTGTTCGAAGGCAAAAAATTTCTCCTCCGAGACGCGGTCGCCGAAGCCGGCAAACGCTTGATCGGCGAGCCGGTGTTCAGCAAGTACGAGCGGTGGCCGGTCTATTCGAAATTCTTCGACAATATGGGACCCATCCCGCACCATATGCACCAGTCGTTCGAAGACGCGGCGCTGGTCGGTCAAGAAGGGAAACCCGAGAGCTACTATTTCCCGCCCCAGCTGAACAACGTCGACAACAATTTCGCCTACACGTTCATGGGGCTCGAGCCAGGAACGAAACCGGAAGATGTGCGGCGTTGTTTAGAAAACTGGAACGAGGGCGACAACGGAATCCTCGACCTCTCCCGGGCCTACCGTCTCAAACGAGGCACCGGCTGGTTGATTCCGCCGGGCGTCCTGCACGCCCCCGGCAGCCTCTGCACTTATGAGCCGCAGTGGGGCAGCGACGTGTTTGGGATGTTCCAATCGATCGTCGAAGGTCGCTACGTCCCCTGGTCCTTGCTGGTTAAGGATATGCCCGAGGACAAGCACCAAGACCTCGACTTTATCGTCGGACAATTGGACTGGGATAAGAACGTCGATACCCACTTCAAGGAATCCAACTATCTGGAACCGATCCGCGACGAAGAGCGGAGCGGAGATGGTTATGAGGATTTGTGGGTTGTCTATGGAACCGTCGACGGCCAACAGCTCTTTAGCGCTAAGGAATTGACGCTCCAGCCAGGCGCCAAGTGCGTTTTGAAAGATCAAGGTGCCAGCGGCTGGATCACCGTCCAAGGAAGCGGCCGGATGGGCAATCTCAAACTCCAGACGCCGGCGATGATCCGCTTCGGCGAGAACACCGAGGACGAAGTTTTCATCAGTCATGAAGCGGCGACCGCCGGAGTCGAGATCCACAACACGGGGAGCGAGCCGCTGGTCGGACTCCGCTACTTCGGCCCCGACACCCGCCCGAACGTGTAAAACGTATCCGCCGCCGGGCGACGGGCTTCATCAGCCGCCGGACGGCAGGCCGCAGTATTCATCAGCCGCCGGGCGCTAGCCCCCGGTTCCCAAACGCAAGGCAAAAACCGGACGCTAGCGCGTGGCGGCTGATAGAGTTTGATCCAGTTTCCTCCTGAGGCTTTGAGCACATGTCTAGCAACAACAGCTTTCCGAAACTTCACAACGCGGCGTGGCCTGGTGTGGTGGGCAAAGGGGGCGAAGGCAACGATCCGCCGATCGCGCTAGACACGATGCTGGACCTGACCGCGGCGGCGGAAGTCGACGGCCGCAAATTCGATGGGGTCGATCTGTTCCTATCCGACCCGCACGTGTCGATCGATTCGAGCGATGGGGATCTGCAAAACCTCGCCGAGCGGGTGCGGAGCCGGGGACTGGTCATCGGCAGCGTCGTGGCTCCGGTCTGGCCGCCGACCGGGGGTGGCTCGGCGATGGGAGATCCCGACGAGGTGGAAGCGTTTTTGACCCAGGTCCGCAAGGCCTGCCAGATCGCGCGCCGGCTCCGGGAAATCGGCATTCGTCCCTACGGCGTGGTCCGCATCGACTCGGCGGCCGGCGTCAGCGAGTGGGCAAAAGATCCCGAGAACAACCAGTCCAAAATCGCCGACACCTTTAAAGCGGCGGCCGACATCGCCGAAGAGTTCGACGAGCGGCTGGCGGCCGAAGGCGAAATCTGTTGGGGTGGGATGCATTCGTGGCGGCACATGGTGGACTTGCTCGAGCGAGTCGGCCGCCCCGAGCGGCTCGGCTTTCAAGCTGATATGGCTCACACCCTGCTCTACCTGCTCGGTTACAACGCTCCGGAAGACGCGCTGTTGCCAAGCGACTTCGATTGGTCGGACAACGCCAAGAAGAAGGAGGCGCTGCGGGAACTGACCCACGCCTTGCGGCCCTGGACGATCGATTTCCACGTCGCCCAGAACGATGCCACGGTTTTCGGTAGCGGAAGCCATGATAAGACGGGCCGTCACTGCCTGCCGACCGATCCCAACGGCAAACTCAACATCGCCGAGGACGCCGGATTCTGGCTTCGCGACGAACACGGCGAAGTGCTGAAGACGATCGAGCACATCTGTTGGGACGGGTGCATGTTCTCGAACGAAGTGATGCACCAGCAAGAAACTTGGAACAGCATTTTGGAAGCAATGATCAGCGTCCAAGACGCTCACGGCTGGAACTGATTGTTTCGAGACTCGTCTCGCCTGACCCGGTGGACCAGGCGGCGTACCCTATCAGCCGCCACGCGCTAGCGTCCGGTTTCCACAGCGCGTTCGAGAACCGGGGGCTAGCGCCCGGCGGCTGATGAATAATCTCGGCTAGCCCATGGCGGCTGAGGGCTATTCCTTTCATCCTTCAAATCCTCCCGAGTCATTCCCCATGAAAAATCTCAACATCGGCATGATTGGCTATGGCTTTATGGGCAAAGCTCATACGAACGCCTACTGCCAAGCCCCCCGCTTTTTCCAGAACGAATACCGCCCAGTGCTCAAGGCGCTGTGCGCTCGCAACCAGGAAAAGGCGCAGGGCTTTGCCGACAACTGGGGTTATGAATCGGTCGAGACTGATTGGCGAGAGCTGCTCAAGCGGGATGACATCGACGCGGTCGACATTTGCGTGCCGAACAACCTGCATAAGGAAATCGCAATCGAAGCGGCCAAAGCCGGCAAGATGATCCTCTGCGAAAAACCGTTGGCGATGAATGTCGCTGAGGGAGAGGAGATGTGTGCGGCGGTCGAGAAGGCGGGCGTTGCCAATATGGTCTGGTACAACTACCGCCGAGTGCCCGCGGTGACGCTGGCCAAGCAATTGATCGACGAAGGCCGACTCGGCCGCATCTTCCACTACCGGGCGTTCTTCCTGCAGGACTGGACGATCAACGCCGATGTGCCTCAAGGAGGTGCGGCGACTTGGCGATTGGACGCTGAAGCGGCCGGCAGCGGCGTGACCGGCGACTTGCTGGCCCACTGCATCGACACGGCGATGTGGCTCAACGGGGGGATCAAAGATGTATCGGCGGTGACCGAGACATTTGTGAAACAGCGCAAGCACGCCGAGACGGGGGAAGCCGCTCCGGTCAAAATCGACGACGCCTGCTCATTCTTGTGCCATTTTGAAAACGGCTCGCTGGGACTCTTTGAGTCGACCCGCTACGCCCGCGGCCATAAGGCGCTCAATACGCTCGAGATCAACGGCGAACATGCTTCGATCGCCTGGGACCTGCACGATCTCCATCGGCTCGAATACTTTGATCACCGCGACGATTCGATCGTTCGCGGGTGGCGGAGCATCCACGTCTCCGACGGCGACCAGCCCTACATGGACC
The DNA here is from genome assembly GCF_010367455.1 of Candidatus Laterigemmans baculatus. GTDB lineage: Bacteria > Planctomycetota > Planctomycetia > Pirellulales > Pirellulaceae > Laterigemmans > Laterigemmans baculatus. The sequence continues at coordinate 1,204 of NZ_WRPR01000004.1, read as the reverse complement.
ACTGGTGGGTCCCCGGGCTGCAGATCGGCTACGAGCACTCGTTTACGCATCAAGTCGCCGACTTCCTCAAGAGCCTGGAGACCGGCGAGGCAGCGCATCCGAACTTCCGCGACGCGCTGCAGACCCAGAAGGTCTGCGACGCAGTGCTCTCAAGCGCCGGCGAGCGGGCTTGGAAGAGCGTCTAGTGGTCGCCGACGAGGATTTGTCCAACCATCAGCCAGACCGTGGTGAAGAGAACGCCGAGCGCGGCGTGAATGATGTCTGCGGACATGATCGTGGGTGCTTTCCGGTGCAGGGAGAACAAGCGTAACGGTCTTCCCTGACCTGCAACCACGGGGGATCCTCCACCCGGTAAACACAGATATCGGCAAGGGGCGAGCGAGCTCTGCTGAAAATTTCTTGCCCCCGCGCGTTCGCTAGGACCGTCAGGCTTTCTCACTCCCGAGGGTGCTGAACGCCCAGCCATCTTTCGGCCCAGCCATCTTTCGCCCCTGCCCCGGGGCGGACAATGGCCGGAATCAAACAACGCCTCGAATCGACACAGGAAACGCCCCCCGCGATGACGTCCTACTGGCTGCTGAAGACCGAGCCCAGCTCGTACTCGATCGACGACTTGGCCGCAGCTCCCGAGCAGACGACCCACTGGGACGGAGTGCGGAATTACCAAGCCCGCAACATGCTCCGCGACGAGCTCCAGGAGGGAGATCGGGTGCTGCTGTACCACAGCGTCAAAAATCCCGCGATCGTGGGGACCGCGACAGTCGTCCGCAGCGGCTATCCTGATCCGTCGGCGTGGGACAAGCGGAGCAAGTACTACGACGCCAAGAGCGATCCGGAAAACCCGCGGTGGTACATGGTCGATGTGCGGCTCGACGAAAAATTCGAGCAGCCGCTCACGCTCGCCGAACTGCGGGAGATGAAGAAGCTCCAGGAGATGGAGCTGCTCCGCAAGGGGAGCCGATTGAGCGTCCAGCCGGTCCGCAAAGCCGAGTGGACCGCAATCCTCGCCAAGGCGAAAGCACCGTAGGCCGTCACCCTCCCACCCCGTGGGAGGGCCGGGCTGGGATGGTGAAAACTTTCTCGTAAATGAGTTGAAGCTGTTCCGCCAAAGCCATCACCCTCCCCCCGGAGGTCGTGCAGTTTTCCGGTCCCCTCTCCCCCGCGGCTTGGCTGCGAACGAAAGTTCCGCAGCCAAGCCGTGGGG
>NZ_WRPR01000065.1 GCF_010367455.1 Candidatus Laterigemmans baculatus | reverse complement strand
TTAAAAAGCAGTCGCCTTCGGCTTGCCGTTAAACGATTTTTCCGCGAGCCGTCCTGCTCCGAACCAATCCAAAGTGGCGCTGTCCAGTTAGGCTCTGGCAGAAAACCCTGAGCCGACGGCGCTAGCCGCGGGTTCTGCAGTGGAAAAGCTGGGCTCGCGAACGCCCGAGGCTATCGCCTACGGCTCACAGGATCGAGATCAGCGGGTTTTTTGACAGAGATTTGGCTGGCATTGTCTCGGCCCGTCGCCGGAGATACGATTGCAGGTGCAGCAGCCTACGGTGCAAGACTCGCTTGCGCGTGCTGTCGCATGGCATGGGACCGACTCTCTTGCTCGCCATCTTTCGCCTCCTGCTCGTCGCGATCCTGTGCGTCGGTTTCCTTGTTCCGGAGCTGCAGTCGGCGCAGCTTCACGCCCGTTCGAGTGACGCGGTCCACCACGGCGCCGCATCGGAGCCCGACGAGCTGTCGCCGGAACCCGCGCACCGCTTGCTCGCGGTAGCGCTGCAGGAGGCGAGCGGCGAAGCCTGCTCGGCGGCTCTCGGACGACACAAGCGCTCCGGCGGGACGGGACTCGTTGTTGCACGCCCGGCCCCTTCTTCCCAGCCGTTCGCGAATTTGAGCGGTGAGTTCGGCTTCCTGGCGAACGGCTCTCCACGTTCGCTCGTGACCCAGCGGATTCGTCTGCAGATCTGAGCCTCCGCCGGCAGCTCCGCACGCTTGACGCTTCGGCCTGCGATCGGTTGACGGTCGCTTTGCTGGATCGAGGGCGCGGTGCAAAGGCGTCGTCGGCGTTCCTTCATCTGCCAAAACGCGGAATTCCACTGCGGGAAATCCACGCCAGTGATGCGTGGGCTCGCGAGGTACTCCAGCGTGTCTGAGACGCCGCAGGTGGAGAATTTCGTGGGAAACTTCAGGAACTGAGTCATGAAGGGCGGGTCCTTTTTTGCGAGACGAGCCAGGTGGATCGTGGGCTGCTTTGCACTGGCGACCCCGCTGGTCCTCTTTGCGGCCCTGCAGACAGTCCGCAGCAACTCGAACAAAGTCGAAGACTGGCTTCCTAGCTCGTTCGCGGAGACGCATGAGCTGGCATGGTTCCGGCGACATTTCGTCGCTGACCAATTCGTGCTGATCAGCTGGGAAGGCTGTCGGTTGGGAGGCGACCCCTCGCAGCCCGAGGCGGAGCCGGATGATCCGCGGATCGAGCGGTTGGCAAACCGGCTGGTACCACCCGCCGAGGATGCCGCCAAAGCCCCCGGTGAGGACTCCGGGCGTTACTTCCGCCGGGTGATGACGGGCCGACGCGTCCTGGAGCAGCTGACCGCTGGACCGGCCGAGGTTCCCTACGAAGCGGCGGTCGAGCGGCTGAAGGGATCGCTGATCGGTCCCGACGGACGTCAGACGTGCGTAGTCGTGACACTAACTCCACTGGGCGTTGCGAATCTGCGGGCGGCGATCGGCAGTGGCGAGACGCGGATGCTCCGGCGAAACCACGCTCCGGGCGAGCTCTACCAAGCTTTCGACGCCTGCGGAATTCCTCGCGAGTCGGTGCACATTGGTGGGCCGTCGGTGGACAACGTCGCGATCGACGAAGAGGGAGAGCGAACGCTGCTTCGCCTCGCGGGGCTGTCGGGATTGCTCGGGCTAGGGCTCGCCTGGCTTTCGCTCCGCAGCGTGCGGCTGACGTTGATCGTGTTCACCGCCGGCTTGTGGAGCGCCTTGCTGGGTTTGGCCAGCGTGTGGTTGAGCGGTTCGACAGCCGACGCGGTCCTGATGTCGATGCCTGCGCTGGTATACGTGCTGGCGGTTTCCGGTGCTATCCACGTCATCAACTACTATCGCGACGCGGTGCGGGAAGGGGGCCTTCGGTCCGCTCCCGAACGGGCAGTCGCCCATGCCGCCAAACCCGCCTTGCTGTGTTCGCTCACCACGGCGATCGGTCTGCTCTCGCTGTACGCCAGCGACTTGGAGCCGATTCGCAAGTTCGGTGTCTACTCCGCGGTGGGAGTGTTCGGGATGCTCGCGGTCCTGCTGCTGCTGCTGCCGGCGGCCCTTCAGCTCTGGCCTCCCAAGCCGCGGGAGCTGGTGCCCGCGCCCGACTCGCCGATGCCCACTCCCCAGGGACCGTTCGCGCTCACCTGGAACCAGCGGATCTGGAGTCGTGTGGGGAACACGATCATTCGCAACCATGCGGTCGTCGCGATCGGCTGCGTGGTGGTGATCGCCGCGATCGGCTCGGGGATCCAGCGGACCGAGACGTCGGTCGACCTGCTCAAGCTGTTCGACAACAACGCGCGGATCCTGGCCGATTATCGCTGGCTGGAGAAACACCTGGGGCGGTTGATCCCGATGGAGATCGTGCTGCGTTTCCCACCGGCGACGACAGCGACCTCGCTCTCGTTCCTCGAGCGGATGGAGACGGTGGCCGCGGTCCAGCAGTCGATCGAGCGGAACCTGGGAGCGGAGGGCCGCGACCTGGTAGGCCGCACGATGTCGGCCGCCACGTTTGCTCCAGAGCTTCCAAGCCAAGCGGGGGACACCCTCAGTTTCATTCGCCGCTCAGCCACCAGCCGCACGATGGAAGCGAGCCGGGAGGAGTTTGAGCGGAGTGGGTTCCTGAAAGTCGATCCGGTCAGCGGCGAGGAATTGTGGCGAATCAGTCTCCGCGTCGCCGCTTTCGAGGACATCGATTTCGGCCAGTTCGTCGGCGACTTAGATGCCGCGGTCGCTCCGGTGCTGGCGGCTCACCGGGTGCGGAACGAGGTGCTCGGCGAGCTCGTCGCCCAGCGGGGTTCCGAAGGGGTCGCGGGAGCGACCGTGCTGCTTTGGGAGGCGCCGCAGTCGGCCGAAGAGTCGGAGTTTGCGAAGACGCTGGAAGGCTTTCTCCGCCGCGATCGGCTGCGAGTGGTGAAGTCGACTCGCGATCCCGCCGAACTGCCGCTGACGACGATCGCCAAAGTCCGCCGCTTCGATTCCGTCGTGCTCGCGGGGACTTTTCCCACCGCGGAAGCGGAACGGATCCAGCTGGTCGGTGGAACGGTGCTGGTCGCCGATCGCTCGTCACCGGTCGGCCCGGCCGCGTTGGCCGCGTCCAGTCCAAAAGTGGCTGGCGAGGGTGTGGAGGTGGTTTACACCGGCGTGGTTCCGATCGTCTACAAGACCCAGCGGGTGTTGCTGTCGAGTTTGATCGAGAGCGCTTTTTGGTCCTTCATCACGATCACGCCGTTGATGATGTTCGTGTGCCGAGGGATCGCCGCGGGAGCGGTCGCGATGCTGCCCAATGTGCTGCCGGTGTTGGTGGTCTTCGGCGGGATGGGCTGGCTCGGTAGACCGATCGACATCGGTTCCATGATGGCGGCCAGCATCGCCCTGGGCGTGGCGGTCGACGACACGATTCATTACTTGACGTGGTTTCGCGGAGATCTCGAGATCTGCGGTGACCGCCGCAGTGCGATCCTGTGGGCCTATCGTCAATGTGCCACGCCGACGCTTCAGGCCGCTTTGATCAACGGTTTAGGGTTGGCGGTGTTCGTTTTCAGCACCTTCACCCCGACCCGTCAGTTCGGTTTCCTGATGCTGACGATCCTGGTTGCCGGTGTGATTGCCGAACTGGTGATGCTCCCCGCTTTGCTGGCTGGCCCGCTCGGGCACGCCTTTCGCCCTGCGGCGTCTTCCCGTGAGTTGGCTCGCGGCTATTGGCGGAGCTTCATCCATCGTGTCGCGTAAGTCCCCCCGCTCTCGCCTTCCTCCAGCTCTGACATGCCCCATGGTTACGCCCTCTTCGACCGCCCCTCCGACTTCGCCGCGTGCCGCCGCACCACGCGAAGCCACATCCACCGCGCTCCCGTTCCACGCGATCGATAGCGACGCGGTGCTCGCGGCGGTCGAATCCTCCCGCGAAGGACTCCGTTCGGAAGAGGCGGAGGAGCGACGTCGGCAGTTCGGTCCGAACGTGCTGCCCCGCGGCAAGCGCGACGGCGCGCTGACGCTGCTTTGGCGACAGATCCACAACCCGCTGATCTGGGTCCTGATCGCCTCGGGATCGGTCGCCATGCTCGCCGACTGGGAAGGGGAGGGGATCAAGAACGGCGTGGTCATCCTGGCCGTCGTCGTGATCAACGCCCTGATCGGCTTCGTGCAGGAGTTTCGGGCGAGCAAAGCGATCGAAGCCCTCAGCCAGATGGTGCCCGAGAACGTGACCCTGCTGCGAGACGGTCGCCAGGAGACGGTCTCGGCGACGGAGTTGGTGCCTGGCGACTTGGTCCTCGTCTCCCCCGGGGAGCGAGTCCCAGCCGATCTCCGCATCCTCAGCGGCAAGAACGTGCAGATCGAGGAGGCGATGCTCACCGGCGAATCGGTGGCCGTTGCCAAGCATGCCAAGCCGGTTGCCGAGGATGCAGATCTCGGCGATCGGGGAAGCATGGCTTTTGCCGGCACCGTCGTGACGTCGGGGACCGGGACCGGAGTGGTCGTCGCGACCGGTTCGCAGACGGAGCTGGGGAAGATCTCCGCCTTGCTCCACGAGGCGACCGATCTCGAGACGCCGCTCACTCGCGCGCTGGCGGAGATTGGCAAGACGATCACGATCGGAATCCTCGTGGTGACCGCCGTGATGCTCACGATCGGCGTCGTCCGGACGGTGCTGGAGACCGGGGAAAGCCTGTTCGAGGCGTTCCGCGACACCGTCATTTTTGCGATCGCTCTGGCCGTGGGAGCTATTCCGGAAGGCTTGCCCGCAATCGTCACGATCGCCCTGGCCATCGGGGTGCAGCGAATGGCGGCTCGACGGGCGATCGTCCGCAAGCTTCCGGCCGTCGAGACGCTCGGCAGCACGACCGTCATCTGCTCGGATAAAACCGGCACCTTGACTCGCAACGAGATGACGGTTCGCGTCGTTTGGACCCCCGAGGGACGCTACGAGCTGAGTGGCGTTGGCTACGAGCCGCGAGGCGCCGCACACCGCGACGGCCAACCGCTCGACCCACCTGCGGATCTACGCGAACTGCTCGAGGCAGGAGTCCTCTGCGCCGATGCGACGCTTCGCCACGAGAATGGGCTGTGGACGATCAGCGGCGATCCGACCGAAGGTGCTCTAGTCGTGGCAGCAGAAAAATGCGGGCAGCCGGCGGACCAGCTGCGGAACCACTACCCGCGTCTGGACGTGATTCCGTTCGAGTCCGAACGCGGCTGGATGGCGACGCTGCACAAGACGATCCACGGAGACTCGCAGGCAGTCGTCAAAGGGGCTCCCGAAAGGATCCTCGACCGCTGCGAGGGAAGCCCGGTCGAGAGCCTGCATGAGGAAGTCCACGCGATGGCCGCTCAAGGCATGCGCGTCTTAGCGGTCGCGGTCCGCTCCGTTTCCGGCGACGCGATCGAGGTGGAGGACGTCGATCATGGGCTGCGTCTGCTCGGTCTGGTGGGAATGATCGATCCACCTCGGGAGGAGGCGGTCCGCGCGGTGGAAGTCTGCCGAGCCGCAGGGATCACCGTCAAAATGATCACTGGCGATCATCACGCCACCGCCGCGGCGATTGGCGCCCAGATCGGGATTCTCAACGAGAGTGGCGCGGTGGTCGGTGCGGCACTGGCCCGCATGGACGACGAGGAGCTTCTGGAATCGGCCGAACGTGTCAACGTGTTTGCCCGGGTCGCTCCGGAGCACAAGCTTCGCCTGGTCCGCGCTCTGCAAAGCCGATCGCACGTGGTCGCCATGACCGGCGACGGAGCCAACGATGCGCCGGCACTGAAACAGGCCAATATCGGCGTTGCGATGGGAATCACCGGTACGGCGGCTTCCAAGCAAGCCGCCGATGTGGTCCTGACCGATGATAACTTCGCTTCGATCGGGGCCGCGGTCGAAGAAGGACGACGCGTCTACGACAACCTAGTCAAATCGCTCGCCTTCGTGCTCCCCACGAACCTCGGGCTCGCCCTGATCCTGCTCTGCGCGGTCGCCTTCTTCCCGTTCGACGCTGAATCGGGGGAACTGCTGCTGGCGCTCTCGCCGCTGCAGTTGCTGTGGATCAACCTGGTCGCGACTGTCTCACTGGCCCTCCCCTTGGCATTCGAAGCGCTCGAGCCCGACGTGATGCAGCGTCCCCCTCGGCGCCCGGGCACTCCGGTCCTCAGTCGCTTCATGTTGATTCGCACCGCCGTGGTTGCGTCCTTGATGACCGCCGCAACCGTGGGAGTCTTCCTTTGGGAGTACCACGGCGACTTGGCCGAAGGCGCCACTTCTCGAATGGCACTGGCCGAAGCACAGACGGTCGCCGTGACCACGATCATCCTCTTCCAGTGCTTCTACTTGGCGAGCTGCCGTTCGCTCAAACACTCCTTCCTCGCGGTCGGGATCTTCACGAATAAGGTGTTCTATTTAGGAATCGCCGCGGTGCTGATCCTGCAGGCCGTGTTTATCTATTTGCCGGCCGCGAACACACTGTTCGGCTCCGCCCCGCTGAGCTTTGACGCCTGGATGAAAGCTGTCATCGTCGGAGCGATCGTCCTGCCGATCATCGCGTTAGAAAAGTTAGTTATTCGCCCCCTCTCTGACCCCAATGCGGAGGCCTCCGCGTAAATGCTCTCAGCTATCATTGTCGTGTTCATCCTGGGCTATCTGGCCATCGCGTTGGAGCACCGCATCCACATTAACAAAGCCGCATCAGCGATGCTGATCGGGGTCCTCTGCTGGACGCTCTATGCGATCGACTCCAGCAATCTCGTGCGGCCGGAAATGATTTCCGACGCTTTTCATGAAGCGGCTCAAGAAGAAGGGGTTTCGGATCTGGCACGAGCGTTCTTGGTCGACGAACAGCTCCTGCGGCTGACGGGCGAAGTCGCTGGAATTCTGTTTTTCCTGATGGGCGCAATGATGATCGTCGAGGTGGTCGACGCCCACGAAGGTTTTCGCCTGATTACCCGCTCGGTTCGACCAACCAGCAAACTGCAACTGCTCTGGATGGTCGCCTGGCTCACATTCTTCCTGTCCGCCGTCCTCGATAACCTGACCACCTCGATCGTGATGGTCTCGTTGCTGAGGAAGATCGTCTCCGACAAGCACGACCGACTAATGTTTGCTGGGCTAGTGGTGATTGCCGCGAACGCCGGTGGAGCCTGGACGGTGATCGGGGACGTGACGACGACGATGCTCTGGATCAAACACCGGATCAGTCCGGTGGAGGTCATGCAAGAGCTATTCATTCCGAGCGTCGTGTGTCTGCTGGCGCCGCTCCTCGGCCTGTCGCTGGTGATGCGTGGGCCTCTGGTCCCGGCCGATCCTGCGGCGGCCCCCCGCGCCGAAGGGGTGAAGCCATGGCAACAGGCCGTGGTGCTCGGATTGGGAGTGGCCGGATTGCTAAGCGTACCGATCTTCAAGACCTGGACGCACCTCCCGCCGTTCATGGGAATGATCCTGGCTCTGAGCGTGCTCTGGATCGTCTCGGAAATGATCGGCCGCACGATGGAAGAGGTGACGCGTTCCAGCACCGGTGTGCTGGCGGTCCTCAATCGTATCGACATGGCCAGTGTGCTCTTCTTTTTAGGAATTCTGCTGGCTGTCGGTTCGCTCAGCGCCACCGGGGCGCTCGGGGATCTGGCGTACTGGTTGGATACGGTGGTTCCGAATCGTCAGTATGTGGCGGTGGTGATCGGGCTGCTCAGCGCGGTGGTCGACAACGTGCCCCTAGTGGCTGCAGGGATTGAGATGTACGACCTGCCGATGGACCATTCGTTCTGGATGTTGCTGGCCTTCACCGCCGGCACTGGCGGGAGTTGCTTGATCATCGGCTCCGCCGCCGGAGTCGCGGTGATGGGACTGGAGCACATCAACTTCGTCTGGTACTTGCAACGCATCACCATCTGGGCGCTAATCGGATATGTGGCTGGCGTCGCCACGTTCTTCCTCCAGCAAACCTTGGTAGCAATGTAGCTGGACAGCACCACGTTTATGCAGGGCATCGCCCGGGGAGACTCATGCCGTGTTTCGACTCTACATACTGTCAGTCCTGGTCTGTGGGTGCTTGAGACCAACGGTTTGTAACGCGGCCCATCCGTTGGCGGCACCCGGTGTGACGAGTCTGACAAACCCCGCGGTGAGGTATCAGGTAACTGAGCAGCACTACGTCGTCTTGAAGCAAGACCCCATCACTGCAATCGTCGTCGACAACTTCGCGGTCGACGTGCCTGAATTGCCCGGCCATCGAGCAGGCTATAACGGGATCGCCTCCCTGACTCACCGCGACCGCAAGGCGAATCTTTTTGTTCCGGCGCTGGCCGGTCTCAATTTTGAGCACATCCACGACGGGACCGCCGAGGGGCTGAAGGAGAAGTTCGAGCCGCGGGCCTTTCCCATGCAGCTGCGGACGATCGACGAATCGACCGTGGAACTCTACCAGCCGCCGACCGGGAACTGGGGGCTGGAGAGCTGCGGCCGCTACCGGTTGCTCGAAGATGGCACGATCGAATACACCTTCGAGTGCATTCCGCGGCAAAGCGGGTATCGGCACGGATACATCGGACTCTTTTGGGCCAGTTACATCCAGGCTCCTGAAGACACGGCGATTCATTTTCTCGGCAAAGAGCGCGGCAGCAGTTCAGCAGGCGCGCTCGTCACTGCCACCAGTCCACGGCACGGCATCGACAGCACTCACCCGCCGGACGGTTACCCCCACCAGATCGAAGTCGACCCAGACTTTCCGCTGAGCCTGGTCGGCCACCGCTCCCGGTTCGTCTACACCGAGCCGTGGTACTACGGCGTCAGTCACTCCATGGCGTTTGTGCAGATGTTTCAGCCCGGCGACCAGGTTTGGCTCGCGCAGTCCCCCTCCGGAGGCGGCGGAGGAAACCCGGCGTGGGACTTTCAGTGGTTTATCCCCGATTACAAGATTGGGGAGGCCTACGGGTTTCAGATGCGAGCAGCCTACCTGCCGTTCGAAAGCCACGCGCAGCTCGAACGGGCCACGCGCGCCCACCGTAGAGATCTTGCCGACTAGGCTGGTGGATCGTCGCCTCTCGCTCCGCGAAAGCGGCACTCCTCCGCAACTTTTGCGGAGCGAAAGACAACACTGCGGCGGATTCTTCGCCTTCGGTGGCGGTTTTTTCGCCAGCGGCGGAACGGGAGCTAAGAGGAATCGACGGAAAATGAGGGCCGGTCGCGTATCGGCTGGCTTGGCATGGCAACTGCTTTTGGAATCCCCGAACACTGCTGTTTTGAATACTCACAGGGAGCGATGAAGTGCCGAAGGAATCACGTTCGGAGAATCGAGGAATCAATCGTCGCGGAGCCATGCAGATGGCGATGCTCGCGTACGCGGCAGGAACCGTTGCCTCTTCCGGTCTCGCGGCCGATCAGCAGCAGGAAATGGCCCGCTATCGCCAAACGGTTGACCGCGGAATCGAGTATCTCCGCAGCCAAGCCATCGCCGGAGATGGTGTTCTCAGCGGTCAATCGGGCACTGGAGTCACGAGTCTGTGCCTGGCGGCGATTCTCAAGCATCGGCCGGCAGCGGTGAATGATCCGGCGGTCGAAAAGGGCCTGAAGTTCATCGAGTCGAACATCCGTCCCGACGGTGGCATTTACTCGGATGGTTCGACGCACCGGAACTACGAGACGTGCCTGGCCATTCAAGCCATGCTTGCGGCGAATCAGCAGGGGCGCTACGACGAGGCGCTCAAGAAGGCCGAAGACTTCCTTCGCGGGATTCAGTGGGACGAGGGGGAAGGGCTGACCTCCTCCGATGCGGCTTACGGCGGTGCGGGCTACGGAAGCCACAAACGGCCCGACTTGTCCAATACGTCGTACATGATCGAGACGCTGCACGACCTTGGCCGCGATGGCAGTGACGAGGCGATCCAGCGGGCGTTACGGTTCGTCAGCCGCACGCAGAATCTGGAGTCGCCGGCGAACGACACGCCGTTTGCAACGAAGGTCAATGACGGCGGCTTTTATTACACGCCGGCCGCCGGTGGCCAGAGCCAAGCTGGCCAGACCGCCAATGGCGGGCTGCGGAGCTATGGCTCGATGACCTACGCCGGTTTGAAAAGCATGCTTTATGCGGGGGTCGATAAGGACGATCCGCGCGTCAAAGCGGCGATGGATTTCATCCGCCGGCACTACACGCTCGAGCAGAATCCCGGAATGGGAGCTGCCGGCCTGTATTACTACTATCACACGTTCGCCAAAGCACTCGACGCGGCCGGACTCGAGACGCTGACCGACGCTCAAGGCGTCGAGCACGATTGGCGGAGCGAGCTGCTCACCACGCTGGCCGAAGCGCAAGCGGCCGACGGTTCGTGGGTCAACGAAGAAAACCCCCGCTGGATGGAAGGCGACCGAGCCCCGGTCACCGGCTACGCCCTGCTCGCCCTCGAGTACTGTGAGCCGTAGGCCGCGACCGGTTTCCAAAGTCACTGACTCTAACAGAATCAGTGGAGGGACATTGCCGGGGAAACAACCACGGATGACACGAATTGAACGAATGGATGCACGATGGAGAAGGACCGCAGATAGCACGGAAAACGCGGATAGAAGGGAGAGCTCGAATGGACATTCCGTGCTATCGGCGATATCCGCAGTCCAATGTCCAGCTAGGCTCTGTCAGAAAATCCAGTGATTTCAATCTTTTGAGCCGTAGGCGCTAGCCTCGGGCCTCGCATCAGTCTTTTGAGCCGCAGACGCTAGCCTCGGGCCTCGCATCAGTCTTTTGAGCCGTAGGCGCTAGCCTCGGGCCTCGCAGCCCCGAAGTTTTCGCTGCAGCACCCGCGGCTAGCGCCCTCGGCTCAGGATTATTCGACAGAGCCTAGCTGTCGTGACCTCTCCGTCTTTCCGTTATTCCAGGGCATAATCTCGCGCGCCCCGATTCTTTTCGAGTCACACAGAGTAAAGCCGCGGTATGGAAATCCTACCGCCGATGGCGCGGCGCTCTGGAGCCAGCGGTAGAGCACATGCTTGGGCGTTCCCCCGTCAGCAAAGTAGCCGCCTGGCTCATCCGCACAAGGCGATCAGTCTGGACCGCCAGTTGGGATGGTTAGAATATTAATAATCGTATCCGACTGTTCTAAACCTGTCTTTGGATCAATCCGTCCATTGGGAACGCTATAGACATCCGGGTCTAGTCCTGGCAGCGGAAACCAATCTTTGATTTTGTCTTTGACTTTGTCCTTCAGCGTGGGGCCTTCGGCGGTCTTCACAAGCGGCCCCCCATAGTCGTTCAAGTTGATATCACAACTTGATGAAGCACCTTTATGCCCGGAGGGATCGACCATGCTTACCGGAGCATTTTCTACATAGCGGTACAAGTTTGGGTCACCGGACGCGTGACGAATAGGATCTTCCGAGATAAAACGTCCAATCGCGGAATCGTAGTCACGGGCCCGATAGTGATAAGTACCAAGATGGGAAATGTATTCTCGGGAAGTGAAACCGAATCGCGTCGTGCTCTCTATCGTCGCTGCGTCCACTGGTATTCCAAAGGTGTCATACAGGATCGAAACCAGCTGACCGGTCACTTGGTGAACTATATTTCTCACGCTATTCAGATGGTCCCCCAGTAGCCACTGCACATCGGCCGTGCTGCCTTCCTGAGCAAAGACTTGGTCGATTCCGGGGCCGTGGAAGTAACGCTTGTCGAGTGACGGTTCGGCGGGGCCCGCTCCGTCGGTGTCGACAAAGTCGAGGATCACGTCTTCGCGGTCATAAGCAAAATGCGTGATCGCCGCATCGACGGCATCGGCCGGAGTGGTGTCGACCGCTTTGGAAATCCGCCGGTCGAGCGCGTCGTAACGGAACTCGACCCGCTGCGTGGGCGTCCCGTCGGAGAGCTTGTCCGTCACGGAGGTCAGCCGATTGCGGTGGTCCCAGACAAACTCCCGATAATCGCCGCTCGAGATCTCGGTGCGGCGGACCAGATTGCCCTCGCCTTCGTACTCGTAGTCGAACGTGCCATCGGAGAGCAAGCGATTTCCGAGTCCTGTGACGTAGCTTTCGCCATGAAGATGCGAGGCGACGCGGTTGCCATTGGCATCGTACTGGTACGATTCGTCGCCGCGGATATCTCCATCACCGCGAGCAGCGCCGATCAACTGGTCGGTCGCGTCGTAGCTGTAAGTGGTCAGCCCGTCGATGTCTCGAATCGAAGTGATCCGACTGTCGACGTCATAGGTGAATTCGTAGAAGGCGATGTCCTCGCTGCCGTTGCGATGTCGCAGGTCGGCCAAACGATTGAGGGCGTCGTAGGTGTAATCGGTCGCGGCAACCAGAGTGTCGCCGCTGAGATCGGCAAAGCGATCGATCGACGCCAGTTGGCCCAAGCTGTTATAAGCCAGCTCGACACGCTTGTCCGCAACGCCGCTGCCGCTCTGCGAAAGCCGCGTCGCTCGGTTCAACGCGTCGTAAACGTACTCGGTCGTAGCGCCCGCGGTTCCGTCGACGGTGTCGGTTACCGACCGCACATTGCCCACAGCGTCGTGGGTGTACTGGAGCGATACCTCGGGAGCGCCGGGCGTTCCCGCACTGTCGACGCGGGTGACGCGGTCGCGGGCATCATAAATGAATTCGAGGGAACTGAAGGCGTCGGTGATGGAGAGCAGATTGCTAGCCCCGTCGTAGACATAATCGATCTCGTTCTCGCTCTCCGCACCCGAACCGACCCAAGTCTCGGCGATCAGTCGATTGAGATCATCATAAACATATTCGGTCGCCCGTCCGTTTCGATCGGTGCGGCGGATAAGATTATCAGCCGCATCGTAGTCATTCACGATGCTTTTGCCGAGTGCGTCGGTTTCTCGCACCAAGCGGTCGCGGAGGTCATACCCGAACCGCGTCACGTTCCCGACCGGGTCGGTTACTTGCGTGAGGTTGTTGTCCGCATCGTAACGGAAGGTGGTCCGTCCGCCGGCCGGATCCACCGTCTCCACTAAGCGATTCCGCGCGTCGTAGCGGTGCGAGGTTACCGCTCCGAGAGGATCGATGGTGCGCGACAGGTTCCCTCCGGCGTCGTACTCAAAGCGAGTTGTCTCACCCGTCGCGTCGGTCACTTCGATCGGCCGGTCTTGGGCGTCGTAGAGGGTAGTCGACTCGCTTCCCTCAGCGTCAACGACGCGCGTGACGTTGCCTCGCGGGTCGTACTCGAGGACGGTCACTGGCGACTCGAGGGGGCCGGTTCCATCGGGATCCGCATCGCGAGATTCGGTAACGCGGTTCAGCGAATCGTAGCTGAATTCCGCACGCGCGCCGTTCTCGTCGATGATCGCCGTGATGTTCCCCGCCGCGTCGTATTCAAAGTGTTGCGATGCCTGGTCCGACGTCCCGACGGCAACGGTAATCGTGACCAGACGCCCATAGCTGTCGTAATCATTGTCAGTGATCCGCCCGAGCGGATCGACAATCGTGTCGACGAGCCCCTCGGCGGTATAGGTAAAGCGGGTGACGAGGTCATCGGTTTCGTCGCTTTCGCTGTCCAGTTCCCCGACGACCTCCGTGGTCGACAGCCGGTTGCCATTTGCGGGATCGATCTCAAAAAGAGTTCGCCGCCCCAGATCATCCGTGACGCTCGTCATTTGGTGGAACTGGGGATCGTACGTAAAACGTCGGCCCGCCGAACCGATCGGTTTCGTTCCTGTCACCGTTAAGGGGATGTCCACCGCCCGCTGATAGTCACCCTCTGCCGTGCCCAGAAGTATGGAGAGGCTGCCATCGTCCTCGCTTGCCGATACCAGATCCGCGATGCCGTCCCCGTTGACATCTCCAGCGACAACGGACCGGGGCTCGGGTCCGACATAGAAGGCTCGGCCTGGAAAAGCTCCATCGCCGTCGTTTTCTAATACCGACAAGCTGGCGTCCGCTGCGTTCCCCGTCACCACGTCCAAGTCCCCATCCCCATCGCTGTCGAGCAATCGGATGACAAACGGCTCATCACCCGCGGCATATTCGTAGCGAGCTTGGAACTGTCCGTCGCCGCTGCCGAGGAACACGGCGATGCGGTCGTGGCCGCTGACGGCTGCGGCGATGTCGAGATTGCCATCGCCATCGAGATCTCCGAGTTCGACCGCTTCTGGATCGCCGGAGACCGCGAGATCGACAGCGGCTGCAAACGCTCCCCCTCCGCGACCGATCAACACCGAAAGGCTGGACGCGTTGCTGGTCACCAAATCGAGAATCCCGTCGCCATTGACGTCGCCGACCGCCACGGACCGCGGGAAGTCGTCGACCACGAGGTCCGCATCCCGCGGATCGAGCGGAGCGAAGCCGCCTGCGCCGTCGCCTCGCATGACGACGACTCGCCTTCCCCCCATGCTCCGGAGTAACAGGTCGGCGACCCCATCGCCATCAAAATCACCCGTCGTCAAATCATCGACTGAGCCATCGACGTTAATCTCCAACGATGGTTGGAACGCTCCATTTCCCTCATTGATCAAGACCGACAACGGCGTATGCGGAGCGAAACCGTGCTGAGTGGATCCGAGCAGCACGAGGTCGAAATCTCCATCTCCGTCGATATCCTCGCTGGCGAGTGCAACCGGCTGAGTCCCCTCGCTCAAGGTCACATCGATCGGATCGGCGAAGCTACCGTCAGCCGCACCGGCGAGCACGACGAGTCGGCCAGTCGCGTCGTCCAAAAAGCGATCATCTAGCATCGCTGCGATGAGATCGCGAATCCCATCGCCAGTGGCATCGGCGACGACCAGCGAGGTCACGGGGAAATTGAAGCTGCTGGAAAGAGGCACTGAGACGGCTGGGGCAAATGTTCGGTCGCCATTCCCATAGTGCAACTGGGCTTGTTGATTCCAGGACGTCACCAGATCGAGTGCCCCGTCGCCGTCGAGATCCTCGATCGAGGCCATGCTGCCCCGAACCACCGTGCTCTCGGGGCTCCCGAAGGTGCCCTCCCCATTGCCCGCGAAGACGAGCGTGACGCCGGTGGTGCTGACGATTGCATCCGAGGCGCCGTCTCCGTCGAGGTCTTCTAGCGACACCGCGAGTGGATAAACGTTCCCGAGCCTGAATCGCCTTTGTGTCGTCAGGCCGCCGTCGCCATCGCCCGAAAGCACAATGAGCCGGCCGCTCCCAGTACCATCGACCGCGACAACGACAACATCGACGGTGCCGTTCCCATCGAGATCGTCGGCGGCTAGTCCAGACGGATTCGCGAGATCCACATCAAGCGACACGTCCGTGGCAGTGAAACCGCCATCGCCGCGGCCGAGCAGCACCGAGAGCGTCAGTCCGGTCGTGCCGTAATAGGTCCCGTTGGCGGTGACCACGTCACGGATCCCATCGCCATTGAGATCGACGGAGAGGTGAGCGACGGGCGCGGGTCCGGTCCGGTCGATCCGGCCTGGGAAGGTCCCGTCGCCGCGTCCTCGCAGGACCGACACCGAATCGCCGTATGCGTTGGCGGTGACGATATCTAACACGCCGTCGCCGTCGAGATCGGCTAGTCGCAAGGATTCTGGGAAAGTTCCGACTGCATATTCAACGCTGCTGCTGAAGCTTCCGTCTCCTGCACCGAGCAACACGTGGACGCTGGAGTCGGAGTAAGATTGGTTCGTCGTGACGATGTCGAGAATTCTATCGCCGTTAACATCTCCGGCCGCCACGGCCCCGGCCATGGTGTCCAGCAGCGTGTTTGAGGCGGGGCCAAAAGTGCCGTCGCTCTGACCGAGCAGCACCGACACAGCTCCGCCCGAGTTGCCATGGTATCCGCTGCTGACTAAATCGACATGCCCGTCCTGGTTGAGGTCCGCCAAAGTCACTGCGGTAGGCCATACATCGTCGCCGACGGAATAACGCGTCGCGAACTCATACACGCCTTGCCCATTACCGAGCAGCACCGAGAGGCTAGGGTTATCGTTATTGACCGCGATCAAATCTTCGACACCGTCCCGATTCACATCGCCGCTGGCCAGCCCATAGGCGTATCCCCCGGAATGCTGCACCGCTCCCGGGAAAGTCCCATCGCCGTTGTTCCGCAGCATGGTAACGCTGGCCTGCTCTTCATTGGCTGCGACGATATCCAAGTCGCCATCGCCATCGCTGTCGAGCAAGCTCAAGTCGACCGGCTCCTCTCCCATGGCGTACTCGCGGCGGGGCTGATAACCGCCGGCTCCGTCAGCCAAAAAGACCGCGATGCGATCGACACTCTCGAGAGCGACGACGATATCGGGTATTGCATCACCGTTAAGATCTCCCAACACGACGTCCTCGACATAACCAGTCGCAGGGAGTTCCGCGACCGCGTCAAAACCCCCGCCGCCTTGCCCGCGGAGCACGCTGACGCTTTGGTAGTTTCCTGTCACTAGGTCCACCATTCCGTCGCCATCCAGATCGCCAGCGGCCACGGCTCCCGACCATTCTCCCGCAGGGATGTCCGCGGCTCGGCGATCGAATGGAGCAAATTTTCCTGTCCCATCGCCCGCCATCAGGAGAACCCGATCACCCTCACGCCAGCTCCCCAACAAGTCGAGATCGCCATCGCCATCGACGTCAACTAAGGACAATTCGTTGGTCTCGATCCTGTACTCGAGCGGCGTTTCGACCGGTGCGGCGAATGTCCCATCCTCTTGTCCGGCTTCGAACCAGAGGCTGCTGCCTTCGTCCCACGTCGAGTTCGGAGCGAGGGTGATTACGTCGAGGTGACCGTCTCCGTCGAGATCGCCGACGGCGGTCTTCTGGTACACGCTCGGCAGACTCGCGAGGCGGCTCAGGGACAACCCATAAAGCCCGGTAACGCCGCTGCCTCCGTCGCTGCCGCCGGCGACTTCCGGATCGTAGGTCCAATGCGAAATGTCGCTGACGCCGAGGTAGTAGAAGCCGTCGGCCGGGGCCGCAAAGCGAGTAAAATCGTTGGACTGGGAGATCTCATTCCCGCGATCATCAAAGACTCGCAGCAGCGGCTCGAACGAGTCAAAACCTAGGACGCGAGCAGCAAACCCCTCACCGGCCGATAGCTCGACGCGGTACAGGTCGACATCGCTGCTCCCGTCGGCGTTGTCGCCAATCCGCGAGCCCACTGTGAGCGTCCCGGCCAGGGGAAGGTCGACCCGCGTCGCCGTCGACAGAACTGGCCCAGCGTCGAAATCGAAGGAGGTCACGCTGCGGGGTGGTTCCGCAAACGTTCCATCTCCTCGCCCCAAATGGACCTCCGTCCCGAGCAGGTCGCCGTTCTGTACGTTCGCGACGATATCGAGCAGCCCGTCGCCGTCGGCATCTGCCAACTGAAACGTCTGCACCGAACCTTGGAGAAGAATCTCCTGGGCATCACCGAACGTTCCCGGTTCAGCTCCACCTGGCCAGACGACAATGCTGCTGTCGCCTTCTGCGGCAACGACCACATCGAGACGCCCGTCCCCGGTCACTTCGCCGATCGCCATCGAGTCGACCCACACCCAGTTCTCCACCAGCGGGTCGGCAAAGGTTCCGTCTCCGCTGCCGAGGAGCACCATCAGTTCCGATCCGGTACCGATGATCGCATCGCGGGCCCCGTCGCTGTCGATATCACGGAGCAAAATCACGGCATGTCCATAGCCGGCCAGCGGGAGGCGGTCCTGAATCGTGAACTCGCCGCCGCCGTTGCCGCGCAGCACCGTCAATCCTCCCCCCTGCGACTCATCGAGCACGACCAGCTCGACCGCCCCGTCGCCATCGAGATCGGCTGCGTCGAAGTCGCGGAGGCTACCGGCGGCGAGCTCCAGGGCGATGTGGGTGGGCGTCTCGAAGCTGCCATCGCCGCGGCCCATGGCGACCGAAAGCGATGCCCCGGAGGCCGATTCGTAACTCGTATTGGCGGTGATCAGATCGAGCACTCCATCGCCGTTCAGATCCACCGTCCGGTGGGCGATCGGCTCGTCGGCAGTCCGCGCGATCCGTCCCGGAAAAGTCCCGTCGCCGCGACCGAGGAGCACCGAAACCGAATCGTCGGCCGCATTGGCCGTGACGATGTCCAGAGCTCCATTGCTATCGACATCGATCAACTCGAGCGATTCGGGCTCATTGCCGACGGCGTAGTCGACGCGGCCGCTGAAGCTGCCATCGCCATCGCCGATCAGCACCGACACAGCCGAATCGGAGTAGCCATCGCTCGCCGCGACGATATCGATCGCTCCGTCACCATTCACGTCGCCCACCTCAACAGCGATCGGATTCTGTCCGACTTCGAAGTGGCGTGGGGAACCGAGCGATCCATCCCCATTGCCCAGGAGGACCGCGATTCGCCCGAGCCAATAGTCCTCGGTGGCAGCCACCACCACGTCGGCGCGTCCATCCTGATTCACATCCGCAACCGCGACCGCCAGCGCTTGATGGTTCTCACCGAGCGAATAATCCGCCGCGAGGGCGTAGCTGCCGCTGCCGCCGAGCAGGACGGACACCGTTCCCTCCTCGTTCGCGGTGACCAGGTCGTCGACGCCATCGCCATCGAGATCCCCCGCGGCGACCGCGTTTGCCGAGCCTCCCGTGTGCAGCACCAGACCTGGAAAAGTTCCGTCGCCGTTGTTTCGCAGCACCGTGAGGCTGGCGTCCTCCTCGTTGGCGGCGACTACATCCAGATCGCCATCGCCGTCGCTGTCGAGCAAACTCAGCCCGACCGGTTCACCCCCCACGGCATACTCGCGGCGAGGCTCGAAGCTGCCGTCCCCCTTGCCGATAAACACGGCGACCCGGTCGAGCTCTCCGAGAGCAGCGACGAGGTCGGCGACGCCATCCCCGTCGAGATCTCCGATCGCCACCTCCTCGACCTCGGCGGCGAGAGCCAGCTCCAGCGGTTCGCCAAAAGCCCCTCCGCCGGCACCGATCAGCACCGAAACGCTGGCGTCATTCCCCGTCACCACATCCGCGATGCCGTCTCCATTGAGGTCTCCGATTGCGAGTGCCACGGGCCAGGAACCGACCGACACGTCCGCCGAGCGCGGCGAGAACGGTGCGAAGCCTCCCCCGAATTGTCCGGCCAATTGCACGATGCGGTTGCCATCGCTCCACGCAGCGAACACGTCGAGGATGCCGTCGCCATCAAGATCGGCCAAGCGGAAATCGTCCACCTCCACCGCATACTCAAGTGGCGTCTCTACCGGCGGCGCGAGCGTTCCATCGCTCTGCCCGGCCTGGAACCAGAGGCTGCTCGAGCCGCCCCACCAGCCCTCGGACGCAAACGTGACGGCGTCGACGAATCCGTCCCCGTCCACGTCGGCGAACCGCGTGCGTTGATCGTCGCCCGGAAGCGAACCGGCCCGGCTGAGCGTCAACTGGTAGTCGCCGGTACTCCAACCGCTCCCACTTTCGGGAACGGTCGGGTCGTAGCCGAAGTTCGAATAACTGCTAACGCCGACGTAGTAGACGCCGTCTTCGGGCACGGTGAACCGAAGAGCGGGATCGAGATCCGCTGTATCGTCATTGCTGTAGAGCGGGGTCCCACTGCTATCGAACACTCGCAGAATGCTATCGATCGAGCTCAGCTCAATCGAACGCGCGTCGACATCAATGACAAATCCCTCCCCGGCGGTGAGTTCGACGCGGTAGAGGTCGACGTCACTGCTACCGAAACTGTTGTCACCGATGCTGCTCTGCAGTCGCACCCGCCCCTCCGACGGGACGTTGACGGTGAGCGCCGCGGCGAGCGTGTCTCCCACTTCCTCGCTGAGCACCGTTGCCGGATCGGCGGAAGCCAGAGCGAACGTGCCGTCTCCGGCTCCCAAAAGCACGGCCGCTCCCAGCAGTTCACCGTCGCGGAAATCCCCGACGAGGTCGAGGTTTCCGTCGCCATCAAAATCGAGCAAGTCGAACGAGCCGATCGAGCCGCCGACCGGCACGTAGGAGGGATCTGTGAAGGTTCCGTCCCCGGCTCCGAGTCGGAGTTCGACGCTGCTATTCGACGTTGAGCCTAGCACCGCGTCGATGCTGCCATCGCCGTTGACGTCGCCGAGCGCCAGCAGACTTCCCCATGCGCCGGGTTCGACCAACGGTGCGGAGAACGTTCCCTCACCGGAGCCCAGCAACACCAGCAACGCCGAGCCTGTGGTGGCCACCACATCGAGCGTTCCATCGCCATCCATGTCGGCCAGCGCAAGGGCCGAGAGATACCGGCCCTCGAGGTCGGTGCGACTGTTCGCCGTCAATCCACCGCTGCCGGTGCCGAGCAGCACCGCGAGACCGCCGCTGTCCGCATCATCGGCGACGACGATGTCCACCGCGCCATCGCCGTTAACATCGCCCGCGGCCAACGCACGCAGACTCCCTTCGTCAGTCCCCAGCGAGACTTCCGACGTCGTGAAACTCCCGTCGCCATCGCCGATCAGAACCGACAGCGACGCTCCGGGGACAGTATCGTAGGAGCCGTTCGCGGTGACGATGTCGACGACGCCGTCTCCGTTCAGATCGGCCGCCACCTGCGCCGTCGGACTTTCCCCGGTCCGCGCGATCGGGCCCGGAAAGCTGCCGTCGCCCCGCCCGAGCAATACCGAAACCGAACTGGCAGCAGAGTTGGCTGTCACGATGTCGAGTGCGCCATCGCCATCGGTGTCGAACAATCGAAGCGCACTGGGATAGGCTCCGGTGGCGTAGTCGACGCGGTTGCCAAAGCCTCCCTCGCCGTCGCCGATCAAGACGCTGACGCTCGAGTCGGGATTGCCTCGATTGGCGGTGACCACATCGATTGCACCGTCGCCGTCGAGATCACCGACAGCCAGATCGGTGGCGTTTTGCCCCACGGAGAAGAGCCGCGGTGCGGCGAACGCGCCGGAGCCTTGGGCAACCAGGACGACGACGATGCTGTTATCAGACTCATCCTGTCCCACCGCGAGTGCATCCTCGCGGCCATCGCCGTTGACGTCCCCCAGGACCACCGAGTTCGGAGTGAAGTCGCTTGCGAAAGTTTCTCCAGCAGCCGTCAGTGAAATTCCATCGGCGACACTCAGCAGGTTGCCGTGAACATCATAGGTAAACCGGGTGGCATTTCCTCGAGCGTCGATGCGCGTGGTCACCAGGTTGGACTCCGGATCTCGCTCGACCGTGGGAAGAGCTCCGAGGGAATCCATCGCCGCGACCGCTTGTCCCCGTTGATCAACGATGGTGCGGCGAGCATTGCCATTGGCTGCGACGTACTGTGCCTCTGCCTCTCCTAGATCGGAAGCAAGAGGCGGATTGAGCGGGTCAATCGTCGCCTCGGCTCGCATCAAACCTTGCACCTGCACCGGTTGGACGCGCACCTCGGTGCCGTCTTTGCGGATCGCCCCCGTCGCCCGGCCGTGGAATCCGTACAAGGTTTCTTCGCGGTTCCCCCGCTGGTCGATTTCGGAGGTCAGATGGTGTTGGGCATCGTAGGCGAACGTCCGGGCCGAGCCATCGGGATCGACGATGCGAGTTAGATTCCCGCTGGCGTCATGCTCCAGCGTCGTCGTCCGCTCCGCCGGATCGGTGATCCGAACGAGCTTGCCGTTTTCGTACTCAAAGGTCGTCTCCAGCCCGACCGGATCGATCATTTTGATCAGATTCTTGCCGCTGTAGACGTATTCGGTGCGGTTCCCGTTGCGATCGGTGATGCTCGCTAGCTGATTGTCGGCGTTGAAGAGATACACCGTCTGATCGTGCATCGTGCGTTGGAATACTCCCTCGGCGGTCCGCTCCATCACGGAAAAATCGCCGGGAGTGGACTGATATGGCGCGCCGGCGGTCGGCGGTGTTTTGTAAATCAGTTCCCTGCCATCGCCGTCGATCAGCAGCAACGAGCCGTCCGGATTTTCGACGATCTCTTGCAAACCGGCGATGCCCCAGCCTGCTCCCACAGCACTCGAGACGGAGTTGACGTGATAGAGCGAACCTCGCGAGGGCGACATCGTGCCGGCGAATCCTGCGTCGGTCAGCTGCAGCAATCCGGTGCTCAGCGTGTAGTCATATTTTCCGGTAGGCAGACCGCTCATGTCGGCCTGCATCGCGATCTCGTTGTCGCCACCGCGAACCGCGAAAAGATGCTCACCGCCTGCAAGATTCAGGTGAGAGACATCGACCAGTTCGAAGCTGAAATGCAACTCATTCCCAGGCTCGGGATAGTAGCTCGGCGTAACCGTGACCGTATAGCTTCCAGACTGCGGGAGGAGAATCGGCTCGCCTGTTCCGGTCGGAATCGACGTACCATCGGGAGCGGTTAATTCGATGTTGAGCCAATAACTGGGGAACGTCGCAATGTTTTGGATCGCAAGATACTGACCGGCGTTTGCATCAAAAGCTTGCGTATGTTCGCGAATCTCCGTCCATGGATCGCCAAGGAGGGCTTCGCGGAACCTCCCGCTCACCCCAATCCGCTCGGGGACTCCTTCGGGCCGAGCCTGCGGCTGGTAGCCGGGGACGGTGACGCGGATGTCATTGCGTTCGATCGTCAGACGCGAGACCAGCCGCAATGAGTCGCTCTGGGTTACGCCGCTGTATCCGGCATGCACGATCGGCCGCGGGTCGGCCCGCAGCGAGTCGTAGGTCAGGCGGACGCCCCGGCTGACGCCGAGCGACTGATAGGTGGGGAGCGCGTGGCTTTCCATCACTGCTCCGGAATGGAATTGGACTTCGGAAGTGAAGTCGCCACCTGCTCCACACGGATCGCACTCGGGATCTTCGTTACGAGGGTTCTCTTCGGGATCCTGCGGCTCGGGCGGATCGGGAGTGAAGAAGTGCCAACTGCTGTTGCGGATTCCGTCTTCGATCGTTTCGATCACGCTGCCATCGTCGCTGACGCGTCCCTTGCCTGCGATTTCAAACTCGCCGGTCGTGGGGTTGATCGACATCAGGTCCATCAGCGTCCCCGGCGCCCACCCCGCCCGGTTCGGCAGCGTCAACGGAGCCGGCGTGCTGAAGACCATCTCGCCCGGCTGGATCGTCACCACGGTGTCCGCGAGCATGTTCTCCGGTAGAGCGGCCGGCGTCAGACTGGGCGGGACTTCGGTGATGCTCAGCACTCCGTCGAAGGGCGTGCCCTGCAGATTCATCAGTGTGCCAGCTTCGACAAACACCTCCGCGGTCTCGCCCGGCGCGAACTCTTGAGCGACCGTCGTAGCGACGTTCGGGTCGACGCTCGAACCCCCGGCAATGTCCAGCTTCGGAAGATAGATCGGTCGCGGGATCACGTTCCGAGCGCCGCTGAAAACTTCGTGCTCGAGCATCAGCGGCAAGCGTTCGGCGATGAACGGATAGGCTACGCCCTCGCCGGCATCGTACTGATCGCCGCGGATCTTGAGCGTGTCGCTGACGAGCGGACCGGAACCCAGATCGAGCGTGAAAACTCCCTCGTCGTCGGTTAAGGCTTGGACGGCGCCGATCTCGACCAGCATTCCGGCCAGCGGTGTGCCGTCGACATCGAGCACCCGCCCAGCGACGCGCGTCGTGGTCAGCGGATCGGCAACGACAGTCAACTCGACCGTTTGCTCCACCCGCTCGAGCCCGTCCCGCACGAAGACGTTGAACTGGTAGGTGCCGAGTTGCGAAGGGGAGGGGGAGAAGACGAGCGTCCCGTTGTTCCGCATCCGCGTCGTTGGCATCGTCGGGGCCGGCACCAGGCCGAACTGCAAGCGATCCCCGTCGGGATCCGTCGCATTGAGCGAGAGTTCGACGACGTCACCAGCGGTCACCGTGAGCGGCGCGATCGGTTGCAGCGTCGGCGCCCCATTCGGCTCGCCCACCCAAACTTCCGCGTCCAGCGAAAAGGGCTTGAGCGTGGGCGTGTCGATCACGAGCTCGACGTAACCCGAGCGAGCGTTCTGCCCGAGACCTCCGGCCGCAATCGCGTGCCGCAGGTTGAGATAGGGGTGACCGGCGGCGGTCGTTCCCGAGCGATTGCGGAGCGTCACTCCCTCGGGAAGCCCCGGGAGAACCACCGCCACGTTCCGTCCGACCGCAGTGCCAAGGTTCCGCGCTCGCACGGCCGCTCGGTACTCGCCTCGACTGCTGTCAAACTGTATCGCCGTGACATCGAGCTGAATCTCATCGGAGGAGGTCAACGAGGGAACGTCCAGCGCTCCGGCCGCGGCCACGGTTTCCTGCTCCGCGGCGACGACCTCGGCCGCCGCGCCTTCCGGATCGACGACGTTGGCCAACGAGTGGAGGATGACGCTCGAGCCGCGGTCGTCGTCACTGTTGATCAACTGAAAGACCAACTCGCCTGCCTCGGCCCCCTCGACCTCCGTCAGATCGATCTCGACCACGCTGCCGTCAAAACGCACCGCGCCGGCGGCGTACTCGGCGCGGGAACCGGCGAGCGTAAACAGCGCCCCTCCAGGCCTTCCCCCAGCGAGAACCGTCTTCGCCGGATCGAGTGGGTCGCGGAGATAAACCGCCAACGTATCCTCGACCGCCGAGTTCGGATCCGAAGTATCGAAATCCGCGTCGATGGCAAAGCGATAGGTCCGCGAACCCTCCGGTTGTCCGAGCCCAATCGTGACGGACATCTCGCTCGCGGCATTGCTCCCCTCGCCCAGCGCGTAGCCGCCGGATCGTCCGCGATTCAGCGCGTTGATCAGCTGCAGAGCGTCGAGCGGAGTGATTCGGCTGTCGCCGTTGACGTCGTAGAAGTGGCTCTCCTCGCTCGGCCTCTGCGGCTCCAGCAGCCGAGCCCCGTTGCGATTCAAATCATTGATCACGACCAGGGGATCGAGCGGCGAGATCCGCTGGTCCTGGTTGACGTCCAATGCGTCGGCTGGATTCCGCCACGCCGCAGCGAGCAACCGCCGCGGCTCGAGCGACTCGAACAGGATGCGGCGATTTCGGCGGCTTCTAGCCCGTCTTGAGCTGTCTTCACGTGACATCGCTGTCGCTCCAAAGAATCGGCGCTAAGAGACTGGTCGGAAAGCAAGGTGCGGCCAGTATACCCCTGCGTCTGGTGCGTGGCGACGCCCCTGCCAGGGTGACGCCTCTGCCGGGATCAATTGGCGCAACCTCCTGCCCACGAATAGCCGCAGGATGGCGGGAAGCACGCGAAGAGCACGAAGAAAGTGGAGGCGGGGAGAACCGAACGGCGGAGAGGACGGAGAACGTGGATTTTGGAGTCTTGATCCTCCCCCTTTCCTCTGCGCTCTCCGTGGGATCCGCGGTCCCTCCCGCACCGCACCTCCATCCGTCCGATCCGCCACCCCCGCGCCGACAATCTTTTTTGCCCCTGGGACGGCAGGTGTCGATACAATGCGCCCGCACCGCCCCCCCCAACCGACTTCCACGGGGGCTCCACTGGTGCGGAACTGGACCGATCGAGACGCTCACCCGACAGAGGAACCAACCGATGATGATTCGCTCTTTAACTCTCGTAGCATGCTGCATCACCGCGTCACTACTGAGTGCCGCCGAGCCGGTGGCGATCGGCTCTCGTCTGGAGCTGTTCGTCGACGACTTCCTCATCGCCGAGCAAATCGGCGACGTCCAGCAGCACCTCCATCAACCCACCGCCCGCGAAGTCGTGCTCGTCACCGACGAGCCCTGGGAAGGGAACACCAGCGCCTACTACACGATGTTCCAGGACGGGGACCTGTACCGCATGTACTATCGCGGTTCCCATGCCGACGAGAAAACGCAGCGCGGTACGCACCCGGAAGTCACCTGCTATGCCGAGAGCCGCGATGGCATTCACTGGACCAAGCCGAAACTGGGACTCGTCGAGTATGAAGGTTCCAAAGCCAACAACATCATCCTCAAGGGCTTAGGATCGCACTGCTTTGTAGCCTTTAAAGATCAGAACCCGGAGGCTCCGCCGGAAGCTCGCTATAAGGGCATCTCGCGTGGACCGAAGGGGCTGTATGCGTTTCAGTCCGCCGATGGAATCCGCTGGTCGCTGATCCAGGACTCGCCAGTGATCACTAAAGGGGCGTTTGATTCGCAGAACTTGGCGTTCTGGGATCCGCACACGAAGAAGTATGTCGACTACCACCGAGCATTCATCGGCGGGGTCCGCGCCATTATGACCTGCACCTCCGACGACTTTGTGAACTGGACCGATCCCGTTCCGCTCGAGTACGGCGACGCACCGAGCCAGCACCTCTACACCAACGCAATCCGTCCGTACCCGCGCGCTCCCCACATTCGGGTTGGGTTTCCCACTCGCTTTCTGCCCGATCAAAACGCGCGAGTCGAGCCGATCTTTATGTCCAGCCGCGACGGGGTGAACTTCCATCGCTGGAACGAAGCGGTGATCCCTCCCACCGCCCCCAAAGATCGCGATGGCAACCGTAGCAATTACATGGCCAACGCGCTGCTCAGTCTGCCCGAGAGCGACCGCGAATATGCGGTCTACGGGACCGAAGCCTACTACGCGGGGCCCGACAGCCGTCTTCGCCGCTTCACCTACCGGGTCGACGGGTTCGTCTCAGTGCGCTCGGGCGATGCAGGGGGCGAACTGCGAACCAAGCCGCTGACGTTCTCAGGCGATACATTGGCGCTGAACTTCGCCACTCACGATGGGGGCACTCTCCGCGTGCATCTAGAAACCGCGGCCGGCGAGCCGATCGCTTCCTCCGAACCGCTGACCGGCGATGCCATCGCCCACACGGTCCCGTGGCCCCAGGGAACCGAGCTCGGTCAGCACGCGGGCAAGCCGGTGCGGCTACGAT
The DNA here is from genome assembly GCF_010367455.1 of Candidatus Laterigemmans baculatus. Classification (GTDB taxonomy): domain Bacteria; phylum Planctomycetota; class Planctomycetia; order Pirellulales; family Pirellulaceae; genus Laterigemmans; species Laterigemmans baculatus. The sequence goes on along the minus strand of NZ_WRPR01000065.1, from coordinate 5,134 downwards.
TCGAAATCAAGAACGCCGATCTCTACTCGCTACAGTTTCAGCCGGCCCATTGATTGGCGGCCCATTGAATAACGGTCCGCTGATTGGGCACCCAATCAGGCGTCGACATCGGCCAATTCGATGCGGACCCGGACGATTTGCTCGCGGCGGGCGAAGAACGCATCGAGCACCGCGGGGTCAAACTGAGTTCCTCGACCTTCCTCCAGGAGTTCAAAGCATTTTCCCAAGGGAAATTCGGCCTTGTAGATGCGTTTGGAACTCAGTGCATCGAAGACGTCGGCAACCGCGGTAATCCGTCCTTCGAGCGGAATCTCGGAGCCCGCGAGCCGCATCGGATAGCCCGTCCCATCCCAACGTTCATGGTGGGTCAAGGCGATCCGCTTGGCCATGGCGAGAATCGGGGAGCGAACGTTCTCGAGAATGTTCGCTCCGAGTTCCGCGTGGTTGCGGATGATCTCAGCTTCGCGTGCTGGAAGACAGTCCACAATCTTCTTGCCAAATCCACAATGCTTCTGCATCACCTCATATTCTTCAGGCGTCAGCTTTCCCGGCTTCAACAGGATCGCGTCGGGAACCCCGATTTTACCAACGTCATGCAACTGGGCGGCCGGTTCGAGGACTTCCAGAAAATCTTTGGATAGCCCGAGCTCCTCTCCGATGATGCGGGCATAACGGCCCACGCGGATGATGTGCTGTCCTGTATCATCATCGCGGAATTCCGCGGCCCGAGCCAGGCACTGGATGACTTCCAGTCGAGAAGCCTCCAGCTCCGCGGTGCGTTTCCGCACGGCAAGTTCGAGTTCTTCGGAATACCCGCGGAGCCGATCTTGATAAGACTTGACCGTCAGCACGTTGCGGATTCGGGCCAGCATCTCTCCTTGATGGACAGGCTTCGACAGCAGATCCGTCGCGCCGCACTGCAGCGCCTCGAGTTTCGTCTCATCGGTCGACGTTGCCGTCAAGATGACCACGGGAATGGTGGAGAATTCAGAATCCGCGCGGAGCGCCTTCAGAATCTCCAGCCCATTCACTTCCGGCATGTGGATATCTAAGAGAATGAGATCTGGCCGAAACTGCTCGACCATCGGAAGCGCATCGACGGCGAAGTCGGTCGAGCGGATGCATTGGTAGCCCTCCATCTCCAGATAGCCTTGGACGACTGCGATATTCAGCGGCTCGTCATCCACGATCAGGATTCGAGACTGTTTCACATCCCGCAACTTCGCCTCTCGCAACGGCGCTCGATCCCCGGATGCCGAAGCACCCGTCGGAAGCGCCACTTCCGAATGTGCGGTTGTTAGTTCCAAGGTAAGCATGGGTATAAGATTCCGAGGAGTCGTCTCACGGAGTGCTAGACAGCCACGCCGGCGATGCGATCGACGAGTGAATGCAGCTCGAGAAGTGTCGTATGTACCGCAGCCGCGTTCTTCTGCTTTGCGTGCTGCTCCAAGTTCTGGGCCGGTGCAGTGAGGCAGTCGAAGCCGACGGTTCCTCCCGAACCTTTTAGCCAATGGGCGAGGCTTGCCAGTTCATCCCATTCGCTAGCCTCATACGCGATCTGCATCTCATTGACTCTGTCAGCGAGTTTGAGGACAAATTCGTCGACGATCCGGCGAAACGCGGGTAGTTCGAGTGGCAGCGTCGAAACAATCGGATCGCCGCTCTCGGTGCGTGATCCGCTCGCGGGTTCGCCGACGGCAGTCTGCACCGTGTCGAGCAGTTGATCGATCTGGACGGGTTTCGACAGGAACCCGCTGCATCCAGCTTGAAGGCATTTCTCTCGATCGCCGCGCATGGCGTGTGCCGTGAGTGCGATGATCGGCAGCTCACAGCCGGCCGCCCGAAGCGTTCGCGCCGCGGTGTAGCCGTCCATGACCGGCATCTGCATGTCCATCAGAATCAGGTCGAAGGTTCCGTCCGTGGCGATCTCGACCCCTTCTTGGCCATTTGTGGCGCACACGACCGAAGCTCCCGCCTCGCTGAGGACAAGCGAGATTAACTGCCGGTTGGTTTCCCCATCTTCCACCAAAAGGATGCGAGCCGACGTCAGCGAGTACGACTGGAAGTCCGACTTGGAACCTGACGTTCTGGAGCGGAAGGCTTCGCAGAACGCTTCTTCCATGAACGGGACATCATCGAGCGGGCCTGTCTCGAGAGTGATGCGGAACGTGCTTCCGCGGCCAGGCTCGCTTTCGACGGATATCTCTCCACCGAGCTCACGGACGATATGCCGGCTGATCGCCAGTCCGAGTCCCGTCCCGCCGTACCTGCGGGTAATGGAGTTGTCGGCCTGGTCGAACGGCTGGAAGATTCGCTCCAGACATTCCGGTGCGATCCCAATCCCGGTGTCTTCGACTTCGCAGACCAGTCTCGGCTCCGGCCCGACCGGATCAACCGCAGCCCGAATCAGGACATGGCCCGACTCGGTGAATTTGATCGCGTTGGCGGCGAGGTTCATCAGCAATTGGCGGAGACGGGCCGGGTCGGTGACGATCGTCTCTGGAACCGGTGTGGTCCACTCGCATTCGAGCCGGATTGCTTTTTCCTGAGCTCGCACTCGCAGCACCGACAGGACGTCGGAGAGAATCTCGTGCGGTGAGCAGGCGATCCGCTCGCACTCCATCCGGCCTGCCTCGATCTTGGAGAGGTCGAGAATATCATTGATCAGAGTGAGTAGGTGCTGACCGCTCGACTGAATCGTATCGAGATATTTTTCTTGCTGCTCCACCGAACCGACGTCGCGCCGCAACACTTCGGTAAACCCAAGGATCCCCGTCAGAGGTGTGCGAATCTCATGGCTCATGTTCGCCAGGAACGCACTCTTCGACGCGTTCGCTTCCTCTGCTAGCTCTTTGGCCTGCTGGAGTTGTGCATGGTTGGACCGGAGCTGCGCGGTTTGGATTGCTCTCGTCCGCATCTCACGGACGCTTTGGCTAATGGAAATAATTAGAAACACGTCTTCGAACAGAACCCATCCGGCGTGCTCAAGCCAACGCCATTGGCTGGGGGCTAAGACGCCGAACACACTTTCCGGCCAGAAGAGCCCTCGCACCAAGTGATCGACCGCGACGACGATCGTCGGAGGGATCAGTAGCTTCCAGTCTCGATAGGCAGCGAGAAAAGCGAGCGAGCCAAAAATGTGAAAGTGCGTTTCGATCCGGCCGCCGGTGATATGAATCAACAGCGAAGAGAAGAGAACCTGGGCGACCGCGATCGTATAACGCGTGAGGGTTTTTCCGGGAGCGAACCCGGCTAGTGCAACGGGCAAGCTGCAAAGGATGCCACCGAAGACAATCGCCAGCCACAGGTGAGGGTGGATGCTGCTCGTTGTCCCCGCCCACGTCTTGGGAGAGAGCCAAATGGCACCGCCGACCGCTGCAGCCCACTGCAGTAGCATCAGCCCAGCGAACATCCGATCGGTCCGCCGATAAATCTGCAACCGTTGTTCGGCGAGTAACGCCGCGGCGTCCGGCGTCAGGGGCAGGGAGGCGCTGCGTCCGATCATCTTCCGTCCTTCGCATCGGCGACCGCAGTGTGGGTCACTTGGGTCTGGGGAGAGGGGCAGTTCAGTTCACAACCAAACACAGGTGTGGTCCTGACGGGCGAGTCCTGATTCCAGAGGATTGCTTCGAGCGCGGCGCGTCCCGCATTGTCCCCCGCATGTCCGCGTCCCGCCGTGATGCCGCCGTGAAACAGCCGTTCGCCGCCTGGCGCGAACAGAAAGACTTCTCCCGAATTGCGGGCTCCGAAGCGACGATGCTCCACACCATCGAAGTCCATTCGTGAGGCCACCCCCGGAATCCTGCGGACACTCTCCCACAGATCCGTCTTCGCCCAATCCCGAGACGTGGATGTTGGACAGAGGAATAAGACCTGCGCATCCACTCGGCCCTCGCAACGCGTCATCAGGACGGCCAGCTCACTGATGCTCGACCGCGAGCAGGGGCAGCGGGGGTGGATGAACATCAGCAGGGTGGGGCGCGTCGTAGCCAAGCCGCAAGCCGTCTCCGCGGGCCACTGGTCGACGACCTCGTGCGCCGCGGCTGGCGTGTTCTCATACCACGATCCAACCACCGAGCCCGCGGCGACCAATCCTCCCCAGAGCACGGCCGCGACCACAGCGAGCGTGCTGTATTTCGAGGTGCTCGACTCCGGAGACTCCACGGGTAGCGACATCGGCAAACAAATTCCTCCGCCAGCCTCCCAACGGTGCAGGGTGGCGGCAGCGTGAGAACGGTTGAAAACGAACTGCCTGGAAGCACACTTTCAGCGAAACCGTAGCTCACCCTTTGCGAACAAGGAGGAAAAGCTCGGGACGGTGCCGTCATTTCCAGCCGAATCAGCCACCCCGGCGAATCACGCATCGCCGAATCCGAGGGAACCGAGGTGGTGCGATTCGCGCCGCCCGACTGCGCGGTCAGGGCGGCGGTGACGAGCTGGGGAGCAACGGGGCCAGTGAAGCCGGGCCGTCCGAAGAAGCCGGGCCGTCCGAAGAAGCCGCGGAGGAGTGGCGAGTCCACTGGTCCCAATCGTCCGGCCAGACCTGGCAGGCACGCTCGGCGACTGCGGTTCTCACCCCGGCCGGGTCCGCCAGCGTCGCGTTGAGTCGCGGTAACCGCTTCGAGAATTGCGGCCTGTAACCTCGAGCGGTGAACACGCGATCGAGGAGGAACCGTTCGAGTTCGGGGCCGACTGGAATGATCAGGTCCACCTCCTGGTAGTAGCTCATTTGGCTGCGGCTATGGAACGGGTGCATCGTCGGCAAGTCCGCCAGATAGCGATCGAGCGGTCGGCGATCGGGATCGTTCCGCCAGTGATACCGCCACAGGCTGAGCAGCCGCTCCGCCGGATCGCGGAGCGTGCCGAAGACGAAGTACCCCCGGCACGCTGTAGGGAGGTCCGTCGAGTGCTGGTCAGAAAATGCCTCGGAGCCTGCAAGTTGCGAAAGCCAAGCCCGAGTCGAAGTCGACGCCGTTCGAGGAGCGGCGACATAGACAAATCGATAGTGGCGATTAACGATCACAAGACAAGCTCCCACCCAAAGCTAGCTGGACAGCGCCACTTTGGATTGGTTCGGAGCGGGACGGCTCGCAGAAAAATCGTTTAACGGCAAGCCGAAGGCGACTGCTTTTTA
>NZ_WRPR01000064.1 GCF_010367455.1 Candidatus Laterigemmans baculatus | reverse complement strand
CCAAAGAGAATCGCGAAAATGTTCGGGGGTGAAGGTCGAGCGATTGCCGCGATTCCCTTCGGGGGAGAGGGGGCTAAAAACTGCACGACCTCCCGGGGGGAGGGTGATGGGGAAGAGCGGTTTTCTGACAGCGCCTAGCCGCGGGTACCGCAGCGCTGCCGAGCGGATCGCCCCTGCCGCGGACCGGCCCGAGGCTAGCGCCTACGGCTCAACGGAGATCCAACCGAAAGGAAGAGTCGGAAGCGATGCGTCTTGGCAACGGCTGGTGCGGAACGGCATCAGGCGAGGCGAAAGGGCAACGCCCCACCTTCGCACTTCCGAGTACCGCCGCGGGGAAAGTGGACGCTTTGCCTGAGAGCCGGCGGCGATCGATGGCAGCCGCAGCCGACCGATAGTCCCGCTCCCCGGCGTGCTCCGTTTCCTCTTGAAAAAGCGGCCTTTTGAGCACCGTATCGCCGCCCGAGGTGGTCAGTCGCCGCGGGTGCGACGCGCCGCCCGCGGGGCAGCCGGAGGAGTGCGGCCGTGCCGCGGCGGGTGCCGCAGAGGAACGGCTGCAGGGGGGCTGCGGGTGGTGGTCCGCAGCATGCGTGGAGGAAGAAGGGCCTCGTCGGCCGCCCTGATCCTCCCCTCGGAGTCCCCTGCCCCATGCCGCTGCCCACTTCGTTCTCGACCCCTCGCCAAGCGGCCGTGGTCGGCTGCGCCCGCTCGATGGGGCTGCTTTGCGTGGCTGGACTGCTCAGCCTCGGGTGGATCACGATCGTTGCCTCCGCGGCGGCGGCTGCCGAGCGCGTCTCCAATCCACCGGTTTTCGTCGAGGTGCAGCGATCCCGCGCGGCGCTCGCCGTGCTCGAAGCGGAGCCGGCCAATTGGGACGCGGACGCCGAGCCCGATGGCTGGTTGGCGACGGTCGCTCTGTTCGATGCGGCGGGGCAACCGGTGCGGATTCGAGGCACTGCCACATTTGAGCTGACGCCGCAGGTGCCGTCGGCCGATCTTACTTCTTTCGAGCTGCTGGCGGAGGAGCGTCTGCGGTGGAGCGGACGCGTGGCGACCGACGGCCAGGGCTGTGCAACGCTCCGGCTCCCGCTGCGGCGGAACGGGCCGGACGCGGCTTGGGGGAGGCGTTCGGCAGCAGGGCCGAATCATCCCCACTGGGGTCCGCCGCACTGGGGTCCGCTGTGGGGAGTCCTTCGCGTGCGGGTAGCTGTCCCGTCCGCAGGGGTTTTTGAGGCTGAAGCGGTTGTTCCGCTTCGTCCGCCGATGCCGCTCGAAACCGTCTGGTGAGGCGGCTTGGTTGACACCCTTCGGGATGGCCGATAGTTTTACTCGGACCCCCGACTGATCAAACGCCGGGCCCGGGTGTTTACATCCGGGCCCTGTTTTATACCCGTTCCGGCCCCACGTCCCGGCATGAATCCGCAAGATATTCTGCGCTACGTCGACTCGCTCCATCGCGAGAAGAACATCGATAAAGAGATCGTGTTCTCCGCGATCGAGGCGGCGCTGCAGACCGCCGCGAAGCGGCAATATGGTGAAGACGCCGACATTGTGGTCCAGCTCGACCGCTCGACCGGCCGTACTTTTGCGGTCCTCGACGGCCAGGAATTGGGCGAAGACCAGATTGGTCGCATCGGTGCTCAGACCGCCAAGCAGGTCATCATTCAGAAAGTCCGCGAAGCCGAACGCGACGCGTTGATGGTGGAGTACCGCGACCAGATCGGCCAGATGGTCAGCGGCCAGATCGGGCGGGCCGATGGCGGCGTGGCCACGGTCCAGCTCGGCAACGTCGAAGCGATCCTGCCCCGCAGCGAGCAGATCCCCGGCGAGTCGCTGCACGCCAACGAGCGGATCCGGGCGGTCGTGTATGAAGTCCGGGCGGCCGGGAACCGCGTGCGAGTGGTGCTCAGCCGCAATCGCCCGCAGCTCGTGCAGCGGTTGTTCGAGCAGGAAATTCCGGAGCTGGCCGACGGCGTCATCGAGATCAACTCGATCAGCCGCGAGCCGGGCTACCGCAGCAAAGTCGCCGTCAGCAGCATCGACGCTCAGGTCGACCCGATCGCCGTGTGCGTCGGTTTCCGCGGCAGCCGCATCAAAGCGGTCCGCGAGGAGTTGGCGGGCGAGCACATCGACGTCGTGCGGTTCAGCGATGATCCGCAAGTTCTGATCCCCAACGCCCTGCAGCCCGCCGCGGTCGAACAGGTCTTGCTGTGCGACTTGATCGGCCGGGCCATCGTGCTGGTGCAAGAGGATCAGCTCTCGCTTGCGATCGGTCGCCGCGGCCAAAACGTTCGCCTGGCCAGCAAGCTCTGCGGGTGGGACATCGAGATCATGACCGCCGACGAGCTCGAGGAGCAAATCGAGCGGGCCGTGGCTGCCTACAGCGAGATCGAAGGCGTCGATGAAGAGCTCGCGCAGCGATTGGTCGAGCAGGGTTATCTCTCCTACGACGACCTGTCGGTGATCGAGCCCGAAGCCCTGATGGAACTCGGTGGGCTCAGTGAAGAGCAAGTCAACCGGATCGTCGAAGAGGCGGAGCTGAAGGCGGAAGAGGCCGAAGTGGCTGCCGCCGAGGAACGCCGCGTCCGCCGCGACCGGGAACGGCAGGGTCGCGACGCCGAGGAAGAGTCGTCCCTCACCGATGCGGCTGCGGAAGAGGCAGCCAGCGAAGAGCCCGCAGCCAGCGAAGAGCCCGCTGCTGGCGAAGTTGCCAGCGAGGGCGAAGTTGCCAGCGAGGGTGAAGCGAGCGGCGAGGCGGCCGGAGACCCCGAGGCGGCCGGAGACCCCGAGGCGGCTGGCCGCGAAGGAGCGGAGGGTGAAGAGGAAACGGTGGGCCGAGAGGATGCGGTTGTCGATTCGGCAGAGTCTGCGGACAATGCTAAGACGGACGTTTCTGCCGACATTACACGTGATAGCGTGTGACGTTTTTCGCGACTGGCCCTGCTCTCCCGCGGAGGGGGAGGCGGACCCGTCGCTTGTGATGTCTTCCACTGGGTTGCCGCGGCGGCCAGTGGACGGAGGAATTGTCGCTTATGTGAACTAAATTGCCCGCGTGTCCGCCGGCCGTATTTCCGGCCGCGAAACATGGCACGCCACCCTTTTGATATATCCACAGGATTGCTGCCCCGTGCCCGTACGCATTTACGCGCTCGCTAAAGAACTGAAAGTCGACAGTAAGGATCTCGCGGAGATCTGCAAAAAGGTCGGATTGACCGGCAAGGGTTCCGCATTGGCCAGCTTGGACGACGACGAAGTCCAGCGGGTCAAGGATCATTTGGCCGCTGCTGCCCAGAAGAAGCAGGCATCTGCCGTCGCCGTTGCCGACACCAAGCCGGCTCCGGTTGCACCGATGGCCAAGAAACCCGCCAGCATTGTGCCGAGCCGCAGCGCTCGCCCTGGCGATGCGGTTCGCCGCGCGAACACGCCCATCAGCTTGCGTTCCGCAGCTCTCCGCGGCGGAGCCTCTCGCTCGGCCGAGTCGGAGGCCGAAGCAGCCGAAACGGCCGCGGCAGAAGAAAAGCCCAAGGCACCGGCCGCCGACACTGCAGCGGAAACCGTCAAAGCTGGCGAAGCGGCTCCCCCGAAGGCCGATGCAGGAACTTCGGCGGCCAGTGCGCCGGCTGCTGAGGCGGCTGAGCCGAAAGCCGCGGCCGCGGAGAAGCAAACCGAGAGTGCGAAGGCCGAGGCGGCACCGAGCGACGCGGCGAAAGACGCCGGTGGCAAGTCCGAAGGAGGGGAATCGGCCGCGGCTCCGGCTGCGAAGAAACCGAGCGACGCGCCGCAGAAGCCGTCGATGCCCGACACCAGCCCGGCTTCGATCACCCGCGGCCCCCTTCGCGGTGGTTCGTTCACCTCGGGTGGCAAGATGCGCGTCCTCGGCCGCAGCGGTGGCGGCGGCGGTGGAGGGTCGCGGGAAGGTGGCGGAAACAAACCGAAGAGCCGCACGCCGGTGATCAACCTCGCCGCACTGCCCGCGGCCAAGCAGCCGACGCCGTCGAAACCGGCCGCTGGCGAGCCGGCCGCTCAGAAGCCCGAGATCCGGCTCAGCAAAGACGTCATCGCGGGTCACAAGCAGGGCATGAAAGCTCCGCTCGAGGCGCTGCAGCAGCAAGAGAAGGAGAAGGCGGCCCCGTCCTCTGGCAAGGGAGGCTTGTCCTCGTTTACCGGGGGCGAGAAAGGTCGTGGCCGTGGAGCGGTGGTTGGCCGGGAAGGCCGCGACGAAGAAGAAAAGGGCAAGAAGGGCTTGGCCGGCATGGCCAGCGCCCGAGCGGTCCGCGGCAAGGGGCGGCGACGCGCCAATCAGCGGCAGGACATCGAACGTTCGCTGCACCAAGGCGATGGTCGCCGCCGGCGGACCCTGACCCGCAAGGGGACCAACACGGCCGCGCCCCGTAAGGAAAAGGTCCAGGTCGAACTCCCCTGCACGTTGCGGAGCTTCTGTGAAGCCGCCGGCGTGCCGGTCGCTCAGGTCCTGCGGGTTCTGATGGGGATGGGCGTGATGGTCAACATCAACGCCACGATTGATCAGGAAACGGCGGAACTGATCGCCGCGGAAATGGACCTCGACATCGAACTCAAGACCCCCGAGTCGCTCGAAGAAGAGCTGATTTCGGGAATCGAAGAGACCGAGGACAGCGAAGAGCAACTCCTCGCTCGGCCTCCGATCGTGACCTTCCTCGGTCACGTCGACCACGGCAAAACGAGCCTGCTCGACAAGCTCGTGGGAATCGACGTGGCCAAGGGCGAGGCGGGTGGCATCACCCAGCACATCCGGGCCTACCAGATCGACAAGGACGACCAGAAAGTCACCTTCGTCGACACCCCGGGTCACGAAGCGTTTACCGAGATGCGGGCCCGCGGTGCGAACGTCACCGACGTCGCCGTGCTGGTGATCGCCGCCGATGACGGGATCATGCCGCAGACCGAAGAGGCGATCAGCCACATCAAGGCGGCCGGCGTGCCGATCGTCGTCGCGATGAACAAGATCGACCTTGAAGGTGCCGACCCAACACGCGTGATGACGCAGATGACCGAGCACGGGCTGACGCCGAGCGAGTGGGGTGGCGATGTCGAAATCGTCCGCACCAGCGCGATCACCGGCGAAGGGCTCGATGAGCTGCTCGAGACGCTGCTGGCGATCGCCGAGCTCAACGAGTACCGGGCCAATCCCGACCGCACGGCCTACGGCGTGTGCATCGAATCGGAGCAGCAGGGTGACCGCGGCGTGATCGCCAAAGTGGTCGTCCAAAACGGAACGCTCCGAGTCGGCGACGTGGTCGTCTGCGGAGCGGCCCACGGACGCGTGCGTGCGATGCGCGATACGCTGAACAACCGGACGATCAAGGAAGCCGGTCCGAGCACGCCGGTGAACCTGTTCGGTCTGGACCAGCCGCCGGACGCGGGCGACCGCTTCCACGTGCTGTCGGATATCGGCCAGGCTCGCGAGATCGCCGCCAGCCGTGCCGACAGCAGTCGGGCCCAGAGTCTCTCGGGCTCGACCACCAAGGTCTCCTTCGAACGCTTCCAGTCGCTCGTCGAGGAAGGCCGCTTGGGTCAGCAAGAGGATGTCGTTCGCTTGAACTTGATCATCCGGGCCGACGTCCGCGGTTCGCTGCAGGCGATCGACAAGGAGCTGGAGAAGCTCGCGCACCCGGAGGTTTCGATCCGCGTCCTGCAACGGGCTGTCGGTGGAATCACCGTGGCCGACGTCACGCTCGCTTCGGCTTCCGATGCGGTGATCCTGGGCTTCAACGTCATTCCCGATGAAGCGGCTCGGTCGCTCGCCGACCAGCGGGGCGTCGAGATCCGTCGCTACAGCGTCATCTACCAGATGACCGACGATCTCAAGGCGATCCTCGAGGGACGGCTGCGGCCCGAAGAGCGGGTCGTCGAACTCGGACGGGCCCTGGTCAAACAGGTCTTCCAGGTCAGCCGCAGCGGCACGATCGCCGGTTGCTACGTTGCCCAAGGCGTGATCGAACGTGGCTGCCGGATCCGCGTCAACCGCGACGGCCGCACGATTGGCGATTACGCCATGGAATCGGTGCGGCGCGTCAAGGAAGACGTCAAAGAGGTTCCGCGGGGCCTCGAGTGCGGCATCAAGTTGGCCGGCTTCAACGACATCCGGCAGGACGACGTGTTGGAAGCTTACAAGATCCAGGAAGTCGCCCGCACGCTGGATTGATCGTTCTCGCTACTCCCACCCACCGCCGCGGTCTCCACTAGCGGAGCCGCGGCAGACCGCCTTTTGTTGACCGATTTCTGTGTCTAGCCGCCGCACTCTGAAAGCCGCCGAAGCCATCCGCGAAGTCGTGGCTTCGGCCATCCTGACCGAGATTCGCGATCCTCGTATCCGCGACGTCACCGTCGTCGGGGTTGAGGTCAGCCCCGACATGCGCGAGGCCAAGGTGATGGTCAGCGTGATGGGGGACGAGACGCAGCAGCAACTCTCGGTGCGGGGGCTGCAGAATTCGGCCGGCTTCCTGCAGTCGAAGATCGCCAACCGGATCGAGACCCGCTACACCCCGCGGCTGACGTTCGTGCTGGACAAGGGGCTCAAGAATGCTGCCGCCGTGGGAGAGATCCTGGCCCGGATCCGCCGCGAGAAAGAGGCCGAACGCTCTTCGGCGAGCGACGAAGAATCGAGTGACGAAGAGGCGAGCGACGCAAGCAACGCCGCACCGTTCGACGCTTCGGCGACGCCCGAAATGCCTGATGAAGATGATTTCCGCTCCTGATTGAGCCGCTCCAGCCATCCGCCGCTTAGCCCCTTTGCAATGACCGCATCCAACCGCGCAGCGCGCATCGCCAAACTCCACACGCTTCTCAAAAAAGCCTACAAGCCAACGATGACGACCGAGGAGCGGCCGTTGATCGAGCATCTGTTGTATGGCTGCCTGCTCGAGAACGCTCCCTATGAGCTGGCCGACGAGGCGCTGGCGAAGCTCGAGCAGGACTACTTCGATTGGAACGAGGTCCGCGTCACCACGATCACTGAATTGGCCGAAGTCCTCGGTCATTTGCCCGATCCGACCGCCGCTGCGATCCGCTTGAAGAAGAACCTGCACGGGCTCTTCGAGACGGTCTACACGTTCGACATCGACGAGCTCAAAAAGCAGAACCTCGGCAAGGCGCTGCAGAAATTTGAGCAGCTGCCGGCGATGACTCCCTTCGTGCTGGCCTACGTCACGCAGCATGGCCTCGGCGGGCACGCAATTCCGCTCGACTCGGCCGCCCTGCGGTTCTTCTGGCTCTCCGACATGATCAGCGAGAACGAGCTGAAGAGCGGCAAGGTGACGGGGCTCGAGCGGGCGATTCCCAAAAACAAAGGCCTCGAGTTTTCGTCGCTGCTGCACCAGGCGGCGGTGGCCCTGAACATGGACCAGAACGATGAGACCGCCCGCGGCATCGTGCTGGCTCTGAACCCCGACCTCGATCAGAAGGTGGCCGACCACGTCGCCGCGGTAAAGAAGCGCCGAGTGGCCAAGGCCAAAGCAAAGAAGGCCGACGAGGAAGCGGCCGAAGCCGAAGCGGCGCTCGAAGCGAAAAATTCAAGCGGCAAAGGGGGAGCCAAGGCGGCGAGCAAAACGTCCAAGGGCAAGGCGGACAAAAAGAAAGCGGCGGACAAGCAAGCCCCTGCCGAAGCGGCAAACGACGGTGCGGCCGAGAGTTCGGAGCCCTCCGGCGGGACCGAGCAGACGGCCGAGAAAGCGAAATCGGCCTCCGAGGCTCCCAAGAAGAAACGCAGCACTAAGTCGAGCCCGTCGAATGCCGGTCGGCCGGCCGGTAAAATCACCGGTAAGCCGCTCGCCCGACGCAAGCCCCGCTGAACCTTTCTTACCCTCCCCGGCCCTGAGAGACTGACCCCGGGGATGGTGAAAAGCCCGGAGGGAAAGGTCGCCAGAAGGAGAAACGGCGCGTCAAAATATTACCCTCCCGGGGGGAGGGTGACGCTTTGGAACCCTTATCGAAACACGCGCTTACCACTGATTTAGGTCTTTCGAGTTCGAGGCACCTCCGATGGCAGGCCATTCCCACTGGGCTGGGATCAAGCACAAGAAAGCGCTGATCGACAACAAGCGGGGCAAACTCTGGAGTAAGCTCAGCAAGGCGATCATCATCGCGGCCAAAATGGGCGGCGGCGATCCCGATGCCAATATTCGCCTTCGCAAGGCGATCGACGACGCCAAGTCGGTCAGCATGCCCAAAGACAACATCGAGCGGGCCATCAAACGCGGGACCGGCGAGCTCGAAGGAGGAAACCTCGAGGAAATCCTCTACGAAGGCTACGGCCCCGGCGGCGTCGCAGTGATGTGCGAGATCATGACCGATAACCGCAACCGCACCGCCCCCGAGATGCGGACCCTGTTCTCCAAGTTCGGAGGCAATCTCGGAGCTACCGGCTGCGTCGCGTACCTGTTCGACCGCAAGGGAATGTTCGTCTTCCCGCCGGAAGTCGACGAAGAGCAGCTGACGTTGATCGCCCTGGAAAACGGCGGCGAAGACGTGCAGAAAATCGACGGCGATAAGCTGCAGGTCACCTGCCCTCCCGACACCTACGCGGAATTGGCCGAGGCGTTCACCGCGGCGGGGCTCGAAGCCGAAGTCAGCGAAGTGACGCGAATCCCGCAAACGACGGTCGAAGTCGACGGCGGAACCGCCCGCTCGGTGCTGCGGCTACTCGAGGCGCTCGACGATCACGACGACGTCCAAAACGTCTTCACCAACCTCGATATCCCCGCCGACGTGATGGCCGAAATCAACGCGGGGTGAGACTCGCTTTCGTACTCGTACTCGTACTCGCTTTCGTACTCGTACTCGTACTCAGCGCAGCGGTACTCGTACTCGAATCGAACGCCGCGTTGGGCTCCAAGCCTGCCCCGTCTTTGGTCATCGAGTACGAGTACCGCTTCGCTGAGTACGAGTACCGCTTCGCTGAGTACGAGTACCGCTTCGCTGAGTACGAGAAAGTGGACGAGCCTGCGGCTCAGTCCAGCCCGTAGTGTTCGATCTGGGACCAGTACTCGTCGAACGCCCCGGGTTGGTGGAAGTCGGGGCTGTTGTCCAGATCGTGGCACTCCATGCACTTCTCGCGGGCGTCTTCGAGCGGCAGCCGCATCGACTCCCGCAGCTCGGCGATCATTTCGCTAGTCGCATCCGTCTCGCCCCGTTCGGCGGCGACGTGGGCGGAGCCTGGACCATGGCAGTTCTCACAGCCGCTGCCGGTCATCAGGGGCGTCTCTTCAAGCGACAGATAGCCGCTCTCGTACGGGTAGTAGCTCTGCGGGTTCCAGCCGGTCACGTGGCAGCTGAGGCACTCGGGATCGAAGTGCCGCGGAATCTCGCTCCGTTCTCCTGGATGGACGATATCCTCGGTCGCTTCGGCGTGCGGCGTCCCCTGCCAGATTTCATAGGCCGTCGTATGGCACTCGCCACAAGTCTCGGTCCCGACGTATTTCCTTCCCGAGGGATGAGCGATCGGCCGCACCTGCAGCCCCTCGAGGCCGAGTGCCTTGAGTTGCTCCTGGTACTCCGCCATCAGCTGGAGCATTTCCGGAGCGTCCTCGAACTGGCTGTCCAGGGCCACTCGGGCGTAGCGGAGCTGGCCGTCGTAGAGCCCCACCAAGCCGACGTACATACCCTTGTCGCCGGTCAGCACCAAGCGGCTGTCGGTCCCTTCGATCCGTTCGGCCTGATAGGTCGGTTCGCCGTAGGTGGCCGCCGCCACGATCAAGTCGTAGCCAGGGACCTCGCGAGCAACTTGCTGGGCGGCCTTGGCGTCGCCGAACAGCAGCAGCACATTGAATTCGCTCCCTTCCTCGCGAAGCTGCGTGAGCGTCTCGCTCAGCCGCGCGTGGAGCTCGCCGATCAGGATTGCATCGTCGACCGGGGAGTCGAGGGTTTCAGGATGCAGCGCCGTCGTGACGCCGATCTGCCGGCCGCCCGCCTCGGTCTGCTGCACCAGCGGTACCAGTTCGGGGGCCAGCAACTCGACGTTTGCCGAAGCGAACCGGCTGGGGTTGTCCTCATCCGCGGCTGCGACGCTCAGCAGTTCACTGGCTCCGAGCCGCAGGTCGTCCGGTCCAAAGCCGATCGCCTTGTAATCGAGTTCCGCCAGCCCTTTGACGGTGGTTTGAAACTTGATCGCCGCTTGACGACCCGAGCGGCGGACTTGGTTGCCGGCGTCGACCGGGATGGTTTCCCAGCCGAGCTCGCGAATCTGCTTGAGCAGCGTCGCCCGCCGCGCCAGCCCGCCCTTCTGGTTCTTCAGCCCCGTGCAGCCGCACGGTTCGATATAGCCGTGTTGCTGGCCGCTGATCACCAGCACGCCTTCGGGCTTGGGCCACTTCCGCCAATCCTCCGGAGCGCTGCCGCCGCCGACAATTTCGTCCCCCGTGGCACGGTCCCCAGCCGGAGCCGCGGGAGTCGAGCTGGCGGGAGTCGAGCTGGCGGGAGCCGAGCTGGCGGGAGGATTGTTCGCAACGGCTTCGGCGGTCGGCTGGGCCGCGTCGGCCTCGAGGCGGATCGGCGTTGGCTCGGAATCGTCGACGTCGACTTCCGGGGGAGCGACGGCCAGCTCGCTTTCGTTCGGTTCGGGCTCCGCCGCCGGGCGGCAGCCGAGCGTTCCGAGCGAGACCGTTCCGAGCGCCACGGCTCCGAGCAGAAAGCCCGCGGCGAGCCGGCGCGTGTTTCGGGACGGGGTCGACGATCGACGGCTCACACGAATACGCATCTTTCCACTCGCGCTCTGCGGGAATCCGCGGTAACGGCTGCTCTCAGGACTCAGACTCGCGACTCAGTCCCGCAGCGGCATCCCCACGCGGAATGTCACTGCCATGCGGACTGGAGCGATTTTAGGATTATCGGACTCGATGACTATCAATCCGTAGTCGTCTTTGGTTTTCCCGGTCCGCTCCATCTCGGGGGCCTCTTCGCGGACGCGGACCTCCAGCGGAATCAGCGTCATCGAGCCACGCTTGAGCGGTTCACCGAGCTCGGCCTCGAGCGCGTCGCTTGGCTCTACCTGCCCGATTTGGAGCTTTGCCGAATCCTGATGGGGGCCTCGCAGCACGACGTGAATCTTCTCGCGGCTTCCTTTGCCGAGTGCACTCTGCCCCATCCGCAAGAGGTATTTGCCGGTCTCGTGTCCGTCCAACTGCGAGCCGCCGAGCAAGCTGATCGCACCGACGATGCGAGCATTGAGAACGAGCTCCAGCGGCGGGTGATTCTCCTCCGAACCGACGTTCCGATAGTTGATCCGCAGCGTCCGGTTGAGCGTCCCCTGAGTGGTTCCGGGAGCGATCTGGATTGCCACGTCAAATGCTTCGAGAGCCTCGCTGTGGGCTCCGTCGGTCGCCGCGTCGACCGGCCGCTGAGTGACTTCGATTTCGCTGCGCTGGTTGAAAGCCTCCTCGACCCAGTGCACGTCGACGACCTCCATCGGCTCCTCAGCATGGTTGAAGAGGGTGGTCCGCAGCTGGAGCGGTTCGCTCGCCTCCACATCCCCCAAGTCCCACATCCGCGGTTCGGCGTCGACGAGGTCCACCACCGTTCCTTCGACGAGCAGTTTCAGTTCGCCCGCCTCGGGATCGTTCGTCTGCAGCGTCGCCGATTGGCTGAAGGTCCGAGCGTCGGTCTTGGCGGTCCATTCGAGTTTGACCTGCGTCGACTCGCCCGGCTCGAGCGACCGCTGCTCGAGTTTGCCGACGGTGCATTTGCAAGTCGACCCGGTCACCGCCATTTCCAGCGGAGCGGTCCCCACGTTCCGGATTTCGAACGCGTGGGTCGACTGGGCGTGCCGCCGCATGATCCCAAAGTTGTACTCGGGTCCCCCCACGATCTCGAGCTTCGGCACCCCATCCACCCGGAGCGAAGCCAGGTAAGCATCCACTTCCGCGGCCGACATCGGCTCGGCGGACGAGAATGGACCCAGCACACCCGTCGGCCGAGCGTACTGCTGATAGGCCAGCGTGGCACCGATGGCGGAACCAGCGACCAGAGCGAGCAGAGGAAAGAGGATTGCGGCTTTCAACGGATGAAACCTCCCGGGGGAAATCGAAGACTCGCTCTGTGTTGTTCACTCGATTATGGCTGCCGGCCGCCGCAAAGGGCTACCGCAGCGAGCCATTTTCGCTTCCCGCCCCGCCCCGCGAGGATCATACGCCGAGCCATCGCCCCCGGTTCGCACGCGGCGTGCCTCGGCTAACCACGGCCATCGACCTCACCCTCCCCCGTCTCCGTGCCCTCGGTGCTCTCTGTGGCTACCCCCCAGACGCTCGGCGGCGGCGACGCGCCAGGCTCCCGGTTCGGCTCGCTCGCCGATCGATTCGGCTGGCAGCACCTGGACGACCGAGAGTTGCCGATCGGCGTGGTCTCCGGCCGCGGCCAGTGTCTCGGCTCGCGCTTGCCACGTTTCAGCCGCCTCGCGATTCTCCAGAGCGGCTTCGACGACGGCCAATTGGGCGGCGATCGTGACGTTGCTCCGGTCGCGGGCGACTGCCGCTAGCAGATCCTGCCGAGCCTCTTCCAGATCGTCGCGGTCCCCCCATCGCTGGAAGAAGTGGAGTCGATGCACGGCGCGATTCAGCCACAGTCCGGCCGCCGCCGGATTGCGGGCGATCGCTCCCTCCCAAGCCTTGCTCCACTGGTCGCGGGTGGCGGGCGAGTCGGCTTGGCGGACGATCGCCCAGCGAAACACATCGGCTCGGCGGATCAGCGGCAGGGGATTCCATGGGTCGGCCTCCGCGGCGTCCTGGTAGGCTGCGGCGGCGATTTGCGAGCGACCCGTTGCGATCGCGAAGTCGCCCTGCTCGAGATGCTCCGCGGCTCGCTGCACCGGCAGCCACGCTGTCCCCCACCACGCGCCGAGCAGCACCACCGCCACGCCGCCGACCCAAGCCCCTCTCCACCGCGGCTGGCCGAACCTCGCTGCACCGGCAGGCGGCAATTCGGCACTCCCAGCCGCTGGCGGGCCGAGGGCGATCGCCAGGAGGACCAACCATGGAGCTGCGACTCCAGGAACGGTCCACCCACCGGCAGCGAGCAAGTGCACGGCGACCGCCACCGCCGCTGCTGCCGCGATCCGGCCGCCGTTGGGCTCGCTCAGCGATGAGCCCCACGCCACCAGTGGATAGAGGGTCAACGACACCGCCACCACCACGATCAGCGACAGCAGGAGCGCGTCGAAGTTCGGTAGATAGGCCTGCGAGATCCACGCCAGCAGCACTCCCATAAAACCGAGCACCGCTCCGGCGGACATCGCCCACCGCGGCGCGGGAGCGGCGTCGTGCAACACGGGCCGGCGTCGCCCAGCGGCGATCTTCAATCCTACGCCGATCGTCGCGAGCAACAGAACCAGCGCCGGAACGCCACCGGTGGCGAGCGTCTCGACCAGCCAGTTATGCGGGTCCGCGACCGCCTCGCTCGCCTGATCCAGCCGATACGTGACGTACCGCTCCTGGAAATTGCCGGGTCCTGCGCCAAACCAGGGATGATCGGCGACCAAGTCGAGCGTCGCTTGCCAGTACTCGAAGCGATACCGCAGCGACCGAGGTGCACCGGCGAGCAGCCCCGGCCGGAGCAGGAGTGACAGGATCCCGAGTCCCACCACAACCGCCGCGGCCGCAACGCCAACGAGCATTGGTTTCGAGAGCGAACGCCAGCGGCAGCACCAAACCACCGCGGCGAATCCCCCCGCGACCGCCAAGCCAACGAATGCCGAGCGGCTTTCAGTCCACAGCAGGGCGATTCCGCACAGCAGGGCAGCGACGGCCGCGGCTCCTCCGACCCGCCACCGCTGGGCTCCCTCTGACTCGCCGCGCCGCGACCGCACAGCCTCGCTCAAAATCCCGCCGGCTAACACGATTCCGATCAGCAGCACGGCGGCGAGCGAGTTGGTCAACGCAAACGTGGCTGTCGGTCCGCCTCCATACAACCGGCTCTCAAACAGCGCTCGCTCGGGGGAACCGGGTGGAGCGAACAGCCCGATCTCCTGCAACGCTCCCTCCGGATCCGCTTCGTACGCCGCGCGGTCGGCGGGCAGCGTGACCCACTGCTGATGGGCCGCCTGGACTGCCAAGCCGCTCGCCAAGGAGACTAGAAGCACGATCGATGCGAGCGATCCATGGCGGCTGGTCAAGCTCCAGCGGGCCGCAGTGAACGTGGCCGCGGCGACGATCCACCACCATGCTTCATTCACCGCCTGACGGAGATTGCCAACGTCCGCGACCGCGACGGCTGCAATCGCGATCCAACCGGCCAAGACCCAAACCAAGCCGTGGAGGATCCGCTCGCTGCGAAAGGTGCGAGCCGATGCGGAGTGATCCGAAACGCTCAGCGCGGCGGCGGCCCAGGCGAGCACCGCCAGCGGCACGAGCGGCAGCGCCCCCCCCTGCTCTACCTCGATGCTGTCCGACGGTACGAGCAGCACGACGACCAGCAGCCCGGCCAGTCCTGCTGCGGCAATCCAGCTGGCCACCGCAGTTCGGCCGGACGCAGAGCTCCAGCTGGCCGTCGACCGAGCGGCCGCTGGGCTGCTGGGCAGCGCGGGGGAACCGGTTCGTCGAGGTTTAGGAGGCATCGCGCCGCCATCCGGTGGATTCCAGGATAACCGTCAGGGCGAGCATGCAGCCGACGATCCCCAGCACGAGCAGCGCGGCCCACGAGTCGACGCGGCCGAGCAGCAAGGCGGCCAGCGCACAGGTGCCCGTCAGCAAGTAGATCGTCAGGACCGCTTGCGGTTTGCTCAAGCCCAGAGCGACCAGGCGATGCGAAAAGTGGCTCTTGTCCGCCTCAAACGGACTCCGCCCCTCACGGATCCGAATCCACAGCACCGTCGTCATGTCGTACAGCGGCACGGCCATCGCGCACAGCGGCGCCAGCACCGCGTGGGGACGGTTCTGCTGGTAGCCTGCGTAAGTGGCCAGTAGCGTCGCGACGGCGATCAGGAAGCCGACAAAGTAACTTCCCGCGTCTCCCATGAAGATTCGCGCCGGCGGGCGATTGTGCCACAGAAACCCGAGCAGCGCCCCGCAGACGATCATCAAAAACGCTGCGATGAACAGCTGCGGGCGACCACTCCCCGGGTCGGGAGTCAGGAACATCACCGCTGCGAGGGTCGCCGCGATGATCGCCGCCACGCCGCCGCTCAGCCCGTCCATGTTGTCGAGCATGTTGAACGAGTTGATCATCGCCACGATCCACACGATCGAGAGCCCGCTGGTGACAATCGCGACGGGAATGAAGGCTGTCAGCCCATAGCCGAAGGCCAGCACCGTGACGGCGGCCACCGCGAACTGGCAGCCGAGCCGCAATTGCCAAGGCAGGCCGCGGATGTCGTCGGCCAGCCCCAGCACCGCCAGCACGCTCGCGGCTCCGAGCAGAATCCACAGCTCTTCGACTCGCGACCACAGCCCCGGAATGTGAATCCGCAGCGACTCGGGAAGCCAGGCCAACAGCTCCGGCTGCAGCCGCGCGACCGCGACCGCCGCCGTTCCCAAAGCGAACACGCCAATCACGCCCAGCCAGATGCCGATCCCACCGCCGAGCGGCGTCGGGACCGTGTGGACTTTGCGAGCCCCCGGGCGGTCGAGCAACCCCCAAGCATCCGCTCGACGGCGGATCGCATACAACGATCCCCAAGCGATCAGCGCAGCGGGGACCGCCGTGACCAGCACCATCCACACCGCCGTCTGAACGTCCAAGCGAAGTTCCCTTTACTGTCTGTCTATCTGTCTCGTACTCGTACTCGTACTCAGCGAAGCGGTACTCGTACTCGTACTCGACAACGCACGCGTGATTTCACCCAGGCGACCCCACCCGTCCTCGATTCGCTCCTGCCCCTGCCCCTTCCCCTGCCCCGCCCTCACCCGGTTTCGAGTACGAGTACCGCTTCGCTGAGTAGGAAGTGGTTCTATCCTCGCCGCCGCCAGCCGTCCTCGGCCTTTAAAAATTCTCGCAGCCGCAGGCGATTTTGGTTGGCGAAGGTTTTTACCGGATCGGTCCGATAGTCAGGGTAGGTCCACGGATTTTCCGTCCAGCCGCTCCGCAGGTACCGCAGCGTCACCTCGGCAAAGATCCCCTCCCGCAAATACAACCGATGATCGCGATCCTTGACCGTGGCCAAGACCAGCTTCGATTGGCTGATGTAGCCCGGGTCGAGGTTCAGCGGTCGTGGTTCGGCCGCGGGGCTCAAAGCGGCATAGTCGGCTTCCAGCGCGTTGGTGGCGACTTTCCAGTCGGCCAACTCGGACGGATCCCGCGGCCGCTCCGCAGCGACCATGATTTTCCGCAGCCCCGATCCCATCTCGTTTGCATAATACTCGGAAGCCTCGAACGGCATCGGCGGGCTGACCACCGGGAGCGGTCCCCACAGCAGGGCCAGCCGCTCGCACGCCCACTGTATCGCCTCCTCGTGCCGCGAGATGATGGCCGAAAACGCAATCACCGCTTCGACACGACAGATCCGAGCCACAATTCAAGCCTCCCCGGGCCCGAGAGCCCGACCCTCCCGGGGGGAGGGTGTCGTTCAAGTTTTCTGACAGAGCCAGGCCCGAATTGCCTGATGTCCTTTTTCAAACCCACCTGAGCCGTCATGCCCCGACCCTGGATCGCCGAGCGTACCAAAGCCTTCACCAGCAGCGGCATCCGCCGCGTGTTCGATTTGGCCGCCAAGCTGAAGGACCCGATCAACCTCTCGATCGGGCAGCCTGATTTTGCTGTTCCCGAGCGGGTTCGCCAGGCCTGCATCGAGGCGATCAACGAAGGCCGCAACGGTTACTCGCAGACGCAGGGCATCGCGCCGCTCCGCGAACGGCTGCAGGCGGAGATCGAGGCTCGCTACGGGCACGAGGACCGCCAGGTGTTCGTCTCGAGCGGGACCAGCGGCGGATTGGTGCTGGCGATGATGGCGTTGGTCAATCCCGGCGATGAGGTGATCTACTTCGATCCCTACTTCGTGATGTACCCGAGCCTGATCGCGTTGGCCGGAGGCGTTCCGGTACCGATCTCGACCTATCCCGATTTTCGCATCGACCTGGAACGTGTCGAAGCGGCGATCACGCCCCGCACGAAGATGATCGTCGTCAACAGCCCGGCCAACCCGACGGGGATCGTGGCCAGCGACGACGAGCTCCGAGGGCTGGCCGAGTTGGCTGAGCGGCACGAGATCGCCCTGGTCTCGGACGAAATCTACAGCTCCTTCCAGTACGACCAACCGTTCGTCTCCCCAGCGAAATTCAACCCCCGCACGATTGTGATCGATGGCTTCTCCAAAAGTCACGCGATGACCGGCTGGCGGGTGGGCTACGTGCACGGCCCGGCCGAAGTGATCGAGACGATGATCAAACTCCAGCAGTACACGTTCGTCTGCGCTCCGCAGCCGGCACAGTGGGCAGGCCTGGAAGCGATGGATGTCGATCTGTCTTCCTACCGCGACGCCTACCGCGATAAACGCGATCGGATCGTCGAAGGGCTCCGCGGCTACTACGAACTGGTCCATCCGGGAGGCGCATTCTATGCCTTTCCCAAAGCCCCCGAAGGGACGACCGGAACCGAGCTCGTCGAGCGAGCCATCGCGCGCGGGCTGCTGGTCATCCCCGGAGGCATCTTCAGCAGCCAAGACACGCACTTCCGCATTAGCTACGCCGCCTCCGACGAAACCCTCCGCCGCGGCATCGAGATCTTGCGAGAGTTGGTGTGACGCCCTGACGTCGGGCAAAGTCCCTGAGCCGTAGGCGCTAGCCTCGGGCCCGATCCGGTTCGCGCCGTGGGAACATGTTGCGCTGTAGCGACGTTGAATTACGAGTTCGGTCCGTTCGGCAGCGCTCCGGAACCCGCGGCTAGCGCCTTGCGGCTCAAACGTCGACGACATTGGCCTAACGCGCGGCGGCGGAGGGGACCTCTTCGCTTGTCGCCGGCACCGGTACCTCTCGCCTCTGCCGTTCAAGCCAGTCGCAGGCGGGGATGGGTAAGCCTTCGTGCCCTCCTTCAAAAATCGTCACCCGGGCCGGCCCGGCGTGCCGCCGCAGATGGATTGCCCGGCCGAAGCTCGCATCTTCAGCGGTGTCTTGCGGCTGGGGTTTCTCGAGCCGGCCGTGTTGCCACAGTTGGTCCATCTCGGCTTTGGAGACGGTTGCATAGCCACCCGCAGCGGCCACTTCGTTGAACGCCCGCAAGGTGTGGGTGAACGGGACCGAGCCGGTTTTGCCGTCGGTCACTCCGGCATTCAGGTCGAGTGGCAGGTCGCCGGCATCCTGCAGCCAGTAAATCGACGAGCGGTCACGATACTGCTGGTCGATCGCCGCCGACTCGCCCGGCGCGCCACCGCAGCAAGCCGCAACCATCTTGGCGTAATTTCCCGGCTCGGCATTCCCCAGCTTGTTCGGGCGGCTGTGGAACCGATACCACTGAGCCAGATCGCTGATCCCGACCCACGCCGAGACGGCCGAAAACCGCTCGCCGTGCCGAGCCGCCATCAGCATCGCCATGTGACCGCCACCCGAAGTTCCCGCCAGATAGACGCGTGCGGGATCGACTTGGTAATGCTCAAACGCCCAATCGAGCGCGTCGAGGACGTCTTGGCGGGCCAGCGGCGATCCGCAAGCTTGCGGGTCGTCGTTGCGGCCGCGGAAGTTGGGATGCAAGTAAATCCAGTCGCGATCGACCGCCTGCTCCAACCACTTGCGATTGTCCTGCCGGTAATCGCCGCTCCAGGAATGCAGGAAGATCAGCAGCGGTGTTTTCGTGGTTGCCGCGCCCTCCGGCGCCCACACCCGGCAAGGTTGAGGCTGGCCGTCGAGCGAGCTCTGCACCTCGACGTCCCGCAGCGGCGGCAGTTCCTCCGCGTTCGCCGTCGCCGGTCCGAGGCAAGTCGCGAAGAGGGTGCATACACAGGCTGTGAAAAGTCGGGAAGTCATCGGTTGCTGCACTGCCGTGGCGTTAATTCTCATGCGATTGCTGGGACCGCTTGGCTTCGCGTTTGGCCCTCAGCAAACGCTCGGTATAGGACTCGGCTTGCTCGGGGCCGGCTGCGACGGGAGCGAGCGATTTTTTGGGTAACGGTGCCGCGGGCGGGGCGGAAGTCTCTTCCCACGGGTCTCGGACCGCTTCCCTGGCAGCCGATTTGGTCTGCCTCAGCCGCTGCAGCCGCTCGAGCGTTAGCACTTCGGCGGTCGGTTGCGCCTCGCTGCTCGCGGCGCGGCGGAAAGCGTGGGTCGGATTCCAGTGCAAGCGACGGTTGAGGACGTCGGTGAAGAACGCGACGCAGCCGATCACCACCAGGATATACCAAGCCGGGCGCGTATCGATGCCGAACCGCAGGTTGCTGCGGAAGGTATCGAGGGCACCCGCGGCCGACTCCCACTGGCTCTCCGATTCCATGACCAGCATGTCTCCCGCTTTCCCTTCGGCGGGTGTCTGAGCGGCCAGCTCGCCGAGCAGTTGGAGGTTGTCGGGTCGGGGGCGAAATTCAGCCGAGCGATTGACGTCGATTCCCAGCCGGATCGTTTCGGAACCCGCTCCTGGACTGATCGAGAGAAAGTACGTGCCCTTGTCCGACGCTTCGACTTCCCCGACGTAGCGTCCCGGAGCCGATTGCTGCAGCGTTGCGCTGGAAGCCTGCATGCCAGGCCCGACCACCGCGACTTGAGGGGAGAGGAAGTTGATAAACCGGTCTTCCAGATCAAGCGCGTTCATCACGATCCGGATCCGGTCTCCCTCCAGATGCGCATCGACAGCGATGTGATCGGTTTCGTTGGTGGGACGCATCGTCCAGCGGACGAGCTGAACGAGCAATTTGTCTCGCTCGGGCCACTCTTTCCAGCGGCTGGCCCATCGCTGGCCGACGTCGGTCGTCAGCGCCACGCTTCGCCCCAGACCAAATTGCCAGCTCGCTAGAATGCTGTTGGCTTGCCCGCTCGGAAGCGACGCCAGGAGGGGTGTCTGCACCAGCGCGGTCGGCTTGACGGTCGTCATCACGTACCCGGTGACAGGGGGGAACGGCGGCTCGATCCCCCGCAGCACCTCGTGGTCGGCGGCCAGCTCGAGCGGAATCCCCGACTGGTTCTCGTAGATCAACGGCCGGGCGACGCGGCGGGCTTCGCGCATGAAGATCTGCGGAATCGCTCGCGGCGAATTGACTTGGTAGAACTTGCCGCCACCGACCGCGGCGATCTGATTCAGCAGCCCCGTATCAGCCTCGTCACCGATCGCCACACAAGTGACCGTCATCCCCTGCTGGCGCATCTGGGTCGCCAACTCGTTGAAGTTGCCGGGCTGGGTGTGGCCGTCGCTGAGGATGATCATGTGCTTGGTCGCGGCATTCGAATTCGCCAGCGCCCGAAAGCCGAGCTGCATCGCGGGCTGCATGTTGGTGCCGCCATCGGCCGCCAGCCGGGAGATCATCGGGATGATGTGTCCGCGATCCGAAACCTCCTGCATCGGCACGATCTGGTGGACTTCGGTGTCGAAGGAGAAGACGCCGATCGAGTCCTGCGGCCGCAGCGACTTGGCGGCGGCGACCGCCGCGGCTTTGCTGAGCTGGATCTTTTCTCCCGACATCGATCCGGAGCTATCGATCACCAAGGCTAGCGCCCCGACCGCTTGGACTTTCAAATTTTTGATCTGAAAGTCGACCGGCATCGCCTCCTCGAGCTTCGTGTCGGACCAACCGCCGACTCCAAAACTGTTCGGTCCGCCGAGCATCATCAGTCCGCAGCCCATCTGCCGGGTGTTCTGGACCAGCATTTCGATTTGCTGATCGGTGAAGTACTGGAGGCTGTTGTCCTGCTCGCCGTTGCCGCGGGGAACGTCGGCCAGAATGACCAGATCGTAGGCCTGAAGATCGGCCAGCGACGTGAAGAGCTGATCGGTTCGCTGGACGGTGACCTCGATCTTTTCACGCTGCAAGAGTTGAACGAGCTCGTCGAAGCTGCCCGGGTTGAAGTGGTCTTCGATTAACAGCACCCGACCGGCACCGCGGATCTGGGCGAAGCCGCGAGCGGTATTGTTTTGCACGAACCCGTCGGCGGCCGGATCTTCCGGCGTGAACTCCGCTTCGTAGCTGTAGAACCCGGGCGTCTCCAACTGGTCGCGGAGCGTCAGGTAGTGCGTTTCGGAGTCGAGCGTCAGCGACTGGCTGGCGATCATCAACCGTTCGTCCTGATCGTGGCGATAGATCGAGAGCGAACCACGCGTCGGAGTCGCTGCGGCGGAGGTCGGTGGAGTCTGCCGTGAGAGGGCGACGCGGATCTCGAAGGGAGCCCCTTTGCGAACCTCGGTCGGCACGACCAGTTTCTCGACCGCCACTTCCGCGCGAAGCTCGCCGGGAATCGCGACCACGTCGACACCGATCCCGTCGCGCACCAGTTCCGCCGCGATCCCTTGAACATTCCCCTGGGTCACGTTCCCATCGCTGAGGATCACCACGCGGCGAGCCGACGGATGCGCCATCACGCTTCGCGCCAGCCGGAGGGCCGCCGCCAGATCGGTCTCCTCGAGGACCAGTTCGGTCTCGAACCGCGAGGTGAGGTGGAATGGCTCGGCCAGCGGCGGAACCTCGACGGCGGCCTGCTTGCCAAACGAGATCACGCCAGCCCGGTCGCCCCGATCCTCGCGCCGGTGCTGGGCGATCGATGCGTTGACGAACTCGACGGCCCGGTCGAGCGACGCTCGGGGGATGCTCAGCGATCGGTCGACCAGATACAGCACCGTCACATCGTCGGTGCGGCGGACCCACTGAAAGCCGGCGATCGCCAGCACCAGCAGAGCAAAGATCAGCATCCGCAGGGCGACGGCCAACGTCCACCGCAGTCTGCCAAGGCTCGCGCGGCTGCGGAGGGCGACCACCCAAAACAGCGGCGCGAGTAGCAGCAGCAGGAGAAACGCCGGCTGCTCAAAGCTGATCTCGTACTGAAGCACGCAGAACGTCTCCGGCGGATTGAGGCGAAGCTCGGAGAGATAATCTTATCAGAAGCGGGAGTTGGGAGCCGCGGATACCAACCGCCAATGATACGAATCCAACGAATGGTGGCCACGGAAGGACACGGAAACGCACGGAAAAAGGAAGGACCGCGGATAACGCGGAGAACACGAATGGAAGGGGGATCAACAGCCAATTATCCGAGTTATCTGCGCTATCCGCGGTTCAACTCCCCACTCTTCCTTCGTGCTCTTCGTGTCCTTCGTGGTTCCCCCCGGCTCCCGGCTCCCGGCTCCCGGCTCCCGAACAAAAAAACCGCGGCTCGGGGTCCGAAGAGCCCGAGCCGCGGTGGCAGGAGACAAGTTGTGAGAGCGACCGCTTAGGCGCTTTTGGCCTGGGGAGCCGGTGGCATCGTGAACAGCTTGCGGCTGCCGGTGACGACGCTTTCGTCGATCACGTAGGTGCTGCCGCGTTCCTGGTCGGGGAGGTCGTACATGATGTCGAGCATGACTTCTTCGAGGATCCCGCGGAGTCCGCGAGCTCCGACGCCTCGCTCGAGGGCCCGCTGGGAGATGACCCGCAGCGCTTCGTCGGTGAATTCGAGCTTGCAGTCTTCCATCTGGAACAGCGCTTCGAACTGTTTGACCAGCGCGTTCTTCGGTTCCCGCAGGACGCGGATCAGTCCTTCCTCGTCGAGCGGCTGCAGATAGCTGACGACCGGCAAGCGGCCGACCAGTTCCGGAATCAGGCCGAACTCGAGGACGTCATCGGTGCCGACGTGGGTCATCAGCTCCGCCGCATCGGCGTCGTTGCGGAAGCTCTGTCCGCCACCGAACCCAAGGGTCCGTTTGCCGAGCCGCTTGCGAACGATGTCCTCGATCCCCGAGAACGTTCCGCCGCAGATGAACAGGATGTTGCTCGTGTCCATCTGGATGTACTGCTGCTCGGGATGCTTCCGTCCGCCTTGGGGCGGGACGTTGGCGACGGTCCCTTCGAGCATCTTGAGCAACGACTGCTGGACCCCCTCGCCGGAGACATCGCGGGTGATGCTCACGTTGTGGCTGGTCTTACCGATCTTGTCGACTTCGTCGATGTAGAGGATCCCCCGCTGGGCCGATTCGAGATCGAAATCGGCAGCGTGGAGCAGTTTGAGCAGCAAGTTCTCGACGTCCTCGCCGACGTAGCCCGCTTCGGTCAGCGTCGTCGCGTCGCCGATCGCAAAGGGAACGTTCAGCATCCGGGCGAGCGAGCGGGCAAGCAAGGTTTTCCCGCTGCCGGTCGGGCCGACCAGCAGGATGTTGCTCTTCTCGATCTCGACGTCGCCCGTGCCATTCCATTCGGCGCTGAGCCGCTTGTAGTGGTTGTGGACGGCGACGGCCAACACCCGCTTGGCCGAGGTTTGGCCGATCACGTACTGGTCGAGGTGCGCAGCGATCTCCCGCGGGCTGGGGATGTTCTCGAACAGATTCTTCGAGGGGCCGCGGCGCTTCTGCTCCTGCTCGAGGATCGATTGGCAGAGCTCGATGCATTCGCCACAGATATAGACGTCGCCCGGACCCTCGACGAGCGGGCCGACGTCGCGATAGCTCTTCCGGCAGAACGAGCAGAACGCGTTCTTTTTGGTCGTCCCGCCACTGCGACGGCTTCCAGTCATTTCCTTCGAGGACATACACGACTCCTTGCTGTGATCATCAACCGCCCCATCCGCTGCCGCTCATCGCCTGCCGCACGCCGAAAAAATCGGAGCACGACGGCCACGGTGACGCACGGATGGACGAGTACGGGCTTGGGTGTCCACAGCTCGAATGCATCCGGAACTTGAATCCCGCGGACGACAGCGCAACCAGGGGACCCTGCACAGGATCCAATCGCCGCCGTCGCGTTCTCATTTCCGAAGTTCGGGGCATCCGTGTCCGCGAAGCTCGAGCCGATCGTAGTGGGTATATTGAACTCGGCCGCTCCCGATCCCCACTGCCGAGGCGTCCCGGGAGGACCGCCACAGCTTCCCTCGGGGAGGAAACGGCGAGATTTAAGTAGGTCAATCCGGACCAGCCCGCCCAACGCCTCCGAGCGACCCATCCTAAGTCGCTGCGTCGCCGTCGCTTGGCGTGCTCCTGCGGTGTCGGTCCATCGACGCCTTTATAGTTCGGAATTCCTTCCCGCTGATGTCACCTTCCCGGTGCATTTCTTCGAAGTTTGCGAGCCACTCGGGGTCGCTCGACCGGTCGTCAGCGGTGCGATCGCGAAAGATTGACACAAGCCAAAATCCGCCCGCAATCAAGATGCATAGCACCACTACGCCAAGCCCAGCCTGCACGGTCGGCAGAGCCCACCACTGGGCGACGACCTCGAGTCCTGAAAGCTGCATGGTACTGATCAAAATTGCACTGACCGCTCCCCCGACGGGAACCGCCAGGCTCCCGTTCCGGTTATGTCGAATCCTACGCGGGCGTCCGGCGAAACGTCCAGCAATTTTGTAAAGATTTCAAGGGAGAAAGGTTTCAGGGAGCAGGTTTCAGGAGCCGAGAGGTTGCTCCGGTCGTACTCGTACTCAGCGAAGCGGCACTCGTACTCAGCGAAGCGGTACTCCTACTCAGCGAAGCGGTACTCGTACTCGTACTCGATTCCCCAGCCGCCGTTTCGAGTACGAGTACGAGTACGAGTACGAGTACAAGTACGAAGCGATTCTTTCCTGAAACCTGCTACCTGCTACCTGCTACCTGCTACCTTCCCCCTCGCATTGCGGCGTACATATCCACATCCCGCAGGGCTCCGCTGCCGGGTTCTCCGGCGGGGAGCAGCCCGCTGTGGCTGGCGAGCACGATCCCCCGCTGGAACGCTTCGCGGACCGGGGCTCCGTGCGAGCCGCGGACGAGCTCGGCGTTGAGCGGGATGCTGCGGGTCGCCATATCGACGTGCAACTCGACCGGGTCGTAGCCCGGTTTGCGGTGGATGTCGACCGTCCGCGCGTACTCCGGGGCGCGGGCATCGTCGGTCCACCAGTAGTAGGCTTGCCAGCTATTGGGGGAGGAAACCAGGATCACGTCCCCGCTTCGCTCGTGGTCCAGCGCGTATTTGCTACGCTGGTCTCCGGCCAGCACTTCGTCGATTCCCGGCTGGCCGCTCATCAGCCGCACGACCTTGTCGATCACTCCGGGATCGCGATCGCGGACAAACACGTGGCTCAGTTGGTGATCGACCAGGGCCCAGGCCGGCGAACCGGCCACGTCCAACCGATCGCGGCCGTCGGCGGTTTGGGTGCGGAGCAGTCCCGCTTCACTGAGCAGCCGGTTGGGATAGGCGACGTGGTCGACTTCGGTGATCACGTACTCGCTCGCCACGATCCACTGGGGCGGCTCGCCGTAGGCTGCTGCCATCGAATCGGCGAGTTTGCCGAGTTCGGCGTCGAGTTCGCCGACCGCCGCCAAAGCCGGTTCGCTATCCGGGCCGGTCCGCTGGGCGGCGTAATCGAGGTGGGGCAGATAGATGAAGAACAAGTCGGGGCGATGCCGCTCGGCCGCGATCACCGCCGAGCGGGCGATCCAGCGGCTCGAATCGATCGAGGCCAGCGGCCCCCAGAAATTTTTCAAGGGAAAGTGGCCGAGCTGCTCGAGCAATTCGCCATAGAACTCGGGCGGCTTGGTGTAACACCAGAGCGACTCGGAACCGTCCGGATTGTGCACCGGAGCGGGCATGCAGATGTAATCGGCTTCGGACCCTTTGCTGAGCATCGGAAACCACACGGCCGACGTTTTGGGCGCTTCCCCCGCCGCCGGCTCGTGCAGCCGCGTCCAGATCTGCGGCCGCTCGATGACCTTATTCCAAGCGGTCCACATCTCGACTTCGGCCGAGTCGCGCCAGAAGAACCCGTTGGCCACCACGCCGTGCTCGCGGGGCAGGCAGCCGGTCAGCATGTTCGCTTGAACGGGCCAGGTCACCGCGGGAAAGCTGGCCGAAAGGGACCGCGATTCGCCCGCGGCGGTCAGCTTCTGCAGGTTCGGCATCCGGCTGACATCTTGGGGACGCAGGCCGGGGATCGAAAGAAAAATCATCGCCATCGTCGGTGCTTCATCTCAAGAGAGGGTATCGAGGCTCGGCGGCCCTCCAGCGACCTGGCCGAAAATCCGCTCATACAATCCGGCTGCCAGCCGCAGGTCGACGTGCTCGGGCGGAGCTGGCTCCACTAGCATCGGACCGCCAAACCCATGCTCGGCGAGCCCCTGCACCACGCGATCGGCAGCGATATGGCTGCTGCCGATCAGCGCGTCGGCAGCGGAGCCCACTCCGGCAACCCAGCGGACGTCCGAAAGATAGACACAGGCCAATCGTCGGTTGCGAAGGAGCAAATCGACGATCGGCATCTCTCCGCCAGCCACCATGGTACCGACATCGGCCGCCAATTGGAGATCGGCCTCGCCAGCGACCCACTCACTCAAGCGTTCGAAGCGGCCGAGCGAGTCGACGAAGTGATCCGAGCGGGGGCGAATCGCAAGCCGCACGCCCCAGGGGTCGGCGAGTGCGGCCAGCTCCAGGATCGCGTCCCGCAACCGTTCGAGTCCCCGCTCGGCGTCCATCCCCGCGGGGAGTTTGCCAGACGAAAAAGTCACCCACCGACCGCCGACCTGCTCGGCGATCCTCACCGCCCCCTTCAAACACTCCAGCCGCTGCTCGCGGGCCGCCCCGGAGCTCATCAAGTCGCCGATCTCGGCAGACCAAGGGTCGAGCAAGTACCGGCCGTCGGCGTCGATGACCACCCCGCTAGCTCTCGGCTCGCCGCGACCGCCCCGCTCGCCGCCACCGCCCCGCTCGCCGCCAACGCCCCGCTCGCCCACTGCGGCCGCCAGCCGTCGGCACTGGGCCTGAAACTCGTCCGCGTCGGCCAACGGATCGAGCCGCGCCCGGCTCAGCCGCACGACGAGCGACCGATAGCCGATCTGCTCCAGCAGCGCCGCGGCGGTCTGCCAGTCGAGTTCGGGCAAGGCGGTCGTATGGAAGCCGGCGATCATGGTCGTCCCTAAGATAGCGAGGCGACGGCCCGCTCACGTCATCTGAAAGCGGGCCGCCAGCAGCGTCGCCGGGAAGACGAGCCCAAAGATGGCCAAGCCGTAGAAGGGACCGGCACCGAGCAGCGCGAACGCCGCCGCTAGCGGGATCAGCGTCAGGAGCGCGACCTTGACCGCCAACTGCACCCGTTCGGGACTCGGGTTCGTGAAAATTTTCGCGCTGCGCACGAGCGTCGTCAGCGACAGCAACGCGATGAGCAGGGCAAACGGGCCGGCGGCGAAATGCAGCCCCGCATCGGCCCCGGCCAGCTGGGGCGAGAAGGCCAACAGCCCGCAGCCGGCGAACAGAACCACCAGACCAGCCGCCAGCTTGGTGGTCTCCGAGACGCCCGCTTCGTGGCGGGCCATCAAGGTAATCCCCATCACGTAGATCCCAAAACCTGAGGCCGCGGCCAACACGTGGGGCTGGAACTGAAACCAGGCCAGCTCGTCGCTGAGAATCGGCGAGGCTCCCAGCAGAAAGCTGAGCGCCCGGCAGAGCCCCATCGCCAGCGGAGCCACGGCGGTCGCCTTCAGCGGCCCGTCGTAGAGCACGATCGCCACGGCCAGCAGCACCCCGATGAGCCCCGGTCGCCAGGTCGCGGGCAGATCTTCGGCGGGCAGAAACCCCGAGAGTGCCGCCATGCCGACGCCGCAGATCAGCAGCGCCCAGCCGGCGGTTTTGGCCGCCGAGAGCGAGATGCGGCCAGCCGGGAGCGGCCGCGTAGGACGCTCGTCGCGATCGATCTCGAGGTCGAACACGTCATTGAGCACCATTCCGGCCCAGTACAAGCAGACCCCGGCAGCGAGCACGCAGAGGAACCGCGAGAGAGGCTCGTGCGAATGGGCGACCAAGAGAAACGCGGCTCCGACGTCGGCCAGGATCGTGAACACGTTCGGCAGGCGGACGAGCCGAGCCCAATCCATCCAGGTGGTGCGGTGCGTGGGGCTGTGCATGGAGCGAGACGCGTAGGAGGCAAGAAACAGATCGCCCCATTGTGCGGCAACCGGCGCGCCTGCCCAGCGGTGGTCCTGCCCAGCGGTGGTCTGTTTGAGCCGCCGGTCCGAGCCCAGCGTTTCTCATCAGCCGCCACGCTTCTCGCCCCAATTATTCATCAGCCGCCGGGCGCTAGCCCCCGGTTCTCGAAAGCGCCGTGAGAACCGGACGCTAGCGCGTGGCGGCTGATTTAACGCAGCGTCCGGCCGAGCGACGGAACCCGCGGCTAGCGCCGTCGGCTCACCCGCGGCTAGCGCCGTCGGCTCACCCGCGGCTAGCGCCGTCGGCTCACCCGCGGCTAGCGCCGTCGGCTCACGGGGTTGGCGGCCAGCCCCAAGCCGAAACGGGCGATGTAGAGGTCGGTTTCGTTGGTGAAATCGTGTCCGCCGGGCTCGAAGCGGAACTGATCGAGCCCCGGCGATTCGATCTCCGCCACGTCGTAGATTTCGAGCAGGCTGAGCAGCCGTCCGTCGGGCTTGCTCCAGAACTCGATCCGCGACGGGAGGGGCGTGGCGAGCGAGTCGGCGGCGACGGCGATCCGCACTTGGCGAGGCACCAGCTCGGGCCATTCCTCCCGCTCGAGGTTCTGGAGCAGTTGCTCGGCCACTTCCTCGCGAAGAATCCCCTTGAGGACCAGCATCGGGCTGCCGTCGATGTGCCCTTCGGAGAGTCGGAGATCGAAATCGGCTTGAATCCGGTCCATGATCTCGGCCAACCCGCCGACCCGCAGCCGTGGAGGGACGCGGCGGCTGTAGGTCGCGGCGGTCGCTTCTTCGAGTTTGCCGAGGTCGACACGTCGCACCCGCACCTCACCCGCCATCTCTTCGCGAGTCCACGCTAGGCGGCCGTCGCAGGTTTGCTGCCAGCGGCTTTTGCCATCGGCGATCGGGACTTGCAGCTCCATCCGCAGCCGACCACTGCCGCGGCCCGCTTGTTGGTAGTGGCCGACTTCGACGACTTCGCGTCCCGCCGCCCAGACGCGTTGCCGGAGCTTGGCTTCGAGCGGCGGTCCGAGAGTCAGGTACTCGACCATCCGTTCGGCCAAAGCGGCGGCATCCTCGCGGGAGCCGCGCGTCGGCTCCTGATCGGTTTGCGGCTCCTGATCGGTTTGCGGCTCCTGATCGGCTTGCGGCGGAGCTGGGGGGGTGGTTTTCTGTCCGGCGGGAACTTTTTTTTCCGCGGAGGTTTCCTGGCCGAGGCTCGGCGGCGAGGGGACGGAGCCTGCGGCGAAGAGCCCGCTAAGAGCGGCAAAAAGCAGCCAAAGGGAGGGTCGGGCCGGCGGCCTGGCCGGGCGCCGCGTCGCGTTTTGAGGGCCGCCGGGGTAGTGGCGATTGATGCTCATAAGCCGGTTGTGTCGGTTTTGCCAAAGATTCGTGTCCTCGGGTGCCGATGCTGACCTCGGTGACTTTTTCAATCCCACCGCGACTCGCGCGGCGGATTCTAGGGACGTGCCGCTGGTCGGTCCAGGCGAATCGGCCCCGTCCCGTCGCCACCGATCGATTTTGCATCGGGAAAGCCAACGCACCGCTGCCAAGAAGGCCGCGACCTCAGGGGGAACGGATGACAATGCGACTGACCACGAAGCTGCTCTGTGTCGCGGCAACGGTCATGGCTACCGGGTGCGCGCCGGTCCGCCACAACCTGCCGCCAGAACAACGATTGATGGAACCGGGCCCCGGAGTGGGCGGCCCTGGACCGGGCGTTATTGGACCGCCTGCGATCAACCCCGGGTTTGCCGGCGGAGTGGTCGGAGCGGGGATGATCGGACCGGGAGGCCCTTGCGGCCCCGACGGCCAGCCGCTCGGCGGCCCGATGGGGATGGCTGGAATGGGAATGGCTGGGATGGTTCCCGCCGCTCCGCCGACCGTCCAAGTGACCTTTGCACGTCCCGAGTCGATGCAGATTCGCTACAACGCGACCGGCTCGGGCGCGTTCGATAGCGAGCCGCTGGTGGTTCCGGCACGCCAGAACTTTCCGCAGGGCGGACTCTATCGGCTGAAGCTGACCGACATCGTCGGGCGAGCCGGAGTGGAACTCTACCCGACGCTCGAGCTGGCTCCGGCCACGCCGCGAACCGGAGCCTACCTGGCTCACAACTCGATCCCGATCCAGTTCACCGACGAAGACCTCGACCAGGTCCTGACCGGGAACTTCGTCACCAAGGTGATCTATCTGCCCGATCCCGACTTCCAAGGTCCGGCTCTGGCGGGCATCGACACGCTGGTCAGCACGCGGCTCGATCCGGGCGTCGACCCGATCGTCGAAGCCGACCGCCGCGGCTCGATCCTGGCGATCGTCCGGTTGGGTGACAAGGACATCGAGATGATGGGCGTCGGTGGCGAAGCGGGCATGGCCGCTGCGGCCTTCGGTGCTCCGCTGGTTCCCGGGTTGCCGGTGCCGTTTGCTCCGTGCAGCGAAGTCTGCGGCGGCGGAGCTGCCGGACCGGGCATCGTGGGCGGACCGGCCGGCCTGCCTCCGAGCCTGCCCGGTGCGATCGCCGGAATGACCGCGCCGAGCTACGGGATGCCGATCACCGGTACACCGATCGGATTGCCCGGACCGCCCCACATTCCGCTCGGAGTCCCGGCCGGATTGCAGAAGCACGTGATCAAGAATCACACCCACATGCATCTGCCGCAGCCGACCGAGAAGCTCAAGATCGATGTGCGTCACCAGCCGGGGATCAGCTACCCGCAACCGGCCAACCGCGTGCACATCAGCGAGCAGAACATCCACCCGGGTGTTCCCTACGGTCGCCCGCACTACGAAAAGGCGAGTCAGCCCGTCCACTAGTCGAGCGGCGTTGACTCCAAGCGAACGAACGACGCGGCCGGAGCGAAACAAGCGACCCGGCCGCGTCGCTGCAGATGTGCCCAGCGATTCTCACCGATCGCTTTCCTTACAAACCTCTCCAGACACTGCGATGCACCGAAGCCTCGATCCGCTGAGTTCGCCGCAGCAGCTGTCGAAACCCCAGCTCACGAGCCTGGGGGGCGTTCGGCTCTGCGTCGCAGCCGTCCTGTTGGCCGCCACCTCGCTGACGGTCGGAGCGTCTTCGGCCCGCGGCCAGTATCCGCAGGGTGGGTACGCCGGCACCGCGCTGCCGAACAACCCCGGCCATCCCTTGCTCAGCGCCTCGTTGCCGCCAGGGGCGCTCGGGGCGGCGCGGCTCGCCAGCGGCGGGCAACGCGGCTTCCCGCTCCAGGGCTACTACCAACCGGTCGCGATCTACGGCCCCGCAGGCTCGCAGCTGGCACTGGCCGCTGCTGGCGGTTTTGCCCCGCCGGTCGAAGCCCCGCTCCAGGCGGCTCTGCTGGTCGGGTCGGTGTATCGCTTCCAGGTCACTCGGATCCCCAACCAGCCGGGAGTCGAGCTGTTTCCCACGATCGAGATCATCGACCGCCTGCATCCGCCGCCCGGGCAGGAGACGCGGTTCCCGATCCCCGTGCACCTCGACGCCGACGATTTGGCACAGGCCCTCGAAGGCCGCTTGGTCACTCGAGTGATCTATCTCGAAGACCCACAAACCGCGCTGCCGGTGGCCGACGAACCGGAAAGCCAGCGGACGTTCGATGTCCGCGCCGACCACGACCCGCTGCTCGAAGCCGACCGCCTCGGGCGTCCGGTCGCCGTGCTGCGGATCGGCTCGCTCGCACCGCCTCGCGACGCAGCGCTGCTGAACCAATTCTTGCTCGGCTGCCCTCCGTGGTTGCCGATCGCGCCGGTCCCCGCGCCAATCCCCGCGACGATCGCCGCGCCGGCAGCTCCCTGAGCGAGCTCGCCCTGCCCCGCCCCGCCAAGGCTTCACTTCCCAACCGGCCACTGCCATGAACCGACCCGCCCATTCTGCCCGATTCGCCTTGGCCGCGACGCTCGCCTCGGCATCGCTGTTGGCCAGTGGCTGCGCTCTGCCGGGGCAACTGGCCAGTCCCGCAAGCACCGGAGCAGTGGCAAGCACCGGAGCAGTGGCTAGCACGGGAGCAGTGGCTAGCACGGGAGCCGCCTCTGCCATGACGGCCCCGGCTCAACCGGCGGCCTCGGCTCAACCGGCGGCCCCGGCTCAACCGGCGGCCAGCGCTCCGGCGGTGGCTCAGGTCGGCTACACCCACCCTGGAATGCAGCCCCACGCAGCGCCCCACGCGGCCTACCAGCCTCACGCAGCCTACCAACCTCACGCAGGCAACTACGGGCCTGCGGCAGCAGCTGCGCCGAGTCACGCTGCTGCAGCCTGCACGGCGGGTTGTTGCGGGACGAGGGGTCCGGTCTATCCGACAATGCCGCCGCTGGCTTCGTTCGGGATCGACCCCCAAGAGTTCCTCTGCGACGGGGGCGACCGGGCTCCGGCCGCAGCGGTCAACTTGAACGACCAGATGATCGGCATCGGGCTCGAGGACACGGTCGTCAAGTACGAGACGGTCGACGGCGGATTGCATTTGGAGCCGAGCAATCGCGTCTGCATCTACGCTCCCCGCTTCGCTTCGGTCCGCAAAGTGACCGGCGCGGTGACCGATGAGAAAGCGGTCGCGGCGGTGGGCTACGATCTGCCTCGCGGACCGGTGGGGATCGATCGCAACCAGCCGAGCAGCGCCGTGATGGCTCCGCTTCAACCGCTTGGCCGCGATATGGCCCGCGGCCCCGACGCGTTCCGCGGCCGCGATCGGGGTGTGCCGGTCGAGAACGTCGACACGCCGCTGTTGGCCGAGGACGTGCTGGCGGCGCTGGTCGATCTCTCGATCATCTCCGACGGCGTGCTGCGGGATGCCGACAAACCGTGGCTGGCCAAGGGTGCGGCCGCGGCGATCAGCTGGTCGCTCGACGAAGCGGTGGGAGTGGTGGTCGACGACGTGCAGGCGGCGGTCGTCGCGGGCGACGTGGCGGTCGAGGGATTGACCGTCTACGACTTGCCCGGCGGACGGTTGCGGGTCTGCAAGTTGGCCGACCGCAACAGCGCCCAGGTCGGCGACGTCGTGACCTTCGTGCTGCGAGTCGACAACACGGGCGAAGGCAAACTCAACAACGTCGTGCTGACCGACAACCTGACCACGCGACTGGAATATATCGAAGGCAGCCAGACGTGCAGCAAAGGGGCGATCTTCGAAACCGAAGCGAACGACGGTGGCTCGCTGCGGCTGACCTGGAGCTTCACCGACGAATTCAAAGTCGGCGAAGCGGCTATCATTCGCTTCCGCTGCCGCGTCCGCTAAGCGTACTACTGCATCAGCACTTGCATGTCGGTCTTCAGCGACCGCATGTAGCGCCGCCAATCGTCTTCGAGCAGCTCGAGGTCGCCGAACTCGTCGCGGAAGATTTCCAGCACCCGCTCTTGCCATTCGCTGACGAGCATCTCGCTCTCCCCTTCCTCGCTCATCCGAGCGTAGAAACTCATCAGCTGCTCGAAGTGCCGGTCCATCAGAAAGTGGGTCAGGGCCCAGGCTTGGCCGTACGCGTGGAGCGTACCTTCGTTGTTCGCCGCTTGGAGAAAGATCCGGTCGGTGACGATGAATTCGAGGTTTGAATGCTCGCGGTCGGGGGCCAGCGCGCGGTAGTACTCGAGCCGCTGTTCGTTGACCGCTCCGATCCCCGCCCAAGTCGCTTCGCTGGGCGATTCGTAGTAGGCGGCGAGCCCTTCGTGGGCCCAGCGAGCGATAAATTTGTCGCGTGGCAGCAGCCCGCTGTTGGCGGCCAGTTGGTGCGTCGCCTCATGCGAGACGACTTCGATATCCAGATTCTCGCCGGTGATCCTGAGCAACAACTCGAGCGTCTTGGCGAAGCGAATCAGTGCCGCCGAACTGCTGCTCCTCGCTCGCTTGGCACTCTCCTGCAGGTCTCGCATGATATCAGCCAACTGATTGTGACCCTCCAGCCCTTCGTCGGTCTGTTGGCGGTAGAAGATGGCCACGTTGTGTTCCGGATCGTAGAAACCGGCTGCCTTCTTCAGGTCCGGGTCGAGCCGGGTGACGAAGGTCAAGTAATCGGCGTGGTCGTTGAACAGCACCACGCGAAGTGGCTCCTTGGGGATCCGCAGGTATTTGCCGCGGAGCGCAAAGTTCATGTAGAAGCTGTCGTAGACCTGTTCGAGCAACTCGAGCCGTTGTTCGGCCGGAGTCCGTCGCGTGCGAGGATCGGGGCGGTCGTCGGTGTCGTGCATCAGCAGAAAGTGGCGGCTGCGAGCGACCTTCATCTCCTTCCCTTTGAGGAATTCCCGCATCTCGCTCTCGGCCTCCGGATCCTCCGGCACCGCGGACGTGAGGTAGCGGTTGAGCAACACCATCTTTTGGATGCGAGGATCCTCCGGAGCGAGTTTGTAGCCTTCGCTCAGCGCCTCGCGGGCCCAGCGGAGTTCGCCGTTATCGACGCACCACGCGGCCAGTTCGAGCATCGCGTCG
Source organism: Candidatus Laterigemmans baculatus (assembly GCF_010367455.1). GTDB lineage: Bacteria > Planctomycetota > Planctomycetia > Pirellulales > Pirellulaceae > Laterigemmans > Laterigemmans baculatus. The sequence continues at coordinate 29,610 of NZ_WRPR01000064.1, read as the reverse complement.
ACCGTCCCCACCCGGTTCTTCTCGCCCTTGACCCGCTGATACTGTTCGGCCGGCGAAGGGGACTGGATGATCTGCACATCGGTATGGTCGAAGTGCAGGTTGCCGAGCGGGTGGCGGCAAGTGATCGTGCGTCCCGGATTCACCGAGGCCTCACCGCGCAGCACCAACGCCAAGCTGGTCCCGGGGAGGTGATAGAGGACAAAATCGGCTCTGGCCGGGGAAGTTGCCAAAGCTCCCAAGAGCCCCAGCACGGCACCGACCCACAGCCTCCTACCCACGCTCGCAAACATCCACATTCTCCAGCGACAAAAATCGAGTGGCCAAACGCCCCACCCGTCTCCAACAACCCCTCGGTGACTCGCTTGCTGGGGATGAATACCCCCCATCCAATGTAACCTCGCCGCCGCGATTGCGGACCCCAAAATTTCTGAACGGACGTGTACGTCAGGCTGGAAAGGCGTGACGTACGGGTGGCGAGGGGGGTAATCTGGCAGGGAAGCGTTCCTGCCCCTTCGCTTTCCGCATCTTCCCTCCGCCCTCCGGGAGACGTCTGCGATGCACGCTCGCCTCGTGCCAGCAGCGGTCTGGTTCTTCGCTTCTCCCTGCTCGCTCCGCCGCTGCTGGGCCGCCGCCGCAATCCTGCTGCTCGGCTGCACCGCAGCGACGACGCTTCGCGCGGACGAGGGGCTGCGAGCGGACGAGGGCCGGTTGGCGGACGATTCCGCACTGGCTGAGGAATACGCGGCGGCGATTCAGCCTCTCGTTGGCCAGTTCTGTCTCGACTGCCACTCGACTGCCGCTCGCGAAGGGGAGTTGGATCTCGAGCGCTTTACGACCCTCGCCGATGTCCGCCGAGCGGCAGAGGTTTGGCAACAAGTGGTTGAGATGCTCGAGCAGGACCAGATGCCTCCGGAGGACGCACACCCTCAGCCGACAGCCGAACAGCGTGGCGAGTTGCTCGAGTGGGCCCACCGCTTCCTCGACGCCGAAGCCCTGGCCCGGGCCGGCGATCCGGGACCGGTCGTCCTGCGGCGGCTGAACAATGCTCAGTACACCTACACGATTCGCGATCTGACGGGAGTCCCGCTTGAACCGGCGGCGGAGTTCCCGGTCGATGGAGCGGCGGGTGAAGGGTTTACCAACACCGGCAACTCGCTGGTCATGTCGCCGGCGCTGCTCACCAAATATCTCGAGGCGGGAAAAGACATCGCGGCTCACGCAGTGCCGCTCCCCGACGGCTTTCGCTTTTCCGCTTCCCAGACTCGCCGCGATTGGACGAACGAGTCGCTCGCTCGAATCCGTGACTTCTATCGCCGATACACCGAGCCTCGCGGCCCCACTGGCGACTCGACATCGGCTCAAGCGGCAGGGGGCACACACGTCAATCTGCAGGGGATTCAGTTCGAAACGAACACCGGCGGAAGGCTGCCGCTCGAGCCGTATCTCGCGGCGACGCTGGCCGAGCGCGACGCCCTCCGCTCGGGCGAGAAAGTCGTAGCCGACGTCGCCGGCGAGCACGGTCTGAACGCCAAGTACCTCGGCATCCTTTGGACGGCCCTCAGTGCGACCGAGCCGTCGTTGTTGCTCGACGCGGTCCGCGCCCAGTGGCGGGAGGCGGAGGTGGAGGATGCCGCAGCCCTGGCAGCACAGATCCGAGAACTTCAGGAGGGACTGTTCCGCTTTTCCAGCGTCGGCCACATCGGCAAAGTCGGTGGTCCAACCGCTTGGCAAGAACCGCTCACGCCGCTGGTCTCCCGCCAGGAAGTGCGGCTGAAGCTGCCCGCCCCGCGGAGTGAGAACGGCCAGGACGTCGTCGTGTTCTACCTGGTCGCCGGAGACGCGGGCGACGGTCCGCAGGAGGACTTTGCCCTCTGGGAGCGGCCCCGGCTGGTCCACCCCGACCGCCCCGAACGGCTGCTCCGCGACATCCCCGGTGCAGTCCAGCCACGGTCGGGCCAACCCGAGCCAGGCCGCTTTGGTCGGCACCCCGATGGTTCAGCGATCGACTCGGCGAGCCTCTGCGTCGCGGCGCCGGCAGTGCTCCAGGTCCGGATCCCCGCCGAGCTGGCTGCCGGAGCGGAACTGGTCACCAGCGGAACGCTCGACGAGACCACCGGCGGCGAGGGAAGCGTGCAGTTCAAAGTGCTGCTTGCTCCGTCACCCGATCTTGGCGACTTCGGGCTTGGCGACTCGCTCCGCCTCTCACCTGAAACACCGGTCGTGACCCGTGCCGGCAGCAGTGCCCACCGGCGATTCGAAGCGGCAATCGAAGACTTTCGCAACCTGTTCCCGGCGGCACTCTGTTACCTGGAGATCGTGCCGGTCGACGAAGTGGTCACGTTGACCTTGTTCCACCGCGAGGACGAGCCGCTCCGGCGATTGATGCTCAGCGAAGCCGAATCGCGGGAGCTCGATCGGTTGTGGGAGGAGCTGCATTTCATCAGCCGCGACGCGATCACGCTGGTCGACGCGTTTGAACAACTGCTCGAGTACGCGTCACAAGACGGTGATCCATCGGTCTTTGAACCGCTGCGCGAGCCGATCGAGCAGCGGGCGGCCCGCTTTCGCCAGTCGTTGCTCGACGCCGAGCCTCGCCAGCTCGAAGCCGTCGTCGATTTCGCCGCCCGCGTCTACCGCCGACCGCTGGCCGATGCGGAGCAGGAACGGCTACGGGCGCTCTATCGCCAGCTTCGCGAGGAAGGGCTGTTGCACGACGAGGCGTTCCGGTTCACGCTCGCTCGACTCTTTGTCTCGCCAGCCTTTCTGTATCGGCTCGAGCAACCGCCTCGGGGAGACGAGCCGGCTCCGGTCTCGGACTGGGAGCTGGCCAGCCGGTTGAGCTACTTCCTGTGGGCATCGCAGCCCGATGAGGAATTGTTCGCGGCGGCCGCTGCAGGGACCTTGCGCGAACCGGAGGTGCTCGCGGACCAGTCGCAGCGAATGCTCGGTTCGCCGCGGGTCCGACGGCTGGCGACCGAGTTCGCTTGCCAGTGGCTGCAGATCTACGAGTTCGACGGGCTCGACGAAAAGAGCCGCACGCAGTTTCCCGAGTTCGAGGAACTGCGTGGCGATCTGTATGAAGAGGCGATCCTGTTCTTCACGGATCTGTTCCAGCACGACCGCTCGGTGCTGAGTCTGTTCGACGCCGACCACACCTTCGTCAACGAGCGACTGGCTCGGTTCTACGGACTTTCTTGGGACGCCGCCAACTCGACCGACCAGTGGCGGCGCGTCGAGGGGCTGCGGGAGCATGGTCGCGGCGGGATTCTGGGACTCGGAGCGACCTTGGCTAAACACTCCGGCGCATCGCGGAGTAGCCCGATCCTGCGAGGCATTTGGGTCAGCGAGTCGCTGCTCGGCGAGAAGCTGCCCGATCCACCGCCGGGCGTTCCGCCGTTTCCCGACTCCGGGGCTGCGACGGAAAACCTGACGGTTCGCCAAATCACCGAACTGCACACCAGCCATGAGGACTGTGCGGGCTGTCATCGCCGCGTCGATCCCTTCGGCTTTGCACTCGAGCGGTTCGACGCGATCGGCCGCTTCCGCGAACGCGACAGCGGCGGGCGCACGCTCGACACGCGGGCTCAGCTCCCCGATGGAAGTGAGGTCGAAGGGCTGAGCGGTCTCCGCGCGTATCTGCTGGACGAGCGCCGCGACGCGGTGCTCGAGCAGTTCTGTCGCAAGCTGCTCGGCTACGCACTTGGCCGCAGCGTCCAGCTTTCGGACCAACCCCTGCTCGCCGAGATGCAGCAGCAGTTAGCCGCCAACGACTACCGCGTCTCCGCCGCCGTCGGCGCGATCCTGCACAGCCGCCAGTTCCAACAGATCCGCGGTGTCCCCTTCCCCACAGCCGCCCCCTTCCCTGGAGCCAAATGATGAACACGCACAGCTGGACTCGTCGCACGTTTCTGCGAGGCGTGGGAGTCAGCATGGCGCTGCCGTGGCTCGAATCGCAGTCGGTTTGGGGAGACCCCGCGCGGGGAGCCGAGCCAGCCAGCGAAGCTCCCGTGCGGCTGGCCGTGCTGTTCTCCGGGAATGGCTTTCACAGCCAGCAGTGGTGGGCGCGGGAACAGGGCCGACAACTCGAGCTGGGCCAAGTCCTCGCGCCGCTCGACGCGTTCCGCGAGCGGATGCTGTTCATTCGCGGGCTGTACAACGCCGAAGCGCTCAAGGGCAACATCCACAGCTCGCAGACCGGCAATCTGCTCAGCGGCGCACCGCTCGCTTCGGGCGGCGAAATCCGCTCCGGGACCAGCATCGACCAGTGGATCGCACAGCGCCACGGCCGCTCGACGAAGGTCCCGAGCCTAGTCCTGGGCTGCGAGAAATCGAACCCGTCGGTCCACAAGAACTATTCGATGCTCTACAGCTCGCACATCTCGTGGAGTTCCCCAACCACTCCCACGCCGCTCGAGCTGTACCCTGCCCTAGCGTTCGATCAATTGTTCCGCGACGAGGCCCAGCGGGGCGACAGTAGTGTGCTCGATGCGGTTCTGGAGGATGCTGCCGATTTCCGGCCCACGATCAGCGCCGCCGACCGCCGCAAGCTGGACGAGTACCTCGACTCGGTCCGCGAAGTCGAACAGCGGATCGAACGGGCCGGCCACCGTGGCGAACTGCAGGGCTGGCGACCGACCCTCGCCACTCCCAACCTCCCGCGGCCGGCGGAGGGGATTCCTCAAGATATCGGCGAACACATGCGGCTGATGTGCGACATCCTCGCTCTCGGTTTCCAAACCGATACGACCCGCGTGGGAACGCTCAAGCTGAACAACGACCACAGCTCGCTGCGGTTCCCGAATCTCGGCGTGGATTACATGATCCACCACTTGCTGTCCCATGCCGACACTCCCGACTGGCTCAAGGTGAACCAGTTTTTCGTGGAGCAGGTGGCGTACTTGGCCCGGAAACTTGATGCGGTTCAGGAGGGAGAGCGAACGTTGCTCGAGAACTCGATGATCCTGTTCTGCTCGAGCATGCTCACCGGCAGCCACGACGCGACGCAGCTCCCGGTCGTCCTGCTCGGCGGCGCGGGGGGCCGGATCCAAGGCGGACGAATCGTCGACTACAGCGGCAAGCCGAATCGCCAGATGTGCCGCTTGTATCTCTCGATGCTGGACAAAGTCGGGCTCCCGGCCGAGCGATTTGGAGACGCCACCGAACCGCTCGACGAAGTCTAGTCGACCGCTCTTGCCCCGGACTTGAGCTTTTTTCTACGCTTTCGCGTCTGTACCTCTATTTTCGGTCTACCGGCGCGAGGCAAGGATGCACCGCAGCGATTCCCATTGGTCCGTCATGACGTGGCTCGGCGTTCTCCTGGCTGCCGCCGGGTGTCGTTCGCAGCCGGTCGACGGCCACGTGCAAATCAGCCCCGGGCCGCGGACGTTTTCGAGTGAAATCGATCCTCCCGCCTCGCGTCTGGTCCCCGACTCCGCGGCTCCGGCGGTGGGAGAGCGGGACGCTAACGGCAATCTGGTGTTGGTCGGCCAGCAAACGCCCACCCCGCAGTCCGCACCGCCAGCGAACGGCGAGGTCCAGCTCAGCGAAGCCGAGCACGCAGCGCTGATGGAGGCATTCCGCGACGCCAGCCCCGAAATCCGCGCGCTGGCGCAGCAGCGGTTAGCCGCTCACCAAGCCAGTACCCAACAGGCCGGAGCTCCACAAGCCGGAGCTCCACAGACCGCGGCCAAACCTGCTGCCGAACCGGTCGCTGCCGAGGCGGCGGCCGAAGGGGCTGCTCCGGTCGAAGCGGCTGCAGTGGCGGAGGCAGCTGCGGAAGAGGAGAAGCTGCCCACGCTCGACGCTGAACCGGCGGCGGAAACCAAAGTTGCCAAAGAGGCTGCCGCGGAAAAGCCAGCCGCTGCCGAAGAGCCGCCAGCCGCCAAGGAGCCAGCCGCCGAGGAGTCGGTCGCCATCCGACAGGCGGTCGGCGAAGGGGAGGCCGAAGAGCAAGGGCAAGTCCAAACGGCCTCGGCGACGAGTCCCGCGGCGGAAGAGGAAGCTGCGCCCGATCCCGAGAAACCCAGCGCCGCCGGTTTGGCCACGGCCAGCGAACAACAACTGTACGAACAACTGATCGCCCGCTACCAAAAACGCTTGGCGACCGAGACGCCGAGCGAATCGCAGATGGGTGACCTGGTGACCCTCCGGATGCTGACGATGCTCGCCGGCGATCCCGATACCGCGGTCGCTCCGATCGAAGGTTGGGAGGCTTCGGAGCAGGAATTCCTCAACTACCAAATGCTCGCTCTCTGGCAATTGGTCGATCCGCAGGCCCATCCGGTCCGCGGGCGGCGGTGGGCGACGGCGCTACCGGAACTGCGGCAGGCGACGAATCATCTAGCCGCAGCGACCGGCAGCCTCGATGTCCGCGGGATGTCCTTCTGCACCGAGGTTGAGAGCTACGGACGAATCAAACCGTTCCCGGCCGACCGATTCACCGCTGGCCAGCAGGTCATCCTCTACAGCGAGCTCGAGAACTTTGTGGCGGAGCGGCTGAGCGACGGCTTTGAAACCCATCTTCGCGGCACGTATCAGATCTACGATTCCTCAGGCCGGCGAGTGGCCGACCAAGTGCTGCCCGAAGACCGCCAGACCTGCAACAACTACCGTCGCGACTACTTCATCGCCTACCAGTTGTATTTGCCGAGCCGTCTCGCGCCCGGCACCTACCGGCTCGACCTCACGATGGAAGACATGAAGGGCGAGAAGTACGGCCAAGGAAGCATCCCGCTCGAGATCGTGGAGTAGGCATTGAGCCGCGTCGCGGCGGCATAGAATAGCCAGGGGCGTGAGCCCCTGGTGGTCTTATTCCCCGAACTGCGTTCGCTTGGCGAGCCGGCGGTGCATCGCTGCCAGGGCGGCGACGACCAGGGCGAGGTTGGCCACAAAGTACCCGATCACCAGCGGCACGTTTCCGGCGGCGGCCGGCTGCAGGCCGTCGGGCGAGAGGTCGGCATCCAGCGGCAATGCGAAGGCGGCGGAAAAGGGGCTGGCCACCCCCAGCCACTCGGCCACGGCGAGCGTCGAAGCCGAGAAGCCGACGATCTGCAGGACCAGCAGGATCGCCGTCGGCAGAGCGTACAGGCTGAGCAGAATCGAATAGGTCACGGTCAAGCTGACCACCGTGCGGCGGCACATCGTGCTGCAGAACTGGGCCACGACCGAGCCGCTGACGCAGGCCATCAGGACGATCGCGAACATCGCCAGCACGCTCGCCCAGTTGCTCCAAAACTGCGTGACCATCAGCGCTCCGAGCAGCAGCGGCCAGAGCAGGAAACTGGTCAGCACCACGGAGACGCGGAGTCCCACGATCAGCTTGCCCCAGAGGATTTGCCACGGCGTGAGCGTCGTCGTCAGCAGCAAATCGAGCGTCTGCCGCTCCCGTTCGCCGGTGATCGCCCCAGCCGAGTAGACCGGACCGACGAGCAGATTGAAGACGATCACGTAGACCACGTACCATGCGCACAAGTGCGGCTGGGCGAATAGCAGGACGGCCATCAAGGGAATCGCCAGCAGCATGCTGATCTGGATCACCAGCCGCAGCATCAACGTCCCGTGGCTAAAGATCTCGCTGTGGATCTCCTTGTCGTAGACCGGGTTGGCTCCGTCCCGCATCAGCTGCTGCTTCTTCGGTGGAGCGAACAGCTTGTCGGGAAACTGATCGCGCTGGATGACCAGCCCGATCGCCTCGTCCGCCTCCTCCTCGAGATCGACGACTTCCTCTCCTTCACTGCCGACATCCGGCGGATAGAGCATCCGGGCGGCCGCCGCGGCGCAGAGCATCACGACCGCCGCCACACCGTACGCTGGGACGACCGACAGCGCGAGCTTCAGCCGCAACTCTCCCTGCGCCTCGAGAGACCACCACCCGAGCACCCCGAGGATCACCAGCGGCAGGATCATCAGATAGCTGACGACCAGCGACGAACTGGTCCGCTTGAAGTAGCTGCTCGCGGCGATGCTGATCGCTCCAAAAACCAGCACCGAAACGATCAGCCCCAAATACGCCGCCAAGACTTCGTAGACGCTCACGCCTCCAAGCGGCAGGCAGAGCACGATGATCGGCAGTGAGGCGAGGATCAGCATTCCCAGGTGGGTCAGCGACGCGATCATCTTGCCCAGCACGATCGCTGCGGGCCGCAGTGGGCTGGCCAACAGCATCTCGTACGTCTTCCGCTCCTTCTCGCCGCTGATCGCGCTAGCCGCAAAGCTCGGAGCCATCAACGAAGCGATCACGTACTGGCCGAGAAAGAACAGATTCACCAGCCGCCGCGCGCTGGGCGGATTCTCAGTCAAATCCAACCGCTCGTCGCTCGGCCAAGCGGCCAACACGACACCAGCCAGCAACAGTTGATACAGGGCCAGCAGCCAGAACGACCGCTGCGTCCGCAGATTGACCAGCAGCTCGCGTTGCAGGACCGGATTTTCAAAAACGTACATTAACTCTCCCAGGTCGCCAGCGCATCGGCCCAGTGACGAATCTTGGGCTTGTTCTTCTCGATCGCCATCAAGCCGACCAACAGGAGAACTCCGGTGGTGATTCCGAACACCCACCAGGGCCAAACTTGATCGATCGCCTGCTGGGCATGCCACACCATGCTGAGCACCCCCACGATCACGAACAAGGTACCCAAGTAAAGGAACGCCCGCGTTCGCAGCACCGCTCCGGCAGCCATCCCGGCCAACGCCAGCACGATCAGGATGATCGGTCCATGCAGCTCCCGCCCGATCTCCCCGAGCAGAACGTCCGCGGTGCTGCTGACGTAGATCACCAGCGTCGCCGCATAGCGGATCGCCGCAAGCGTGCGGGGGTCCAGCCGCTGACGCTCCAGGTGCGCGGCGAACAGCACGCAGACCGCCGGAGGAATCAACCACAGCTGCGGATGCGCCAGAAAACTGAAGCTCGGGCTCTGGGCCAGCACGACCCACAGCGCGAGATTCGCCAGCACGATACTGGCGACGCGCGGGACCAGGTCGCGGCGCCACACGACCGCCAGCCCACCATACAAGGCGGCCGCCAGCAACAGTAGCCATGCGTACGAAACCGCGCCGCCAACAAACACCCATTCGCTTCGGCCCGCCGAGAGCCAAAACCCGATCGCGGGAATCAGCGGCAGAAACAGCGTCGTCTGCCGCATCGTATCGCCGACCACCGCGTCCCCGCGACGCCGCCCCCACTCCGTAATCCCTGCACTGAGGAAGGCCAGTGCCAGCACGAGGTAGGGCCAGTACGGTCGCAACCCAACCAGTGCCAAATCGGGACGGCAGAGGAAGACGTGCAGCCAAGCGATCGCTCCGACCCCCTGCGCCGCGCGGAGCAGCCAACGTCGATCCGTGTCGCTGATCGCCGGCAACACCCCGCTCGTCGAGCTCGGACGAATCCCGATCACCGCCAGCGTCGCACTCCAACCGACCAACAGAATCGCGATCCCGATCACCAGCGGCAGCGGAACGGCCGCCGCCAAAACACTGCCGCGGAGCTGCCACTCCAAAACCAACATCAATCCGAGCGAACTGGCCGCGACGATCCCACCAACCAACGCACCGATGCGCAATGCACCTCCCCAGCGAACGGTGTCGAGCACCAGCAGCCGGGGCGCTCCCCACACCATGATGGGAACCAAGACGACGCCGGCGACCAACATCCGCATCACGACGATCAAGCCCCACGGCCGCGTCCCCGGATCGAGCCCCGCCGCGGTCAGCAACAGCGCGGCGGTAAAGACCAGCACCGAAAGGGTCCGCAGCCACCCGCCCTGCTCTGCTCCTCCACTTCGCTCCGGCTCCCCACTCCGCTCGGCCCCCTCACTCTCCCACGGTCCGAGCGGATCCGACCAACCGGCGGCGATCGCGAGCAACCACCCGTAACCCGCCAGCGAACCGATCATCAGCCACCGCGAGTTCGCTTCGACGCCCCCGATAATTGCCAAGGCGGCGATGCCGAGCACGATTCCCGTCGCCGCGAGCAGCATCGCGACCAGCTCACGCGTCGCCCGCGGATCGAACGAGTGGCGGAAACTCCGTAACTGCCGCCGCAACGGCCAGCCCCAAACCCAAACGCCCGAGACCAACATTCCAGCCATCACGACGACGGCCAGCGGCGAGGCCGGTATGCCCTCCTGCCACATCCCGGCAACCCCGAGCGCGACCAGCAACTGCGTCGCGACGAACCCGCTTGAGAGCCCACCGAGCCGGCCGACGCTGAGCGGCGTGGTCACGATCAGCATCGCGAGCGAGAGGACACTCATCGCCATCCGCCACTCGCCGAGCCTTCCGCCGTTGCCATAGAGCTGGGCAAAGACGAGCGTCACCAGCAAGCTCGCGGCAATCAGAGTGACTGCGGTAAAGCCGCTCGCAATGGCTGGGGAAACCAAGCGGTTCGAGAGCCCGGGAGCGGTCGGTTGATGCTTGCCAGCCAACGCACTCCCAGCCAGCGCACTCCCAGCCAGCCCACTCCCAGCAAGCCAGGGGACCGTTCGCCAGAGCATCGCGAGGCTCGCCAGCACGAGCATTGCCGCGGTGAGGAGGTATGCTTCCGGGACCCACCAAACCAATAAGCCCAGCCCTGAAGCGGTCGCCGCGGCTGCGATCCACTGTGCCGCCACCGGCCAAGGAAAGCGGACGTAAGCCGCGAGCGCCAATCCGCTGGCGATCACCGTTGCGGCCAGCCACAACCAGACGCTCTCCCGATTCGAATCGACGTGAACCGCTGCCGCCACGGCGACGGCTGCCGAGAGTGCCAGCGAACAACTGACCAAGAGCGAATGCGCCCGCACGATCCCCAGCGTTCCAAACCCGGCGGTCGACAACACCCAGATCGTCGTGATCGCGACCCAGCCTCGGTCCGCCGGCAGCCAACCGCGACTCACGCAGAGGGCGGCCGCCAACCCGCTGCCGAGGACCACCAGCCCCAAACCCGCGTCCTCTCGCGCGATCCGGAAACTGCCCGCCCGCCCCATAATGAGGCCCCCGGCGAGCAGATACGTTCCACTCCATAGCACGACGGTTCGCAGCGCCTGGGCTTCGCCAATCCAGGCCAACAGAATTGCGACCACCGCCACCACCAAAGTTGACACAATGCCTCCCACGGCGATCTGCCACACCGCCGACGACTTGCCCGAAGCTCGCAGCGAATCGGCTGGGTTCGAAACCGGTGTTGGCCAAGCCGCGGCGTCGAGCCGGGCGGTTGCTCCCACGCGATCGAGTCGTCGGACGATCAGATCGGAAACGAGCGTCGTTGCCACCGCAATCGCCATCCACTCCTGACCCACGGCCGATCGGTCGAGCAGCCGCCAGGCGAGCGCGGCGGTGGCGGGGGTCAGGAGCCCGGCGAGGTAGGCTGCCGCGGGACTGTGGAACCATCGCGAGAGAATCGCCAGCACGATCGTGCCGCAAAAACCCCAGGCGACGAGCGTGCCGATCGTCCAGCGATGCATCGCCGCGGGACTGCTGAAGAAGAAGCTCGCCTCGCCGAGCCCGACGATCAAACTGACGCTCGCTCCGCTGAGGGTCAGCAGCGCGATCCCGCTCACCGCGCGAAGCTGGCGGAGAAGCTCGCCGCGTGCCGCATCCGTCGCTCGCCGTCCCAGCCACCAGATCCCGATCGCACCCAAGCTGGCCAGGGCGACGGTCGACCAGCCCACCGCTGCAACTCCCACAGCTCCCGCCCCGCAACCGAGCACGGTGAGCATCAGGGCTGCAGTCAGGCCCACGATCGTGGTCGACAGCGACCATTCGGAAGGGGCCAAGGCGGGGCGGCGACGGGCTCCGGTGGCATGCCACCACCATGCTCCTACGCTGATCCCCGTGAGAATCATCGCGGTGAGCAGACATGCGGCGCTCGGCAAGAGCGGCGGGAGAGATCGTGCATGACCGCCGAACAGGCGAAGCAGCACGACGACGGTGCCGAGCGTCCAGCCTGCGATTCCCAGCCGGGCCAAGTGAGCGTCGACCAGCAGCCGATCCCGCTGCAACACTCGAGCGATCGACCCTGGTCCCATCGCCGCCAGCCTCCGCAATCCGGCCCACGACGCGGCAACACCACCAGCGACGGCGACCGAAGCAAACAGCGCGTCGGTCGTCGTCCATGCCGAAAGGGGCAGAAACCACGCCGGACGAAACCAAACAGCGGCAAAGGCAGCAGCGACAAACGAGACGCACTGGCCTGCCGCGAGCCAATGCGGCTTTTGAGAACGGACCGCGGCGACCAGCAAAACCACCGAGGCGAGCCCCGCCGCGAGCACTCCCTGCGATCGATCGTGGGTGACGAACAAGACCGCCGCCAACACGCCGCCGATCAAAGCCAACTCCGCGGCCGCGTCCCACCACCACCCGAGAACTCGAACCCCAAAGCCTCTTGGGGAGGCGGAATCTTTCTCGATGCGTCCAGAGAAAGACTTCCGCCAGCGGGTCCGGGACACTTCGCCGAGCAGCCCAATGGCGACCGCACTGCCGAGCACCACGACGGTCAAAGGCGACAGCCAAACGGCCATCGGCTGCCCGCGCCAGACATCCATCGGTACCAACGCCGCGGCCCAGGCGGCCAGGACCGCGAAGCTGACGAGGTTGACCGTTTGTCGACGGGGAGCCTGGGTGACGGCCAGGGCGAGGGCCATCAACGCGAGCAATCCGACCACTATGAACCGCGGGAGGATGCCGAGCCACGCTGAGGGACCCAGCCCGATCACCAGTCCGATTCCAAGAGCTCCGGCGACCAGCGTGATCGCGACGGCTCCGAGCAGCCGCTGTCCTGCTCGGCCGAACCGCTCGACCACCGCTCGGCTTCGGGTGAGCGGCAGCAGCAGAGCGGCAACCGCGAACAGGCTGAGCATCGATTCGCCGCTGATATAGCGCCGCCAAAGAGGCAGCTCCTCGGCCCACGCGATCCCGCCGATCCAGTGGACCGCAGCGAGCGGAGCGAACAAGCCGAGTGCCACCGCGGCGGCGGCCACCACCGCTGCGGCTCGCATCCGCCAGCCAGCCACAACGGCCGAGACGACGACCAACAAGGTGTAGAGGGAACTCCAGCCAAAGCTCGCGAGCGTCGGTGGGAACAACGCCGCAGTGGCAACCCCAGCCACCGCGGCCACTGCGACTCCCACGATCCGGTGCGCGCCGGTCGTTGCCGCAGCACGAATCGAAACGGCCGCGGCGGCCAAGGCGGCGAACGTCGGAATCCAGCTCAGCCCCAGCGATAAAACGATCTCGCGAGCGGTGCCGAGCCGCAGCACGAACATCGCCGTGAGCACCGCTAAGGCGTAGACGCCAATCCCCGCCAACAACGTCCGCCGCTGGACCGCACCGGGACCCAACCGCCGCGGCTGAGCCCCCCCGGCGATCGATTTCCGCCGGTGGGCGTCGAACAGAATTGCCGCGGCGACAGCGGAAGACGCCGCCAACAGCACCCACGCCGCCGAATCGCCAAAGTAACGCGTCGCCGCCGGCACCAAGGGGAGCAGGATCGTGGGAAGACCCACGGCCAGCGTCCACCAACGATCGGCCGGTCGGCGAACCAGCGCTCGACCCCCAAAGTAGATCAAACCGCCACAGACGAGCCAGCCCGTTGCGATCGCCATCCATGTCGAGGGAGCGGTGAGCGAAACCGCCGCCGGTCCACTCCCGGCGACCGAGATCCCCGCCATCATGCTCAGCGGGATCAGCATCGTGCCGATGATCAAAACGACGCGGCTGGTGTGCCTCAGCTTCCATCGCCGGAGCGTGTACAAACCGGCTCCCTCGATCCCCGCAGCGGCCAGCAGAAAAACCGCCGCGGGCAACAGCCGGTGCGTCGCCGTAATCGTGTTCCAGAGGCTGATAACCAGTCCAATCGAGCAGACGACGATCAGGATGCCTGCGACCAGCTCGCCCCAGCGGATGTTGTGCGCCGCCAAAAAGGATTGCAGGACTTCGCTCACCGCTCGCCGCGGAGGGGCGAGCACCACGCTCGGGGGAACTGGAGTGCTGGGGAGAGCGGAATTGTTCGGGAGAGCGGAATGGCTGGGGGGAGCAGAATGGCTGGGGAGAGCGGAATGGCTGGGGGGAGCAGAACGGCTGTGGGCTGCGGGGTGGACCTTGGCCGGTGCCGCGGTCGGCTCTGCAGACTGGGGTACTGCAGACTGGGGAATCAGCCGAGCCTGGACCCACTCTCGCTCGGCGACCGGTTTGGGGCTGCGGCGAGCGTTTTGAGCCGCGGTGACCAGCCACTCCCCGGGCGACTGGCTCTTGGCGGCCCGGCTCTCGGCGAGCGGGGGTCGCTCGGCGGCGGCGAGTTCTTCTTCGCCGCGGCGACACAGCTGGAACAGCTTGCGGGCCGCATCGGGACTGACCCAGCCACGGTCGCGGAAGCTGCCGAGGACTCGGCGAAACGCCAGAAAGTCCTGAAACTGACACTGCCGCTCGTCGCCGTGCTGCCTTTCCGGCGTCGGATAGTGACCGGTGCAGGCTCGAACGAAGGCGGCCGCGATCAGCCAGAGCCCGTGACCGACGACGGTGACGCCTGCGAGCAGGAACAGCAGGAACAGCAGCACGAGCAAGAATTCCACAGGCATGGCGGGCTCGCGTGAAGGAGAGACGGACGGTTTCTGGTACACAGTAGGGAGACCGCCACGGGAGATTGTTGCGCTGGCGTCCCCCCGTCCCCTTTAACGTCCTCTTAAACTGGCGCTCCCCCTTCGACTGCCGCCCTGCGATGGACGAACCGCCCACGAAGAAGCCCGGCAGCGTCGATCCGACGCTGCAGCTCACCGCTGGAAGTGAACGGGCCCGCGAGGCTCGCACAGACGCTCCTGGGAGTGGCGCTCCTGGGAGTGGCGCTCCTGGGAGTGGCACGCCTGGGAGTGGCACGCCTGGGAGTGATTCTCAGCTCGAAGCGGTGATGGCCGAGTACCTCGAGCGGCTCGAGAGCGGTTCCCTCCCCTGCCCCGACGAGTATTTGTCGCGGTATCCGCATTTGGCCGAGGAGCTGCGAGTCTTCTTTCACAATCACCGCTGGCTGCAGGGGGCGGAGTGCGAGGAAGGCTCGTTGGTCGGCCAGCAGGTGGGGGCGTATCGCTTGGAGGCGGAGATTGCTCGCGGCGGGATGGGAGTGGTTTACCGGGCTCGCCAAGCAGGGCTCGAGCGGGCGGTTGCGGTGAAACTGATCGGCAGCGGAGTGCTGGCCAGCCATGAGCAGCGGCGGCGATTTCGGATCGAAGCCGAAGCGGCTTCGCGGCTGCAGCATCCGAACATCGTGCCGATCTATGAAATTGGATCGTGGGAGGGGCAAGACTACTATTCGATGGCGCTCATCGAGGGGCCTTCGCTGGAAGTCTGGGTGCGGGAGCGAAGCTGCCGGCCGGCGGAAGCGGCGGCGACGATGGCGACGATCGCGCGGGCGGTGGCCTACGCCCATCGAGCGGGAATCGTGCACCGCGATCTCAAGCCGGCGAACATTCTGATCGACGACCAGGGGCGGCCTCAGCTGACCGACTTTGGGTTAGCCAAAGCGCCGCACGACGGCAGTCTGTTGACGCAGACCGGACAGGTGTTGGGGACGCCGCACTACATGAGCCCCGAGCAGGCGGCGGGAAAACACGACGTGGGACCGGCCACCGACATCTACGCGCTCGGAGCCATTCTGTACTCGCTGCTGACCGGTCGCCCGCCATACGCCGACGCCGCCGCAGCGGTCTACTCACCCGCCGAGATCCTCCGCCGCGTGCTGCAAGACGACCCGATCCCGCCCCGTGAGCTTTGCCGGGAGGTCCCGGCGGATCTCCAACGGGTGTGCCTCAAGTGCTTGCACCGCGACCCGGCCGATCGCTACCGGACAGCTGAAGAGTTAGCCGAAGATCTCGACCGGTTTGCCAGTGGCGAAACGGTGGCGGCGGCTGGATCGGGAGTGCTCAGCGCGGTCGTCCGCTCGCTCCGCCGCGACCAGCACCAGCAGTACTTCGCCCACTGGGGCCGGGCTTTGCTGCTGATGGGAGTGATCATTTTTGCCGCCCACGTGGCGATCTTCGCGTTCAGCTTCCTGCCCTGGTCTCCCTGGTTCAGCCGCCGGTTGCCGCGCGCGGTGATGTTCGCTGGATTGGCCGCCAGCTTCTATTACTACCGCGGCGGTGCGGTGTTGCCGCGGTCGGCCGCCGAACGGCCGGTGTGGTCGATCTGGGGCGGTTACCTCGCCTCGCTGACGATGATCCATCTGCTGATTCACTGGATGGACGTCGAGCATGCGATCCTGCTGCCGATCACCGCCGCGCTCGGCGGTTTTGGGTTCATCGCCATGGGAGGACACATCTGGGGCGGGTGCCAAGTGCTCGGCGGATTGTTCCTCGCCGCGGCGATTCCGGCCGCTCTCTTGCCCGTGACCGCACCGCTGTGGATCGGAGCCGCGTGGCTGGTAAGCCTCGCCACCCTGGCCTACCGCTACAGCGGGCAGAAGTGACTGAGTACTGAGTACTGAGTCGGTGCGGCCGGTGTGATCGCTACAATTGTTACCGCACGTTCACAGACGACGAACGGCCGAATCGATTGCCGCACAGCTCTCTCGAGCTAAAGTCGATAGACCCACAAACGCACTCGCGACGACCGACATCGGAACTGGAACCGAGACTATGCGAAGCCTTGCTGCTGCTCTGTTGCTGTTGACGCTCGGGACTCCCGCCCTAGCTCACGAGCCGCTCGTCAAACCGCCTCCGGTCGGCTACCGGTTCGAGCCGATCCCGCCGCTCGGCAACAATCTGCCGTGGTCCTACCGGGCTCGCTACAACCGGCCGACCTACATCGGTGGCAAGATCGCTTACTACATCGCTCCGAGCAGCCAGGAAGCGATGAGCTGGCACGAGAACGTGCACCGCGGGGCCTATGCCAACCATGCGGGGCGGATCGAGCCGCTGTACCTCTACCCCAAACCGTGGGAAGCCCTGCCGGTCGGCCCCCGCACCCCCGTCACACCGGAAGTAGAGTGAGCCTCGCTTTGGGCCATCCCATCAGCCGCAGCACGCTAACTCGTCACTATTACCCTCCCCCCGGGAGGGTCGGGCTCTTAGGCCCGGGGAGGGCCAGCTGAGTCCACCCCCGCTCATCGCTCGACGTCGCGGAGCGCCCTCCCCGCTCGTTCCTCGCGACCCTCCCGGGGGGAGGGTGTCGGCGCTACTTTCGCGGAGCGAAAGGCGACTATGAAGGCGATCACTCTCCCAACTGGTTGCGGAGGGTTTTGATCGCTCGGTGCAGCAGGCCGGCCAGGGCTCCGGTCGTCTTGTTCATCCGTCCGGCGCATTCGGAGAGCTTGAGCCCTTCGAGGTAGTGCAGTCGCACCGCGTCGCGCTGGGCCTCGGGGAGCGACTCGATGGCGGTGCTGAGCCGCACGATCCGCTCGCCGACCGCCACGTTCTGACTCGGCGAAGGGCCTCCGGCGGCCAGCCAGCCCTCGAGCCGAAGCGAGGACTGGGCGAGCCGGTCCTCGATCGACCGCTCGCGGCGGATGTCTCGCTTCTCGCGATGCAGGTCGCGGTCGAGGTGCACGATGTTCCGGGCCAGGATTTGTCGCAGCCAAGCTCGCAGTTCGGCGTCGGTCTCGCCACGGAACCGGTCGAGCCCCTGGACCGCCTGCATCAGCGATTGCTGGACGATGTCCGAGGCATCGATCTTGGCTTGATACGCCCGCCGCATGTGGACTCGCGCCAGCATCCGCAGGTACGGCTCGTACCGCCACAGATTCTCGACGTTCTGCAGCGACCCCGGACTGGATGGCGATTCTGGATTGGGTGGCGACTCGCTCATGCCAGCTCCGCTTCACATTCCCGCGAACTCATCGGCGATCGCCTCGCGGACCGTCCGTCCGAGCAGCTCGATCTCCGACTCGAGGATACTCAGCGGCGGCATCAACACGATGACGTCGCCGAGCGGACGAATCCAGACGCCCTCGTCGGTCGCGCGCTGGCAGACCTTCCGCCCCCGCATCTCGGCTCGCTCGAACCGCTGCCGGGTCGCCCGGTCCTGGACCAGCTCGATGGCGATCATCAGGCCGCGCTGGCGAACGTCGCCGACGTGCGGGTGTTCGGCCAGCGGAGCCAGCTCTGCGGCCAATTGCTCGATCTTCGCTGGGAGACGCTCGAGTGTCCGCTCCGATTCGAACAGGTCGAGCGAAGCGAGTGCGGCGGCGGCGGCGAGCGGATTGCCGCCAAAGGTGTGCCCGTGGAAGAACTGGCGGTTCTCCGACGGTTCGCCGAGGAATGCTTGCCAGATCTGATCCGAAGCCAGCGTGGCCGCCATCGGCAGGTAACCGCCGGTGAGCCCTTTGCCAAGGCACAGGATGTCGGGCGCCACGTCTTCGTTCTCGCAGGCGAACATCCGCCCGGTGCGACCGAACCCGGTGGCCACTTCGTCGCAAATCAGCAGCACGTCGTGCTCGCGAGTCAGCCGCCGGACGCCCGCGAGAAAGCCGGGGGGATGCATGATCAGCCCCGCGGCCCCTTGGACCAGCGGCTCCATTACGACCGCCACGATTTCGCCCGGATGCTGCTCGAGCAGCCGCTGCATTTGATCCAAGTAAAACTGGCAGGCTTGGTCGACGTCCATCCCTTCGGGGCGGCGGTAGGCGTCGGGACAGGGGCCGCGGAGCGGATCGAACAGGATCGGGGCGAACAGCCGATGGAAATGTTCGACGCCTCCCAGGCTGACCCCGCCCGTGGTGTCGCCGTGGTAGGCCGAGCCGAGAGCCAAAAACCGCGACCGCTGCGGTTCCGGATTGGCGATCTGCCGCCAATACTGGAAGGCCATCTTGAGGGCCGCTTCGACCGCCGAGGAACCATCGCTGCTGAAGAAGACGTGTTCGAGTCCCGGGGGGGCGATCTCCACGAGCCGGCCGGCCAATTCTGCCGCCGTGGCGCTCCCCATGCCGAGGGAAGTGACGTGGGCGACGCGGTCGAGTTGCTCGCGGATCGCGGCGTTGATCCGCTCGTGAGCGTGCCCGTGAACGTTGCACCACAGACTGCTGATTGCGTCCAGATACCGCCGGCCGTGGCAGTCGACGAGCCAGTTCCCCTCGCCCCGCTCGATGACCATCGGGTTGTAGTGGGCCATTTGGGTAAAGCCGTGCCAGACCGCGGTTCGATCCAGACGCTCGAGATCCGTTTCCAGTCGTTCTTCCTGCAGCATGAAGCTTCTTTCTCTTTCTCCGTCGGGGAACGATTCAGCACGCCAGGGACGGGGCGGAGGAATTGGCAAACGCTGCAAAATGCGGGCAGCCCTCGCCCCTCGCCGTCACCCCCGATAAGCTGAACACGTCAATCCAGTTTGTACTTTTGTCCATCTTCACCATTTGCGCTGTGGGCAATGGCACGCGAAGCAATCTACCAGCAATCGGGCGACGATGACGACCACCGGGACGATCCCGGTGCGCCGCAGACGATCCAGGACACGCGGCTCCGCCCTTCGCAGATGCAGGAGATGGTCGGCCAGGGCGACGTCATCGAACGGCTGCGGATCGCGATCGACGCTGCGCGGTCGCGAAGTGAACCGCTCGGCCACATCCTCTTCGACGGCCCGCCGGGGCTCGGCAAAACGACGTTCGCAACGGTCATTCCGCACGAGATGGGAACCTCGGTGCAGCTGGCCAGCGGCGCAGGGCTGAAGGCTCCGAAGGATCTGATCCCGTACCTGACGAACGTCGAAGCCGGCTCGGTGCTGTTCATCGACGAGATCCATCGGCTGCCGCGGACCGTCGAAGAATACCTCTACACGGCGATGGAGGATTACCGGATCGACATCGTGCTCGGCGAAGGAGTCAACGCCCGGACGCTGAACCTCGAGCTCAAACCGTTCACGTTGATCGGCGCCACAACCCGCGCCGGAATGCTCAGCGCTCCGCTCCGCGACCGCTTTCAGATCCGCGAGCATCTGAGCTATTACCCGATCGACGACCTTCGCGAGATCATCCTGCGGAACGCGGCGAAGCTGAAGGTGAAAGTCGACGAAGCGGCGACCCACGAGATCGCCTTCCGCAGCCGTGGCACGCCGCGAATCGCCAACAACCGACTGCTCTGGGTCCGCGACTTTGCCCAGAGCCGCGCCGGGGGCAAAGTTACGGCCCGCGTGGCGGTGGAAGCGATGGAGATGACCGGCATCGACTCGCTCGGACTCGACAAGCAGGACCGTAGCTACCTCGACACGCTGATCCGGATTTTCGACGGCGGACCAGCCGGGCTCGAGGCGATCGCCCACACGTTGAACATCAGCAGCGATACGCTCGAAGACGAAGTCGAACCGTTTCTGCTCCGCAGCGAATTGATCGTCCGCACCCGCCGCGGCCGGATGGCCACGAGCAAAGGGTTTGAGCACCTCGGCCGAGCCAACCCACGATAGCCGGACGCAGGAGCACTCAGCACTCAGCACTCAGCACTCAGTACTCCGCTTTCGTACCTGACTCGTCCTCCGACGATCGCGTGCGTGACGCGGCCGTGCAGGGTGTGGCCGACGAGCGGTGAGCTGCGGCAGTGCGAATGGAAGCTCGCCTCGTCGACGGTCCACTCCGCTTCGGGATCGATCACGATCAGGTCGGCCGGAGCTCCGATGCGAAGCGTGCCGGCGTCGATCCCCGCGATCTCAGCGGGCGTGGTCGACATCCGGCGGATCAACGTTGGCCAATCGATGATCCCGGGGCGGAGCATTTCGGTGATGACTACCGCTAGCGACGTTTCCAGCGACGATTGGCCGAACGGGGAAAGGTCCAGATCGTTCATCTTCTTTTCGTCCGCTCGCGGCATGTGGCCGCTCTGGACCGCATCGATCGTGCCGTCGGCGATCGCTTCGCGCAGGGTCTCGATGTGCCGTTCGCTTCGCAGCGGCGGGTGGACTTTGAAGCGGGCATCGAACGACCGCAAGGCCTGGTCGCTGAGGGTGAGGTTGTGCGGACAGGCCGAAGCGGTGACCCGCACGCCGCGCGATTTGACGCGCCGCAGCATGTCGATCGCTCCCATCGTGCTGACCGGACCGACGTGCAGCCGTCCCCCGGTCGCTTCGGCCAACCGCACGTCGCGAGCGACTGCCAAATCCTCCGCCTCGGTCGGCAGACCGCTGAGCCCGAGCACCAGCGAGACCTGCCCTTCGTGCATCACTCCGCCGATCGACAACTCGGGAACGCCCGGGCGATCGAGGATCGGCCGATCGAACATCCGGCAGTACTCCAGCGCTCGCCGCAGCAGCGCATTGTTCGGCAGCGGCCGTGGCGAATCGCTGAACGCCACCGCTCCGGCTTCGCTCAACAAGCCAAGCTCCGCCATCACTTCGCCTTGGCGTCCCTTGCTGACGCAGGCGATGACGTGGACGCGAGCTAGATCGGCGACCGCTGCTTTCTGCCGAACGAGTTCCACGGTGCCCGGAGAATCGATCGGCGGATCGGTGTTCGAAGCACACAGGATCGAGGTGTACCCGCCGGCGACCGCAGCGGCCACTCCGCTGGCGATCTGCTCGTCTTCCTCTCGTCCCGGTTCGCGGAGTTCGGTTGCTAGATCGACCAAGCCGGGGGCGACGATGCAGCCGCTGGCGTCGATCCGTCGGCACTCCGGGGGAATCGCGCCGTCGCTCGGGTCGAGCGCTCGCACCACGCCCGCTTCGAGCAAGATCCGGCCGCTGCGGTCGACTCCCGAAGCGGGATCGACGATCCGCCCTCCTTCAATCAATACCGCTTCCATCAAGTCTCTTCTCCGGTGCCTTGTGCCAACAGCCACAACGCCGCCATCCGCACCGCGATCCCATTGGTGACTTGGTCCAGGATCACGCTCTGCGGACCGTCGGCGACCTCGGGGGTGATCTCCACGCCGCGGTTGATCGGCCCCGGCGCCATGATCAGGATGTCGGGCTTCGAGCGTCGCATCCGCCGGCCGTTCATCGCGTAGCGGAGCGCGTACTCGTGAATGCTCGGGAACGAAGGAGTCGACTGCCGCTCGAACTGGATGCGGAGCAGATTCAGCACGTCGCAGCGATCGAGGATCGCGTCGAGATCGTGGGCGACTTCGATCCCCAACTCCTCCCAGCGTGGGCTGACGAGCGTCGCCGGTCCGCACACGATCACGTGTGCTCCGAGCTTCCGCAGCCCCCACAGGTTGCTCCGCGCGGTGCGGCTGTGAGCGATGTCGCCGACCAGAGCCACCGTCAGCCCCTCGATCCGTCCTCGGTGCTGGCGAATCGTCAGCATGTCGAGCAAGCCCTGCGTCGGGTGCTCGTGAGCCCCGTCGCCAGCGTTGAGCACCCGGCAGCGCAGCTCGCGGGCCAGCAGGTGCGGCGTGCCCGGCGTGCTGTGCCGCGTCACCACCCAGTCGACTCCCATCGCCTCGATCGTCTTGGCCGTGTCGACGAACGTTTCTCCCTTCGCCACGCTGCTCCCGCCGCTGCTGAACTCGACCGTGTCGGCTCCGAGCCGGCGGGCGGCCAGCGAAAAACTGTTGCGCGTTCGAGTGCTGTTTTCGAAAAACAGGTTCGCGCACGTCATCCCGCTGAGCAAGGAGAGCTTGTTGCGGCAGCCTCCGGTGGCGTCCTTCATCCACTGAGCCGTGTCGAGCAGCGCCGTGATCTCGGCAGCCGAGAGCCGCTCCAGATCGAGCAGATGGCGGCGGTTCCAATCGACCGGCGGAGGCGTCACGGCTCCCCCGCGAGCCGCCGGCGAGGCGGCGGCCGTGGACGCGTCGGGGGCGGGTTGAGCAGGCTGATTCACGGTGCGTGCAACAGGGCTCTGGGGGGCGGCGGGCAAAAACTCGCGACAGCTTAACACGCGAGCGGCAAGAGGCGAGAGGCTTCTCCTTCGTACTCGTACTCCTATTCGTACTCGTACTCCTATTCGTACTCGTACTCGTACTCAGCGAAGCGGTACTCGTACTCGTACTCGAATCGAGCGCATCGAGGTGCGGCTACTCTGCGCAGCGGGCTCGACGGCAGGCTCTGGGCCGGGTTGCGAGTACGAGTACGAGTACGAGTACGAGCGCGAGCGCGAGCGCGAGTACGAGCGCGAGCACCGCTTCGCTGAGCAGGAATCAGCAGCCGCTCGCTTTTCCTTTTCGGCTCAAGTTCTCTGGGGGCGGCGGTCGATACCCCGCAGTATCCGCGGAATCGGCAAAGTCGACCGGGGGGGGCGAGGGTCGCTCGGGGGGGCGCGCGTTTTCACCCATCACGCACAAGGCGTTTCGCCGCTATGAAGAAGTTGCGATCCCTGTTGCTCGTCGCCACGCTCGCTGCCGCGAGCGGCGGTTGCACGATGTTCAGCCCCGCTGGATTCGGAAGCAACGACGAGTCAGCCGAGCCCCTGCAGCTCCAGGCTTCCCAAGCGACCCGCGAATTTAGCGCGATCGCCGAAGCTCAACAGAAGAACTCGATCGTGCTTCAAGTCCGAGGCGCCGAGCCGCCGACGCGGATTCTGCCGCTGCCGGCGGACGGCAAACCGGTGTACGTCAGTGATCTTTTGCGGCAGAGTGGCCTGAGCAAACAGTTCTCGCAGATGCAGGCCGTGCTCTACCGCAATTCGCCCGATGCGATCGGGGGCGTGCGGATGGGCATCCGCTTCCGCCCGGGCACCAACGTGCTGTTGCCCGAGCATGACTACTGCCTGCGGCCGGGCGACCGGCTGCAGGTTGCCGAAGTCGAGTCGAGCATGTTCGGAGGCATCTTCGACGACATCATTCCGGCCAATGGTCGCCGCGCCGCGATGGGCTTCTAGCTACAGCGGTTTGACGCGGAGGTTACGGAAGTACACCTTGCTGTCCGGGTCGTGCGCCTGAAGGGCGAACGTGCCTTTGCCGATCCGTCGCTCGAACCGTTCGTCAAACGCGGGCTGGTTTTCCGGCTCGGTGTAGTCGACCAGCGTCTCGCCATTGAGCTTCAGGACGATGTTGCGGCCGCGGACGATGATCTCCTGGGTGTACCACTCGTTGTCCTTGGCCGGGGGATTGGCGACGTCGCGGATGCCATACAGCCCCCCCGATTTCTTCCCGTCGCGGCCGCTGATGTTCACTTGGCACTCGAAGCCGAACTTCGGCCAGCCCTGCTCTTGATACTTGGTGTGGAAGTAGATTCCCGCGTTGCTGCCGGGGGTCGTTTTGACTTCCGCGATGAAGTGAAAATCTTTGAAGGGCGCTTCGGGGCCGGTGTAAAAGAGGTGGCTGCGGGGGCCTTCGCAGACGATCGCTCCCTCTTCGACCGACCAGCTGGAGGAGTTTTCGTTGGCTTTCCAGCCTTCGAGATTCTCGCCGTTGAACAGCTGGATGAAGCCCTCTTCAGCGGCCTGTGGTTTCGCCTCCGGCTCGGCGGCCTGGGCGGGGAGTGCGGCGGAGAGGGCGACGGTGGTGGCAACCGCCAAGCGAGCCAGGGTGAATCGCATCAAGTTCGGCATGATAGGAAGTTTGGGAGGGGGCTGGGGGGTCAAGAAAAAACGCCAGACGAGCGGTGCCGCCTGGCGTTTGGAGTCGCAAAAAGATTGTGTCGCAGGGACCGCGAGCGTCCGCGGACGCTCGGTGCGGCTTACAGCCCGGCGTCGGTCGCGGGCAGTTCGCCAGCTTGCAGCTTTTCACCAAAGGTCTTGCCGTCTTTCGACTTCATTTTGGCGACCTTCTCGAAAGCCTCGATGATTTCCTTCTGAACCTTTTCCGGCTCCGCCTTGATGCGGTCGCGATCGTAGTTCTCGGCGTCGAGCAAGTCGTGCATCGCGTTGCCGTACTCGTTCCGCACCTCTTTCTTGTCCTCACCCTTCACGTGACAGATGAAGCAGCCCGCTTTGCGAGTCGCGGAGCGGAACTCGGGATCGACTTTATCGGCCCCCGGGTCGTCACCGCTGGGCGTATAGTGCTCCCCCCAGACTTTCTTGAAATGGCTGATCGCCATCGCCGGGGAAGTCAGGAAGGCGGCCACCAAAGCGAACATCAAAACACGTTTCATCCACAAATCTCCGATAGATTAAAGGGCAGGCTCGGATCGCTGTCACTTGATTAAACGTGGTGATCCCTGGAATGTCAAATTCCACTTGACCCATTCGACGGGCTCGGCAGTGGCAATTCCGGCAATCGCTCGAGCTGGAAACCGGGGCGGACGACCCCCTGCTGCAGATAATCGTAAGGGGTATGCAGGTGGGTGGGGATCTCGACCGGCATCGGTCCGTCCCACAGCACGATCCCCTGCGGTGACTCTTCCTGCGTCCAGTAAGGCTTGTCGGCCGCCAGCAAATCCGAGACGCCGTAGACCAACCGTCCGGAGTCGAGCGAGGTGGCCAGGACGATCACGTTGGTCCGTCCATCGGCGCTGTCGTAGTGATTATCCTTGCCCCGCAGGATCACCCGGCGGTCGATCGCCGTGACGTCGCTCAGCCCGTTCATTTCAACCAGTGGAGCGTCGCTGCTGAGCGTAAACACGCAGCTCTGGGCGAGCCGATCGACGACGACCGGCTCGGGCAACTCCGGGCTCAAGCGAACCGCCACGAGCCCCTCCGAGGGGGACGCCGTGACGTTGCTCATCCGCAGCGTCATGCGGACCGCGGCCCCGGCTGGCGCATGGGTGAGCGCTCCGGCCGACTCGATCATCCGCTGCGAGACCGCCAGCAGCCCGTTGTCCCAGACGAGTTGGACCAGCGCGGCGGCATCGAGCGACAGCATCGACATCTGCCCTCGCACGATCACATCGCTCAATTGGATCGCGACCAGCGGCGGCGAAGAGCTGGCGGCGGTTCCTCCCTCCTTGGCGTCGGATGCGTCGGCGTCGGCTTCCGCGGCGTCCTCGCTCGGCTCCGAGGGAAGCAGCCGAGTCTCGAAGGCGTAGACCGCGTCCCGCTGCATCGGGTTCTCGACCGTGATCGAACAGCGGCTGAAGCGGACCGTGTTGTCACCGGCCAACGTGAACATCGCTCCCCCATCGACCGCCGACTCCGGGAGGCGGTAGACCAGGTGCAGGTCCTCAAAATCAACGCTGTGCGGACCGAGGTCGAACATCGCCGTCCGCTGTTCAACCTGCGGCGTGTGCGAGACGAAACTCAGCACGTTCGACTCGCCGGTGCCACGGATCGTCAGCCCGCGGCGAGGCAGCGTCACCGGTCCACTGCGAATAATTGGAGCGGCTAGCTCGATCAGCTTGATGTCCGGGGCGTTGCGAGCCGCCTCGATCGCCTCCTCGAACGAGGTGACCAGCAAGCGGTTGTTGCTGTCGATCGTGCTGGCTCCCTCCTCTCCGGGACCGATCACGCGGATCGTCGTTAGCGCCGGGGCCGGAGCGGTCGAGCTGGGCATCGGCGGGCTGTTGCTGCTGCTGCCGCTGTCGCTGCTGCGGGATTCACGGTTGAGGCCGACGACCGCCGCGGGGATGCCTTCAAAGCGAGGCGGTTCGGCCGCCTCGTCGGGCGACTGGAGATTGGCATTACCAGCCGACTCCGCCTCCGCGTCGGTCTCGGCGATCACCGGATCGGGCTCCGGCCCCGCGGGCTCGGCAACCGCGCGGTCGGCCGTCCGGACGAGTGCCGGAGGAGCCGGCCCCGGCTCGGTGATCGGCAGGTCGCTGCCGGCCAGGGAGAGCAGCTGCAGCCATGCGGTCACGGCGATCAGCAGCGTGACCGCCGCAATCCAGGGAAGGTGCCGCTCGACCAGCTGCGAAAAACGATGGTCCGGGGCGATCGCGATCGAGCCGGCCGAAAGCGACCGAGGTAGATTCTCACGCTGAGCCAGCGCGTACAGATCCGAGATCAGGTCGAGCGGTTTGCGATAGCGGTCGTTGGGCTGCTTCGCCAACATCTTGTGCAGGACCGCGACCAGGTTGTCGCTCAAATCGCTGCGGATCAGCCGCGGATCGGGAGGCGGAGACGATCCATGGCTGAGCAGCTTCTGGAGCACCGTGCCGCTCGGATAGGGCGGCCGGCCAGTGAGCACAAAGTACAACGTGCAGCCGAGCGAATAGATGTCGCTGCGGACGTCCACGTTGCGAGGATCGCGGGCCTGCTCCGGCGAGATATAGTCAAACGTGCCGAGCGTCACGCCGCTGGCTGTCATGTCCTCGGACATCTCCAACTGCTGAGCCCGAGCCAATCCCATGTCGACCAGCTTCACCAGCCCGTCGGGAGTCACCAGCACGTTGGAGGGCTTGATGTCGCGGTGCGTCACGCCGCGCCGATGGGCGTGATCGAGCGCTTCGGCCACCTGCCGCGTGTAGTAAATCGCGTCGTCCACATCGAGCAGCCCCTCGCGAGCGACGAGATCCCGCAGGTTCGTCCCCTCGATGTACTCGAAAACGATGTAGTGCCACTCCTGGTGGCGGCCGACGTCGTAAACACGCGCGATGCAGGGGTGGTCCAGCCGCGCCGCACTTTGAGCTTCGTTGCGAAACCGGCGGAGCAGTTCTGGATCGTCCCCGACCCGCGGAATCACTTTGAGAGCCACGGTTCGGTCGAGCCGCGTATCGCGGGCCCGAAAGACCGCTCCCATCCCGCCACTGCCAATCAGACTCTCCAGCTCAAAGTGGTCGAGCTGGTGCCCGAGCAGCACCTTGGCCACCTCGGCTGGAGTTCCCGCACCGCTCGCCTGCAGCGGCAATTCGGGACGGTTCGCATCGGTGATGACCGTTTGGGCTTCCTCGAGCCCCGATTTGGAGCCCGGGTCCAACTGCGAACCCGATCCTTCCTGCAAACTGCCACCTACCGGCAAAGTGGGGCCCACGCTCGAGCCGGCGGCCGGTCGTTCCGCATCGTTCAGAGGGGGGCCGCTGGGCGGGATCGGCGTGGAGCCCGACTCGCGGCGGACCGTGGCGTCGTCGGGACCGACTTCCGGCAAACCCGCTTCTTCAGGCGGCTCGAGCCCCTCGGGCGGATTCGTCCCGGCGGACAACTGGGGCTTGGCACGCCCCACCTCGTCGCCCGAGGAAACCGCATGAGGAAAACGAGAATCCATCAGGGTGGGCGCAGGAGTAAGGGTCGCGGGCGGATCGGGACGCGGGTCGGACGAGCGTGTGTGGCGTGAACCGGGCGAAAGACAAGAACGGTCGGGCTCCTCGACATGCGTCCGAAGAGCCCGAGCAGTATCAATTCAACCTAGTTATCAAGCCGGGGCCGGTCAACTTGCGCTGGCTCTGGCCGGTCCGCTTGCGCTGGCTCTAGCCCGTCAGCTTGCGCTGGCACTGGTCAACGTGCGTCCAGGCGGCACCCGGCTCAGCGAGTCGCGATGATCCAGACCGCGTGGATGATGCCCGGGATGTAGCCGAGGATCGTCAGCACGATGTTGAGCCAAAAGTGCAGCCCGAGGCCGACTTCGAGAAACACGCCGACAGGCGGCAGCAGGATCGCGAACAGCAGCTTGAAAAAGTCGCTTCCGGTGACGGTATTCGTTCTAGCGGTGGACATCAGTGGTCTGCCCTACAAGCGGAAGTGGTGGGTCAACTCTGCCTGTTCAGAATGCAACCACTGTGCCGCGGCACGCCGACGCTGCGGCAAAGCTGTCGGCAGGCGAGCCGTTGACAGCCCCGGATGCTTGTCAGGAGCCGTGGGCGAGCGTCCGGCGGCGAATCCAGGAAATCTGGGGGCGTAGTGGCCGAGCGGATTACTGGTTTGGCTGGCGTCCCCTCGCTGTGGGCCTTGCTGGTGCACTCCTACGCCGCGCTCGAAAAGCAGAACTTGCGGCTTCGCTACATCACCAACACGGGCGGCGCGTTGCCGTTACCCGTGCTGGAGAAACTCCGCGCGGCGCTGCCCGAGACCGAGGTCATCCTGATGTACGGGCTGACCGAAGCGTTTCGCTCGACCTATCTGCCGGCCGCCGAACTCGACCGTCGCCCGGGATCGATGGGGCGGGCAATTCCGAACACCGAGTTGCTGGTGGTCGACGAGGCGGGGCGGCGGTGCGAGCCCGGCCAGGTCGGCGAACTGGTCCACCACGGCCCGACCGTTTCGCTCGGCTACTGGGGACAGCCGGAATTGACCGATCGCGTGATCCGTCCGCATCCCTTTCCGCGGGACGGGGGAGGTGTCCCGGATCGCGTCTGTTATTCCGGGGACCTCGTGCGGCAGGATGCGGAAGGTTACTTCTACTTCATCGGGCGCCGCGACAATCTGATCAAAAGTTCGGGTTTTCGGATCAGCCCCACCGAGGTCGAGGAGGGGCTGATGGCCAGCGGACCCCTGCAGGCCGCTGCGGTGATCGGGCTGCCGTTCTGTCACGTTTTGTACTTGAGTAACGTGAGAGTTTTTGCTCACTCGCATCGCATCGTCCGCTCGGAAATGCTGCGGCGAACGTCGACGCGATTCGCCGCCATCGCTCGGAGGCTTCTCCAAGGCATTCGCATTCCTCAAAGCTTCCCGCTCCCGGTCCAGGCGAGGCGGCT
The DNA here is from genome assembly GCF_010367455.1 of Candidatus Laterigemmans baculatus. Classification (GTDB taxonomy): domain Bacteria; phylum Planctomycetota; class Planctomycetia; order Pirellulales; family Pirellulaceae; genus Laterigemmans; species Laterigemmans baculatus. The sequence continues at coordinate 297 of NZ_WRPR01000064.1, read as the reverse complement.
AATACGCAGCCAGCGACTGGAAGCCCACTCCCTCGATTTCCTGTATTCGGAGGTCAGCTACTTAAACCTCTGCCCCTTCCCAAATCTCCGTGACCAAGCCAAGCGGCTCCTGCAGCCTTCCAATCTTTTGAGCCGTAGGCGCTAGCCTCGGGTGAGCTTCCAATCTTTTGAGCCGTAGGCGCTAGCCTCGGGTGAGCCGCGGGGCGCTAGCTGGACAGCGCCACTTTCTTACGCTGAATTGCCATAAAGTCAGCAGTGCCCAGCAGTTGGCTACCAAGTCGTTTAACGGCAAGCCGA